>DDQZ01000110.1:38349-140609 GCA_002343505.1 Verrucomicrobiaceae bacterium UBA2429 | reverse complement strand
CCCTGGCCGCGCTGGCCTTGCGGCTGATCTTCCTCACCGGGCTGGCCGCTTTGCGCTGTTTGGCTGGGCTGGCCGCCCTGACCGCGCTGGCCTTGCGGCTGACCTTCCTCACCGGGCTGGCCGCTTTGCGCTGTTTGGCTGGGCTGGCTGCCCTGGCCGCGCTGGCCTTGCGGCTGATCTTCCTCGCCGGACTGGCCGCGCTGGGCTGTCTGATCGGTCTGATCTGACGGATCAGTCCGCCCAGCCTGCCCGGCCTCGCTCTCCGCCTCCTTGATAAGCTTGTCGAGTTCAGAGCGCGCCATGCGCAGGGCGTCGGTCTCGCTGCCGAGCACGCTTTCGGCGGCTTTATCCACGCCTTGCTGGAGCTTCTCGACGGCGGCGGCGGCTTTGCGCTCGGCGTCCTGGGCTCCGGCTCGCTGGCCGTAGCGGCTTTGCAGGCGGGCTTCCTCCAGGTTTTCCTCCAGGCCGCTGGTCTGGGCGTCGCGCACGGATTCATAGAGGCGGCGGTGCAGCAGGGGGTTGTTCCCTTCGGCCTGCTCGCTGATGCGGCGCATGTTTTCGAGCAGCTCGCCCACTTTACCGCTCTGCTCCTCGATTTTCCGCGCCACCTGGCTGCCATCGAGCATTTTTTCCAAGGTGGAGGTGCTCTGGCCGGGGTCGGGCGTCTTTTGATTTTCGAGCGCCTCGCTGATCTGCTTTTGCTGCTCGGCCACCTCGCGCGCCTGCTGGCGGAGCTGGCGCATTTCCTCGCCGAAGCGTTTGGCGGTCTTTTGTTTGAAGTCCTCCTGCATCTGCTCCAGCTCGCGCTGGGCACGGGTGGCGGAGTTTGCGGCATCGGCGAGCTGCTGCTCGCGCAGTTTCTCGGCGGAGTCCATCACCTGCTCGCGCACTTGGTCAAGCTGCTCGCGCGCCTCGGCCATGTTGGAGGCGTTCTCGGGCTTCTCCATGCGCTCTTTGAGGTCGTCGAGGTCGCTCAAAAGCTGCTCCTGCTCCTGTTGCAGCCGCTTGAGCTGGTTCTCCAATTCCTCGCGCTCCTCCTCGGTCTTGGCTTGTGCGATCTGGTTTTCCAGCTCCTTCATCTTCTCCGCCAGCGCCTCCTGGCGGCGGGCGAGTTCCTTGAGCCGGTTGAGCACTTGCAGGTTTTCCTGCTGCTCGGCGCTCTGCTCCTCGGCGGCCATTTTTTCCTCCTCGTAACGCTGCTCCTCCTGTTTCAGCTCCAGGCTGCTGAGCTGGTTTTCGTTCGGCCGCTGGCCCTGCCCAGGCTGGCGCGGCTGGTTCTGGCGCATGATGAGGTGCTCGCGGCTGCTGGCGCGGTGCAGCCACTCGAGCGCGCTTTGCTCAAAGCCCAGCGCTTGATTCAAGGCGGTGCGTTTCTTTTCCTCGGCGGCCTGTTGGAGCGGATCAAGCGCGTCCTTCATGCTCTTCCATGCCTCGGTGAGCGCGAGTTTCACCTCGGCGTCCTCGGCCTCCTCCATCGCCTCTTTGGTCTTGTCCAAAGTGATGCCCTGGGACTCATGCACCACATCCACATCCGGCGCGGCGGCGTCCATGCTCTTGCCGGCGTTCGTGTCGCGAATGACGCGCCAGGTGGCGTTGACCACCTGCTTTTGGAGATCGAGCAGCTTGTCGCTCTGCGACTGCTGGCCGGGCTCGCCGGGCATGGAGGGCGGGGCCTCGCGCTCGCGGAAGATGTCCTCAAAATGGCGCACGTCGGCAAAGAACATGTCGCTCATGGCGCGGCGCACCTCGCCCTGCGGGCCCTGGTCCTCGGCCCAGAAGAAATAACTGACGAGCTGGCGCGGCTCGGCGTTTTCTTTCTCCAGAGTGAGCAGGGTCTTCACGTCCTGCTTCTTCGCGGGCGCGGTGGTGGCGTGCTGGAAGAGCACTTCCTTGCTGTCGCCCGCAATGCTAAAGGACACACCACTGCGGGTGACTCCGATGTCATCCGACACCTTTGCCTCCACGGGCAGCTCCTGGATGGCGGAGACCTGGATGTCCCGCTTCGGAAAGACGACCTCGATCTTGGCGAGCTGGTTCGTCTGCACGGTGACGGTGAACCAGGGCGGGTTTTTGTTCGCGCGCTCCTGCTCATCCACGAGATGCAGCCGCCATTTCTGCGACTTCTCCGGCTTCATCACGGCGGTGAGCACGGTGGGTTCTCCGGCTTTGGCTTTGAGCGGCAGCACGGTTTTGTCCTGGCCGAAAAGCTCGGCGTCCTTCACAGGCTTGTTGACGGTGATGCTGAACTCGATTTCGCCGCCTTCGAGCACGGTGGCCTTCATCGTGTTTTTGATCTCCTTCGCAGGCAGGCCGCTGTAAGCCGGCGGGGTGATTTTCACATCCGCGCGCACCAGGGCCGGATGGACAAAGGTGGTGATCTTGTGCGTCTTCGACACCGCCTCGCCCGCCTCCACGCGGTATAGCGCATCCTGCTTCACGCGCGTGAGCAGGCCGCCAAAGGTGTCGCCATCCACGGTGAGGCGCATGGGCACGCGGTCCAGTTCCGCGCCTTCGAGGTCGGTGAGAATGAGCGTGGCGCTGTCCGGCACCACGGGTTGCATTTTCGCCTCGACGATGAGGCGGCTGCCAAGCTCGATCTCCGTGTCGCCGGGACTGACGGTGATCTCGATTTTCGGGTCGGGCTCGGGCTCTTTTTCGATTGGCCCCACCTTTTCCACAGCCGCGATCTCCGGCGAAAAACTGCGCGGCAGCAAAGCCAGCAGCCAGACCCAGGCGGAGGCGCAAAGAAGCGCCGACACCACAAACCCCGCCGTGGCTCCGCGCATGGAGCGGCTGGTGACGGTGGCCGGCCAGGCCTGCACCGCGCCTTTGGATGCCGCCTCGGCGAGCAGGCGCTTTTGAAAAAACTCGGACAACTCCGCGCCCGGCTCCAGATGCTCGATGGCGGTGAGCAGCAGCGCGTTGAGATCGGGGTGGCGGCGCTCGATCATGCGCGCCACTTCGATGTCGGACCAGCGGCGGCGTTTGACCCAGAAATTGAGCGTGAAAAACGTCAACGCCATGCCGAGCATCACGAGCGGCGCGAGAAAACGCCCGTCCGGTCCCAGCGCGGGCACCGCAAAGACCAGCGCGACGGCGATGACGCCATAGACCAGGAGCATGCGCGCCATGACGCGGCGGCGAAGGCACTCGCGCAGATGCTCGCGCACCTCGTCGAGTTTTCGTTGGAGGATGGTGGCTTCGATCATGGGAGAGGTGAGTTGAAGGGCGCTGCCGCCAGCGGATTAGAACGCTGGAACCGTGCCTTTCTGCCTGAGTTTCCAGAGAAAGGACCGTCTCTGAAAAAAAGAAAGCCCGCCTCCATGAACGGATCGGCGGCGTACCGCGAAGCAGCTGAAATGCCCCCTGTCCCGCCCGCGTTAGCATCCACCCATTTCCTCATGAAACCGCTAATCTTCGCCCTCGCCGCTCTTGGCCTCGCCCTTCTGCACTCGCAATGCTCGCCGGACAAGGCCGGCGCGGCGGATGCTCCGGGCGGGAAAAAACTTGTCGTCATGATCGCGGGCAGCCCTTCCCACGGCCCCGGACAGCACGAGCACAACGCGGGGATTTTGCTGCTGAAAAAATGCCTGGAGCAGGGCGCGGGAACGCAGGTGGAGATCAAGCACCACCTTAATGGCGGGTGGCCCCCCGCCGATGAACTGGCGAAGGCCGACACCGTGGTCATTTACGCGGACGGCGGCGGGCGCCACCCCGCCCTGCAGGAGGACCGCCTGGCGCAGCTCGACAAGGAAATGAAACGCGGCTGCGGGTTTGCCACCATCCACTACGCCGTGGAGCCGACCATCGAGAAGGGGCAGAAGGAATTCCTCGACTGGATGGGCGGCTGCTTTGAAATCAACTGGAGCGTGAACCCGCACTGGCAGGCGGAGTTCAAGGAATTTCCCGCGCATCCGGTCGCCAGCGGTGTGAAACCCTTCGGCACGCTCGACGAGTGGTATTTCTTCATGCGCTTCCGCGAGGGCATGAAGGGCGTGACGCCCATTCTCAGCAGCGCGGCGCCCGAGTCCACCATGAGCCGCCCGGACGGCCACCACAGCGGCAACCCTCATGTGCGCGCCTCCGTGGCGCGCGGAGACAAGCAGCATGTGGCATGGGCCTCTGAAAACGCGGGCGGCGGGCGCGGATTCGGCTTCACCGGCGGCCATTTTCATCAAGGCTGGGCCAATGGCGACCAGCGCAAGCTCGTGCTCAACGCCATCCTCTGGACCGCCAAGGCCGAGGTGCCCGCCGCCGGCGTCGCGTCCACGGTCACTGACGAGGACATGAAAGCCAACCTTGACCTCAAGCCCGGCCAGGGCCTGCCCGAAAAGGCGAAGAAAGCCAAGTGACGCGGCGCGCCCGCAGCATCACGACTTCCTTTCCGCCACGGTGAGATGGCAGCCCGAGAGAATGCAGGCCGCACCGGCCGCCTGCGTGAGGGTGAAGGTCTCGTCAAAAAACAGCACCCCCGCCACCGTCAGCACCAGCGGCAGCAGAATCTGGAAGGCGCCGCCCGTGCTCACAGGCAGATAGCGAAAACCCTCCGTCATCGCCAACTGCCCCAATGCCGCAAGCAGCGCGGCGGCGGTCAGCAGCAGAATGTCCAAACCGCCCGGCAGCGGCAGCGAAAAAAGAAACGGCAGCGCCAGCGCGCCGGCATAGATGCACTGGGAGGCGAAAATGGTGCCGCTCGTCTCCGTCAGAGTGAGCTGGCGGATGACCACCACCACAAACGCCGCCGCGAAAGCGCCCGCCAGAGCTATGGCATCATACCCGCCGACCCGGGAAAGGTCCCCGCCTTGCAGCCCGGTAAGCAGCGCCACGCCCGCCACCGCCAGGACGATGCCCGCCAGCTTCCGCACCGCGAGCTTTTCCCCCAGCATGAAGGCCGCAAACAGCGCCGCCCACACCGCCCAGGTGTTGCCGATGAGCGTCGCCTTGCCCGCGCCCAGCACAGGCAGTGTCACATAATAGGCCGCCGTGCCCAGCGCGCCGAGCACGCCGCGTGTCACGAGCAAGCGCCCGCGCAGTGCGCGGCGAAAGCTGACACGCCCGCCGGGAGCGAAGACCGCCCACACCACCGCCATGCCCGCAGCCGCCCGGAAAAACAGCGCCCACCACGCGCTCACCCCGCGCTCCGCGCCCAGATGCCGCACCAGCAGCGCCATGCCCGTGAATCCCGCCAGCGAGAGCAGCATCCACGCCGATCCACGGCGGAGGTTAACCATGGGGACGGCAGTGTCGTGGGTTGTGTTCAAGCCGGATGAATGACGCGCCCCGCGCCGCGCTCAAGTCCCGGCTTGTGAAAGCGAGCGCCATCGCTAGCCTCGACCCATGCGCGCCGCACTCCTGATCTTCTTTGTCTGCACAACCCTGCACGCCCAGCAGCCGCCGTATGATGTCTTCCCCGCTGCCGACCCGCCCTACTACCGCGTGCGTTACGAGCCCTCCCGGACAGAAGGCGGCCTCATCTTTGGAGTGAATTACACCCTGTGGATTCCCCCCGGCGTGAAGACCCTGCGCGGCGTCATCGTCCACCAGCACGGCTGCGGAGAGGGATCGTGCAAGTCCGGTCTGACCGGCGCCTACGACCTGCATTGGCAGGCCTTGGCGAAAAAACACGACTGCGCTCTCATGGCCCCCGCCTACGAGCAGCCTGACAAAGCCGACTGCCAGATGTGGTGCGACCCGCGCAACGGCTCCTCGGCGGCTTTCCAAAAGGCTCTCTCCGACCTGGGCGCGAAGTCCGGCCATCCCGAACTGGCCGAAGTGCCCTGGGCGCTCTGGGGGCACAGCGGCGGCGGGCACTGGGCAGGCGGCATGGCCCTGCTGCATCCGGAGCGCGTTGCAGCAGCGTGGCTGCGCTCCGGCGTGCCCCTCCTCACCGCGAATCCAGACCGCGCCACCATCAAACCGCACACCCTGGATGATGCCGTGCCAGCCGTGCCCATGATGTGCAACCCCGGCACCAAGGAGGGCGTGACCGTCAAGGAAGGGCGCTTTGCCGGCGTGTGGGCGGCAAACGAAACGTTTTTCAAAACCCTGCGCGCCAAAGGCGGTCTCGTCGGTGTGGCGGTTGACCCGCTCACCAGCCACGAATGCGGCAACCAGCGCTATTTGGCGATTCCCTGGCTGGACACCTGCCTCGGCGCGCGCCTGCCGGAAAATGCAGGCGAGCCTCTGCGCAAAATGAATCCAGACAAAGCCTGGCTGGCGCCATTGCTGGGCACCGGAGCGGCCCCCGCTGAAAAATTCACCGGCGACACTCAAAGCGCCGTCTGGCTGCCCGATGGCGACACGGCAAAACTTTGGCGGCATTACATCACGGACACCGTCGTGCCGGACACCACGCCGCCGCCCGCTCCGGTGAACCTGCAAGTCAATGGCAGGACGCTCACCTGGGAGTGCGAAGCCGACCTCGATAGCGGCCTGGCCGGATTCCTCATTGAGCGCGACGGCGTCATCATCACCCCGGCCCCCATTCAGGCAAAGAACCCCTTTGGCCGCCCCGTCTTCCAGGGACTGCAATACAGCGACACGCCCGCCATGCCGCTGGTCGAGATGTCCTACACAGACAAGGATGCCACGCCAGGTGGCAGCCACCGCTACCGCGTCATCGCTTTGAACACGGCGGGTCTGAGATCGGAGTGACGGCATTCCTGCCGCCGCCAGCATCCCATTCATCACCGCGATGCCGCGCGATCCCGGCCAAGTGCCGCTCCAGCGCCTCCTGCCATGCCGGGATGGGCGCGCCAAGAACGTCCGAAAGGCGCGCGTTGCTCATGACCGTGAAAGGCGGGCGCGCCGCCTTGAAGTGGCTGAACTCGCGCAAACGCCTGCCTATGGTGTGGCACGGGCGCTCGATCAACCCGGCGGCATGAGCCAGATCGAGCGTCACCTGCGCGTAATCCCGCCATGTCGCCACGCCAGTGTGGCAGAGGTGCAGCACGCCGGACTGCGGGCGCAGGTCGGTCACAAAGCGCTCCAGCCATGCGGTCAAGTCGGCGATGCCCGTGGGCGCGCTCCATTTGTCCTCGATGAAATCCAGCGGCTGCCCGGATCGCGCGCGCTCCAGCACCGTGGCGGGCACATCCCCGCCGCGCGGGCCGAAAAGCCAGGACACCCGCGCCACCAGCGCCTCGGGGCATGCGGCGAGCACGGCCTTTTCACCCGCGAGCTTCGTGCGTCCGTAGACATTCACCGGACGCGCGGGCGCGTCCTCATCCAGCAGCGCGCCGCCGCCTCCGTCGAAAACATAGTCCGTGCTCAAATGAATGAGCCGCGCGCGGCGCCGGGCGCATTCAGCGGCGAGCACAGCGGGAGCGGCGGCGTTCAGCGCGGCCGCGTCATCCGGGCGCTCCTCGCAGGTGTCCGGGCTGGTCAGGCCGGCCGTGTTCACCAGTGTGTCAAACTCCAGCGCGCGCAGCTCCCGCGCCAGCGCCGCGGGCTGCGACGCATCCAGCAAACGCCTGCCCGGCGCCATCACCTCATGACGCCCCTGCCATTCTCGCGCCAGCACCCCGCCTAGGCGGCCCGTGCCGCCGAGGATGAGAATGCGCCGCGCTGTTGACATGCCGCCATCCATGACGCCCCGCGCGCTGTCATGCAAGCCCGGTGCAGCCTTCATCGCCCGCGCCCACCCCTCCGGCATGCGCGGGAAACATGGGTGGCAGGCGCGCGTTCATGTGCTTGACTCGGCGGCTTCATGTTCCGCGCCGCTTCCATTCAACCGCGTGCCAGTCATCCGTCACTCACCGCCGGAGTGTGGCGGTGCCTGCCATGGGCGGCCCTTGCGCTTGCCATGCCGCTGGCATCCGCCAGGGAGCGGACATATTTTTGCCTGGTCCATGATCCGCGTTCGCCCGTGGAGTATTATGCGAATGCCACCGGCGGCGGACGCGGCCTGTTCGGCGGCACGGATGAGGTGGCGGTCACACGCGCCGGAGAGGCGGCCTGGCGCGTCAGTGTCCGCGCCAGCAAGGGAGAGTGGGCTTACGGCGGCTTCATCAACGCCGTCACGCGCGCCGTGGAGGACCAGGTAATGGTGAACCCAAACGCGTTGTGGCACCCCATGATCCTCAAAGAATTCCAGCCGCGCTTGAAATCCATCCGGGTTGAACTGGCAGGGGCGCGCTCACCCGCCGGGCGCGCGGACCTGCATCTTCGGCTGGAACTCAAAGGCTGGGACAAAAACGGCGCGCAGGTGCCTGTGCAGGCCTTTGCTGCGGATCGCGCCACTTTGCTAAACGGTCCGCATCCCAAAAAATTGAGCTTTCCTGTGGATGCCATGACCGGCCCGGCCGGCGCATTGATCGTGATGCTCGATAATGCGGCGGCCGGCGACGAGGCCGAGATTGGCGCCATTGAGTGGGAGGTGGCGCTTGGAGAGACACCGCTGCCGCGCCGCGCCGCTCTGCTGGGCCTCGGAGCACTGCTGGCGAACTGGGACTCCAGCAGCGGCATGGCTCAGGACCGCGGCAGTTTCCCGGCGGGGATCTATGAAAACCTGACTGCCACAGCCAAGCTGGCGAAAATCATCGCACTCGCAGCGCGGGAAGGCATCGTGGACGAAACGGCGGGTAAAGCCGCCATCGAAAAAATCGCCGCCACGCTGCTTGATGTGGTGCCGCGAGGTCCGCAGCCCTCCAACCGCCTCTGGCCGCATTTCACCCGCAACGGCGGCACGGCACGCCACGAAGGAAGCGAATGGTCCAGCGGAGACACCGCCTACGCCGTGGCCGACCTTGCGCTGGCCCTTGCACTGACAGGCGACACCCAGCGGCGGCTTCCGCAATTGATGGAGATGCTGCGGGGCATCAACTGGCACAAGCTGCATGACAGGGGCTTTTACCTTCACGGCTACGACCGCGATGGAAAAATCATCCCCCACCGCTGGCAGGGTTTCGGCGTCGAAACCCTCGGAGTGAACCTGGCCGCGCTTGCCGGCGGCGGGCCTCCGGCGGAAATGCTGCCCCCGCCAACCGACGACGGTTCCGGCTTCAACATGCACGCGGCCTATCCCCTGCCCTTTGCCGCCGTGGACTGTCATGGCAACGACTGGCGCCGCCTGAGGCTGGAGGAGATCCGCGCGCAAACAGGCTGGCACCGCCAAACTGCGCGCGCCAACGCCCGTCTTGCTGACGCGCACCTCTTCGGCCTGAGCGCGGCGGAGACACCCGACGGGCAGAACTACATGGCCTACGGCATCGGCGGCAGGCTCGATGGCACGCGTGACGGCGGCGGGAGCGTCGTGACTCCGCATTACTGCGGCATGGTGGCGGCACTGGCTCCGGAGGATGCGGCGCGCATGGTGGAGAGCCTGGAAGCGCGCGGTTGGCTCACGCCGCTGAACTCCGCCGACTCCGTGGAGATTGACCCTGTGACCGGGCGTGAAACCGTGAACTGGATGAAGGGCAGTTGGAATCTCGCGCTATTTACCGAGGGCTGGCTCTTTGCCAATCCAGACATCCTGAGTGCGGCAAATGAGGCGTTGCGCTCAATCCCCGAGTTCGCCAGGGCATGGGACCTGTGTTTCCCTCCGCGCTGACCTACAACCTTGCTTCCGGTCTTCGAAATCGCCGCCTCCACATCCTCATGCGTGGCATTCGTGGAAAGCTGTGCTTGAGTCTGCGGCTTCATGACCCACGCCGTTCTCAGTCTCCTGCGGGAAAGCCGCCATCCCATGCGCATCAACCTCATCGGCGTGGCCGGCTCGGGCATGAGCGGGCTGGCCTCCCTGCTGCTGGCGCTGGGGCACAAGGTCAGCGGCTCGGACAAGGTGACGACACTGGAGACGGCGCGCCTGCAAAAGCTGGGGCTGCAATTTTTCTCCCCGCACTCGGAGCAGGAGGTGGCGGAGTGCGACATGGTCATCTACTCCAGCGCCATCAAGCCGGGGAATGTGGCCTATGAGGCGGCCTACAAGCAGGGCATCCCCCTGGTGCGCCGCGCGGAGGCTCTGGCGGCGGTGATGGCGAACAAGAAGGGCGTCATCGTCGGCGGCACGCATGGCAAGACGACCACCTCGGCGCTGACGGCGCATGTGCTGCGCCAGGGCGGGCTGAAGCCGAGTCATTATGTGGGCGCGGAGATCCCCATCCTGGGCTCGAACGCGCACTGGGACACGGGCGGGGAGCTTTTTGTGGCGGAGGGGGATGAGAGTGACGGCACGCTGGTCCACTTCCACCCGCAGCACGCCATCATCCTGAACATCGAGGCCGAGCATCTCGACTTCTACGACGGCATCGAGGCCATCAAGGCGGTCTTCCGCCAACTGCTGGCGCAGACGCCGGGCTGGAAGGTGTATTGCGCGGAGGACCCCGTGGCGCGCGAGGTGTGCGGCGCGGCGGAAAACGCGGTGGGTTATGGCTGGAGCCGGGAGATGGATTTCTCGGCGGAGATCGTGGAGATGAAGCCGGACCACACGGACTTCATCGTCTGGCAAAAAAACGAGCGGCTCGGCGAGGCCACGCTCGGCATCCCCGGCAGGCACAATGTGTCGAACGCGCTGGCGGCCATCGCGCTCGCCACACGGCTGGGCGTGCCCTTTGAGGGCATCCGCCACGCGTTGAAAAGCTTCCGCGGCGCTCGGCGGCGTTTCGAGATTCGCCACAGCGGCGCACGCTTCACCGTGGTGGATGATTACGGGCACCACCCGAGCGAGATCGCCGCCACACTCGCCACGGCGCGCGGGCTGAGGCCGGGGCGCATCGTGTGCCTCTTCCAGCCGCACCGCTTCAGCCGCACGCAGCTTTTGAAGAAGGAGTTCGGCGCCAGCTTTGACGATGTGGACGAGCTTTTTGTCACCGATGTCTATGCGGCGAGTGAGAAGCCGCTGCCAGGAGTCAGCGGCGGCACCATTGTCGAGGCGGTGGAGGCGCACAAGGCGGCCGCGGGCGGTGTGAAGACGCCCGTCTGCCACAGCACACCGGCCTTGCTCCAGGCTCGGGACAAGGCGGGCAACGCGCTGCGCCCCGGCGACCTGCTCATCACGCTCGGCGCGGGCAATGTGCATGAGGTGGGCCGCTGCATCGCGCGCGACCTGCCCGTGCTGGAGAAGCTGTGGGAGCTGCTGGAGGCGCATGGCGGCGGCGCGGCGCGGCTGTATGAGCCGATGAACCGGCACACAACCTACCTCATCGGCGGGCCGGCGCAGTACTGGGTGGAGCCGCGCACGATCGGGGGCTTTGCGGAAGTGGTGCGTTACCTGCGCTCGGCCAGCGTGCCCATCCGCGTCATCGGGCGCGGGTCGAACCTGCTGGTCAAAGACGGCGGCATTCGCGGCGCGGTGATCCATCCCGCCAAGGGGGAGTTCGAGGAAGTGCGCGTCGAGGGCGAGACGCTCATCGCCGGTGCGGGGGCGCGCTTGAAAAAGATCGCCAGCACGGCGCGGAACGCGGGGCTGGGCGGCTTTGAGTGGATGGAGGGCGTGCCGGGCAATCTGGGCGGCGCCATCCGCATGAACGCGGGCGCCATGGGCACGGAGACCTTTGATCAAATCGTCAGCGTGCGCTTCCTAGATGTGGATGGCGCGCTGCGGGAGAAGCCGCTGGCGGAGATCACGCATCACTACCGCAGCGTGCCGGAGTTCGAGGAGCGCTACATCGTCTCCGCCGTGCTGAAGGGCGCGCCCGCACCGCGTGAGGAGATAGATGAGAAACTGGCCGCCTCCCACCAGAAGCGCCGCACCACCCAGCCGGTGGGCGCCAGCGCGGGTTGTGTCTTTAAAAACCCCGAACTCTGCGGCGCGGGCAAGCTGGTGGATGATCTCGGACTCAAAGGCCGGGGCGTGGGCAGGGCGGTGGTGTCACCCGTGCATGGGAACTTCATCGTCAACACCGGCGGCGCCACCGCGCGCGAGGTGCTCGACCTCGTGGCCGAGATCCAGGAGACCGCCCAGCGCGAGCGCGGCGTGAGCCTGGAGATGGAGGTGAAGGTCATCGGCGAGGACCACCCGCTGCCGCTTTGACAGAGCCGAACCGCCGGAATGCATCAAGCATGGAGAACCACGAATTGACACGAACAGACACGAATGGGATGCCGGGTGGCAGCTTCATCATGCTCCGGTCATTCGTGTCCATTTGTTTCCATTCGTGGTTTTAAAATCCGCCCATGAAATCCCCCTGGCTCATTTCCGCCCTGCTCATTCCCCTGGTCATCCTGGGCTGGCTGAGGCTGCGCTTTGAGACAGACATCCTGGCCACGCTGCCGGCGGATGTGCCCGAGGTGCGCGCGGTGAAGCTGCTGCGCGCGGGCTTCACCGGCGGCTCGAATCTGGTCATCGGCCTGGAGGCGGAGGATGACATCCTCGCCGAAGAAGCCGCCAACTCCCTGGGCAGACGCCTCGAAAAAGAATCCGCGCTGGCCTCCGAGGTGCGCTGGGCGCGGCCCGTGGAGGAGCAGGCGGAGACGGGCTCGGCGCTGCTGGCCTGGATGCTGCAAAACGCCGAGCCTGCCGAGTGGGGAAAGCTGCGTGCTCGCCTCGAAGGCGATGGCGCGAAGGCGCAGGTGGCGAAGTCTTTCCACACCGTCGGCCATTCCCTGGACGCGGAGAAGGTGCAGCGCGCCTCGTATGATCCGCTGGGGCTCATGGACGCGCTTTCGCTCGATGACCTCCAGTCCATGGGCGACTCCTCCTTCGGCCTGGCCTCGGAGGACGGGCGCTTCCGGCTGCTGCTGGTGACGCCGATGGCCGAGGTGGGCAATTACAAGGACGCGGACAAGTGGCTGCAACGTGTCCGGGAGATCGTCGCCGCATGGAAGGGGGAGGAGGGCTTTGAGGAATGCGCCGTGCGCCTCACGGGCGAGCCGGCGTTTCAATCCGAGGTGGGCATGGGCATCGAGGAGGACATGTCCGGCACCATGGGTCTCACGGCGGGGCTCATCGGGCTGCTGTTCTGGCTGATGTTCCGCCGCTTGAAGCTGCTGCTGTGGATCCAGCTCCTGCTGGCGCTGAGCATGGTCACGGCCATCGGCATCGGCGGGCTGCTGGTGGGCCGGCTTTCCATGATGAGCCTGGGCTTTGCCGCCATCGTCATGGGCATCATCGTGGACTACGCGGTGCTCATCCTCCAGGAGGCGCGGCAGCATCCGCAGCTGCCCGCCGGGCCGCTGCGCCGGTTGGCCGCGCCGGGCATCCTGGCGGGCGCGGCCACCACGGCGGCCGTTTTTCTCGGGCTCACACTTTGCAGCATGCCGGGCATGGCGGAGATGGGGCTGCTGGTGGCGCTGGGCGTTCTCTCCGGTCTGGTGGTCATGATCGGTCTCATGCCAGTGATCTGCGCGGGCTCCCCGGTGCCGCAGGACCGGATCATTCAAGCCCCGTACAGCGGCCTGGTGAGTCACCGCCTTGCCGCTGCGGCCACCGGGCTTCTCGTGGTCGGCGTGGGCGGCGTGCTGGCCCTGCTGGGCGCGCCTGAGATGGAGCGCAAGGTGGATGCCCTGCGCCCGCGCAACAGCGAGGCGATGGCGGCTTTTCAATGGGTGCAGGAAAGACTGGGCCGCTCGGCGGAGGCCAGCGTGCCCGTGCTGCTCACCGGCCCCATGACCGAGATGAAGGCGCGCGCTGTGGCGCTGGAGGCGCGCCTGAAAGACGCCGTGCAAAAAGGCATCCTCGTGCGCCAGGCCGTGCCGCTGCCGCTGGTCTTCGACGCCGGGGCGCAGCGCGCGAACCAGGCCGCCATCGAGTGGCTCATCCATGAGCGCGCGCGCCTGGAGGCTGTCATCGGCGAGGCGGGCTTTGCCGATGCCGCGCTGGGTTTGCTGCGCGGACTTTGCGCGGTCTGGGAAAAGGTCTCCGCATGGCCTCAAATGCCCGCCAGCAGTGCCGCCGCCCCTGTGCTGGGGCGCATCCTCTCCGCCGCGGACGGCGTGAATGGCCTGCCCGAAGGCGGCGGCATTCTCATGGCCTCCGTGAGCGTGCCGGGAATGCCGGGCCACCCGGACCGCTCCAAGCTGGAGGAGCTGCGCGTGCATCTGCTGCCGCAGGAGGGCAGCTTCGTCGCTGGGTGGGAGATGCTCAGCACCACGCTTTCGCGGCTTGCCCAGGCGGACCTCGCGGTGCTGCTGCCGCCGGTCGTCCTTCTTCTGCTCGTCACGCTCTTCATCGTCTTCCGCAATCTGCGGGATGTGCTGCTCTCCGTGCTCTCCCTGTGCGCGGGCGTGGCGGCGCTGATGGCCACCATGAGCCTGCTCGGCCAGTCATGGAACCTTGCCAGCCTGGCCGCCATCCCGCTGCTGCTGGGCACCGGCATTGACTACAGCATCCACATCCTGCTGGCGCTGCGGCGCACGGGCAATGACATCCGCCTCGTGCGCGCCACCACGGGGCGGGCCGTCTTCTTCGCGGGCATGACCACCGTCATCGGTTTCTCCAGCCTCGTCTTTGCCAACAACCGCGGCCTTTCCGCCCTGGGCTTGGCATGCTGCGCGGGCGTGCTCTGGGTGCTGCTTATTGTGCTCTGGCTCATGCCGCACTGGCGCGCCTGGCTGGTGAAAAGCGGCGCCGCATCGGGGCTTGCAGAGTCGTCCAGCGCGAAATGACACCCCTCACATTTTCCGCACCGCAGCGGCCATGGCGAGGCCGAGCTTTTCGTGGTCTTCCGCATCCAGATGAATGCCGTCCAAAAGGCTTGGCCGCACGATTTCCTGGCTGTTCAAGTACGCGCAGCCAAGGGTGGCGGCCACCGCCTCGTAATAACGCGGCAGGGCGCGGCTGCGCTCGATGCCGTTGGGAATCTTCGCCGCCAGATCGGGCAAATGCGTCAGATCCCCGATGGCCGGCGGGCTGACCAGAAGCAGACGCGGCGCGCGATGCCCCGGTCCGGCGGCGCTGCCCAGGATCATGCGCGCCAGCACGGCGGCACCGGCGGCAATCTCGCCCGGCGGCAAGTTGTGGAGAGCCTTCAGGTCGTTCGTGCCCAGCATCATGATGACGAGGTCAACCGGCATGTGGCTTTCCAAGCTGGCGGGCAGATAAGTTTTGCCGTTGCGCGCCACATTGAGCGGATCGTCATGCACGGTGGTGCGCCCGTTCTGCCCCTCCTCGATGACGCGCCACTCCGGTCCCAACTCCCGCGCCAGCACTCCCGTCCAGCGAACATCAAGCGCGTGGCGCTCGGGATGCGGAGCATTGATGCTGTCCGGGCGGAAGCCCCAGGTGTTCGAGTCGCCGAAGCAGAGGAGTGTTTTCATGGAAGTGCGGATTTGATCTGGAATCCATCCCATAAATCAGAAGGGAAGAACGGCAACCCGTGTGTTCGCAAGCATCGCCGGGGCAAAAGCCCGCCGATTCCCGCCGTTCACTTTCTCCATGACAGCACTTCCACGCCTTCTGCTTGCGACATTCCTTTGCTCCGGCGCGCGCGCGGAAATCGCGCGAATCGAGATCACGGAGCGCTCGCCGTTTGCCGATGGCAGGACTTTCGGGGCTGTAGGAGCCTACGAGCGTGTCAAAGGCCGGATGTTCATCGAGACCGATCCGGCGAACCAGGCCAACGAACGCATTCACGACCTCCAGCGGGCTCTGCGCAATGCCCGTGGCAAGGTCGAGAGCTGGACGGACTTTTTTCTGCTGAAGCCGGTCGATGCGACCAAGGGCAACGGCGTGCTGCTCTACGACGTGAACAATCGCGGCAACATGCTCGCTCTGTGGACCTTCAACGATGGCGAGCGCACAAACGATCCGAAGACGGAGGCGCAAGCGGGTCATGGCTTTCTCATGAAGCACGGCTTCTCTGTGCTGTGGTGCGGATGGAATGGGGAGGTGCAGGCGGATGACACTCAGCGCCTGCTGTGCGGTCTGCCCATCGCGACAGACAACGGCAAGACGATCACCGGCCAAGCGCATCTGGAGATCACGAGCACGGAGAAAGTCTTCAGCCGCGCCTTCTCCTGGAGCCCGTGGGGCATCGGCGCGGCGTTTCCATCCGTGAGTCTCGACAATGCCGACGCGACGCTCACGATGCAGCCGCATCGCGGCGCGGATGGCATCGGGGTGCCGCGCGCGGAGTGGGCGTTTGGGCGTTGGGAGAATGAGCGGCTCATTCCCGATGCCACGCACGTCTATGTGAAGGCCGGTTTGCGACCCGGCTGGCTCTACGACCTCGTTTACACGGCCAAAGAACCTCGCGTGACCGGTCTCGGCCTCACCGCGATGCGCGACTGCGTGGCGTTCTTTCGTCACGGCGATGCCAAAACGAACCCGCTGGCTGGCGCGGTGCAGAAAGCCTGCGTCTTCGGCATCTCGCAGTCGGGTCGCGTCATTCATCACTTCCTCTATGAAGGCCTGAATGGCGATGAACAGGGCCGCATCGTTTTCGATGGCGCTTTGATCCATGTCGCAGGCTCCGGCAAAGGCATGTTCAACCATCGCTTCCGCATGAGCACGGAGTATGGCACGCAGCACGAGGGCCATCTGTCCGGCAGCGAGTTCTTCCCGCTCGCCCCGCTTCCGCAAACCGATCCCGTCACGGGTGAATCAGGCGACTCGCTCGCCCGTTCGCGGAAATCCGGCCACACGCCGCGCATGATCTTCACGCAAACCTCCACCGAATACTGGAGCCGCGCCGCCTCGCTGCTGCACACCGATGTGGAGGGCCAAACCGACCTCACCTTGCCCGACGACGTGCGTGTGTATCTCGTGGCCGGGGCGCAGCATCTCGGCAAGAGCGACGGCACGCCCGGCATCTGCCAGCAGCCGCGCAACACGCTCGATGATCGCGGTCCCGTGCTGCGTGCGATGCTCATGCACCTCGTCAAATGGGTGAAAAACGGCCAAACACCGCCGCCGAGCCGTCATCCGCATCTCGCTGATCAAACGCTCGTGACCTTCGACGAATGGAAAACGCAGTTTCCGAAGATTCCAGGTATCAACTTGCCCACACATGCCTATCAGCCTCCGCGACTCGATTTCGGCCCACGCTTCCACCGCGAAGGCATCGCCGACATCATCCCGCCGAAGCCCGGAAAGCCCTTCCAGACACTCCTGCCCGCCGTGAATGCCGACGGCAATGAAACCAGCGGCATCGTGCTCCCCGAAGTCGCCGTGCCCCTCGGCACCTACACCGGCTGGAACCTCCGCTCCCCTCAAGCCGGTGCCGAAACGATGCTCTCGCCGCTTGATGGCATGTTCATCCCCTTCGCCAAAACCCAAGCCGAACGCGAAAAGACCGGCGACCCGCGTCCCTCCCTCGAAGAACGCTATCCGACGCCTGCGGAGTATCTCTCGCGCCTCACCGAGGCAGCGAAGAAGCTCCAGGCGGAGGGTTTTCTGCTCGATGAGGATGTCACGAGGCTCAGCGATAGCGAGTCAGCAAAGGGATTTTTATCTGCTACCAAGAGTCACCCGTGACCTTGTGGTGAAGTGATTGCCGCACAGGCAGTCAGCACCATGAATTTGTCGATGAACGACGCCAAGACTCGGAGTAATCCTTTCCAAACAATGCTTTCCTGTTTCAACCTTCCGTCACCTTTCGCCACTGCGTTGATTCTTATCGCCTCCGCTGCACCTGCCGCGGAGCCTTTTGAGGCGTTTTTGGAGACGCATTGCGTCCGCTGTCATGGTCCTGAGAAGGAGAAGGGCGATCTGCGCATTGATCAGCTCTCGCGCGATTTCAAACTCGGCGCGGACACGCATCATTGGGCGGAGGTGATCGAGCAGGTGAACTCGGGCGAGATGCCGCCGAAGAAGGACAAGGAGAAAAAGCCCACGCAGGCGGAGATGGCGGCGTTTGTGACGAGTCTCGATGCACGCATCAAAGAGGGCAAGGCGGCCCGCATGGCGGCGCGACCGGCGGTGGCGCATTACCGGCTGAGCCGGAAGGAGTATCAAAACACGGTCTATGACCTGCTCGGCGTGCGCTACGATCCCGCGAAGCCGGGCGAGCTGAATGAAGACACGCGCTGGCATGGCTTTGAGCGCATCGGCTCGGAACTGTCGCTCTCGCCGTCGCATGTGGATCGCTACTACCGCGCGGCGGAGTTGGTGCTGGATCGCGCGTTCCCGGTTGCGACGAGCGAGTCACGCCTGGTGCGCAAAACGGCGGCGGATTTGCGCTACAATGGCGGCAAGGATCAGCAGGCGGCGCTGGACCGCTTTGGCATCAAGCGGCCGCTGCGTTACCTGCTTTTTCCGGGGAACGTGCAGAACGCGCTTTCGCCAAATTGGTTCGGCAAAACAGGGCCGGAGCACAGCGGGCTCTACAAACTGCGCATCCAGGCCAGCGGCACGCGTCCGCCGGGCGGGCAGACCGCCCATCTGAGCATCGGCAAGCGCACGGGAGAGGAGACGGTGGACGGGATCATCGAGTTCGACATCACCGCGTCGGAGGACAAGCCGCAGGTGTATGAGTTTGAGGTCTTCCTCGAAATGCCCGCGCAGCTCGATTTCTGCGTGGTGGCCACGGATGTGGTGGATCGCCGGGCAGGCGCGGCTTTCCGCAATGCGCTCGGCAGTCGTGGTGGATACATTTTCACGCACAGCAGCGAGACTTTGCTCCTCAATCCGAATGCGCCGCAGATGTTCGATGACAAGGGCAACGGCCTTTTCTCCACCGTGCTGCTCGATTGGATCGAGTGGGAAGGCCCGCTGGTGTCCGAGGCGGAAAAATCGCGACGCAAAGACATCGTGCCGCCGGATGATGCGACGCCGGAGGTCATCGCGGCGCATTTGCAGCGCTTCGCCGAGCGTGCGTGGCGTCGCCCGGTGAAAACGGAGGAGCTGGAGGAGTTTTTGAAGGCATATCGCGAGGAGCGCGATGCAGGCGAGAAGCTGGAGGATGCGTATCGCGTGGCCTTGCAGGGCGTGCTGACCTCGCGGCACTTCATTTACATCGTCGAGGGCGATCCCGTGGCTCGCGAGCAACTCAACGACGCCGAACTCGCCACACGGCTGTCGTATTTGCTCTGGAGCTCGATGCCGGATGACGCGCTCTTCGCCGCGGCGAAAAGCGGCACGCTGAAGGGCGATGGATTGAAGAAGGAAGTGGATCGCATGCTCGCGGATGGCAAGACGAGCCGCTTCATCGAAGATTTTGCCCGCCAGTGGCTGCAACTGCACCGCGTGGGCATGTTCCCGCCGGATAAAAAGCTCTACCCAGTCTATGACGCCTGGCTGGAGGACAGCATGCGCAACGAGCCGGTGGAGTTCTTCCGCGAGATGTTCGCCAAAAACTTGTCCATCGACGGCTTCATCGAGTCCGACTGGACCGTGGCCAATGCGCGGCTCTGCGACTTCTATGGACTGCCTGAGCCGAAATCGGGCGGCTTTGAGCGCGTGTCATTGAAGCCGGAAAATCGTCGTGGAGGCATGCTCACGATGGGCGCGGTGCTCGGCCTCACCTCCGACGGCACGCGTCATCGCCCCGTGCATCGTGGCGTGTGGCTCAGCGAGGTCGTGCTCGGCAAGCCACCGCCTCCGCCGCCTGCCAACGTGCCCGCCATCGAGCCTCCCACGCCGCAAAGCCCCAAGGCCACGCTGCGTGAAAAGATCGAAGCCCATCGCGAAGACGCCAACTGCGCCGCCTGCCACGCCAAGATCGATCCCCTCGGCCTCGCTTGGGACAACTACGACGCCATCGGCCAGTGGCGCACGCATGAAAAAGTCGCCGCCGGTGTCGGCTCCGATCCCGTGATCAATTCCGGCGGTGAAATGCCCGACGGCCGCGCCTTCAAAGACGCCAACGAGTTCAAACAACGCCTCCTCGAAGACCGCGACAAGCTCGCCCGCGCCTTCATCGAGCACCTCGCCACCTACGCCCTCCGCCGAGTGCTCTCGTTTGATGATCAGGACGACCTCAATGCCATCCAGGCCGAAGCAAAGAAGAGCGATTACAGGATCAAAGACATTGTGCGTGCTGTGGCGATGTCGGAGCTTATCAGAAAGCGGTGATCAGGCTGCTTTCCGAGCGATTTGAAACTCACCGCGCGATCTAAAGAAGCAAATATCGAACTCCATGAAGAAATTGGTCTGCCCAAGCACAAGCGGAACGGAATCTGTCTGGCACCAGGCAAAGGCCATGGTCGCTCCCTGGACATCGCCAAAATCTGCGGACAGCAGCACCGGCATGGCCGCACCCTGGGCAATGCCAGCGACACGGATCGTGGCTTTGTTGGGTTGCCACACGAGGCCGAGGCTGGCTCCGATGCTCCAAGGCAGCACATTGACATCAGCTCCGCTGTCCACGAGCGCCAAGGCCATGTGTTGCAGCCCATTTACCCGCAGGGTCAGCGGCAGCATCGGGCGTTGTTTGGGATCGTATGGGAAGCGCATGTCGGCCTCAAGATTGGCTGGTGTTGTTCAGCAGCTTGTTGAGTTCATCCGCTGCGCCAGCCTCAAACTGCGGAGTTTGAAGTTGATAGGTCATCCCATGCTCCAACGGATGAACCTCATCCCCGTCGTCAATTTCGACAGCCAGATAGCGGATCAGTTTGAGTTTGTCGGCGGCTGGCAGCAGCCGCGCAGACGGCATGATTTCAGTCAGAGTCATCCCCCAATCATACACCTCCCTTGCTCCGCTCAAACTCCAAAAAAGGCCTCTTCCACCCTCCAATACAGACTTCCATGAACATCCAAACTCAATCCTGGCTCCTCAATCGCCGCCACGCGCTCAAGGCGCTCGGCAGCTTCATCTCACTGCCGATGCTGGAATGCATGACGCCACTTCGCGCCGCCGAGAAAGTCGTCACGCCGAAGCGCAGCGCGTTCATCTACCTCGCGAATGGCGTTCACTCGTTGAACTACCAGATCACGACTTCGGGCAAGGATTACCAGTTCTCGCGGTCGTTGATGCCGTTGGAGAAGCATCGCGAGTCCATCACGCCGATCAGCGGGCTGCACCATCCGGGGGCGCTGAGTCATCATCACAACTGCATCTCGGTGTGGCTCACGGGTGGCAAGTTGGGGCCTTCCGACCGCAACACGATATCGGTGGACCAGAAGATGGCGGAGATCACCGCGCCGCACACGCGTTACCCGTCGATGGAGATCGCGCTGACGCAGGGTTCGCTCGCGTGGACGGCGGATGGCGTGCAATTGCCCGCGTTGCGGCGTTGCAGCGAGATTTTCGCGTCGCTCTTTGAAGAACCGAAAGGCGGAAAAATGGCCCAGCGCCGCGCTTTGCGACGCAAGGGCAGCGTTCTGGACGCGAACCTCGCCGAGGTGCGCCAGTTGGAGAAAAAGATGGGCGCGGAGGACAAAGGTCGCATGGAGCAATACCTCACCTCCGTGCGCGAGGCGGAGATCCGCACACGCCGCGCCGATGCATGGCTCGACACGCCGCTGCCGACGATCACCGACGCGGATCGCAAGCGCACGAACCGCGACATCGCCGCCACGATGGCGGGCGACTACTTCCGCACCGTGTATGACCTCATGGTGCTCGCGTTTCAGACCGATGTGACCCGCGTGGCCACCTTCAGCCTCGGCGGCGAGGGCGATGCCTTTGCCATCCCTGAGATCGGCATCACCGAATCGCGCCACCAGCTCAGCCATCACGGCGGCGATGCCGGTTACATGGAAAAGCTCACCATGTATGACACCTTCGCCATCGAGCAGTTCAGCTACTTCCTCACGCGACTCACCGAAACGAAGGACCTGAACGGCAAACCGCTCATCGGCTCCACGATGGCGCTTTTCGGCAGCGGCATGTCCTACGGCCACAGCCACGGCAACGCGAATCTCCCGCTCGTGCTCGCCGGTGGTGGTGATCTCGGCCTGAAGCACGGCTGCCATCTCGACTTCAACAAAGACGCCAAAGCCTTCGAAGGCTACTCCCTCGGCACCGACGGTGCGCTCACCACCGCGCATTACCAAGTCTGCAGCCGCCCGGTCAACACCGACGCCCACATGAGCAACCTCCTCCTCCTCATGGCCCAGCGCATGGGCGTGGAGACAGACACGTTTGGTGATAGCAACAAGGTGATCGCGATCTGACGGATTAGACAGAGTAATGGAGTGAGGGATAAATGCTTCAACACTCCGACACCCCATCAAGACTCATGCACGCAAGCATCCTTCTCGCAGCACTCATTACGGCGTCTTTGTCGGTGAGTATCCATGCAGAGTCACCTGTATCGCGGACGGAGACAAAAGAAGTCGTAACATTCCTAGATTCGCTAGGGCTTTCAGCGTTGCAGAATCTGCAAGCAGTTGAAGTGTGGACGGGCGGATGGAGCCAAGGCGCTGATGGCACGCGCGCCGAACGCTCGACAACCGTCCCCGCCTTTCTTATTAACGACGAGGAAGACAGGTTTCGGGTCCTAACTCTCTGGCGCTGCGAGATGACATTAATCAAAGGAACTGGGCTAAGGAATGCTCATCGAGTTCGCTATGAGGCCCGGAGTGTTGATTGGCTCCTCAACCAATATTTTGAGAACCTCGGACAACTAGGCGGCTGGATAGACGGCCCACTCCCCTCTGATCTGCTGCAAGCCGCTCTGCTTTACAAGTATACGACGGAATCGGACTTGCTCGAATGGTCTGCAAAGGCGGAGGCGCGATTGCTAGAGGCCTACGGAAACCGTCGCGACAAGAATGCCAAAGACAGCCTTGGGTCAGCAGTCAGGAATGACGCCGCACACTACCTCCTGCAATTGCGCCTAGCTCTATTTGGAGATCCGACCCGGTCTTGGTTGCATATTCAAACCGAATTGAAGGCATATCTTGCGGTCTTCAAAGAAGGGGTCGACCATGATCACGCAAGACTTCTCGTCGATGGCATTGCCAGCTATTTAAAGGAGGAGGCAACCAAACCTTTGCTCAGTCACGAGGAAGTTCAGAAGTTGCCAAAGGATCAGCAGGCCGTCGAACTGGTGCGCAGATTGCGCCTGCAAGGAATGCCTCAAACTGCTGCTGGCGACAACGTCGTCGGTGAATTGCTAAAGCTTGGTCATGCTGCTGTTCCAGCGTTGATCGCAACGGTCGATGATCGCCGCCCTACTCGCCAGGTGTCATTCATGGGCTGGAAGGCATGGGACCACGAAGGAAGGCTGCAAAGTGTCGGGGACCAAGCGCTGAGCATCTTGATGCAGGTATCAGGCAAAATGTTCGAGAGCCGGGGGCAGTCAGGCGTGTTCGCCGCATCGTCTACTGGTCCTTCCAAGTTGAAAGTCGAGATCGAAAGCTGGTGGAGCGACCACCAACGCAAAGGAGAACGTCAGTTCCTCATTGATGTCGTCTCTGCTGGAGGCCCAGACATCTGCAACCAAGCACGAACGCTAATGGCGAAGTATCCGAACGATGCCGGTGACGCAATCACAGCAGGCTTCGCTAAGCTCAAGTCTCCCGCAGACCGACATAATCTGATTTGGGGCCTAGACCGTCTAAAGGACGCAAAGATCATCTCTCTCCTTCGCAATGAAATGACGACTGGGCCTTCTTTGGAGTGTCGCGCCGGGGCGGCATACTCCCTGAGAAAACTAGGTGAGCCTGACACATCGATAGCAATGCTCAATGAGTGGCGAAACTTGCTTGGGTGTAAGCATGGGGATGGAACTGCCTCCGTCATTCGACACCTCGCCTCGTCGCAAGAAATGCCGACTGTGCTTGAACTCATCAAGACGATGCCGGAGCGTCCGGTGTGGGCACGCGTTGCTATCATTGAAGATCTTGCGGCGGCATACGACAAGTCGGCATGGAACGACAATAAGCCCTCATCGAATGAATGGAAGATGATGGTTGAAGACGTGCTGGCGTCGTCACTAAGCGACGATGAGGAACAGGTGGGTTTGTCAGGTGTGGGCTACCATGATCCATGCGTCGGTGACCAGGCTGCCTGGCGGTTGTCACAAGTGCTTCCCAAGGAGTATGAGTTCGACATAGGAGCTGGCTTTGCCGCCCGCGAAAAAGCCCGCAGGGAAATGTTAAAGCATTGGCACCAAAAGCGTGGCAAGTCTTGGCATGCGGCTGTGCCACCAGGACCATTGCCAGACTCGCAACGGAATCGGGTCGTTTCGATTCGATTCGCTGACAGCCATCTCCAAGGCACAGGAACAGAACAGGCCATTCTTGCGCTGAAGGGTAGAGACGTGAATGCCGACGAGATCATCTCCGTGCTTTGTGGTTTCGGAGAGAAGTTGCCGCCAAATGTAAACGGCCTGAGTCTCCGTTTCGTGAGAACCACGGAACCGCTTGGTGTCCGTGCCACCGTCTGGAGTCGGCGCGGAAAGCATCCAGAGACATGGCAGGACTTCTCATGGCACGGCGGCATTGATTTGAACCAGAAGGCAGTAACCCAATCAACTTCTGGATCGAGGATGCACCAAAATATTGGCAAGCCAGAAGAGTGGAAGGCCTTTCGAGACCACATGGTGGAGGCTCTCAAAGCCTCATCGACATCAGAAGTGGTGATTCGAGCAGGAGTCAGGGCGAGCATCGATGAATGAGCACTATGATCCATCTTGACCGCGCTCCAATACTCCATCACTCCACCACTCCATCGCTCCGATGGATCGTGGCGATGCGCTTGGGCCTTGCCCTACTCGCGACCTCCGCAGCCGCCGCCGCGCCCTTCCGCCCCGAGGCAGGAAAGTTCCCGCCGCTGGAGAAAGCGCACACGTATCGCGGTGAACTCGTCTTCGTCGATCACGCGAATCGGCGCGGAAGTCTTCGCGTGGCAGGGGTGGGCCAGTTTCGCCGGAACGATCCGCATCCGTTTGCCATGCTGCCTTATGGCATGGTGCGTTATCACGGGGCACCGGCGGATTTGCGCGACATCCCGCTGGGCACCATGCTGCATGTGCGTGCGTTTTTGCCGCCTGATCCCAAGACCTCCGCCGTGCCGGTGCTGCCGGTGAACAACAAGGACAAGGATGCGAACCACAATCGTGGCGCGGGCATCTTCCCTGCGGAGAACCACGTCCTACTGCTCGAAGACGAGCCCAGCCATTGCCAGCGCGAAGGACTCGTCTGGAAGCTCAAGGAAGTGGAGATCAAGAACCGCGAAGGCACGATCATCGCCAGCCGCGAACCGAAGCAAGGCGGCGCTGGGAAGGCCGACGAGGAGACGCTGAGCTTCGATGCTGCCACGCGCATCTGGCGCGGTCGCGAATCCCTCCGCATCGAACACCTCATCACCGAAGGCGCGTGGCCTGCGGAAGGAAAAAAGGCTCTGAATGGCCAAATTGTGATGCTTGGTATCACGTGGAAGCCCACGCTTGGCGGTGTGTTCACCCGCTTCCACATCTCGGACATCTGGCTGGACGACGACGCGATGCAAAACTCCGCGCAGCATCAAACCGAGGTACACAAAGCCTTCATGCGCAGCCGCTGGCTGCCCGCGTGGGTCGATGCGGTCGAGTATGGCAAGTTCGGCCGCGCCACCGTGACCGCGACGCTCTTTGGCGGCATGGATCCCTCTCTCTACGCCGACTCCAAACAAGACATCTCCGCTTTGATGAACGGCGTTGAGAACACGCTCAAGCATACCGAAGGCGGTTCCGCCGGACCCACGCAAATGGCCGCACGCGGCAAGCTCCTCGATGTCACGCCATTATCCGGCAAAGCCCCGCTCGGCAGCAGCGGCATTCAGATCCGCTTTGAAACCGATCTCATCACCGAAGGCATGCGCCCCACGCGCATCGTCAAAATCCGCCCTGCAAGCTGGCCCGATGTCCATCTGCCCCGCGAAGAACATCTCGGCAATGGAGCCTCCGACATCGACGAGCGCTTCCCCAAGCCCGACATCTTCCCCCAATACTGATCCTGCTATGAAACCGTTCTTTGCTCTTGGTTCCTTGTTCTTCGTTCTGAGCCTTTGCGCTGCCTTTGCGGGGGACGAGCCATTTCGCCCCGAATCTGGAAAGTTCCCGCCTTTGGAAAAAGCACACTCGTATCGCGGCGAGCTTGTGTTTGTGGATCATGCGAACCGTCGCGGCAGCATTCGTGTGCAGGGGTCGGGCATGTTTTTCCGCAATGATCCGCATCCTTTCGCGATGCTGCCTTATGGCATCGTTCGTTATCACGATGCGGCGGCGGATTTGCGGGACATCCCGCTCGGCACCGTGATGCACGTCCGCGCCTTTCTTCCGCCCGACCCGAAGATCTCCTCCGTGCCAGTTTTGCCGGTCGATAACAAAAGCAAGGACGCCAACCACAACCGCGGCACCGGCATCGCCCCGGCGGAAAATCACGTCCTGCTGCTCGAAGACGAACCGAGCCATTGCCAGCGCGAAGGACTCGTCTGGAAGCTCAAAGAGCTGGAGATCAAAAACCGCGAAGGCATGATCATCGCCACGCGCGAGCCAAAGCAGGGCGGCGATGCCAAAGCGACCGAGGAAAAGCTCACTTTCGATGCCGCCACGCGATTCTGGCGCGGTCGCGAGCGCCTCAGCATCGAAGAATACCTCGCCGAAGACGCGTGGCCTGCCGATGGCAAAAAATCACTCGGCGGTCAGAGCGTGCTGCTCGGCATCGTGTGGAAACCCACGCCCGATGGCATCTTCACCCGCTTCCACATCTCGGACATCTGGCTCGACGACGCCTCGCTGCAACGCGCCGCCAAACAACAGACCGAAGTGCACAACGCCTTCATCCGCACCCGCTGGATGCCCGCATGGATCGACGCCGTGGAGTATGGCAAGTTTGGCCGTGCCACCGTGACCGCCACCTTGTTCGGCGGCATGGACGAGTCGCTCTACGCTGACTTCAAGAAAGATGTCACCGCCACTATGAACGGCGTCGAGAGCACCCTGAAGCATTCTGGCGGTGCCTACGGTCCCGCTCACATGGCCTCGAAGGGCACCATCCTCGCCGTCACCAAAGCCACCGGCGAGGTCCCGCTCGGCAGCAGCGGCATTCAGATTCGTTTCGAGACCGATCTCATCATCGAAGGCATCCGCCCCGGCCGCGTCGTCCGCGTCCGCCCGAGCAACTGGCCGCTCGTTAACCTCCCCCGCGAAGAATACGTCGGCGACAGCAGCAACCCCGAAGACCGCTTCCCCACGCCGGACATTTTTCCGAAGTATTGAGCTGCATACCGCATTCAATCACGGCAACACATTGCTGATTCAAGATGGGCTAAAGAATTTCACACACGCCGCAGCGGCTGGGAGAATATCATGTCCACGATGGGAATGGGGGTGCGCAGGGCGGGCTTGGTGCTGGCAAAGGCGGGGCCGCGCAGGGCTTTTTGATCGTGAAGCTGCGAGATGTCATGCACATGCATGCCGTGCAGCATTTCGGCGGTGAGGGGCTGGCCGCGCTAGTGCGTCTTCGGATAAGCGAAGGCTTCCACGCGCACAAAGGCGGCCTCAAGTCGGCCGCTTGCGTCGCGTTTCAGCGGAAACGCGGCTTCAGCGGCATCCACGATGCTGGCGATGCCTTGATCAGTGATGAAGCGGATCTGCACGTTCGGGCGCTTCGGGTCGCTGCCGGAGACGGAGACATGCAAAGCGTCGTCTTTGACGATGATGCGGCTGAAGCGGAAGCTGCTGCGATCATAGGGCGCGATGACTTCACCGGTCTCGCTGGCGGCGAGTGAGGCGACGGAGCCGAAGAAGGTGCCACGGCGGTAGGCGCGCAAAGCTGCGGCTTCGCGCTCGGTGGCGTTCATGGCATTGAGCTTGGGCACGAGCAGCACGTTGCGACCGCGACCGTAGGTGTTGTGGTCTTTGACGAAGAAACCCCAGCAGCGCCTGCCGGTGCGCAGGATGTCATCCCAAAGCTTGTAAAAGTGCAGGCTGGGCCCGCCGCTGTGATCGTAGAAGCCGCGGCTGGAGCCAAAGCCGGAGGTGAGCTGGTTCCACACCTTGATGCCGAGCACGCGTGGATCGAAGTCGAGCATCGGCAGGTAGTCGGCGAGCTTGCCCGTCGGATGGTTCAGCGTCATGCCGCCGCCGTCGGGATGCTGCAGCTTTTCAAAGGCCTCGCGAAAGACACCGCGCCACGGGCGGTTCGTGCCTTGCATGAGGCGATACTGCATCACGGTGACGGGTCGGCATCAAACACGTGCTTTGTCTCCATGCTCGCTGCCATGGTGCGCAGGTAGCGCGTGTGATTGCCCGACGGCAGGCCGCGGTCGCGCACGGAGCCTTTGTCGGCAAAGCCATTGCGAAAGTCGCACTCGTTCGCGCCTTCGATCTTGAGACTGGCCGTCGGTTGGCCAGCTTTCGCGGCGAGCCGCACGTCCAGCCGATACACACCGAGCCAGGGTCTCCGCGCATCAAACACATTCAAACCTTCAAAGCGATGCGTGATGGGCGAGGTCGCCACTCCTTCGCGCTCACGCTGCTGCCGTAACCGGTGGCGAGCAGGCTGCCGAGCGCGTTCGCAGCAGGCCCGTGTCGGTGTAGGAATGATGCCCGGCATTCGGCGCGGCGATGATTTGCGGATGCTTCGCGGCATAGTCCTGAGAGCCTATCCGGCAAATAGCTGGAACGAGTAAACCCGGGTGCCATGGTGGCGAAGCATGTCCAGCAAGACGTGCCAACCCGCCGGCCACGCCACCGACCTCACAGACGCTCAATGGGCGTTGATTGAACCCTTCCTCTTCCCCGCAGGAGCCAAACGCGGGCGCGGGCGGCGCCGTCAGCCGCACGCCGCGCGCGCCTGCCTTGATGCGATCCGCCACCTCCTCAAGGCTGGCTGCCAGTGGTCGCTGCCGCCCGGGGAGTTCCCGCCCAAAAGCACCGGCATGACGCCTTTGCGGCCTGGACCGCGCAAGGTCTGTGGCCGCGCATCAACACTGCCCTGCGCGGGCGGGTGCGCGTTGAGACGCTAAAAAAACGCCGCGCCCAGCGCTGGCAACATCCCCCGCCCCGCCGTCGTAGGTTTGGGCCGCTGATGAAGCCGCTCCTTTTTGCCTCCCTCACTTCCCTGCCGGCGCTCGCCGCTGAAACCGCGCTCACTTTTGAGCGCGATGTGCGCCCGATTGTGAAGGCGCACTGCACGCATTGCCATGGCGAGGAGGAAAAACCCGAAGGCGGGGTGGACCTGCGCCTGCGCCGGTTCATGGACGATCTCATCGTGCCCGGCCAGCCGGAGAAAAGCCAGCTGGTGGAGATCATCCGCTCCGGCGAGATGCCGAAAAAGGGCGGCCCCATGCCGGCGGGGGAGCTGGCCGTCATTGAGCAATGGATCGCCCAGGGTGCGAAGACCGCGAAGACCGAGCCGCTCGCGCTGGCCCCCGGGCCGCTGATCACGGAGGAGGACCGGGAGTATTGGGCCTTCCAACCCGTGCGGCGCCCGCAGGTGCCGGAAATCCGAAATTCGAAATCCGAGATTCGAAATCCCGTGGATCTTTTCATTGCCGCCGGGCTGGAGAAAGCGGGGCTGCACATGGCGCCCGAGGCCGACCGGCGCACGCTCATCAGGCGGGTGACGCTGGACCTCACCGGCCTGCCGCCGACGCCGGAGGAGGTGGAGGCTTTTGTCAAAGACACCTCGCCTCTGGCCTATGAGCGCCTCGTGGACCGCCTGCTGGCCTCGAAAAGCTATGGCGAGCGCTGGGCGCGGCATTGGCTGGATGTGGCGGGTTACGCCGACTCGAACGGCTACGCGGAGGCTGACTCCGAGCGGCCTCATGCGTGGCGCTACCGCGATTATGTGATCCGCTCGCTCAATGACGACAAGCCCTGGGATGAGTTCATCCAGGAGCAGCTCGCCGGGGATGAGCTGGCGGGGGCCACTCACGCGGATTACCAGCAGGCCGTGCTTGATCCCCGGCGCACGGACCAGCTCATCGCCACCGCTTTTCTGCGCATGGCACCCGATGGCACAGGCGACACGGTGGATGACGCGAAGCTGGCGCAGAACCAGGTCATTGCCGAGCAGATCAAAATCATGACCTCCTCGCTCATGGGCCTCACCGTGGCCTGCGCGCAGTGCCATGACCACCGCTATGATCCGGTGACCCAGGCCGACTATTTCCGCCTGCGCGCCATCTTCGACCCCGCCTACCACTGGGAGGCCTGGCGGAAGCCGGCGCAGCGTCTTTATTCCCTTTACACTCCCGAAGAGCGCGCCAAGGCCGCCGGGATCGAAAAGGCCGCGCAAGCCATCGAGGCGGAGGCGCGCGAGATGTCGAAGAAGTTCCTCGACGAGATCTTCGAGATGGAAATCCTCAAGCTGCCCGAGGACGAGCGCGAGCCTTACCGTGAGGCGCGCGCCACGCCGAAGGACAAGCAGACCGAGGCGCAGAAAGCGCTCATCAAAAAGCATCCCTCCGCGCTGGCCCTCTACTCGCTGAACCTCTACGACCAGAAGAAGCAGGACCAGGTGGACGCGAAGATGGCCGAGGCCAAAAAGCTGCGCGAGACCAAGCCGGCGGAGGGTTTTGTCATGGCCCTCACGGAGGTCAAAGGCCAGGTGCCCGTGTCGAAGCTGCACAACCGGGGCGACCACGAGCAGCCGAAGCAGGAGGTCGGCCCCGGCGAGCTCGGCATCCTGGCGCATCCGATGATCGAGCCTTTCAAACCCGTGCAGGTCAGCAGCGGCTCCACGGGCCGCCGGCTCGCCTACGCGCAGTGGCTCACCAGCGGCAGGCACCCGCTCACGGCGCGCGTGCTGGTGAACCGCTTTTGGTTAAACCACATGGGACGCGGCATCGTGAACACGCCGGGTGACTTCGGCCGCCAGGGCGAGCTGCCCTCCCACCCGGCGCTGCTCGACTGGCTGGCCGATGAATTCGTGAAAGGCGGCTGGAAGCTGAAGCCGCTGCACCGGCTCATCCTGCTCAGCCACGCCTACCGCCAGTCCTCCGTGAATCACGCCTCCCTCCAGGCCGATCCCGACAACCGCCTCTACGCCCGCTTCAAGCTCCGGCGCATGGATGCCGAGACGCTGCGGGACTCCGTGCTGGCCGCCACCGGCAGCCTCGTGGAGGCCAGCTACGGCCCGCCCAGCGGCATCGGGCGTGATCCCCAGGGGCGCATCGTCACCGGCGTGGACAAGGGCACCATCACCACCCACAAGGTGGAGGCCGCCGGCGAGGCGGACCACCGCCGCAGCATCTATGTGCAGGCGCGCCGCACCCGCCCGCTGACCGTGCTCGACACCTTCGACGCGCCCTCGATGGTGCCGAACTGCGAGATGCGCAATCAAAGCACCGTGGCGCCGCAGTCCCTGCTTTTGATGAATGACACCTTCATCCTGGAGAGCGCCCGCCACCTGGCCGCGCGCGCCATGCGCGAGGCTCCGCGGGAACAGGAAGACCAGATCCAGCGCCTGTGGCAGCTTCTCTTTGCCCGCGCTGCCACTGGAGCTGATCTGGCCAAATGCCGCGCCTACCTCGACACCCAGTCGGCCGCGCTCGCCCGGCATCAAGCAGACAACCCGCCGCCGAAAGGCAGCCCGCCTGCCGACCCGGCCCGCGAAGCTCTCGCAAGCCTTTGCCAGGTGCTTTTCAGTTCAAACCGGTTCCTTTACATCGAGTGACCCGGATCACTCCTTGGCGGCCGCGTCGCGGTTCTGAATGAAGGTGCTGCGAACGGAAATGTAGGGGTCAATGGCGTCTTTGCGCGCCTGATCGTAGATTTCGAGCTGCGCGGGCAGGGAGCGGATGGTGTTCACGCCTTGCGGAATGTATTGCAGGGCGTCCTTGCTTTGAAACACACCCCAGTTCACAGGGTTGAGCACATAATCGCCCGCATAGCCGGCGGCTTCGCGCAGGCTGCTGGGACCGAGCACGGGGAGCACGAGATAAGGGCCGTGGCCGATGCCCCATTTGGCAAATGTCTGGCCGGTGTCCTCGGCGGGAATGTTCGCCAGATGCGGCAGGCGGTCGGACTGTTTGATGATGCCTCCAAAGCCGGTGATCGTGTTCACGGCGAACTTCTCCGTCTCATGACCTGCGCGGCGGAACTTGCCCTGGAGGCCGCTGTTGACCAGACGCACGGGGTATTTGGCATTCTCGAAAAAATTATCCAGCCCCGTGCGCACAAGCTTGGGCGTCACCGTCTCGTAGCCTTTGGAGATCGGGCGGAGAACAGCGGTGTAAAGGCCGTCATTGAGCTTGAAGGTGGCGCGGTTCAGCGGTTCGAGCGGATCGGCGACCTCGGTGTCCGCGTAGTCATCCAGCTCGTCCACAGCACCGGCAGTGGCGACGGATTTTGGCGCGGCGCACTGGCAAAAAAACATGCCTGCGGCGGGCAGCAGGCAGAGGCGGAGGAAAGCGGCGGGCTTCATGAGCGGCGGGAGACGGATTGTTCGAGAGAGCTGATGACGGCGGCCGCGCCGCCTTTGCTGAAAGTGGGGCCGAGTTGCGCGCGGTAGTTGGCCACCAGACTGACACCCTCGATGACCACGTCCGCGATGCGCCAGCCGCCGATGTTTTCCATGCGGTAGGTGACGTTGTATTTGCTGCCGCGATAGACCATGCGCGTGGGCACGTCCACCCGTCCGGCAGCCGGCGAGACCGCGTTTTGATAGGTGATCTGGGGATGCTCGCCGGGTGTGAATTTTTCCGTGTAGGTGCGGATGATGACGCTGGTGAAGAGCTGCACCGCCCGCTTCCGCTGCTCCTGGGTGAACTGCCGCCAGCCGACGCCCACCGCACGGCTGGTCATCGTGTCAAAGCTGATGTGCCGCTCCAGTGTCGGCCGGACTTTCGACGCAAAGGCGGCGCTGCTCGAAGATCCATCGGCGATGGCAAGCACCTCACCCACGGCGGAGCGCAGGCGCTGCTGCGCTTCGGCAGGGTTGGCGAAGGCGGGCGGGAGCGGCAGCAGGGCGGCTGCCGTGATCAGGAGAAAGAAGCGGGAAGTCATTCGGGAGAGTCTTTGTCGAGGCTGCCAAAAGCCATCTTCCCGATGAGTGATTCAAGATCAACGGAGGACTCCGTCATCGTGATCCGCTCGCCGGGACTTAGCGTACTCTCATCCGCTCCAGGAGAAAGTGCCACATATTTATCACCGATCAGCCCGGTTGTTTTGATGGAGGCCATCGTGTCCGAGGGCAGCTTCAGCCCCGCCAGCACGCGCAGAGTGGCGATGGCGCTGAAGTCCGCCTCATCCACGCGAATGGACTCCACCCTGCCGACGGGAACTCCCGCGACGACCACATTGCTGCCCGCGTTCAGCCCGCCCGCGTTGTCAAAGCGCGCCTCGATCACATAGGTGTCACCACCCACCAGGGCGCGGGCGCCGAGCTTCACCGTCAGCCAGCCGATGGCGGCGATGCCGAGCAGAACAAAGAGGCCGGTGAGGAGTTCCAGTCTGGGTGCTTTCATGATTCGTCGGATTCAATGTTTTCGCCACGGCGCAGGGCGTGCAGAGTTTCGCTCAAAGCGGCGGCGCTGTCGCGGAAACCTTTCACCACCGGATCATCCGAGGCGCTGAACGCGGCGGGCGCGCCCTGGAAGCGCATCCTGCCGCCATCCAGCAGCGCCACGCTGTCGCTGGCCACGAGCGCCTCGGCCACGTCGTGCGTGACGATGACGGCGGTGAAGCTGAACTGCCGCTGGTATTTGGCGATCATGGTGAACACAGCGTTCCGCCGAAGGGGATCCAGCCCGGCGGTCGGCTCGTCAAAAAGCACAAGCTCCGGACGCGTGACGATGGCGCGCGCCAGGGCCAGGCGCTTTTGCATGCCCCCGGAAAGCTCGGCGGGGTGACGGTCACGGTGCGCCTCCAGATCGAGCTGCCGCAGAGCCTCCATGCCACGCTCTTGAATCTCCTTGTCCGGCAAGTCCGTGGTTTGCTCCAGGGGCAGCACCACATTTTCCAAGGCGGTGAGCGAGTCGAAAAGAGCGTTGCTTTGAAACAGGTAGCCGCAGCGCCTGCGGAATTCCGCGCGCGCGGCGGCATCACCCTGGTCGAGCGCCGCGCCGTCGAAGCGCATGCTGCCAGCCTCAGGGGTCAGGATGCCGGCAAGGCATTTCAAAAAGACCGACTTCCCCGTGCCGCTGCGCCCCAGCACCGTCACCACGCTGCCGCGCGGCACCTCCAGATCCGCGCCCGCGAGCACAACATGGTCGCCGAAGCGTTTGTGAACGCCCTCGGCCTTGAGCAGAATCCCGGAATCGCGCGCGCTCACACAAAGAAGGAGGTGATGACGTAGTCCGCGCACAGCACCACGATGCTGGACTGGACCACGGCGCGCGTGGTGGAGGCGCTCACCGCGCGCGCCCCCGTCGCAGAGCGCAGCCGGTGCGTGTTGAAGCCGTGGTAGGCGCAGAGAGAAATGGTGAGAAGGCCGAAGACCGCCGCCTTGGTGAGGCACTGGGAGACATCCCGGGGCTCCAGCGCGCGCTCCACGGCGGACCAGTAAACCCCCGGCGAAAGGCCCAGCAGCCACGAGCCTGAGAGCGCGCCGCCCACCAGTCCGACACAGACAAACAATGCCGCCTGCATCGGGTAAACCAGCAAAGCCGAAACCACGCGCGGCGTGACCAGGTAACCGTGCGTGCCCACGCCCATCGTCTCCAGCGCGGCGATCTGCTCCGAGTTCCGCTGGATGCCCAGCTCCGCCGCCAGCGCCGACCCGGCCTGCCCCACGAGCATCAGCGCGGCCAGCACAGGCCCCAGCTCCCGCACCAGGGTCAGCGATACCAGGGTGCCCAGCAGCCCTTCCGAACCGAACCGGTTCAAGACATAATATCCCTGCAAGCCGAGCACCAGCCCCGTGAAAAGACCCACAACCAGAATCACCGGCAGGCAGCGCGCGCCCTGCTCGTAAACGGAGCGGGCCAGCCGCCTGCCGAGCCGCCGCGTCCGCATCACCGCTCCGAAGGCGCGCGTCGTGAACAGGGCGTAATCCCCAAGATCATGGACAATCGAAAGCGTGTGTCTGCCAAGCGCGCGCAACATGTGAGGGCGTACTCTGGCGCACCGCGCCGTCCATTGCAATGACGCAACCCGCCTCACTTCGTCTGCGACTTGAGCAGCTCGCGCGCGAGCTTCAAGGCCTCGTCTCCATGCTCCATGAGCAGGGATTTTTCCTTCTCCTGCTTTGGCTGGGCAGGCAGCGGTGTGGCGGCGGCCTGGCCTGGATTCCAGGGTTTGACCTCGGGAATGGGTATCTGCTTTGCGGCAGTCTGCGCGGCACCGCCGCTGCCAGCCTGTGGAGCCGGGGCGGGCGCCGCTGATGCGGGCGGGACGCCGGGAGCGGGGTTGCCTGGCACGGGCGCGGGCGGGGTAGGCGCTGCTGGTGAAGTACTGCCAGGCGCAGGCGTCGTGGCCGCGGGCTTTTCGATCTCCGGCCCGGCGGCGGGCGGCGAAGGACTTGGCGCAGTGTCATTGCCAGCCGGAGACGCGGTCGCAGCCGGATTCTTCGCCGCAGCCTCCCCGGCAGCGGGCTTGGCGTCCTTCAATTTCACAGCCTTGTAGAGCAGATTGTAATTGTGGCGGATGGCGGCGGGAAAGGAGACGCGCCCCGGCTCGATGATTTTTTCCCGCAGGATTTTGGAGGAAAGGTCCGCCACAAGGTCGCTGCCGACCTTCACCGCGTGGTCAATGCCCGGCGCGGCGACATTGGTTGCGGCCGAGGCGCCGCCTTTGACCAGTTCGCTGGTGATGGTGCGCCCTTGAAGTGCCAGACTGCTCTGGGCGGAGACGAGAGTGCCGTCGGCGGCGAAGCTCAACTCCAGGCTGGCATGGTCGTCCGAGGCGAAAACCCCCCGCCGGTGGTCAATCCGCACGGAGACGTAAATGCCGCCATCCGGGGAGGGCGAGACCTCCGGCTGGTAGGTGCGGTAGCCGGCGTCGGAGATTTTATATTCGGCGGCCTGGCCCTTGCGGGCGACCCAGCCTCCAAGCCCCTGACCAAACGCCTCGACATCCACCTCCACTTCAGCGGATGCGGTTTGGGCGGCGAGCAGGAGCGGCAGCAGCAGTCGTCTCATAAAATGCGGGCGGGTTTTGGGTGGCCGGGTTTAAACTGGTTCCTGGGCACTCTTATTCAAGACGAAATGCCGCGCTCCGCTGAAACCCGGGCGAGGCGCGCCCGGCAGCCCGAAACAAGCATGATTCTCATGCCGAAGGCGGTTTTGAGCGGCGTTATTTGAGCAAAGCACCGGCGCAGGCTTGACTTCCAGCGCCGTAGTTGCTTCAACAGCTTTTTAAATTTTATCTATGCCCGCTTTTCTCAGAGCCCATGACAAAGGATTGGAATTCGCCCTGGAGGATTTCAACCTTCTAGGCCGCAGCCCGGACGCCAGCATCCGGCTCAATGACGGGGGCGTCTCCCGCCAGCACGCAACCGTCCGCCGGGACGGCAATCTTTACTGGCTCTCCGACCTCGGCAGCGCCAACGGCAGCTTCGTCAACGATGTGGCCGTCACCACCGCGCGCGCCCTGCGCCACGGGGACCGCATCCAGATCGGCACCTGCGTTTTTGTTTTTGAAACCAGCGAGGCCGCCCAAGCCGGCGACGCCGTCACCAGCTCGCAGATGCTGCACACCGTGGCCCTGCCGATGAAATCCATCAAGGCCACCCTGCTCGTGGGAGATCTGCGCAACTTCACCAGCATCTCCGCCCAGCTCAGCGCCGAGCAGGTGGCCGCCATGCTGCGCGAGTGGTACGCGGACTGCGAGCGCATCCTCAAGCCGCGCGGCGCCATCATTGACAAGTTCATCGGCGACGGCGTCTTCGCCTACTGGGCCGGGGATGATGTCTCCATCCGCGAGCAGGCCACCGAGGCCGCCCGGCTGCTCAGCAGCCCCGATGCCAGCGAGTCCCCCGTGCGCAAAAAAATGCGCGAGGAAATGAACCTCGAAGTCTATTGCCACATCGGCATCAACATCGGCGACGTGGCCCTCGGAGCGATGGGCCGGGGCGTCAACACCGCCGTGGGCGAGGCCGTGAACGTGGCTTTTCGGATCGAAAGCCTCACCCGCACCCTCAAAGTGCCGGTGCTCGTCAGCGCCTCCTTCATCAGCGGCTGGCCCGGCGGCCTCCGGCACTTTAAGAACGTCGGCATCCATCCGGTCAAAGGCCAGCCCGAGCCGGTGGAGGTGTACGCGCTCATCGAGTCCGGGGAGTAACAAAGGCCATCCTCCGCATTCATCCGCCTCAAAGCATTGACGCCGCGGGCAAACTGCCGTTTGCGCCCTTGCGCGGCCCGGCTTCACTGGCGGGCCATGAATCAAATCCAGCTCTCCGGCCGCAAGGCCATCGTCACCGGCGGCGCGCGCGGCATCGGACTCGCCATCGCCGAACGCCTTCTGCAATCCGGCGCCTCCGTCTGCCTCTGGGATGTGGACGCCGCCGCTCTCGACACAGCCTGCGCTCAGTTGGCGCCGCATGGCGAGATCATCGGAGCAAAGGTGGATGTGACCTCCGCCGATTCCATTGAGGCTGGTGTGCAAAAGGCGCTCGGCGTCTTCGGCAAGCTCGACATCCTCGTCAACAATGCCGGCATCGCCGGGCAGAACGCCAAGGTCTGGGAACTCAGCCCGGAGGACTGGCGGCGCGTGGTGGACATCAATCTCACCGGCCCTTTCCTCTGCTGCCGCGCCGTCATTCCCCATCTGCTGGCCAACGGCTACGGGCGCATCGTCAACATTGCCTCCATCGCCGGCAAGGAGGGCAATCCGAACGCCTCGCATTACAGCTCCTCAAAGTCCGGAGTGATTGCCCTGACCAAGTCCCTCGGCAAGGAGCTCGCCACCTCCGGAGTCATCGTCAATTGCATCACTCCCGCCGTCATTGAAACCGACATCTTCGCGCAGATGTCGCAGGCGCACATTGACTACATGCTTTCAAAGATCCCCATGGCCCGCTTCGGCCAGAAGCACGAGGCCGCCGCGCTCACCGCCTGGCTGTGCTCGGAGGACTGCTCTTTCTCCACCGGCGCCGTCTTCGACCTCTCCGGCGGCCGCGCCACCTACTGAGCCGCTCAGCCTCTCACGCGCGTATCGAAATCTAAAACACTTCCCCCATGTGGCAGACCATCCAAACCTTCCAGGACATCAAGCTCGAAAAAACCGCCGACGGCATCGGCAAGCTCACCATCAACCGCCCCGAGGTGCGCAATGCGTTCCGCCCCCAGACCGTGCGCGAGATGCTCCAGGCGCTCGACATCCTGCATGAGGACCGCGAGGTCGGCGTCATCATTCTCTGCGGCGAGGGACCTCTGGCTTTCTGCTCCGGCGGCGACCAGAAAGTGCGCGGAGACGCCGGCTACGTCGGTGATGACGGCGTGCCGCGCCTGAACATCCTCGACGTGCAGCGGAAAATCCGCACCCTGCCCAAACCCGTCGTCGCCATGGTCGCCGGATACGCCATCGGCGGCGGCCACGTTCTTCATGTCGTGTGCGATCTCACCATCGCCGCCGACAACGCGCGATTCGGCCAGACCGGCCCCAAGGTCGGCTCTTTTGACGGCGGTCTCGGAAGCAGTTACCTCGCCCGCATCGTAGGTCAGAAGAAAGCCCGCGAGATCTGGTATCTGTGCCGTCAATATGACGCGCGCCAGGCTCTTGAGATGGGCCTCGTCAACACTGTCGTCCCGCTTGCCGAACTCGAAACCGAGACCCTGAAATGGTGCCGCGAGATGCTTCAGCATTCCCCCCTGGCCCTGCGCTGCCTCAAAGCCTCCCTCAACGCCGACTGCGACGGCCAGATGGGGCTGCTAGACCTCGCGGGCAATGCCACCCTCCTCTACTATATGAGCGATGAGGCGCAGGAGGGCAAAAACGCCTTCGTCGAAAAGCGCAAGCCCGACTTCTCCAAGTTCCCGCGCCTGCCCTGAACGCCGCAGCCGCAACGCCAGCCACCGCACATGCCCGCCCGATTCGCGCCCAGTCCCACCGGGTGGCTGCATCTCGGCCATGCCTATGCCGCGCTGTTTGCCTGGCGGCAGGCCATGGAGACTGACGGGCGCTTCCTCGTGCGGCTGGAGGACATTGACACCACCCGCGCGCGTCCTGAATACGAGACGGCGCTGTTCGAGGATCTGGCCTGGCTCGGCGTGAAATGGGAAGAGCCTGTGCGCCGCCAATCCGCGCACTTCGCCGATTACCAGGCCGCGCTCGACCAGCTCGCCGCGCGCGAACTGCTTTATCCCTGCTTCTGCACGCGGCGGGAGATTCAGGAGGAGATCGCCCGCGCCGCGAACGCCCCGCACGGGCCGGATGGCGCGCTTTATCCAGGCACCTGCCGCGACCTGGAGGAAAACGAGCGCGCGCGCCGCATCGCCTCCGGCCAGCCCTACGCGCTGCGCCTGCACATGAGCCGCGCGCTGGCCGCCGCCGCCCCGGAAATGAAATGGCAGGACCTGGATCACGGCATCCACACTGCAACGCCGGAGATCTTCGGGGACGTTGTCCTGGCGCGCAAGGACACTCCCGCCAGCTACCACCTCGCCGTCGTCGTGGATGACGCGCTGCAGGGCATCACCCACGTCACGCGCGGAGCCGATCTTCTGCCCGCCACGCACTTGCACCGCCTGCTCATCGCCCTGCTGGGACTCCCCGTGCCCCTCTGGCGCCACCACCGCCTCATCACAGACGCCCAGGGCCGCCGCCTCGCCAAACGCGACGACGCGCGCTCCCTCCGCCAGCTCCGCGCCCAGGGCTGGACACCCGCCGATGTCTGCCGCGCCCTGGATTTGCCGCCTGCGCGAGATTCCGCATGACGATTCGCGCAATTCCAGCGACCGGCGCGCGGTTCTTGAGCCTGCCAGTTTTCCCACCGCCCTCACCCTTCCATGCTCCGCTCCCTCTTTTTCGCCGCCATCGCCTTTCACACCGCCGTTGCTGAAAAGCCCAACATCATCCTGGTCCTCGCCGACGACCTCGGCTGGGCGGACATCGGCTGCCAGGGCAACACCTTCAATGAGACGCCGAACATGGACCGCCTGGCCGCGCAAGGCGTGCGCTTCACGGATTTCTACGCGGGACCGGTCTGCTCCCCCACCCGCGCCAATCTGCAAAGCGGTCGCGACCAGGCCCGCTACGGCATCACCCAGCACATCCCCGGCCACAAGCGCCCCTTCGCCAAACTCAGCGACCCGCCCGTGCCGCTGCAACTGCCCCTGGAGGTCGAGACCGTCGCCGAACGCCTCGGCGCGGCAGGATACGCCACCGGTTATTTCGGCAAATGGCATCTCGGCGGGGAGGACCACAGTCCCTCGCTGCAAGGCTGGCAGACCGCCGAGGAAACCAAAGGCAGCACCCGGCCCGGCGGCGGCGAACGCACCGCCGCATACCTCACCGGCAAAGCCGTCGAGTTCATCAAGCGTCACCAGGACAAGCCCTTTCTCCTCCAGGTCTCCCACCACGCCGTCCACATACCCCTCACCACCACGCCTGAGCTGCTGGCCAAATACCAGCGAAAAACCCCCATGCCCGGCTACCCCAGCCGCCCCGAATACGCCGGCCTCCTTGATGAACTGGACCAAAGTTTGGGCCGCATCGTTGAGACCGTTGACAGCCTCGGCCTCGGCGGCAAAACGCTCATCCTTTTCCTCTCCGACAACGGCGGCCTCGAGCACGAGCAGAGCGGCACCGTCGTCACCTCCAACGCGCCCCTGCGCGGCGAAAAAGGCACTCTCTATGAGGGCGGCGTGCGCATCCCCGCCATCGCCCGATGGACCGGGCGCATCCCGGCTGGCGGCATCTGCCGCATGCCCGCCATCACCACCGACTTCCACGCCACCGCCGCCGAGCTCGCCGGAGTGGATGTCCCCGCTGGAGCGCTGGATGGGATCAGCCTCCTGCCCGTGCTCATGGACCCTGCCGCCGCCCTGCCGCGCGCCAGCCTCTTCTGGCACCTGCCCCACTACCACCACAGCACGCCGGCCGGAGCCATGCGCCAGGGGGATTGGAAGCTCATCGAATTTTTCGAAGACGACCGGCTCGAACTCTACCACCTCGCCGACGACCCGGGTGAGAAGCGCAACCTTGCCCAGGCCGAAACCCAGCGCGCCGCCTCCATGCGCCAGGCCCTGCATGACTGGCGCCAAAGCGTCGGCGCCCTCATGCCCGTGCCCAATCCCGGCCACGACCCCGCCCGCGCCGGCGAGCTGGGCAAGACCGGTGCCAGGCGCAAAAAGTAGCACCACCATGCCCGCGCCTTACCATCATTGCACGCGCTGCGGCAGCCCTGACGTGCCCGCCGCCAGCCCGCGCGAGTTTGTCTGCGCATCATGCGGCTACAGGCATTTCATCACCCCCTTCCCCGCCGCTGTCGCCCTCGTGCTCGACGAGGGGGGCCGCCTGCTCGTCTGCCGCCGCGCCCACCAGCCCGGCCTGGGCAGAATGAGCCTGCCCGGCGGCGTCATCGAGCCGGGCGAGACCGGCGAGCAAGCCGCCGCGCGCGAGGTGCGCGAGGAGACCGGCCTCCATCTTCCCGCCGTTGCCTTCCGCCCTCTGGCCACTCTGCCCAACGAGTACGAGTTCCAGGATTATCTCTGGCCCACGCTCGACCTCTTTTACACTGTCCAGGCCCCGGAAAACGCCGCCCTGCGGCCCGACCCTGCCGAAGTCTCCGAAGCCCTCTGGCTGCCCCCGGAGGATGCCGCCATGTGCGACTTCGCCTTCGAATCCAACCGCCGCGCCGTGCGCCTGCTGCTCTCTGCCCGGAATCAGGTGCCGCAAACCCAAGGCGAAGCACATAACTTGCCTCATTTCTGTCAAAGTGCCGCCTGACACCCTTTCCCCCATTTACCCCGCACCTTCGATGCTGTGACTATGCAGGAACAACTTCGCAGCGTTGCATCGCGATTGTCGGGCGTTCAGACAAGCCCGTGGAGCCGCGGTTCAAAGCGATTATGCAGCCTTGCAAAACAACTGTGCAAGAAGGGCTGGGGGAATCGCGCCCACGCCGCTCCTCACTTCATGTGCGACCAGGCGATCTCGCCCACGAGGTCGCCGTTTTTGTCTATCTGCACCTGGGCCAGCCACGGCTCGAAGCCGAGCATCATGGCGCGGGAGACGATGCTGTCGTGGTCATGCTGGGAGATTTCCGGCGGATGACCCGGCGCGATTGCCGTGTTCACATGGACGAGGAGCTGGCTCTCCCCGCCGCGCGCCTCGAAGTCCCTGACGCCCTGGCGCTGGTTGTGGTGGCAGTGGTAGCCCTGGGCGGCGAGCCACTTCTCCGCGTGTCGTTCACCGTATTCCGCGATCTCGTTGGGTCTCAACATGGCCGTGCAGTTTGGGTTGGCATAAACCGCCCGCGCAGGCAGGAGCGCCGTCGCCCGGCGGTTTATTTATTCGGTTATACCGGCCCGGCGGAAAAACGGCAATCCTTCAATGCAAAAAAATCTTCCGCGCCCGCCGGCCTCAGGCGTGCATCACCTGGCCGCCATCCACGTTCAGAGTCTGGCCGGTGATGTTCCTCGCGCACGGGGAGGCGAGGAAGACGGCCATCGCGGCCAGTTCCTCCGGCGTCTGCCAGCGGCCCAGAGGGGAGACTTTGCGAATTTTTTCCTCCGCCCACGAATCGTATCCCTGCCTCTCAGCCTCCGGGAGCCGCGCCTGCGCCGCGGCCCAGACGGCCTCGTTCAAGGGCGTGCGCACCATGCCGGGAGACAGCGCGTTCACGCGCACGTCGCGCGGCGCCAGATCCTTCGCCGCGCACTGCATGAAATTGATCAGCCCGGCCTTCGCCGCGCTGTAGGGCGGGTCGGTCTGGGAGCCGGTCTGCCCGGCCACGGAGACCAAAAAGAGCAGTGTGCCGCCGCCGCGCGCGATGAGCGCGGGGGCGAAAGCGTGCGCCGTGTTCACCGCGCCGACCAGGTTGATCTCCAGCACGCGCTGCCAGTCGCCCGGCTCCAGATTCCAAAACGGAAAACCAAACTTGCCCGAGCCCGCGCCCGCAGCGAACACGACATGATCCACCGCGCCGCAGTCAGCCGCAAAGGCGCGCAGGGCCGAGTAATCCGTAACATCCCCCGTGGTGATGGCGACTCCCTCCGACGCGCGCAGATCAAAGCCGCGCACCGCGCATCCCTCCACCTCAAAACCCCGCGCGATGGCGCGCCCTATGCCGCTGGCGGCGCCGATGACCACGGCCGTCTGTCCTTTGAGTTGCAAATCCATCCGCCACACTGGCACCGCGCGCATGAGCAGGCAAGCCGCCGCGGGGAGGATTCATCCGGGTTGTGCGGGATGAGAAAATGGTCGGGCCGGCGAGATTCGAACTCACGACCTCTTGCACCCCATGCAAGCGTTCTACCAGGCTGAACTACGGCCCGACCTTTTTGCGGGGCGTGGGTCACGCCCGGCGGGGACGGTGATATTGGCGCGGCGTGCCGGACAGTGCAACCTGCATGTTGAATTTTTGGCGAAATTTGGCCCCGTCATCCTGCCGCGGGCTTGCAAATCAAGAGACCGGGGAGCTTGGATGCGGAAGGAATTTCGGGTCCTCCCACAAAGACAGCCCCCTGATTTTCGGGACGCAAAATGAAAAGTCTGAAAAATGCTGTTGTCGAAAAAGCCAGGATTCGGTAGAAAGCGGCTGTTAATTCACATATCCCGACAAAATCATGGCCTGGAAACTACTCTCCATTCTCTCCGCTGTCTGCCTTGGCGCCGCGTGCTACTTCGCCAACGCCAACAAACAGCGCCTGGAAAACGAAAAAACCCGCCAGGCTGCGGCCACGGCCAATCTCAAGGCCGCGCAGGACCGCAAAGCCGAGGGCGATGCCGCGGTCAAGGTGAAGGAGGAGCAATACGCGGCCATCCAAAAGGAGCGTGACGCCGCCAAGGAGGAAGTGGTGAAGCTGGCCGCCGACGCGCAGGAAAAAGAGGCAGCCTTGTCCGTCGTAAAGGGCAATCTGGAGCAGGTGACCACCCAGGTGAACGCCGTGCAGAAGCAGATTGATGACGCGGGTGACATCGAAAAACTCATCGCCCAGGTCGAAAAGCTCAAAAAGGACCAGACCGAAGCCGAGGGAGCCGTTGCCAACCAAAAACAGCGGCTTGCCAACGTCCAGGCCACCATCGCCGGCGTCACCGGGCAGATTGACAAGCTCAAGGAAACCGAGGCCCAGGGCCGCCGGGGCATCGTGGCGCCGGAGTTCTCCGCGCGGGTCGCCCAATTTTTCCCCGAATGGGGTTTCGCCATCCTGAACAAGGGCAACTCCCAGGGAGTTTTCGCCAACGCCGACCTTGAGGTCAAGCGCGGCAAGGATGTCATCGCCAGGCTGAAAGTGCGCAGCGTCGAGCAGCACAATGCCATCGCTGACGTGGTCCCCGGCTCTGTCGCTGAGGGCAGCAGCATTTTCAACGGCGACTCTGTCGTGGCTGCGGCGCAGCAGAGCGCGGCAGACCCGAAAAAAGGGTCTTCGTCCACAGGAGGCACGCCTGAGCAGGGCGCTCCCGTGCCAGACAGTACCGCTCCCCAGGCTCCCGCCATGTCCTCCGATCCTTTCGGCGCTCCGGCACCGGCAGCCGCGCCCATGAATTCCGATCCCTTTGGCGCGCCTCCGGCCGCTCCAGCCGCGCCGATGAACTCCGATCCTTTCGGCGCCCCGCCGGCCGCTCCTCCTGCGGCGCCATCGGGTGGCGCCATGAACTCCGATCCCTTCGGAGCAGCACCTCCTCCCTCAAACTGATCCACTTTCCGCTGAACCCATAGAACTTCATTTTCATCCGCCATGACCAAAGTCCTTTTCATCCTCAGCGCCATCGTCACCCTGGTGGCGGCAGTGTTCGCTTATCAAAACGGGCGTGAATTCAGCAGCATCCGCCAGGCAGTCATTGCCATGAACAAAGATGTGGACGCGCAGCTCGCCGCGGCCACCGCCGTCGTCGCCCAGGTGACGAAGCTCAATGGCGACATCGCCACAGTGCAGCAGGAACTCGATGTCGAGGGCGAGAAAATCAAAGCTCAAAAGCTCAAGATCGCCCAGTTGGACAATGACTCCAAGCGCGTGCAGGACGAACTGGACGCCAAAAACAAGAAGCTGGCCGAGTTGAATGTGCTGCTCGGCAAGCTGCCTGTGGGAGTCAAGCCCGAAACGCTGGTTGAGGACATCAATAATATGAAGAAGGCCATTGCCGAGGCCGAGGCCGAGGCCGAGATGAAGAAGAAGGAGGTGGCAGCCGAGGAGGCCAAGGTGGCGGACCTCCAGCGCGCTCTGGATGACGTGATCCGCAAGATTGAGGACCGCAAAAAATCCTTCGACCGCAACAGCCTGAACGCGCAGATCGTGGCCGTGAACTCCGACTGGGGATTCGTGGTGGTGAACGCCGGCCAGTCCCTCGGCATCACAGAGGCCACCAAGCTGCTCGTCACGCGCGGCACCCAGACCATCGGCAAGCTCAGCATCGTTTCCGTGCAGGGAGACCGCACCGTGGCGAACATCCTTTCCGATACCCTGGCCAAGGGGGAGCAGATTTCTCCCGGAGACCGTGTCATTTTGGAAAATCTCTACCAGTGAGACCTGCCACGGCGCATCTCTGCGAGTCATGAACCCACGCCGCATTCTTCATTCCCTGATCTTCCTTGCCGCCGCCCAGTTACTTGTGTCCTGCGCGTCGGATGAAACCAAGCGCCGCGAGCGAGTGCCGCCAACTGTGTCAGACAGTACCCTGCCCTGGAACCGTCCGCCGAAATGGGAGGGCAACGCCCGCTACGGTTCGATGATGCCGCAGAGCCGCTGATTCCAGGCAGCCGGTCAAGATCTTATCAAACTGGCGCAGCCAGCGCGCGGGGTTTGCCTCCGTCAGCAGCCAGCGCCTGCCCGCGTGGCCCAGCGCGGCCCGCGAAGTGGCGGACATGGCTTCCATCTCAAAAATCTGGCCGGCCAGCTCCCCGGCATTGCCGGGTTCGTGCAGCAGGCCCGTCTGTCCATGCTCCACGGTTTCGGCCAGTCCGCCCGAGCGCGCCGCCAGCACGGGTTTGGCGTGGTCGTAAGCCTCGTAGGTGACCAGGCCGAGAGGTTCCCACCAGACCGAGGGCACGATGACCGCGCGCGCCTGGCGGAGCTGGTCCTCCTTGCTCTGGCCTCCGATGGGGCCGAGCGCGCAGACAAATGGATTGCGCCGCGCGTATTCGCTGACCAGCCCGGATAGCGGCCCCTCCCCGGCGATGTGAAGCCTCGGCGTCGTCCTGCCGAGCCGCTGATGGACCGTGTCCCAGGCGTCCAGGAGCGTGGCGACACCTTTTTCATGCACCAAGCGGCCCAGGAAAAGATAATGACCGGCGTCTTCCGCGGACGGCGCGGCTGGCATGGCCTGCCAGGCATGGCGCAGAGTGACGATGCGCGCGGGATGCACCGCCCCGGCTTCGATCAGCCGCCGCCGCATGAAGTCCGAGATGGCGATCCATGTGTGGACCGCTTCCAGCCAGCCGGAGCGGTGCAGAGCTTTGAGCAGGAGCGCCATGAGCGCGCTGCGCAGGCGCGAGCCCATCCAAGCTCCCTCGGCTACCTCCCTCCAATAATGGCCGAAGAGCGGGTCCTTGAGGATGCGTCCGCGGGAGTAAAGCGTTCCACCGACTGAAAAAGGGCGGTAGTTGTGCATGAACTGCATCAGCGGCAGCCCGCGTCGTCTGGCGCTGCGGTAGATGGCCGGAGAACCCACTGGAAAAATGTTGTGCAGCAAGGCCAGGGCCGCTCCGGATTTGTCCAGCGCGCTTTCGAATCGCCGCACTCCCTCCGGATTGTAAAACAACCGCCATGCCTGGCCAAGGGTGGAAGGCGCGCCCGGGCCGGTCCATTCGCTGCTTTCAAAACGGCAGTTGGCGACATGGTGCCGCGTGGATAGCAGCCCGGCGATGCGCTCCACGGACATCTCCTCGCCGCCGGGATGCCGGTAGCGGTTGAACACGCTGAGGATGGACTGGGGCGGCGCGGACATTGGGCTGCGTCAGAAAAGCAGTTTTTCTGCCCAAGTCCCGCGAAAATCACAAGTCGAACCCGCCGCCATGACCGCTTGCGGCACAGCCTTTGCGGACGAAAGTCCCCGCCATGAAGGAAGACATTGAGAACAAGCCGGATGAACCGCCGGCCCAGCCGCCAGCCAAGCCGGAGGAGATCACGCGCAAGCTGGAGGACTTCATCAAAAACACCCTTGGCGGCCAGGTTCTCTTTTCCAGGGTCGAGCCGTCCATGCCCGGACTGCGCCCGCATCGCGGCGACCCGGAACCTGTCGAGGAGGCCGAGGCCGAACCTGAGTTCGATTTCAGGCTCAAACCTGCGGACATCAAAGCATATCTGGACCGCTTTGTCATCCGCCAGGACGAGGCGAAAAAGGTGCTGGCCACCGCTGTGTGCGACCACTACAACCACGCGCGCATGATTTCCGAGGAGCGCAAGCAGCGCGGCGGCGACGGTCCGGCGCTGGAGTTCTCCAAGCAAAATGTGCTCATTGCCGGGCCGACTGGCGTGGGCAAGACTTACCTCGTCAAACACATCGCAGACCTGATCGGCGTGCCGTTTGTGAAGGCCGACGCGACGAAGTTCAGCGAGACCGGCTATGTGGGGGCGGATGTGGACGACCTGGTGCGCGATCTTGTGGCAAAGGCCGGCGGTGATGTGCGGCTGGCAGGGCACGGCATCATTTACCTCGATGAAATAGACAAACTGGCCACCGGCGGCGAGGGGCGCATCGGTCGGGATGTCAGCGGCCGCGGTGTGCAGACCGCCCTGCTCAAGCTCATGGAGGAGACCGAGGTTCCGCTTTATGCTCCCAACGACATCCGCGGACAGATGCAGATGATGTTCGACACGCGCAAGGGCCGCACCGGCCGCGAGGTGGTGAACACGCGCAACATCCTTTTCATTGTCAGCGGCGCTTTTTCCGGCCTGGAAAAAATCATCGAAAAACGCCAGAGCCGCGCCTCCATCGGCTTCGGCGCGTCAGTTGGCGGAAAACCCGCCGCCGAGGACCTGCTGCGCGAGGCGGGGACCAGGGACTTCATAGACTACGGCTTCGAGGCCGAGTTCATCGGGCGCCTGCCCGTTCGGGTTTTTTGTGACGCGCTTGGCGCGGATGATCTTTTTCACATCATGAAAAACAGCGAGGGCAGTCTCATCCGCCAGTTCGAGCGCGAATTCCACGCTTATGGTGTGCGCGCGCTTTTCGAGGATGACGCCCTCCGCGAGGTGGCCACCCGCGCCGCCGGGGAGAAAACCGGCGCGCGGGGCCTCGTCACAGCCTGGGAAAAAGTGCTGCGCGAGTTCAAGTTTGAAATGCCCAGCCTCGGGCTTCCGGAGTTGATCGTGGACAAGGCGCTGGTGCTGAATCCCTCCGCCGCTCTCGAACACAGCCGCGAGGCGGCCCTCAGTCTGCGCACCGACGCCCGTGCGGGGGAGGTGCGCGCTTTTGCCGCGCGCTTCACCCGGGAGCATGGGCTGGAGCTGGTGTTCGACGCCGGCGCCGTGCAAGGCCTGGTGCGCCGCGCGGAGCGTGAGGGCAGCGGCGTGGAGGAGTTGTGCTCCAGGCTTTTCAAAGACTTCCCCTTCGGCCTGCAGCTCGTGGCGCGCAACACGGCGCGGAAGGTCTTCCACCTTGGTCCCGAAGCCGTGGAACGCCCCGACAAATTTCTCAGCGACCTCGTGGTGAACTGTTACCGTGGCGCCGAGCCAGCCCCCTCTCCCGAATCATGACCCCGGCCAACGAACAACAGCGCGTCTCCATCCTCTTCACCGGCATCCTGGTCTGCGTGCCTGTGCTTGCGCTCCACCGTTTCGGACTCTTTCCAGAGATGGCCGTGTGGCTTGAGGAGCGTCTGCCGCGTCTGCTGGTGCTGCCGGAGCACGGCCTGCGCATGTCATTGCCGCTGCAGTATGCATGCTTCACCGCGCTGGCTTTTCTCAGCGCGCGGGCCGGTCTTGCGCGCGGAGGCTTGTGGCTAAAGATGATCTATCTGCTCGCCGTGACTCACCTCACGGTCTGCCTCGCCTTCACGCTGGCATGGGCGGGGATTTTGTTCGAACCCTTTTCCGGCGTGCTGGCCGCATGGGCGGCCTGCCTTGTGGCCGTGATCGTGGCCGACCTGGAACAGCGCCGCCCTGAAACACCTGAACCTGAGATCGCGAAGGAGGCGCCCGCGGCGAGAAAAACCACACTCGCCCAAATCGTGGAAGCCGGCGTCCCCGGAGCGCCGGAGACTGATGCAAAGCCAGACGCGCCCACAGTGACCGGATCGCCGGACAACCCGGCGAAAAACAACGGCCCCGTCATTGTGGCGAAGGCGTGAGGCGCTTTCGCTTGCCCCGTCCGGCTCCCGCCGCCAATGCTTGGCCCCGCATGAATCTCCTGGCCTATTACTTGCACGATCTCAGCCCGCATCTGCTGAGAATCACCGACGGCATCGCCATCCACTGGTATGGCCTGGCTTATGTGCTTGGGTTTTATCTGACCTACCTCGTCATGGTCTTCCTGGCGCGGCGCGGCCTGTCCCAGATCAAGCCGGCGCAGGTGGCTGATTTCATCACACTGGTGGCGCTGTTTGGTGTCGTGCTCGGCGGGCGGCTCGGCTACATGCTGCTCTACGACTTCGAGAATTTCATCCGCGCGCCGTGGAGTTTTTTCCTGCTCAACCAGGGCGGCATGGCCAGCCATGGCGGCATCGCGGGAGTGGCCTTGTTCTGCCTTTGGTATGCGCGCAAACACAAAATCTCATGGACCGGCATAGGCGACACCCTGGTTTGCGGCGCGCCACTGGGCATTTTCTGCGGTCGCATCGCAAACTTCATCAATGGCGAGCTTTTCGGCCGTGTGACCGCCTTTCCTCTGGCGGTGAAATTTCCCGCCGAGTTGCTGCACGAGGATTTCGCGGCGCAAGGAGGCGCGCCCGTTGCTCTTCCGCCGGGAGTCGTGCACAGCCCTGACATCATCGCCTATTTCCAGGGCCAGCCCGGCGGAGTGGCGGAGTTGGAGGCCATGCTGCACCCCCGGCATCCCTCGCAGCTCTACGAGGCGCTGGGGGAGGGGCTGCTGCTCAGCGCCGTGCTTTTGTTCATTCGCATCCGCTTTCCCAGGCTTGGCCACGGTGTGCTCACCGGCCTGTTTTTCCTGCTTTACGCCGCCGCGCGCATCAGCCTGGAATGCGTGCGCCAGCCGGATTCCGGCGCAAACCCCATCCTCGGCCTCACACGCGGCCAGTTTTTCTCGGTCTTCATGATCGTCGTCGGAGCCGCGTTCCTGGTCCACGGCCTGCGGCGCGGTGGCGCGGGCAAATCGCCCGTTTGATGCTGGAATGGCCGCAAGCCAGGGGCGCGGTGGCCATGCGCCCCTCTGGAACTTCCGCGGCCATTCACTCCAGGCAAGACTCACGGGTTTGCCTCCAGGATCACTTGCCCGGAAAGCATTGGCATCGTGGACAACGTGCGGCCGGGCACGGGCAGTTGGATCAGGTTGAAGAACCCGGCTCCCCTGCCCAGGCGCGGCACCAGCACGCCTTCGAAGGCGGTGTTGCGGCTCAACTGGGCGATCGGCGGCAGCAGGTCCGTCGGATCATTGTCGCGCAGGATGAACGTGCCGCGGAACAGACCGGTGGCGGCATCAAACGAATTGTCGCGCACATTGGCCGGGTTCTGCGCGGTGTTGATGGCAGGCAGAGTCAAAAGGTTGCTGGTGCTGATGGTGCAGACTTGGCGGATGATGCCCGCAGGTGTGCCTGCCGGACTGCCGCTGCCACCCAGGGCGGAAAACTCGATCCCGCCTTCGGCAAAGGCAAAGCGGGCATTGCTGGTTTTGGCCTGCAAGCCCAGCACCACGCTCCCCGCAGGCGGGGGCGCATACTGTCCACCCAGCACCGTCAACGTGTGCAGAGGAAAGCCCTCCTTGTAGCTGCGGGTGGTGCTGCTGGAGGGCTGAGGATGCTTCAGCCATGTCAGTGCGCCGTTCAGCAGCGGCCTGCCGCCATTGACCTGCGGCACGGTGTCCGCAGTCCGGGTGATCCATCCATGGACTGAACCAGCAGAGGATGGCACGTTTCCATAGAGGCTGAAGAAGACCGGAATCCGGGCACCGGCGACGACTGGGCCAGCGTAGGTTTTCACCGTTGAGTCCGCCAGCTTGAAAGCCATGGTCAGCGTCGAATTGGAGCCTGCCTTGGCCGTGAAGAAACCGTTGCCCTGAGGCACGCTGGGGTTCCCGGCCAGAGCAGATGACACTTCCAACGCCGCAGTGTAGCTGAATTGCGGCAGCACACTGCCCTTGAATGCTTCCAGTGCCACTTCTCCTGGCTGTGGCGATGTCAGGGCCGCGTCTGTGAGCGTGCCGGTCAGGTTCCCTGTGCTGGCATCAATCTCAATGTCCAGGTTCAAGGACGGCAGTCCCTCACTCGACCGGTTCACCACCGCTCTGCCACTGAAGATGCCTCCAGAAAACCTGGTGTTCGAAGTGGCTGGTGATGCTGTCAACGAGTAAACCTTGGGTCCCAGCAGCAACGCTGCGCTCCAGGAGCCGTTGCTGCCCACCGTCACCGAGATTTTGCCCCCCAGGTTGTGCAGGCCAAACAAGGAGCTGCGGTCCACCAGCCCATCGAAGGTGCCCACCACATTGGCAGGCAGCGCGGCGACGGTGTAGTTGAAGGTCTGTGGCAGACTGGTGCCCGCGGCGTTGCTGGCGGTCACGGTGATGGTACCGCTGCCTATGCGCGTGGGTTTGCCCTGGAACGTAAGTTGTCCGGCACCAGTAAGGCTGAGGCGAACACCTGTCGGATGACCGGAATAGCGAATATCGCCTGGATTCTGAGTGACAGTGATCACATCAGAAACCGGCGTGGCCGCTCCCCACTCAAAAGGCCCCCCGGCGGCGATCACGGGCTTGGCACCCACTGTGAGCACAATGGTCCGGCCCACACGGGTCAAATTGCCGCCTCCGTTCGACGAAATGAGTGTCACCTTGCAGGTGTAAGTGCCGGAGCTTGCCGGCTTGACGCCTGTGAGACGCAGACTTCTGGTGAAGGCGCCTGAGATCACTGGCGCTGTGCCGCCATCGCTGAGGTCAGCCCCGTCTTTCTGCCAGTGGTAGAGGATTTTCGTCTGGGCAGGAGGCGAGACGGATGCCATTGAGAGAATATTGGTCGTGTCTTCATTGGCCTGAACTGGAAATGGGGCTGGTGAGGAAGCCATCACCGCCAAATGCGCCGCGCTGGAAAAAGTGACTCCGGCGGAGTTGCTCACCCGGCAGGAATAGGTGCCTTTGGAGGTGGCGAGCACGTTGGGAATCGTCAGGCTGGGGGTGGCGCTGCCGAAGGGAATCCCGTCCTTCAGCCACTGGTAGGTCAGCCCGCTGCCCGTGGCGGCGGCGGTGAAGGTCACGGACTCGCCCGTGAAGGCCAGCGCGGACTGCGGCTGCTGGGTGATCACCGGCAGAGCATTGCCGTTGCCGGCCAGGTTGATGAGCAGCGGGTTTTCATCGGGATCATTGCTCCCCACCCGCAGCAACGCGCTGCGCGGCCCCTCCTCCTGCGGCAGGAAGCGCACCGCCAACTGCGCCGCACCCCCGAAACTGGTGAAAATGGCGCTGTTGATGATGCTGAAATCAGACGCGTGGACCCCCTCGATGCTGAAGCTGAAGTCCTCCAGCAACCCCTGGCCCGCATTGAACACGCCTATCGCGAGATCCTTCCCCGGCTTGCCCGGGCCAAAGACCACCGTGCCGTAGTCCAGGGCGGGCGCGCCGCCGATGATCGTCCCGCCGGTCACCTCAATGTCAGGCACCTGCACGGTTCCGGTCAGGGTGATGTCAAAGGAACCCTCGTCGGTGTCATTGCTGAACACATGCAGCACCGCCGTCCTGCTGCCGCCCACCGTGCCTGTTGGATCAAAGGTCACCATGAAGCTCGTCGCCTGCCCAGGCTGCACCTCGGACTGCCCCGGCGGCCCGGCGGCAAAGTCCGCCATGTCAGCTCCCGTGATCGTGATTGCTCCGATGTAGAGCGGCTGGGTGCCCAGGTTGCGCACGGTGAAGGCGCGCGCGGCGGTGCGGCTGTAGGTCAGCGCGCCGTAGTTCACCGTGCTCGCGCCGTCGGTCAGGTTCGCGCCCTCTGGTTGTTCGATGGCGATCTCCGTGGGCGGCGCATCGCCCACCAGTCCTGCGAGGGTGAAGGTGAAAAGCGGCAGGTCCGGGTCGTCGCTTTCGATCTGCACCGTGCCATTCAGCGGCCCGGAAGTGCCGGGCTCGTTCTGCACCGTGAACTGCATGGCGCCAAAGCCCGGCAGCGCCGGATCACCCTGATCCACCACGAAGAAGTCCCCGCTCACATGGACCGCGCTGATGTCCAGCGGCAGCAGCCCGTCATTGAGGATGGTGAAGGTGCGCGTCAGCGGCACCGCCGGCGGCGAGCCGCCCAGGTCCACCGGCGCGGCCTGGCCGCTATACACGCGGTCTGCTGTTAGTTCGGCTCCCGCATACACCTGGATCGCCCGTGACTCGAGAGCGAACACATACGCCGCCCCAGCGTTCGGCGCGCTGTTGTCACTGCCATCGCCATCCACTCCGGTGGCGGCGCTGTCCTCCAGGCTCGCACCAGCCACGATAAATTTTTCGGACAATGCCAACGCCGGAAGCATCCCGCCGTTGAACCTTCCAATCCCAAATAAATCCCCTTCGCCTGAATTGGACGCTTTGAGATAGGCAATTTCAGCCCACGATGCTGAAGCTAAGGGATTGATGGCAGATGCAGACCGGCGAAATAGGTAAACTGCCCCGGCAGTAGCAGTCTCGTTATCGTTGGGAGGATTCACTCCAGAGCCTGAGCCCCGCTCGTGTGGTGCTGACACTGCAATCAAGTCGCCCTGAATTGCCACACTGTCACCAAAAGCATCACCTAATTCCGTATTTCGTGCCGCCAATGTCGCCTCGTGGGTCCATGCGACGCCTTGATAAACAAAAACTTCCGCAGATGAGCCAAACAGGTGACCAACGACCACTGTGCCTCCAGACAGCGCCAGGGAATGGCCAAAGCCACCCTTTGCACTCGGTGAAACTAGTCGTGTTTCTTTCGTCCAGTTTGTGCCATTGCGTCTGAAAATGCAGGCACCCGATGTCATTCCATTACTCGAGTCATGGCTTGCTGCTATGACATTTCCAGACAAGGCTACTGCATCTCCAAAACTTGTGGCAAGGTAGGCATCCGACCCAGCAGTCAACACTGCTTCCTGGCTCCAGGTGGAGCTTTCACGGGTAAAAACGAAGGCGGCACCTGCAGCCGGCCCTTCAATTCCATCCAGGGGCGCACTAACGCAAATCGTGTCCCCTGACAAGGCGACAGATTTGCCAAATAGATCGGAGGCAGAAGGAACCGACGACTTCAAGTAAGCCTGCTGGGTCCACTGCCCGTTCTCACGCACAAATACATAGGCGGCACCAACGTTCGCCAGGTTGTTCAAGGCTTGATTGCCATTGACCCCAGCGGCAGTGCTGCCTTCTCCAGTGGCACCTACCACGATGGTATCGCCGTCAATGGCCACGCTCTCTCCAAAGCGGTCCTGAGCATCGGAGTTGGAAGCCTTCAGATAGGCCTGCTGCACCCACTCACCACCCGTCCGTATCAGCACATAGACCGCCCCTGAGTTCTCAGCATTGTTATTATCCTGACTGCCATTGATTCCGCGTGCATCGCTGTCTTCTGATGGGGCACCAATCACCACCGTCTCTCCATCCACCGCCACCGTGTTGCCAAACATATCTCCCGCGCCAGTGTTGCTCGCCTTCACATAGGCTTGATGGGCGATCTGTATTGGGGTCAAACCCTCACCCGTGAGAGTAATGTCCTTGTCTCCGAAGGTCTCGGAGAAAATGCGCAATGTGGCAGAGAGGACACCCTCCTCCAACGGATGCATGAGCACCGTGAAGCTGGTGTTGTCACCACCTTCCAGCATTTCAGGCACGCCTGTGTCATCCAGCGCGAAGGACTCCTCATCCGCGCCCAGCAGCGAGACTGCCAAATCCCGCACAGGCGCCTCGCCGGAGTTGGTTAGAGTGAAGGTGCGCGGCGCGCCATCCGCGCCGATCAAGCCCAGACCAAAGTAGCGGCTGCTGCCGTCGTTGATCACGGTGCCTGCCGGCTGTTCGATGGCCAGGGTAGCTGCCGTCATCGCGCGGCCGCTCAGGCTGAACTCATCCCCGCCCGTGCCGCTGTCAGGGTCATTGCTGAGGATCAGCATGTTCTCGCCCACCGCGCTCTCGGGGCCGGTGGTGGCCGCCGGAGTCTGCGGGCTGAATCTGACGGTGAAAGTCGTCGTCTCCCCAGGCGCGATTTCCTCCGCCATGCCGGACACATCCACCGTAAACTGAGACATCGGCGGAACCTCAATGTCCGTCAGCGGTCCCGTGCCGGTATTACGGATGGTGAACACCTTCGGCTCCGAGGTCTGCCCCGCCTCCGTCACCGGGAACTGCACCGCATCCCCCGCAGGGAAGACAGCCAGCACCACGCCCTCGGGGTGCTCCAGCACCAGGTTGGGATCATTGTCCAGGATTTGGATCTCGAATGCCTTCTCAAAGGTGTTGCCGCTGACGGTGGCGCGCACGCGCACCGTGCGCATGGCCTGGTCCTCCTGGTCCAGTTCCTCCGCCGTCACCAGCACACTGTCATTGATGGCAAAGAGCAGGTTGTCGTCATCCCCGTCTCCGGCCGCCAGCTCAAACGTGGCCGGCAGCCCCTCCTGCGTGGCCACGGCGGTGAGCAGGCCCACCTCAGTGCCTTCGGGAAGCCGCTCCCTGACCGATGCCGCTGCCAGCAGGATGTCGGTGATCTCCACATCAATGACGTCAATCGCGAGGTCCTGGGCAAAAAACTCCCCGTTGGCATCCGTGGCCTGCACGCGGATCGTGCGGGTGGCCGGAGAAGCGGGGAGCGCGGCGGCCGTTTTGACCGTGGCACCATCCAGCATGAATAGCCCATTGTCCGGCCCTCCGGAAACCAGGGCCCAGTCGGTGATCACTGCTCCGCTAGGTGCCAGCGTGGCGGACAGCGTGCCCACGGTTCTGCCAGCAGACCCCTCGGTGATGGAAGAGGGAGTCAAAGCAATGGCCGAGGGTCCAGCCACATCCTGCACCGTGATGGTCAGCGTCTCGTCATAGGACTTGTTCGCACCATTGGTCACGCGCACACGGATGCTGAAAGGGCCGCGATCCGCCACGACGGGATCTTCCTTGTCGAAGGTCTGGCTGCTGCGCAGCGTGGCTCCGCCGGTGCCGCTGAGGTTGAAGCGGGCGTTGTCAGGGAAGCTGGGCGTGTCCACCAGCATGAAGGTGAAGGTGGCCTCGGGATCGGGGTCCGTGGCGCTGAGGGTGCCGACCACGGGATTGGTGGGGATGACCGGCTGATTCTCCGCGATGCTGCTGTTGCTGAGGGCGATGTCCGTGGGCGGACCGGCATTGATGATGGTGATGGTGAAGACTTGATCCACCGTCTCCGTACCCGGGCCGGTGGCGCGGACGCGGATGCTGCGGGTGGCACCAGCGGCGAAGTTGGGCGCCACGGCGGTCTTGAGCGAGGTGCCATCAATGGTGAACTGAGCGTTGTGCGTACTGCCAGTGCCGCTGACGAGGGAGTATGTCACCTCCGTGCCAGCGGGAACGACCGTGGTGGAGAACGCGCCCACCGTGGAGCCGATGGGTCGGCCTTCCAGGATCGAAGACTGCGAGAGCGCGAGGTTCGAGGGCCCCTGATTTAACAGCGTGATGGGAAACGCCACTGACATTCCCTCACCGCCAGAGTTCGTAACCACCACGCGCACCGTGAAGGGACCTGGCGTGCTCTCGGAATCAAACACCTGGCTGGAGCGCAGTTCATTGCCGTTGATGTTGAACTTGTTGTTGTCAGTGCTGCCCGTGCCGATGATGAATTGATAGGTAAAGGACGTTCCCGGTGTCGGGTCGGTGGCACTGAAGGTGCCCACGGCGGTGTTGATGTCCTGATTCTCAAAGATGCTGCTGTCGGAGAGCGCCAGCGAGGTGGGCGCGGGCACATCCAGCACCTGGATGGTGAATGGCTGTTCCAGGAAACCACCACCGCTATTTCTCACCCGCAGCCGCACTTTGTATGAGGTCTTGAGTTCGAAATCGAGGAGCGTGCTGCTTTTGGCCTGGAGTTGATTCCCTCCCACGATCTCGAACCGATCGTTATCGTCATCAGTGGTGTCCAGTCCGCTCACCGTGGTCAGCTCAAAGGTAAACGTCTCGTTGGAGTTTGGATCAGTGGCGCCGAGCAGACCCACCGTCCTGGGAGCGGGGGCGTTCTCCACGATCTGGTTGTCATCCAGCGTCAGGCTGGCGGGCGTGGTGGCAAAGTGAGAGAGGATCACTTTGCGGTTGCCACCATCTGCTGAGAAGGCGGTGTTGGTGCCGTAGTTGACTTGGCAGGAGTAGGGTGTCCCGGCAATAGCCAACCGCGCTCCGTTCAGCACGTTGTCAAAACTGCCCGTGATGGCCGAGGTGGATGCCTGCACCACGGTGATCGTCTCGCCAATGGCGGGCAGGAATCCATTCAGCAGCTTCACTTCCAGCGTGACATTCCCCACATTCAGCGCAGAGGCTCCGCCCTCGTTGATCTGGTCATGCCCCGTGCCAGGCAGGGTGCCACCGATGTCAAAACTCAGCTTCGAGCCGCCGCTCAAGTTCAAGTTATCGGAGATATTGAGGATGCCCGTCGTGGTGCCTATCCCCGGCTCCATGCTGGTCCCGCTGCTCATGTTCACCGCGCCCGTGATGGTGCCACCGCCCTGCACTTTTCCACCCTGGATGCTAAGTGTGCCGGCATTCACACTGCCGCCACCCAGCACCAGTGCTCCTGCTGTCTGGGTGTAAGAACCCCCAATTTGAAACTGGAGCGCGCCACTGTTCACGTTCACGATCCCAGCGTTGACAAAAGGCTGCTGAAAGTAGGTGATGTTCGCGCCGGATTTGTTGAATACTCCGTTGGCGAGATTCTTGAACTGCCCCCCGTCGCCCCTCATGAATTGGCGGCTCGTTGCATTCCAAGTGCCGCTGTTGTTGATGATGCCGTAGTTGTCCAGGAAGTTGTCAGAGGCGGTCCAGTTGGTCGTCGCCGTCGTGTACATCGTGCGCTTGTTGTGGGTGTGGGTGGATCCTCCCGACACGGGGCCGGTGATGGTCAGAGTGTTGTTGAAAGTGATTTCCTCAGCTGTGCTCGCGCCTCCGATCACATTGTTGTTGTTCCAGATAAACGGGCCATCCACGGTGATGGCTCCCGCGCCATCGAGCCTGTTGGTTCCGCTCGATCTATCCACAAGATTAACAGTTAGAGAGATAGGGAAGGCGACTTCCGTGTTGGCAGTAGTGGCAGAGCCTCCTGTGGTGCCACCGATGTGCAAGGTGCCCTCGCCATTGAAGGAGACACCTGCATTGAGGGCGTGACCGCCCATCAGTTGCAGCGCAGCGCCGGACCCTACATGGAACGAGCCTGCCTGTGTGCCGCCAGCTTGCAATATCAGAGTTCCGCCTGTGGCATTCACAGAGGCCCCGGCCAGATTGTTGAATGGCTGGGAGATCTGCGTGGAGCTTCCTGAAGGTTTGTTGAAAGAGGCACCTGAAAGGTTGTTGAAGGTTCCGCTTTGGCTCATAATCTGACCGTCGCTAGTGGCATTCCATGTGCCACTGTTGTTGATAATGCCAAAGTTCTTGGTGGAACCACGGGTGGCGCTCCAAGTGGTGGTGCCCGCCGTATTCATCGTGCGGCTGGTCAGAGTACGATCCACATCAGTGCCGCTGAGCGTCAGCGTGTTGTTGAAAGTAATCTGATCCGTCGCCACACTGTCTCCGCTGATGGTAGCTCCAGGAGCCCAGACGCCCGCTCCGTCCACAGTGAGGGAGCCCGGGCCGTTGAGCGTGCCGCCATTCATCGTGAACTTTAGAACGGTGATGTCCTGGTTTACCGTCAATACGCCGCCGTTCTGGATGGCATCGTAGGTGGGGATGGGGTTGCCATTGTTGGGGAAGGTGCCAAATGCGGTGGGTGTGGACCACTTGCTGGTGTCCGTCCAGTTGCCGGTGGTGCTGTTCCAGGTGGAAGTGTGATGGGTGATGGTAGAGACGGATGCGGGAGCCAGAAACTCCGGGGGCGTCAGCGCTGAGGCGGAGATGCGCACTTCATCAATGTGCCCATCAAAGTTCCGCCGGTAGGTAGGCATGAGAAAGTTCCCCGCACCGATGAAGAGAGGCTGATTGCCGTAGTAGAGAGCGCCCCAGTCGCCCTGGATGGCCCCCTCCAGCAGGCCGTCCACGTAGATGGAGAGTTGATCCGTCGTGCCGGAGACATCCCTGTCCATGACAGCGGCCACATGGTGCCATTGCTGCGGACTGCTCCGAATGTCCGTGGTGCTTGCCACTCCTATCCCAGAACTGCTGGTTAAGCTGCAGGCCACTTCAAGCCGGCCCGTGTTGGGGTTCAAAGCGATGGCAAAGCCCGCCTGAAAATTGCTCCCCTCTGTTTGATTCAGCTTGGAAAGCATCATCACCACACCGCCCTCATTGCCATACTGCTCGTAAGGCTCATCCAGTTTGAAAAAGAACTCCGCCGTCCAGTCTCCCTGCTGGTGCAGCAGCGGGTTGTCCGCCACTTGCCCGAAGTCACTATCACCCACTGCATCCAATGAGAAGGCACCCATGGCGGAGTGCGTTCCCGTGTTGGCGCGGTAAAACATCGCACCCGAAGAAGTGCCGTGGAGCTGATGCTGGCTGCTGTCGGTGATGGAGCTGACAGCGCCCGCATCAGGACCATTCTCGAAACGGTAGTGCGCCACCACATTGAGTGGTGAGGTGCTGACAAAGGCATTGAAGCTGGTGCCGTCCCCACCCCACTCGCCGTTGTTTCCCAGGGCAAAATCGACCGTATCCCCGGCATTGAGCGTGATTTGCTGATTTCTCACCACGGCGCTGACCGTGTTTTGGAAGGTCTGGCCGAAGACTTGCGTGCCATTCACCACCAGATGAGCGGTGGCACCATTGCCACCGCTGTGGTTGATGTCTTTCCAATACGCACTGACGTAGTAAGTGCCTGCTGCGGGTGCCGTCCACCGCAAGGTGGTGAACAGGCTGGCATTGACGGAGGGATGCCAGTGCATCTCCAGCGGCTGAATGGGGATGCTGTAGGGGGCATAGACCGTGGGTCCAAGGTGCAGTAAAACATGTCCATCCCCGTTGTCGTAGCCATCCTGGTTGGCCGTATAAGCGCTATTGTAATGCTGAGCGGGCGTGTAGAGCGTCATCGCCACGGCAGTGGCACCGGTTTTGACGCCGTAGCTCCACTGTCCATTGGGGTTGGCAAGTTCCTGGGCTCCGTTGGGCCGCTCAATGGCCGCCATGTCCGCACCAGCGTTCCAGTTGGCTGAAACAGCAGGTGCTGCGAGGATAAGCAATGCCCACGCTCTGGCGAGCGCGGCTACGAGTTGGAGCGTGGCGGCGAGGACGACGCGAGGAGGTGCAGGTGTTTTCATGGCATGTGGTGGGCGGAGGGTGAGGGAGAGACGGGAGCAGAGGTGATGAGTCCGTGACGGGTGTTGTGAGCGTAAGGGTTAGCGCCAGCGTTCCAGGGTGCTGTTGCTGGCCGAAAGACCGGGAGTCCGGCGATGGAGAGTGCGCTTTGTTTTGCGGCAATTCCTTCGTTGGTGCTCGTGATTACAGGGTGCATAAGGGGGCGGCGCGTTTTTCCTGGATTTGTGGCGAGGTTATCGGGAAGGTTCTTTTTCCAGTATTACCCGTCCGGGTAGGGTGCTGTGGCCGTTCGCATGGCGGATGTGGGCGCGGTAGGCGCAGGCGGCGGCGGCGGTGCGGCTGTGGATGCCGAGACGCTGGAAGATGTCCTTCAGGTGCGACTTCACCGTGTTCACGGAAAAATCCAGGATGGTGGCGATCTCGTCATTGGTCTTTCCCTCCGCCACCCAGTGCAGCACCTCGGCCTGCCGCTGCGTGAGGCGCAGTTCGGCGGCGAGAATGCCTATGGCTTCATCATTTTCCTGCTCGTGGCATCCGCCGGTGCTGTCCATCCGCGCCCATAAGCGGTCTGGAAACAGCGCACCACTACCCGAATGGGTGGGTGGCCGTGGGGCGGCGTTGCCATTGAGATGTGGGCGCGATGACATGTTTTCATCGCGCTTCTTCGAGACTTCCCCGCGCCGATTACAGGCGGCGTGAAGTTTTTTTTCACAGGCCCGGAATCCTGGAGGATTCACCTCCCACTCCGCTACGGCTGCTTCAGCACGGCATATTCCACCTTCTGGAGGTTCGGCATCAGCGGGGAGCCGACATCTGCGGCGGTGAAGGAGAGGCCGATGCGGCCTTGCTTGAGGTCGCTGTCCTGGTGGCTGGCGACGAGCCTGCCGTTGACCCAGGTTTGGATGAGGTCGCCGCGCACGGCCATGAGCAGCTCGTAGTCCTGCGCGGGAACAAAGTCTGGCGGCAGGGGGCATGTCTGGTGGAAAAGCACTCTCTTGCTCAAACCACCATCCCAGCACCACAGGCCAACACCATGCTGATCCACGCCGGACTGGTAGCTACGGTATTCTGGGATGTAGCGCAGGGAGATCACACCGCTGCCACGGAGCTTCATGCGCACGGCGACATCTTCATGAATGAGTCCGTCAGGGAGTGCCATATAGTGTTTTTGGGTGAACTGGAGCCGTCCGTCACGGATGGTGCCCGCGCCAGCATTCACCACGGCTGTCTGCACAGCGGAGGTGACATCCACCCAGGCTGCGGGCGCGGGCGCGGGTTGCGGCGGCGGCGGTTCCTTCAGGATGATACGCATGGGCTTGGCCGTGCCCGGTGCCTGCTGCTCTGGCCCCAGCGGCACATACTCGATGTCGCGGAAGTGGCCGTTGGCTTTGCTGAAGACCATCAGGCCCCCTGGCGTGGAAAGACGGCTGTCTTCCACGGTGCCGAGCACCTGTCCGTCCATCAGCACGGTGAAGCGGTCGCCGATGGCCCGCACCTCCAGCGCGGCCCACTCCTCGGGGCCATAGGCGCGGGGCAGCAGCCATTTGATGAGGGAAATCCGCTTTTGCCCCAGACCAGGCGGGAGGACTTGCAACTGCACTTCGCCATCGGCAATGACCACGGTGTAACTGGCGTCCTGGCCGACTTCCGGCTGGCGATGGACGCGAATGTTGATGTTGGGATGAAGCGCATCGGGGTTCATGCGCACTTTTGCCCGGAAGAGCACATCACGGAGCAGGGTGGTCATGTGCTTGACGGCCTTGGCTTCCAGGCGCAGGGCCTCATTCTCCCAAATAGCATCTATCGCGCGTGCTTTCTCCGGCGTATCCCAGAGGCGGACTGCGGCGGGCAGCGGCGTGGGAAGCTCTACCGGGGGCAATCCTGCTGGCGAGGTGGGCGCCGGTCCCAGCGGGATGTATTCGGAATCACGCCAGTGGCTGTTGGCCTTGGCGAAGACCTGGAGGCCGCCCGGCTCCGGCAAGTCGTTGGTTTCGACGGTGCCGAGCACCTTTCCCTCGGCCAGGGCGGTCAGCCGGTTGCCCTGCACGCGGAGTTCCAGCGCCATGAACTCGTCTGGTCCAAACGCTCTCGGCAGCGGCCATTGGCCGAAGACTTTGTTTGCGCCGTGCTGCCGGTATTGCAGGCTGATGCCGTTGTTGCTGGCACCCAGGAAGTAGCCGCGACTTTCCTGATCGGGCTGGCCGCTGGGAATGAGGCGAACGGCCACCGATGCCTCCTGCATGTCAGGGTTCATGCGCAGTTTGGTTCGGAAAGCGACGTCGCGGATCGGTGCAGGGAGCAGATGATGCGCGCCCACCAGATCGCTGAGGTGCAAGACCCCGTCCTCCACCGTGCCGAAGCGTTTCGCGATCTTCTCGGGGGTGTCCCAGATGCGAATGGCCGCAGGAGATGGGGTGGGAAGCTCTACCGGAGGCAATCCTGCTGGCGCGGTGGGTGCTGGCACTGCGGACGATGTTTTTTCCGCAGCGGCCCCAGGCTTCCAGAGGTCTTGGGTGGACCAGCCAGCGATAACAAGTGCAACAAGCGCAGCGCCCGCCATCAAGGGAAGGCGGAAACTTTTGCGCGATGATGCACTGGCCTCGCTCGCGGCTGCACTTGCCGTGCTGATCGCCAGCGCATCGGCACGGAGCTGGCTGGCGCTGGCATGGCGGTCCTCCGTACGCTGCTGCATGGCGCGCTCGACGATGGCGTCCCACTTGCGGCTCACGGCGGCGATTTGTGAGGGAAGCTGCCATGCGCCGCGCGGCAGGCGGCCTGTGAGCATCTGGTAGAGCAGCACGCCGAGCGCGAAGATGTCCGCGCGATGGTCCAGCGCGGCACCGGGAGTGAGCTGCTCCGGCGCGGCGTAGAAGGGAGTGCCTGAGCTGACGTGCGAGCCTGACTGGAGCGTGCTGCCCGGCTCCACGGGCCGTGCGAGGCCGAAGTCCACCAGCTTCACCCGCCCGTTGCGGCCGATGAGGATGTTCGAGGGCTTGATGTCACGATGGATGATGCCGTTGTCATGGGCAAACTGGAGCGCGTCACAAATCTGCGGCAGCAGCTCCAGCACTCGCGCCTCGGTCAGCGGGCCTGAGCGCAGGAGTTCAGCGAGGTCAGTGCCATCCACGAACTCCATGATGATGTAACTGAGGTCCGCGCCGTCCCTGCCGCAATCGATGACATTGACAATGCCCGGATGGCTGAGCCGCGCGAGCGTGTGCGCCTCGCGCAGAAAACGCGCGCTGAAGTCCGCGTCCGCCTCCACATCCTGACGCATGATCTTGATGGCGACGGGCCGCTTGAGGCGAAGCTGCGTGCCTTTATAGACGGCTCCCATGCCACCATGGCCGATCAAAGACTCCACCGTGTAGGCACCAGCGGGCAGCATGGCGGCAACCGAAGAAGGCAGGGGCGGCTCCCAATCATGTGGGGAGGCTGCGGGACTGGACGGGGAGGACGGCATCGTGGATGCGCCAAAGAAAAGCGCAGAAAGTGCCGCTTGGAAAGGCCGGGGTGAAAATCACGGCTTAACCACAACATCGAGCACGCCGTATTCGACTTTTTTGATCCACAACGGCTCAGCAGCTTCATTCGGATTGTAAACTTGCACCTGCATGAAGCCGGCGGGAAGAGATTCGTCGAGTTGCGTGGCAATGAGCTTCCCGTCGATCCAGAACTCCAGGTTTGGCCCACGCGCCACAAAGGTGGCCACATGCTCCTGCTTGGGATCGTAGTCACGCCCCAGGTCAATCCGCTGCCGGGTGAAGCCGGGAGTCTCTTTTTCATCCGCAGACCAAAACCATAATGTGGCCGTTTGAAGGTTCAGATTGGCGACATAATGTCTTTGCTGGGCTTCCCGAAGCACAAGAAAGAGCCGTCCTTTGTAAGTGGCCCGCAGAGCCACATCCTGGAAGGAACGCCCGTCTCTGAGAGTGACCTGTCCCGCTTTCGCCACATGCAGCCACTCGCCATTCACCTCACCGATACCTTTGGCCAGCGCACCCGCGCGCACCTCGTCGGTGGCATCCACCCACACCTTCGGCTCGGGGTAGGCGGGCGGTGGCGGTGCTGCATTGTTCACGGCCAGGGCGGCCTCCAGCGCGGGCGCGGTGGCCGGGACGCGCCGCATCTCGATCTTATGGAAGACGGCGGTGCAGTTGAAAATCCCGACTCCAAAAAAGGGCTGCGGCGGCAGCGATTTGAAAAGTGGCCCGCCCGTGCCGCCGGGTTGCCGAAGTCTGGCCCACTCTGCCGGCCAGCGGCACGCCTCCGTGCCGTCCACGAGCAGACGCACCACTGCCTCACGCACCTGCAGCAGCACCGTCGTCGTTTTCCCTTTCGGCAGCCACTCCGCGCGGCGGGCCATCACTCCGCCCGGCGCATACATGGGCGGCCCGGTGTTCTCGATGCCCGCACCGCGCCGGCCATCGGCAAACTCAGACCTGGAACTGTCAATGTAATCCACGGGCGCATAACCACCGTTGCCGTTTTTGCAGAACAGGAAAAACATCGCGAGGTGCGAGCCATCACCGCGCGTCACGCGGAAGCGCAAATCGTATTCCCCCTTTGGCTCCTGCAAGGGGAACGAGCACAGCGCCCACTGCGAGGGCATCGTGCAGGAGAGACCTGCGTCCGTTTTTTCCCAGGCACCCCGGATGGCATCCCGCGCGGGATTGATGAGCGGGAGCAGATCGGTCCACTGGTCCTCCTGGAAATCCACTGCCGTTAGTGCCGAGGCGTCTCCTTTCACCGCAGGCACATCGGCCCGTGTCTCAGCCATCCAATCAACGGATGTGCCGGGCGCGGGAAGGATGTATTTGGCCGCGCTTCCCTGGCCGCCTGCCAGCTCGGCGTATTCCACTTTACGGACACGGGCGATGGTGCCGGAGAGCAAGGCAGAGTCCTCGAAGTTCAGCGCGATGGAGCCTTTGGGCAGGGGCGCTTCGTTGGTCTTGTGGACGAGCCTGCCGTCCAGCCAGTAGCCGATTTGATTGCCAACGATGGAGACGACCATCTCATGATCTGCTTCGAGATCGAAGCCGGAACCCAGCGCGGAGTTGATCGATCCAAACCCCGTCGTTCCCCGGAGGGTATCATCATACTGAAGAAGTGCGGAGCGCAGGCTGCCATCCCGCAACTCCACGGATGCCGTGTAGCTCACGGGCGGGGCAATCCTCACCACCGCTTTGATGCAGCCCTGAAACACCACGCGCATGGCGACATCCCCCATGGATCGCTGGTTTTCGAGGTGGATCATGCCGCGCTTGGTCACATGGACGAGACCGTTCTCCAGCTTGCCGCTTCCAAGCGCCAGCACCTGCTCTGCGAGCTGGCCCGTCACGTCTTTCCATTCTCCAAGCGGTGTGGCGACGGGCTGGCTGGCTGCGCCCGGCTCCGCTGGTGGGGAAGCCACGGGACTCCAACGGTCCTTCGTGAGCCAGCCAGCGATAGCGAGCACGACGATAGCTGCACTCACGATCCAGCGGAGGCCGCTGCGGAGGGGCTGCTTCTTGTGTGTGGAAACACCGGAGGACAGCCTCCGCAGCGTGCTGATCTTCATCAGGTCCGCACCCACCAGGCTGGCGCTGCTGTGGCGCTCCTCCGGGCGGGGTTGCATGGCCTGGCGCACCACCTCGTCCCACTTCGGATGCACCGCCGCGCTGTGTGACGGCGGCTTCCAGGCGCCACGCGGCAGATCGCCCGTGATCATGCGGTAAATGAGCACGCCCAGCGCATAAATATCCGCCCGCAGGTCCACCGCTGCCCCCGGCATGAACTGCTCCGGCGCGGCGTAGTCCGGCGTGCCCATGCCCACGTTCGAGCGCGTCAGCAGCGTGCTGCCAGGGTCCATCAGCTTCGCCAGACCGAAGTCGGCCAGCTTCACCCGCCCGCCGCTCGTGATCAGGATGTTCGAGGGCTTGATGTCGCGATGCACGATGCCGTTTTCGTGAGCGAACTGCAGCGCCTCGCAGATCTGTGGCAGTATCTCTAGAGCCATGCCCTCGGTCATCGGATTCGCGGCCAGCACCTCCATCAGATCGGTGCCCTCCACATACTCCATCACGATAAAAAGGAAGTCTGGCCCGGCTTCACCGCAGTCGATCACATTCACCACGCCGGGATGATTCAGTCTCGCCAGCGTCTGTGCCTCGCGCAGGAACCGCAGCCGGAACTCCGCATCCACCGCCTGGTCCTGGCGCATGATCTTGATCGCCACCGGGCGCTTCAACACAAGTTGCGTGCCTTTGTAAACCGCGCCCATGCCACCGCGCCCGATGAAGCTCTCCACGCTGAAAAACCCACGCGGCAGCAGCGCCTCCACCTCTTCCGCCGTGGGTGGCTCCCAGCCCGCCTGCCGCCGAGCCATTCGCGACTCAGGCAGCGTGTCCCCCGGCAGCGTCGGCTCCATCAGCGCCACCTTTTTCAAACACGCCGGACACTTCCCGCCGAGCACCTCTGCCGTGATCGGCGTGCCGCAGGTGATGCAGGTGGTGGTGTCTGCTATCATACGATCAAAGCCCGAATAAATGCCTCATCTCCAAAGCGGCCTCGGCGGGATCGAGCACGGTCATCTCGACCTGCTCACGCACGCATTGGCGGAAACGCCGCCGCACCCGGTGAACTGCGACCGCGAAGGCCTGAGGCGTCAGCCCGATCTGGCCGCACACACTCGCGTAGCCGTCCGCGCCCGAGTCGGCGCTGAGAAACGGCTCCAGCGCCTTGAACACATTCTCGCGGCCACTGGCGCGGTAGTCCTCGATCAGCATCTCCAGCGCCCGTTCCATCAGCACCACCGCCCAGCTTTGGTCAAACATCTCCGCCGGTGTCGCGCCGTAAGCCGGTTGGTCCTGAAGCCAACTCTCGCCCTCGCCTTCCGAAAATGAAAACACGACCATGCCATCGCCTCGCTTCTGCGCCTGCCGCCCGCGCAGCACATCGACGAGGAAATAATCCAGCGCGCCGAGCAGGTAGGTGCGGAAGCGCCCCTTCTCGCGATCCGCCTTCCCAAACGCATCCCGCCGCAGCAGCCGCGCGAAAAATTCCTGCGTGTGATCCTGCGCGTCCGCCGGACCATGCCCGCGCCGGCGGATTTCCGCGTAAATCGGCCGCCAGTACGCGCGGCACAACTCATTAAGCGCCTCATTCGCCACCTGCGACTGCACGCTGCCCGCCGCCGCCACAAGGCTCCAGCGCGTGGTGTCAAAGCGCGCGCGGCTGTTGGCCATGCGGGAGTTTGCCTCGTGATGTTTCATGCGCGCATCGGGAGTTGCGTGGCTTTGTATCCGAGGGCGGGCGGAATGAAAAGCGCTTTGATGCGCGGCTGCGAGGAAAAAGGCCTCGCGGCGCTCCATCTCGCAACAACGGCCTTTCGCATCATCACCCCCATCCCATCGCGGTCGGAAAAAGCTGCGCGAGCAGGTAAAAAATTGAAACCAATTGGGGGCAGGTTGCACCAGCATGACGGCGGGCGGCACTTCGCGGCGCGTCGCCGTCAAGGCGCAGGCCGGATGTGTTCGGCGCCAAGAGCGTGGATGTCACGATGGACGAAATGAAGCCCTCCCGGCCAGACACATTCGTCGCTCCGCTACGGGATCACCACCCCAATCCCATCCCCTCCAGCTCCTCGCGCAGCCGCGCCACGTCCCACCGGTGCAAAATTTGCCCGCCCGTGGTGTAGAGGTGGCGACCATCGGGGGAGAAGGCCATGCGCACGAGGGGGAGATCCTGTGGCGGGGTGAGGGTGAGCACCTCGTCCCAAGTGCCGACGTGCAGCAGGCGGATTTTGCCGTGATCCACCTCCAGGGCGAGCAGCCGTCCGTCCGCGCTGAAAGCAGCGGTGCCGGGGACGGCATCCGACAGACCGGCGGGCAGGGTGAAGACTTTTTTCCAAGTGCCACTCTCCCAAATGGCGTAGTTTTCGCCTTCGCCACCAAGAAGCCATCTCCCATCCGGAGAAACGGCGAGATAAGTGTGGCAGGCGGCTTCGCTGAGGAGGATGCGGGAGTCGTCCACCTCGGTGCTTTGCACATAGATGAATCCCGGCAGGCGGGAGCGGTCGCGGTTCCATGCGCCTGCCGCCCACCACCGGCCATCCGGGCTGACGAGGCAGTTGCGGCGGCTGGTCAGGCCCGGCTCAAGGTCGCGCTGGCGCTTGGAGATGAATTTTCCGTCCTCCCACAGGTGGGCAAAGACATTCTTTTCATCCGCGCGAAAGGTGATCTGCCAGCGGCCATCCGGACTGGCGGCCTGGAGGTAATGCCGGGAGGGCACATCGCCAGGTCCCGGCCCAGTCAGAGTCACCACGCCATCAGCGCTCTCGACGATGTCCCAGGTGACATGCTTGCTGGTGCCGCAGTAAAAGCGGAGCTGACGCGAGTCCCTGCTGAAATGCAGGTTTTCAAACGGATCGCGTGGCTTTTGCGTCAGACGCCAGGCCACAGGCCGCATGCCCTCCGTGCGCCAGAGGGTCAGGCCAAAGAGATCACCGGTGGCGATCCAGCGCCCGTCAGGGCTCACGGCGAGGTGACGGTCCACGCTGCGCTCGTGACCACTTGCCCTGCGCTGCGTCAGGATCGGTGAATCAAGCACCTTGGCGATGGCGGCGCTCTCGCTGTCCGGATTCCAAGCCAGGCGTGTGCCGTCAGCGGAGAACTTGAGGTTCATCGCCGTGCCCGGAATCACCAGTGAGGGCTGTCCCAGCCATAAGTCATGCAGGTGGACGAAATTCTCGTTATCCGACCAGCCGAGCAGCCGGTCACCCGAGCGGAAGACAGCGCGGCGGCCCGTGCCGGTCGTGCGCAGCAAGGCCAGAGGCTGGGAGGACGCATCGTCGAGGCTGTGCCGCAGGAGGTAGCCTGTGGGATAATGAAACATGACCACGGACTGGCCGTCATTGCTCCAGCCCGCATCGCCGTAAGGCTGGTCCTGCCGGGCCAGCACCCGGCCATCGGCCAGGGAGCGCACCTCGATCCAGCCACCTTCGATCTTTCCTGTCTCATCGAAGCAATAGACAGCCAGGTATTGCGCGTCCGGACTGGGAAACAGCCTGCCCACAGCGGAGATTCCGGTGGTGATGACCTCCCGCCGCAAATCAGGCAGACGCAGCCGCACCAGCGCACCATCGAGCGCTGCGATCAGGGTGCCGTCCGATGGCAGGAATGCCGCCGCAGGCTGCGTGGTGCTCGTCAAGGTGGTGTGCAGCGTCTCTTTCTCCAGATGCCAGATCTCCAGTTTTGAGCGTCTGGTGCTGGTGACCAGCCAACGTGCATCCTGGCTCAGTGAGGCGTAAGAATAATAGGCGCGGTTCGTGAGGGGGATTTGCTTCAGCAGCACGCCATCGCTGGTGCGGCGGAGTCCCAGCGCGCCTTGTTTCCATGCTCTGTCACGGACTTCAGCCGCAGGCAGGATGGCGATGTGCTGGGAGAGATCAGGGGTAAATGCCATCGGGCTCTGGCCGAAGCCTACGCGCCCGACGGGCCATTCACGCTCCACCTTCACATCCATCACCGCCAGTGCGGATGCAGCCACGGAGCGGGCCTGCACCGAGGGGCCGTGCGCCAGTGCCTCGCGTACCAGGGCCAGCGTGCGCCCGCGACGGCCCGGTGTCATGGACTGGCGTTCGGCGTCCGCCTTCTCCAGCAGCGCGCGGTGGATCTGTGCGCGCCGCTGCGCATCCACGGCGCGAAGGTTTTCATTGCTGTGCAGCAGCAGGAAGGTGCTGCCGAGAAGTGTGAGCGCTAGCAGCGCAAGCGCGGCGGCGAGAGCGGGTTTCCGTTTCGCCCACAGCCACACGCGCTCCGCCAGTGCGACAGGCCGCGCGTGGATCGGCTCGCCAGCCAGCCAGCGGCGCAGATCGCCCGCGAACTCCTCTGCGGCGTGGTAACGGCGCGACGGCTCCTTTTGCAGCGCTTTGAAGGTGATGACGGCGAGATCGCGCGGGATGCGCTCGCTGTAGGGCGTCGCAGTGAGACGCCCATCGTTACCCGCCTCAGCGCGGCGGGCTGCAAGCCCTGCCGGCTCATCCTCCACCACGGCGCGCAGCACGGCGGGCACATTGTCCCCAGTGAAGGGCACGCGGCCCGCGAGCAGCTCATACAAGATCACGCCCAGGCTCCACACATCGCTGGCGGTGCTTGCGCCGCCGTTTTTACGCACCAGCTCGGGAGCCATGTAGTTGGGCGTGCCCATCATCGCGAGGGTCTTCGTCAGATCGTTGTCCGAGCCGATCATCTTGGCCAGGCCGAAGTCACTGACCATCGCGTGGCCTTCCTCATCAAACAGAATGTTCCCCGGTTTCAGGTCGCGATGCAGCACGCCACGGCTGTGCGCGTAGTGCACCGCCTCCGCGATGCGCGCCATCAGCTCCACGATCTCGCGCCACTTGCCCGCGTAGCCGCCGATGCGCTGCGAAAGCGTGCCGCCCGCCGCCAGCTTCATCGTGAAAAACGGCGTGCCGTCCTCCTCTCCCAGTTCGTAGATCGGCAGGATCGACGGGTGATCCAGCCTCGCCATCGCCTCCGCCTCGATCTTGAAACGCTGCTTTGCCTCCGCGCTCATCAGCTCCGCGCCGGAGAGTGCCTTCAGCGCCACCTCCCGTCTTGGATCACGCTGCTGCGCGCGATACACGATGCCCATGCCGCCACGCGCGATGACTTCGATCAAATCATGCCCGCCGATGCTGCCCAGCACCTTGGCCGGCTGCTCCGTCCCCAACGCCTCCCCCAGCAGGCAGGCCACGCACAGTCCCCCCGCCTCGCCAGCGGCCAAAGCGGCTCCGCAGACGGGGCAGACAACGGAGGTGGCGGTGGTGTCAGGCATTTTCATCCTTCATCTTCCCGTTTTCCGCCTCCAGGATACGCTGCGGCGGCAGATTCAGCAGCAGGGAGCGCAGATACCGCAGCTCCTCCTCCACTTCATGCGGTGCGGAGACTGTCTTGGCCACCTCTGTGCGCAACAACTCGCGAAAACGCTCCCGCACCCGGTGCAGCGCCGCTTTGAAGGCATTCACATTCGTGCCCATGTCCGCCGCCGCCTCCTCCAGCGAGGGCGGGGACGCGCTGCCGGGCAAAAACTGCCGCAGCACCTCGAACTCGCGCTCTTTGTCCCGCGCCACAAACTCCGCCTGCAGCGCCGCCAGCGCATGACTCACCAGTGCCACCGCCCAGGCGCGGTCAAAACTCACGCATCCATCCGCCTCCAATTTCGCGGGCTGTTCTGCATCAAAGATGTCCTCATCGAACCTCTGCACCATCACGCCGCCGCCGCGCTTCAACGCGGCTTCTTTCGCCGCCACACGCGCCACCAGATGATTCAGCGCCGCCAGCATGAAGATGCGGAACTTTCCCCTCATCCGGTCCGCGCGCTTCCACGCGCGTGATTTGAGCCATCTGAGAAAAAACTCCTGCGTCAGATCCTCTACCTCCTGCGGCAGATGACCGCGCGCCGCCAGAAACATCTCCACCGGCCGCCGGTAGTCCTCGCACATCCGCGCCAGTGCCACACGCCCCGCCTCATCGCCATGCAGCGTCGCTTGGGCAAAGAAAGTCCATCGGGTGGTCGGGAAGGCCATGTGGATAGAGTTATGTAGCGCATGCGTCCGTGCAAGCGGGGGCAGGGTGTGCTGCCAGGAATCCTTCCAGGCGGCATTGCGCCAGGGGCGACTGGCTGGACGCCGCGCGCCCCGCCGGGCTGAAGCCGCGGCCATGAGCGACTGAAGTGTGGCTGGCTGAGGCCGTGATGAAAGACACGCCGCCCGCTCTCATTAGTTTGATGCATGAGCCATCCAGCCATTAAAGCCGTGTTTTTTTGTCTTTCCCTGCTTCCATCTGTTTCAGCCTTGTCAGCACAGTTCGAAGTCCTGGAAACCAAGGTCATCTCCCAGCAGCCCGACCTTTACTGCGGCTGGTCCACAGTGGCGCTCCGGTCAAATGGCGAGCTTTGGCTCACCTGGTCCGGCGGGCGCGAGGCGCATGTCTGCCCCTTCGGCCAGGTGGTGGGCATGACCTCCAAGGACGATGGCAAGACCTGGACCCACCCGCGCGTGCTGCTCGACAGCGCCACCGATGACCGCGACAGCGGCGTGCTGGAGACGGCCAAAGGCAGCCTGCTGGTGACCACCTTCACCTCGCTGGCCTACGATCCCATTTTGAAAAATGCCGAGGCCGCCGGCGACTGGCCCGCCGCGCGCCTCGCCGCCTGGCAGGGCGCGCGCGACCGGCTCGATGAAGCCGGACGCAAAGCCGAACTGGGCGAGTGGCTGATTCGTTCGACAGACGGTGGAAAGTCATGGTCCGGCCGCATTCCGACTGTGGTCAACAGCCCGCACGGCCCCATCCAGCTCAAAGACGGGCGGTTGCTTTACCCCGGCAAGCAGCTTTGGACCGGCGAGCGCAAGATCGGTGTCTGCGAATCCAGGGAGACGGGTTGACGTGGCAATGGCTGGCGGAAATCCCCACCCGGCCCGGCGATGACGCGGCAGGCAGTTACCACGAACTGCACGGCGTGGAGGCCGCTGATGGCTCGATCATCGTGCAAATCCGCAACCATAACGCCGAAAACAAAGGCGAGACTTTGCAGACGGAGTCGGCCGACGGAGGCAGTACCTGGAGTGTGCCGCACAGCATCGGCGTGTGGGGCCTGCCCTCGCATCTGCTGCGCCTGCGCAACGGGCGCCTGCTCATGTCCTACGGGCACCGGCGCCCGCCTTTTGGCAATCAAGCCCGCATCAGCGCCGACCACGGAAGAACTTGGAGCGAGGCGATGATCATTTCAGGCGACGGCGCAGGCGGCGACCTGGGCTATCCGAGCACGGTGGAACTGGCGGACGGCTCGCTGCTGACCGTGTGGTATGAGAAGCTCAAGGAAAGTCCGCACGCCGCGCTGCGCCAGGCGCGCTGGCGCATCAAGCCGGACTGAGCGCGGTTTTGAGACCTGCATGAAACGGACTCCTGAAAACCCGGTTATTCTGCATGGGGAAAAGGAGTCCAGATTGTTCGCGCAGGCAGGATGTCTGCGCCCGATATTTTGGGTTTTCGGGAGCCCTCTGTGCCATCCAGCGGTATTCTCCGGGGCAGGGCATAATGCCGGAGAGTTCGCGCGGATCGGGCGCGTTTGATTCCGCCCGATGACACGCGCCCTTTTTCTATTCGCCACCGTCTTAGCCGCAACCTCTTCGAAAGCCGCCGACTGGCCCGAGTGGCGCGGGCCGGGCGGGCAGGGGATCGCCGATGCCAAGGGACTGCCCGTGACTTTCAGCGAGACGAGCGGCATCACCTGGCGCGCTGCCTTGCCTGGTCGCGGGCACTCCACTCCGGTCATCTCCGGCCCGCATGTCTGGCTCACCTCCGCTGTCGAAAAAGCCGCCGATCCCGCCGAGGCGGAGCGCCGCCTGAAGGCGAACACCGGCGACCAGCCCGTGACCGTGCTCGCCTCCGTGAGTCTGCGCGCCTTGTGTGTGGATCTCGGCAGCGGCAGGCTGCTGCATGACATAGAGCTGTTGAATGTGAGGGAGCCTCAGTGGGCGCACCAGCTCAACAGCTACGCCTCGCCCAGCCCCATCCTCGAAGACGGCAGGCTTCACGCCCACTTTGGCAGCTTCGGCACCGCTTGTCTCGACACGGCCACGGGGAGGGTGCTATGGACGAATCAGGAACTGCGAGTGATGCACGAAAACGGTCCCGGCTCGTCCCCCGTGTTGTGGGAGAATCTGCTCATCATCCACTTCGACGGCAGTGACACGCAGTTCGTCGCCGCGCTCGACAAGGACACTGGCAGGGTGGCATGGAAGACCCCGCGCAGCGGCGAGATGGATCCGCGCCCTCAGCAGCGCAAGGCCTACGGCACGCCGCTCATTGTTGAAATGAACGGCAAACCCGTGGTGGTCAGTCCGGCGGCGAACTGGATTTACGGCTATGAGCCGGCGACGGGCCGCGAACTGTGGAAGGTGGCCTACGACGGTCTCGGCTTTTCCATGTCCGTGCGTCCGGTGGCGGATGCTGAGCGCGTTTATTTCAGCACGAGCTACGGCAAGTCGCAGGTCATCGCGCTGCGTTACGCGGGTCTGGAGACGCCGGAGATCGCATGGAGGGTGACGAAGAACGCGCCGAAAATGTCCTCGCCCGTGCTGGCGGGAGGGCTTTTGTATTTCGTGGATGACGGCGGCATCCTCACCTGTGTGGACGCGGCCACGGGCGTGGATTTTTATCGCGAGCGGCTCGGGGGAAAATACAGCGCGTCACCCATTGTCGCGGACGGCAGGCTGTGGTTCGCCAGCCGCGAGGGCGTGGTGACCGTGGTGCCGCTGGGACGGGAGTTCCGCATCGAGTCGCAAAACACGCTCGACGGGCCGATCATGGCGAGTCCGGCGGCCGTGGATGGCGCGCTGTATCTGCGCACCGATGCGGCGCTTTACCGCGTCGGTGGAAAATGAGCAGCCTCACGCGGGTGTGACCGCGCGCACATTCACGGCGATCTCCTGAAAGGCGCGGGATGCCTGCGACTTTTCCGCGTCCTCCAGCGCGATGGGATGCCCCTCGTCGCCGCATTCGCGCACGCTCATCTCGATGGGGATCTGGCCCAGCAGCGGCACACCCAGGCGTTTCGCCTCATGCTCGCCGCCGCCTTTGCCGAAGATGTGGTAAACCTGCCCGTCACTCGGGCAGACGAAGAAACTCATGTTCTCAATGATGCCCAGGATGGGCACGTTTACCTTCTGGAACATGGCCACCGCCTTGCGCGCGTCTATCAACGCCACCTCCTGCGGCGTGGTCACGATGACAGCGCCGTCGAGCGCCACTGTCTGCACGATGGTGAGCTGGATGTCCCCCGTGCCGGGTGGAAGATCGAGCACCAGGTAGTCCAGGTCATCCCAGGCGCATTGGCGGAGGAACTGCTGCGTGTAGCGCGTGGCGACGGGGCCGCGCACGATCACGGGCGAGTCGTCTTCCAGCAGCAGGCCCATGCTCATGAGCTGGAGGCCGTGTTTTTCCACCGGCACGATCTGCTGCTCCTCGTTCTGATAGGGACGCTCCGTGGTGCCGAACATGTGCGCGATGCTCGGCCCGTAGAGGTCGCAGTCGCAAAGGCCGGTGCGCGCGCCGGTTTTGGCCAGCGCCACGGCCAGATTGGACGCCACGGTGCTCTTGCCCACGCCTCCCTTGCCGGAGGCCACGGCGATCACACGCTTCACTCCGGGGATGCTGGCTTTGCCAAGGCTGTCGGAGGATGAGCCGGCAGCGTTCGGGGGATCTTTGATGTCAAAATCCAGACGCACATTGCCCTCTCCGGCCAGCTTTTGCAGAATGTCCATGGCCTGCTCATGGATGAGCCGGGGCACGTTCGGGTCGCGTGTCGCCAGCGAGATGCCGACGACGATCATGCCGTCCTGGACTTGGATGCTTTTCACAAGGCCAAAGGAGACGATGTCACGGCTGAAGCCAGGGTAGCGGACTTGGGAGAGCGCGGCGCGGATGTCGGATTCGGAGGGCATGATTCGGTGGTTTACGACTCCGCTAGGCGGCGGAGATCAAAACTCAAGCGCGGACCTCGAATGAGTGCCCAACGCATTACGGCGAAATGAGGGGGCGGCTGGCGCGTTCGTTCTTCGCCGGCATGAACCTCCGACTTTACCTTCCAGCCTCCGCCTTCGTCCTGAGCCAATGCGCCGCGCCAGCGCCCGATGGGGTGATTTCCCCGTCACCAGCAGCCACGCGCGGTCTGCCGCAGATCATCAATGTCTCTGCTTATGACCCGAAGGAAAGACAGCGCGCCGGGCGGGGCTACAGCGAGCATGATGTCTCCGCACTGAGGGCCAACGGCGCGGTGGCATTGATCGCGCGCGCCGGGAAGGGCGGGAACCTGGACACGAAATGCGCGCAGTTTCTGGCCGCCGCAGACCGGTCTGGAATGCTGCCGGGTGTGTATTACCGCCTGCAGACCCATGTGGACGCGGTGGCGCAGGCGGACCAGTTCATCAACCGCGCGCAGTCGCTGGCGCGCTCGCGCGGGTGGAACGCGCCCGCGCTCCTGCTCTGCGGCGACTTCGACGCCCAGTCACGGCTCAGCGACATCCTGCGTTTCATGGACCGCGTCGAGGCGCGCACGGGCGTGGTGCCCGTGGCTTATCTGGAGAACAGCACGCATCTGAAGGATATGCTCAGCGCGGCGGATGCCGCCACCAAGGCCAAACTCCGCCGCATGCCCTACTGGCTGGCCCTCTACGCTCATGACAGTGGAGCCGGGCCGCGCTACCCGGCGCCTGGAAGCCCCGCCGGTCTATTGAAGCAGTATCGTCTGTGGAATGACTGGACACTCTGGCAGTATGGAGGTGTGGACTGGGCTCGCGGTCGTTCCCAGCCGAGGGTTTATCATCACGGGGCATGGCGTTTCCCGCTTTATTTCGGCGATCTCGACCGCCCGGTGGAGCGCAATGTGTTCAACGGCTCCCATGCGGAGCTTCAAGCCTTCTGGCGCAGGCACGGGCTGCCGCTGCGCTGATCAAAACTCCATCCATGCGCTCCATCCTCATCCTCTCAATGGCGGCCGCCTTCACCGCCGCGCACGGCCAGGAGCCGGATGTCAAAACGGGCGGCATCGTCATGTTTGGCGACTCCACCACAGCGCCGCGCGCCACCATCTCCAAGGTCTATGCGGCGCGGGTGGAGGAGACTTTGCGCGGCGGCGGATTCAGCCTGCCCGTGCTCAACGCTGGCGTCGGCGGCAACACCACGCGCGACGCGCTCGACCGTCTCAATCAGGATGTGCTGCGGCACAGGCCGCGCGTGGTCGTCATCCAGTTCGGCATCAATGACGCCACCGTGGACGTGTGGAAAAAGCCGCCGGCCACCACGCCGCGAGTGCCGCTCGCTGAATTCCTCCGCAACATCCGTCGCATGATCTCCCTTGCGCGCGAACAGGACGCCAGGGTCATCATCATGACCACCAATCCGCTGCGCTGGACTTCGCGCATGAGGGAGCTTTATGGAAAGCCGCCTTATGACCCTCACGCGGATGACGGTTTCGACGCGCTCCATCTTGCCGTTTACAATGACGCTCTGCGCGCCCTGGCGTCCGAACTCAAAGCGCCGCTGGTGGATGTGCGCGCTGCTTATCCCGCCTTTGCCGCGAGGCATGGGACCACCGTGGACGGGCTGCTGCTCGATGGCGTGCATCCCAACGATCTCGGTCATCAGCTCGTGGCGGAGCTGCTCGCGCCGCCGCTTCTTGAAATGCTGCGCTGAAGATCGCGCTCAGGCAGCCGCCAGCCCGGCGCGCATCACCTCCAGAGGCGCTGTCACACCGGGGAACCAGTGCTCGAAGGCGATCGCGCCCTGGTGCAGCAGCAGGCTCATGCCGTCTGCGTGCCGCGCGCCCGCGGCTTTGGCATCGGCGATCAAAGGTGTGTCCCCTCCGGCGCGATAGACCATGTCGTACACGAGATGCCACGGGGAGAGGCACATGCCCGGCAGCAGCGCGGGGTCGCCGTCCTTCATGCCGAGGGATGTGGCGTTGACAATGAGGTCGGCCTCCCGGACGGCCAGCGCCAAACTGGCTGGATCCCAATTTTTACGGATGATCCTGCGACGCGGCACGCGGCCCTGCCTCAGGGCGTTCATTTCCTTTTCCAACTCCAAAAGGCGGTCCTGCGAGCGGTTTGCGATGAGCAGTTTCCAGCAGCCGCTGAGCAGGCACTGCATCACCACGGCGCGCCCCGCTCCGCCCGCCGCGCCGAGCACGAGCACGCTGAGGTCTCTGACATCCGCACCGAAGGCCTCCCGCACACTGCGTAAAAAGCCGGGGCCGTCCGTGTTGTGGCCGTGGAAACTGCCATCGCGGATCACCAGCGTGTTCACGGCTCCGAGCTGCCTTGCCAGAGTGTCCACCTCGTCCACAGCGGCCATCGCCTCCTGCTTGTGCGGGATGGTGATGTTCACCCCGCCGAAGCCGTGGCGCGCGAACAATTCGAAAGCCTCGCGCACCCTGCCCGCCGGCACTTGCACGCGGATGTATTGCGCGTCCACGCCGCAGGCTTTGAGCGCCGGATTGTGCATCTGCGGGGACTTGGAGTGTCCGACTGGATCGCCGATCACGGCAAAGCGCGCCGGAGGAGCCAGGGAAGGAGCCGTCTCCTGCCAGTTCCGCAATTGTTCGAAGGTGTAAAAGTCAGACACGGCCCAAGTCTTGGCGCCAGGCCCGCGCTCGGTCAAGGCTGGCGCCTGTGCGCGGGAGGCTTTGCGCGCAGATTGACTGGTTTGCCAAATGGCGCGCCTGTGTTGTCCCACGCCCACCTTGAAGTGAAGTTCTGGATTGCCGGGAGTGTGATGCGCCGTTTATCCTCCCAGCCATGCCAATCACCCTTCCCGCCCTTACCCGCCGTCACTGGCTCCAAGGCAGCCTCGCCGCCATGCTCGCACCGCGCTCATGGGGGCAGAAAGCCGCCGCTGAAGCTGAAACATGGATTCTTTTCGCCGATACCCACATCGCGGAGGATGCCGCCAGGGAGGCGCGCGGTGTGGTCATGGCGGAAAATCTCACACGCTGCGTCAATCAAGTGCTCAAGAACCGCGAGAAGCCCTTCGGGGTCATGATCAATGGTGACTGCGCCTACCTGGACGGCCAGCAGGGCGACTACGAGACCTTCGCCGGACTCGTGCGTCCGCTGCGCGAGGCGGGCATCGCTGTGCATTGCACTCTGGGGAATCATGACTACCGCGGGCATTTTGTCGAAGCCTTCACCAACGAGCAGGACCCCAGGCCCGTGCCTGGCAAGCACGTCAGCGTCATCAGCAGCGCGCGGGTGAACTGGGTGCTGCTGGACTCTCTGGATCAGGTCAACAGCACGCCGGGCATCCTGGGTGACGCTCAACTCGGCTGGCTGGACCGCACCCTCTCCAAACTGCCCGCCAAGCCAACCTTCGTCCTCGCGCACCACAACCCCCAAGGCGCCGTGGCTGAAGGACAAAAACACACCGGCCTCACCGACACGGACGCCATGCTCAAAGTGCTCGACAAACACTCCGCCAAAGTCCGCGCCTTCATCTACGGCCACACTCACACCTGGTCGCACAACGTGGACAAAGCCACCGGCATCCACTTCGTGAACCTGCCGCCTGTGGCCTATGTCTTTAATTCCGCGCGCCCCAACGGCTGGGTGGCCGCGCGTGCCTTCCATGACCGTCTGGAACTCGAACTACGCGCGCTCAATCCCGCTCACGACCAGCACAAGCAGGTCGTCAGCATTTTAATTGACTCATAGCCGCCGGCCTGACAGCGAGATGGCCATTCAAATATTCCTGCTCTTCATCACTTTTCTGCCTGCCGCCGAAGGGATATTCCGGGGAACGAGGTGACTCCGTTGTCGGGCGCAGGCAATGAGGGGATGAACCGTGGAGGGTGAGGACGTCTCATAAAATTCGTGAGGCATGTCTTGCGTGCGCTTTGGGGTTTTTGATAAAGTCTCGGAAACATCACATGAAAAATTACGGGATTTCACTCGCTGTTCCGCTCGGTCTCCTGGTCTTGCTTGCTGCTTTTCTATGGAGGTTGGCCCCGCGTGAATCTTCCGAAGAGAATAAGAGAGCTTCTTTGCCTGGTGAGAAAACGACAGCCGTGTCATTCAGAGCATCACCTCAGACTGAAGTCGCTGGAGGGCCGCTCCCCAATGTTGACACGCGTGCCACGGTCGCGCCTTCGGATGCGAGGAAAGCGCAAGTGCTTGCATTCAAAGCGCGGTTTCCAGGAGTGGAGGTGGATTTGGAGCCTGTCACGCAGTCCCCGAAGTGGATCGCTTCCAATGCCCGCTTTCTGACAGCCTCGCCTGAGGGTCCGCGTGACGCGCATGGGATTGTTCGCGATTTTATTGACGGCAACCGCGAGGTTTTCGGGCATGGGTCGGAAAGCTTGGACAGAGCGCGGCTGGTGACGGACTACTCCACGGAGCGGGGCCCGTCCCGGAAAGTGGTGTGGCACCAGGAGCACGAGGGCATCGAAATCTTTGAAGCCGTGCTCCAGGCGAATCTCACGCCCCGGTTGGAGATCATCAACATCGGCAGCCAGTTCATGGCGGAGCCTGAGACAGCGGTGAACGGTCCGACAGCGCCGGTGCTGACGGTGGAGCATGGGGTGGCGCTGGCCGGTCAAAATGTGGGGGAAAAAGTCACAGCCGCGGGTGTCAAAGCGATGGGACCTGCGGAGCCGAAGGCCCACCGCCGCCAGCAATTCCGCGCGGCCATGCTGACTGACGCGGATGCCCGGCTGACCTGGCTGCCATTGAATGAGAAGACGATGCGGCTGACGTGGGACGTGACCCTTACCAGCCGCAGCCGCGGTGAGATGTACCGCGTGCTGGTGGACGCGGAGAATGGCGCGGTGCTGCTCCGCCAGGCGATGACGGCCTACATCAGCGACGCGACTTACCGGGTGTTCACGGCCGAAAGCCCCACGCCAATGTCTCCGGGCCATGAAACCCCATCGAGTTTGCAGGCGGCTCCGGTGAGCCGAGTGCTGGTGACGACGCCGGCGCTGAACACGACCGCGTCTCCGAACGGCTGGATCAATGACGGGGACAACATCACCAGCGGCAACAACGCGGATGCCTACACGGATACGAATGCGGATAACGTGGCGGATCTGCCCCGCACCACGGGCACGGGGCGTGTGTTCGACTTTCCTTATGATCTCACACAGGAACCGGCGGTTTTGAAGGACGCATCCGTCACGCAGCTCTTTTACTGGACGAATTTCATGCACGACCGGATGTATGAGCTGGGTTTCACCGAGGCGGCGGGGAATTTTCAAATGGACAATTTCGGGCGCGGCGGCATTGGGAACGACCCTGTCAACTCCGAGGCGCAGGATGGCAGCGGCACGAACAATGCAAACTTCTCCACCCCTGTGGACGGCGGGCGCGGGCGCATGCAGATGTTCAACTGGACGAGCCCCGAGCCGGACCGCGATGGCTCCTTCGAGGCGGAGGTGGTGCTGCATGAGTACGGTCACGGCGTGAGCAACCGTCTCGTGGGCGGGCCTTCCGTCACGATCTCTGCTCTTTCCTCGCGCGGGATGGGGGAGGGCTGGAGCGATTTTTATGGCCTGGCGCTCATTGCTGAGGCTTCGGACAATCCGCACGGCAACTGGGCCCGCGGCGCCTGGAGCCGCTATTTGAGCAGCGGCTGGTTTTCCGAGAACTACTACTATGGCGCGCGGCGCTACAGCTACAGCACGGACATGCTCAAAAACCCGCACACGCTCAAAGACATTGATCCGACGCAGGTGGACTGGCACACGAGCGTGCCAAGAAACCCGACCTACGCGGCCACGCAGGATGCCACACAGGTGCATTATCAGGGCACGGTGTGGTGCGTGACGCTGTGGGACCTGCGGGCGAACTTGATTCTGAAGCACGGCTTTGCCACAGGCAATGAAAGGGCGATCTTCCTGGTTACCGAGGGCATGAAATACAGCCCTGCGAACCCGAGTTTCATCCAGGCGCGCGACGGCATCCTGCAAGCCACGCTGGTCAATCATTCCGGCGACCTCGGCGAGGTGTGGACAGCCTTTGCGAAGCGCGGCATGGGCGACGGGGCCAGCGCGCCTGCCAGCAGCACGACTACGGGCATCGTGGAGTCCTATACGGTGCCGGACAGCCTGGAAATCAGCGACCGCGGCGGCTGGAACATCGAGGGAAACAGGGGAGGTCCCTTCGCTCCGGCGACGAAGACGCTCACGCTGAGCAATGACGGCGCTGCCACGGTCAACTGGAGCACGAACAGCGTGCCCTGGCTGAGTGTGAGTCCCGCGAGCGGCACACTGGCTGCGGGAGCCAATGTGACGGTGACGGTGACGCCGCAGGCGGATACGGTGGAGCCCGGGTTTCACAGCGCGAATCTTGTTTTCACGAACACGGGCACGAGCTTCAGCCAGCCCGTCGGCATTCGCCTGTATGTGACACCGCCGGTGGCTGCCAGCTTTGATCTGAGTTTGAACCCTGGCTGGACCACCAGCGGTGAATGGGCCTACGGCACTCCCGCGGGCGGTGGCGGCAGCGCGGCGGGCGGCGCGGGCAATGCGGACCCGGCAAGCGGCGCCACGGGCGGCAGTGTCTATGGGGTGAATCTTGCCGGCAACGCCTCCGCGGCGGCGGGCGGTCCATTTTACCTCACCAGCACGCCGGTGAATCTTTCCGCGAGAAAGACGACGCGTCTGCGCTTCAAGCGCTGGCTGAACACGGGCGCGCTCAGCGCCACGCGCTGCACCGTGGAAGTGAGCACGGACGGCACCACATGGCGTGAAGTGTTTGTGAATCCGGGCTCGGCCATCACTGACAATGCCTGGCGGACGATGGAGTATGACATCTCCAGCATCGCGGACGGGCAGGCGGCGGTGCAGGTGCGCTGGAGTTATCGAAATGTGACGGCCTCCACCGCCTACTCAGGATGGAACATTGATGATGTGGAGTTTCTCGGCGAGCCGACCTCCCAGTTCACGCTGGATATGGCCGAGAGTGTGCCGGAGAGCGCCGGGACGATCACTGGCACGCTGAACCTGAACCTGCCGCAGGACGCTCCAGTGACAGTGACGCTCTCTTCGAGTGATCCGACGGCGGCGACGGTGCCTGCGACGCTTTCGCTCGCCACTGGCGAGGTGACGAAGAATTTCACGATCACGCTGGTGGATGACCCCGACTTGGACGGCACGCAGACAACGGTCATCACGGCCTCCGCGCCCTTCATCGGCACGGGCACGCGCAGCCTGGCGGTGACGGATGATGAAACGGCCACGCTGACGCTGACCGCCCCGGCGAGCGTCACGGAAGGGGCCAGCGGCATCTCCGGCAGCCTGACGGTGAGCACGGCGCCCACGCGGGACATCCGCGTCCCTCTCATGGCGAGCCTGCCTGCCTTGAGCGTACCTGCGAGCGTGACGATTCCCTCCGGCAGCGCGGGGCCGGTGTTCTTCACCTTTGACGCGCCGGACAACGCCTTTGCCGAGGGCGTCAAAAACGTGACGCTGACCGCGGCGGTGCCGGGATGGACGAGCGGCATGGCCACCGTGGCGGTCAATGATGATGAATCTCCCACCATCGTGCTGACAGGGCCGGACACCGCACGCGAGGGCGACGGGCCGCAAAGTTTCACCGCCACGGTCAACACGATCCAGGCCGCTGATTTGACACTGAGCCTGGTCTCCGCTGACATGAGCGAGCTGACGGTGCCCGCCACGGTGGTGATCCCCGCCGGGCAGTTCAGCGCCAGCTTTGACGCGGCACCGCAGGATGACGCGGAGGCGGATGGAGTGCAAACCGCCCTCATCACGGCCAGCGCGGCCGGGTACACCAGCGGGACGAAGTCCGTAAGCATCGCGGACAACGAGGCGGACCATTACACATGGGCGGTGATCGCCAGCCCGCAGAAACGGAACAAGCCTTTCGACATCACCCTCACCGCGCGTGACATCAACGGGGCCGTCATCACAAACCACGGCGGCAGCGTGACACTGGTCTCCGCCTCTCCTGGCGGACCGCCGCCGTTTACACCTGGAGCGGTCACGGGCTTCATCAACGGCTCAGCTTCCACGCAGGTGGTTGTGACAGCTGCAGCCACCGCGATGACGCTCACGGCGACGGACGCGGGAGGGAAAACGGGCACGAGCAATGCCTTCGATGTGGAGCCTGTGGCGCATGACACCTTCGTCTTCAGCGGCATGCCCGCGAGCGCCTCGGCGGATACTCTTTTCAATGCCACCGCCACTGCCGTGGACGACTTGGGCGGCACCGTCACCAGCTACACGGTCGCGACGGTGGTGGACATCCTCGGCTCTTACTTTGACCGCACGGTGGGCTCCACGACCACCGCCACAGGCACGGACAAGGTTCACAACACCGCCGCGCATGATTCCCGCACCCAGATTATCTACACGGCGGCGGAGCTGGGCGGCGCGCCGAAGCTGATCTCGGCGCTGGCCGTGTCCCGCCTCACCACGGGGGGGCAGGCGATGCTGAACTACAAAATCCGCCTGAAGCACACCACGCTGGACCGCTTTGACGGCCGGAGCTGGGAGGAGACTGGCTGGACCACGGTTTACACCTCGGCCAGTTTTGCCGCTTCGGGGTCCTTGCATACCTTCAACCTGAAGCCCTTCGCCTATGACGGGGTGCGGAATCTCATGGTGGACATCAGCTTTGACAATGCCAGCGCCTCCACCGCCGGCACGCTGCGCCAGACGCCCGCCGCCACCAACCGGATGCTTAGCGGCACCAGCGCCAGCGCCCACGGCGATCCCACGACCTGGACGGCGGCCAGCGGCCCCATGCCGGTGATCTCCAATGAACTGCCGACCCTGCAATTCAACGAGGCGCGCTCCTTCGGCCCCATCCCGGCATCCCCGGCGGCCTTTGCCGCGGGCGTGTGGAGCGGGCAGGCCGCGGCTCCCATCGCCGGCAGCATGTGGCTGCGCGCCACCGCGCCATCAGGTGTCACGGGGCTGAGCAATCTCATCAGCATTTCCAATCCCGCCACCACCGTCGGCGCGGACACGGTATTCAGTGACGGTTTTGAATCCGGCCTCCTCGGCGCCTCATGGAGCACGGCGGGCAGCGGCGCCACCGCCCGCACACAGGTGACTGCGGCAAACACCCCGAAGACCGGCGCCTACCATCTCACGATGGACACCACCAGCACTGCCACAGGCACCTTCGCGACAAACCGGCCCACGCTCACGCTGAACCTGGCCGGACGGAAAAATGTGTCCCTTGAGTGGTTCGCGAAGAGCTTCGCGGATGAGGCCACCAGCCCCACCCTGACGGGGCCGCTGGGCACCTTCGACTCGACGATGAATTACGACGGCGTGGCCATCAGCCAGGATGGTGCAAACTGGGTGGAGGTGAGCGCTCTGCGTTTCCTTTCCTCCAGTTACGGCGCCACGGCCACACGGGTCTTTCTTGACCCGGTGATCCAGCGCCTCGGCTGGAGCTTCAACAGCACCTTCCTGCTTCGGTTCTCTCAATACGACGACCAAGCCATCCCCAACGACGGCATTGGCCTGGATGATATTGCGGTGAGGGCCAATCCCGTGAACGCCATCGCGGTGAGCCTGCCGCCGACCATCGCCGAGGGCGCGCTGAACCAGGCAGTGACCGTCACACTGCCTGCCGCCGCTGCGTCCAACACCACTGTCGGATTGATCTCGAATGCACCAGCCCGCCTCAGCATCGTTTCGCCAGTGATCATCCTCGCAGGGCAGACCAGCGCCAGCACCACCATCAGCGCTCCGCAGAACCACTTTGCCGATGTGGGCAAGGGCGTCATCGTCACGGCCAGCGCCACCGGCCAGACCACCAGCCACAATCACATCCGCGTGGTGGATGACGAGCAGCCCGTGCTCACGCTCGCCCTGCCGGACAGCGTGACGGAAGGCGGCGGCAATGGCGCTGGCACGGTGTTGATTGACCCTGTGCAGCCCGTGAGCACCCCGGTCTTTTTCACCTCAGGTAACACGGGCGAAGTCACAGTGAGCGCCAACGCCACCATCAGCGCGGGTGCCCGCTCCGCCACCTTCACCATCATGCCGGTCAATGACGTGCTTCTGGACGGCACGCAGGTCGTGAGCATCACCGCCAGCGGCCAGGGTCTCGGTGCCGCCAGCGGCACCGTGGATGTCTTGGACAATGAGCCTCTGACGCTCACCGTCACCCCGCCTGCCACCCTCTCGGAAGGAGGCGCTCCTGGCGTCGGCACGGTGACGCTTTCCGGCCCCTGCACTGTGGATACGAGCATCATCCTGGTCTCCAGTGACACATCAGAGGCCAGCGTGCCCGGCATCATCATGATTCCTGCCGGTCAGAGTTCGATCAATTTCCAGGTCTTTCCCGTGGAGGACAGCATCCAGGACGGGGCGCAAAGCGTCACCGTCACCGCCAGCTCTGCCGGGTTTTCCAATGGCATCGCCAGCTTCCAAGTATTGGACAATGACCCTGCCTCTTTTGAGTGGGCTGTTGTGCCCTCGCCGCAGACGAGAAACGCCCCTTTTGCCGTCACACTTACCGCCCGCGATGCCACGGACAACACGCTCACCAGCTTCAACGGCAGCGTGAGCCTGGCTGCCAAGTCTGGCACCGCTTCTCTGCCGCTCTCCGCCTCCGCCTCCGGCACCTTCGTCAATGGTGTGTGGAGCGGAAACCTGGCCGTGGGAGCCGCCAGCACCGGTGTGACGCTTCTCGCCACCGGAGGGGACGGAGCCACGGGTGCTTCAGAGGCTTTTGATGTGGTCGCGGGCGGCGCGGCGGTGGCGCTGTCTGTGGCTCCTGTCGCTTCGCCTCATCCCGCCGGCACCGCCGTCCAGGTGCAAGTGAGGGCGGTGGATGCGGCGGGCCTTTTGGTGAATGAAACGGGCGGTCCGGTGTCGGTGGAGCTTGTCACCTCGCCCGGCGGAGTCGTTGTGGCCAGCGCCAGCCTCACCCTCGTGGGCGGAGCCGCCAGCACCACTTTCCAAGTGCCCTTCGGGATCGCTGCGGCGCGTCTGCAGGCCGCGTCAGCATCCCTCACCGGCCAGGGAGGTGTCTTTGCCATTCAATCGCCGCCCCCCATCACCTATCCGCCGCCTGAAGTGGTGTTCAGCGATGGTTTTGAAGACCCCGCTTTCAAACCGGAATGGACCATCACCGGCACCGGCACGCACCGCACCATCGTGACCGCCGACAACGGCCCGCGCACTGGCGCTCGTCACATGACGATGGACTCCAGCATCAGCCTCTCCAATGCCCGCAACGAAGCCACGCTGACTTTGAATCTCGCCGGCAGATCGGACGTGGAGCTGAGCTTCTGGATGAAGGAGAGCGGTGACGAGGACCACGGGCCGCCGACCCTGCCATTCACCGGAGGCGCGGACTTCGACGGCGTGGCCGTCAGCGCCGATGGGAACACCTGGTATGAGGTGAGGGGCCTGCGCACCGCGGACGGCATCAGCAGCACCTACACGCAGTTCAAGGTGAACCTCAGCGCCGCCGCCGCCACCCACGGTCTCACGCTGGGCTCCGCCTTCAAGATCCGCTTCAACCACTTCGATGACTACCCCTTTGCCTCGGATGGTTTCGCCTTTGACGACATCACGGTCACCGCCAATGCCTACGCGCCGCCGGAGCCGGTGGCCACGCTGTTTGAGGACGATTTCGAAAGCGGTGTCTTCAGGCCGCAGTGGGCCATCACCGGCACCGGCATCCACCGCACCCAGATCACCGGCCAGCAGGCGCCGCGCGGCGGCTTCCATATGCTCATGGATGCCCACATCAGCGGCCTTTTTTCCCGAAACGAGGCCACGCTGACTCTGGACCTCTCTGGCCAGCAGGATGTGACGCTGGCGTTTTGGATGAAGGAGATCGGTGATGAGGATCACGGCCCGCCGAGCGTGCCCTTCACAGGCGGGGCGGACTTTGACGGTGTGGCTGTCAGCCAGGACGGTGTCAGCTGGTATCTCGTGAAGGGGCTGCGTGGAGTTGACGGCATCAGCGCGGACTACACGGAGTTCACCGTGGATCTCAGCGCCGCCGCCGCGCAGCACGGCCTGACCTTCGGGCCTGGCTTCAAAATCCGCTTCAACCACTACGACGACTTCCCCGTCACCAGTGACGGCTTCGCCTTCGATGACATCCGTGTCACGGGGCGTCCCGTGCAGCAGCTCGTGCTCAGCGCGCCCGCCACCCTTCCGGAAGGCGGCAGCGTCATGGCGAACGTCACCCTGCCTGCCGCGCGGGCGGAGGACACGGTCATCACCCTCGCCACGAACCGGCCGGATGGCGTCACGGTGCCTGCCAGCGTCACGATTCCGGCTGGAAACACCGTTTCGGCGGATTTTGCCATCACTGCGGTCCAGGATGCCTTTTTGACCGGAAACCTGCCTTTTCAGGTCGTCGCCGCCTCGGAGGGTTTCCGACGCAGCGTGGTCGAAATGATCGTTGTGGACAATGAAACGCCCGCGGGCTTTGAATTGAGCCTCCCGTCCGCTTTGGCCGAAGGCGGCACGATCAGCGGAAGCGTCTCCGTGACATCAGCGCACTTGTTTGACCTCCCCGTGGCCCTCTCTGCCTCACCGGGGATCGGGTTGACGCTGCCATCGTCCGTCGTTCTGCCCGCTGGAGCCACCAGCGCATCTTTTGATCTCTCCAAGCCGGAGAACAACACCATCCTCGAACCTGCCAGCACCACCATCACCGCCACGCTCGGGGCAGGCAGTGGCTCTGCCCATGTTACCCTCACGGATAATGACGCCTCCGCTCCGCTGGTCATCAGCCTGCCGGCCAGCGTGCTGGAGAGCGCCGCGCCGCTCGCTGGCAGCGTCGGCTTTCCCCAGCCGGTGATCGCCGGCACGGATGTCACGGTCTCCCTCATCAGTTCGGACACCACCGAGCTCACCGTGCCCTCCGCCGTGGTCATCCCTGCCGGCGCGGGCAGCATCTCCTTTGACATCACGCCCGTGGACGACGCACTCAGTGATGGAGCTGTCGTCGTGACGGTTGCCGCCGCGGCTTCCGGCCTGACGGGTGACATGCGTGAGATCATCGTGCTCGACGACGAGGTGCATCACCTCGCCTTCGCTCCCGTCAGCTCGCCGCAACCGGCGCTGGCAGCCTTGCCCATCACCCTGCGTGCCGAGTCCATTGACAACCAGACCGTGACAAACTTCACCGGCGCCGCCGCGCTCTCCGCCGCCAATGCCGGCGGAGCCGTCGGCATGACGCCCGGCAGCACGGGAGCCTTCACCGCGGGTGTTTGGACCGGTCAGGTCACTTTCCCCGCGCCCGCGCCCGGCGTCACCCTCACGGCGAATGCCGGGGGCGGCATCACCGGCAGCAGCAATGCTTTCGATGTGGTGCAAGGAGCGCGCCTGACGGTGGCTCCCGCGCCTCTCAGCCTCAGCCTTCCGGAGGGTGAGCCGGACACCACGCTTCCGCTTGCCCTTGGCAATCCGGGCGGCCTGACCACAAACTGGAATGCCGAGGTCATCATCACGGAATCCGCAGCCCAGCCGCAGCTCGCCAAGGTGCTCTCCGATCTGAACGCGGACTTTGCCGCCATTACCGCCCTCATCCCGAACCGCTATGATTTCAGCGAAGGCGTCACCGGCACCAGCATCAACGACGGCGGAGGTGACATGTATGATGGAGGCAACTACCTCAGCACCAACATCACCGCCGCGGGCGCCTACCTGAGCTATTCCGACAATATGATCGCCGCCTCGGCCAATCTGGGCGCTGGCGGACAGTACTTCACGCGCAAACATCCCGGTCTCTTTGTCTTCGCCGCCGATATCGCGGGCTTGAACCACTTCGAAATCAGCGGCGGTTTGGGCGCGGATGGCTCCGGAGCCACGGACACAGCCATCCTGACCTCCGCCAGAGGGGAGCTGACCTACAAAGGCTATGTGAAGCGGGTTTACAACGCGGGTGATCCCAGCGTGAACCACCTCATCATCGTGAAAGATGATCCGGCGATCACCCGCACAGCCAGCACGGACACCAACAACGACCAGCACCGCCTCAGCGGCCTGGGCGCCGTGACTCGCATCTACTATTTGCTTTATGCCTCCTCCTCCGGCGGCTACATCAACAATGCCCAGACGCAGGCCATCATGGATGCCTTTCTGGACAGCATTACAGCGGCTCCGTGGCTCACCCTGGCCTCGACCAGCGGCAGCATCCCGGCGGGGGGAGGAACCGTGCTGGACGCCACCTTCCATCCCTCGGGTCTGCCTCTTGGGGGCCATCACGCCACGCTGCGCTTCACCTCCAACGACCCCACCCAGCTGCAGCGCGATGTGCCGGTGGCTCTCACCATCACGCCTGCGGTGAATCATTTCACATGGAGCACCATTCCCTCACCTCAAACCGCCAACGTACCTTTCGCCGCCACCTTGACCGCGCGGGATGCCTCAAATGCCACCGTCACCAGCTTCAACGGCTCAGCGATGCTTCAAGCGCTGGGTTCGGCGGCCGAGATCACCACCGGAACTGGCACAAGTGCCGGCAGTTTTCCTTTCAGCGCGGGCTCCTATTACGAATTCAGAGCACAGAGCATCTACACCCCGGCTGAGGTCGGAGCCGCAGGCCGGATCCAAAGCATCGCCCTGGATGTGACGGCCCTGCCCTCCACGCTCACGGATTTCACCATACGGCTCAAACACACCTCCAAGGCGGACTACACCGCCTCAGGCAGCGCCGTGTGGGATGGCACCGGCTGGACCACCGTTTACAAGAGCAATCTCAGCGTCGCATCCACTGGCTGGCTCACCCTGCCGCTGACCACCTTCTTTGAGTATGACGGCGCCAGCCACCTCATGGTGGACTTCAGCTTTGACAATGCAAGCTTCGGCGCCAGCGGCACCGCGCGATATTCCACCACAACCGTCTCACGCACGATCTATGGCGGCCAGTATGGCGGCAGTGCCCCTGTGTCCTGGGCGGGTGCCTCTCCTTCCGCTTTCACCTCGACCACTCTGGTCAATCTGCGATTTTCCAAGCGCCCCGTCTCGCCGTTGGCTCCCCCGAGTGTTGTCTTCACCAACGGTGTGTGGAGCGGCACTCCCTCGGTGGGCAAAGCAGCCGCGCAGACCAGCCTCGTTGCCACCCACAGCACCCAACCCGCTGTCACCGGTGAGTCCGGTCTCTTTACCGTCACCAGCCTGGGCTCTCTCAGCCTGACCCTGCCGCCCGCGGGCACGGAGGGAGGCACTTTGAACGGCACTGTCACCGTCAGCGTGGCTCCTGCGTCAGATTTGACTGTCGCGCTGGCCACATCTGCTGTCAGCGTGGCATTGCCGCCCGCCACCGTCACCATCCTGGCCGGGCAGACGAGCGCCGCCTTCACTCTCGATCTGCCAGAGGACACGCTCCTCGAAGGCACTCAAACCGTCCTCATCAGCGCCTCCGCTCCCGCCTACGATACGGCGCAGGCCGCCGTGACGGTGGATGACAACGACAGCACCACCATCACCCTCACGCTGCCCGCCACACTGGCGGAAGGCACCTCCAGCACCGCCGGCCAGGCCAGTGTGCAGCTCGCCGCGCAGGCAGCGGCAGACCTCACCATCAGCCTGGCCTCGTCACTGACCGCCCGCCTCACCGTGCCCGCCTCCGTGGTGATCCCCGCCGGCCAGTCCAGCGCGGCCTTCACTCTCACGGCGCCGAACAACAGTATTATTGACGGTGACCAGGAGGTTGCCATCACCGCCACACTGGCCGGCTCCGCGCCCGCCTCCGGCACCGTGCTGGTCACGGACAACGAAAGCCGCGTTTTGAGCTTCAGTTTGTTCACCACGAGCATCAGCGAGGGAGGGGTTCCTTCCACTTTTGCCGGCTACATCAGCGTGGGAAGCACCGTTGCCGCCCCGCTGACGATCCAACTCACCTCAAGCGACACCAGCGAGCTGAACATCTCCGGCAGCGTCACCATCAACGCGGGCTCCTCCATCAGCGGCTACTTCACCCTCACCCCGGTGAATGACACAATCTTCGACGGCACTCAAACCGTCACCCTCACCGCCAGCGCCGCCACTTTCACGGGAGCCACCAGCACCGTCAGCGTGCTGGATGACGATGCGCATCATTTCACCGTCTCCACCGTGGCCAGCCCGCAGGTCCGAAATGCGCCCTTCAATGTCACCTTCACCGCCAGGGACATCAACAATGTGACCATCATCACCTATGCGGGCTCGCCCGTGCTCAGTGCGGCGGACGGGGCCTCGCCGATCACGGTTTCTCCCGGCGCTCTCACCGGCTTCAGCAGCGGTGCGAAGACTCAAAGTGTGAATGTGGGAAATGACGCCGCCAGCGCGGTGCTGACCCTCACGGATCCTGTCACAGGTGGCGCGGGCACGAGCAATGCCTTCGCCGTCGGCGGTGGCAGCCTGGATCACTTTGCCATCTCGACGATGCCTGCCAGCATGACGGCAGGCAGCCAGGTTCCGGTGACGATCACGGCCCGCGACATCGGCAGCAACACGGTGGCTTCGTTTAACCAGACGGCATCACTTGCCATCTCCAGCGACTCATCGCAGGTGACCGTTGGCACAGGCACCTCCACCTGGTCCATCCCGCTGGGATCACAAAGCCTCTCCCAGCGCATGCAGGTCATCTACCTTCCCTCCGAGGTAGGGGCGGCCCGCACCCTGCACAATCTGGCGCTGAACGTTGGCACTGTTCCGGGCAGTTCATTCACCGGCTACACGATCCGCATGAAGCACACTGCGGCCACCACAGCCACCGCCTCCTGGGAAAGCACGGGCTGGACGACCGTGTATCAGGCCAACACCACCATCTCCGCCGCAGGCTGGCATCAGTTCGATTTCAGCACACCCTTCGCCTACAACGGCACAAGCTCGCTGATGATTGATTTCAGCTACTACAATGCCTCGAACGGAGTCTCCCAAGGCTACATGCGTTACACAAGTTCAAGCAGCAGCCGCACCACGTTGCTGCAAACCGACACCGATTTTGGCAATCCTCTCACCTGGTCAGGCGCCGCGAATCCCACGCCTTTCACCAACTTCGTTCTTCCAAACATCCGCTTTGGCACTGTGGGAGTCAGCGTGCCCGTCACTCCGACGGTCACCGGCACCTTTGTCAGCGGCGTCTGGAACGGCACGGTCTCCGCCGCGTCCGCCGCCGCTGGTGTCCGCCTGCGCGCTGTCAATGGCGCCACCAGCGGGGCTTCAAACAGCTTTGAGGTCATTCCGCCTCAGTTGCTCGTCAGCCTTCCCGCCACGGCGTCGGAATCGGCCGGCGCAGTGTCCGGCACGGTGTCCTTATTGTCGGCCCAGGCCGCAGACATCACCATCAGCCTGTCCTCTGACGATCTCTCGGAAGCCTCTCCGGCATCCCCCGCCGTGATCATCCCAGCCGGCACGATCTCCGCGGGATTCACTCTGAACATCGTGAATGACAGCATCCATGACGGCGCTCAAACGGCGGTCATTTCCGCCTCCGCCGCAGGATTGGGCACCGCCACAGCCTCCATCATTGTCACCGACGATGATGTGCATCACTTCGATGTGTCCGTGCCGCCAGGGGCTAAAATCCGGAACGCGCCTTTCGATGCCACCTTCACAGCGCGCGATGTGAATCATGATGTCATCACCACCTACGCCGGTTCTCCCGCTTTGACCTGCGCGGAAGCAGGCTCTCCTCTCAACGTGTCGCCCGCCCAGATTTTCGGGTTTGTGAACGGCGTCAGGACGCAGGCGGTCACGGTGTCATCCTTCGCCTCCGCCGCCGTTCTGACTCTGACCGATGCCGCTGCGGGAGCCAGCGGGGCCAGCCCTCCGTTTGCCGTCACTTTTGGTCCGGCGTCCGTGTTTCAGTGGGATCACATTCCGTCTCCAGCGGTCAGCGGTGCGCCATTTCCAGTCACGATTCGGGCGCTGGACTCCGCTGGCAACACGGCCGTCTCCTACGGCGGAGCCGCCGAGCTCTTCTTTCCTGGCAGTGCCACCGATCATGACTTTGGCAGCAGCATGAGCGACTACTTCGTACCCTTCAATTCCAACTTCAACATGACCCGCACGCAGCAGGTGCTGCGCGCGGCGGACCTGAATCTGCAGGCTGGCAATGTCACCGCCCTGGCCATCAATATCACTGTTTTGCCTGCCTCGAAGACATTCACGAATTTCACCATTCGCATCAAGACCACTTCAAGAACCGGCTACTCCGGCACAGCGGATTACATTTGGGATGCCGCAGGTTTCACCACCGTTTTCCAAGGCTCGGTTGCCCTCGCCGGCACAGGCTACAGGACGTTTAATTTCACAACCCCCTTCCATTATGACGGGACCAGCAATTTGATGGTGGATTACAGTTACAGCTCGGTTTCCAACACGTCCAACCGGCCCACCGTCAGAGGTACGACTCGCAGCGGGACGAGCAGCATCAATTACTACACCTCCAGCACCTCGTTTGGAGAGCCGCTTTCCTGGTCAGGCACCACTCCAAGCGCGTTTCCTGACACAAGGACCACGGACGTTCGATTCACGATGTCGAACGGCATGGCGCCCACCCCTCCCGTCACCTCCGCCTTTGTTGCCGGAACCTGGTCCGGCAACGTCACCGTCAATGAAGCAGGGCAGTCTTTGACGCTCATGGCCTCCAGTGGCGCGCTCTCCGGCGTCTCCAATATGTTCGAGGTTCATCCTGTCTCCTTCGCCCTGATCCCTGAGCCTCCCCACACAGGGGGGACATCAAATATGATTTCCTGGAACCTGCCTGTCGCCGGCCTGGAATACGAGGCTCAGCGCTCCACCACGCCGGGCTTCGAAGCTCCCGTCTCCAGCGGCTTCGGTGCAATTTCCTCAACGGTCTTCACCGGCCTCGCGGACGGCCAGACCTATTACTACAGAGCGCGGATGCGCAGGCTCTCCCCGCTGGCTTGGACGGGCGCCTGGTCCCCGGTTGTCTCATCCACTCAGGATGCGTCTCCGCCCGTCATCAGCGCGCCCTCGTTGACCACCATCAGCGCGGGGGGCACGCTTTCTGGCACCGCCATGGATGCTGTCAGCGGCGTGGCTTCCGTGCAGGTCAATGGAGGCCCGGCTTCCAGCCTGGATGCTTTTGCCAATTGGACCGGCGCTCTTGCCGGCTTGGTGGATGGAGCCAACAGCATTTCCGTCACCGCATCGGACAATGCGCAGCCGCCCAATATTTCAAATGTCACGACCGTCGTCTATCGCATCGCATCGCCAGCCGCCGACTCGAACAACGACGGAGTGAATTCCTTGATGGAGCACGCCCTTGGCCTTCCAGCCGGCTCCGCGGACGCCCGCGCAAGGCTGCCTGTGGCGCATGTCGAAACCGACGGTGTGACCGGCCAAAAGTTTTTCTGCTTCGAATATCGCCGCCGAATCCAGCGCGGAGGTCTTTCCTATGTCGTCGAGACCAGCGGGAATTTGGCCGGATGGGATGACATGGGGGCTGATGTCGTGGAGCAGTCCGTGGTCCCTGCGGGAGACGGGGTCACTGAAAAAGTGACCGTCCGCATCACGCCTGCGATGAGCTTGGGCGGACGCAAGTTCGTGCGCCTGCGCGTCTCTGCAAACTGATGCTTGTCAGATCGGCTTCCACCCGCACCGCCGAGTGCTTGTAGCTCGGCTGGCGGCTGAGAGGGTCGAAGCTGGCGTGGGTGAGCTGGTTCACGCGGGCGTCGTGCATGGGCAGATAGACCTCGCCGGGCTTCACGCAGGCGGTCAGTCGCGCTTTGGCGGTGAGTTCAGCACGTTTGGAAATCACGCGGACATCCTGGCCGTCGCGGATGCCGAGAGCGGCGGCATCCTGATCGTTCAGCTCCAGCATCAGGTCCTGAGGAATCATCTTGCGGAGCACTTCCGACTTCGCCGTCCGCGTCTCCGTGTGCCACTGCGCGCTGGTGCCGCGGCCTGTCATCAGGACGAAAGGAAACCGATCATTGGCAAGTTCCGGCGCCGGCACAGGCTTGTCGAAACAGAACACCGCCCGCCTGTCCGGCGTGAAGAAGCTCCCGTCTTCAAACAAGCGCCTCTCAGAATTTTGGATTTTGGATGTTTGATGTTGGTTTTTCCGGAAAGGCCACTGCACGCCCCCGCTCCGCCGGAGCATGTCATAGCCTTCGATGCCCGTGATCTCGCACGGCTGATCTTCGGAACAGCGTTGCAGCACGCGAAACACCGCCTCCGGCGTCTGCCACTCACGAAACACCTCCGCGCAGCCCCAGTAATGGGCGATGAGGCGGAAGATGTGAAAATCCGCGAGAGCCTGTCCGGGCGCGCGCCGCACCTTGGGGCTGCAGCCGATGCGGCGCTCGCTGTTGATGAAGCAGCCCTCCTTTTCACCCCAGCCAGCTGCGGGCAGCACGAGGTGGGCTCGCTTTGCGGTTTCGGTGGTGCAGTACATGTCCTGCACGACGAGGAAATCGAGCTTGCCGAGGATGCGGTTCATCTCGTTTTGATCAATCCATGAATGGCTAGGGTTCGTCGCAACAAACCAGATCGCCTTCACGGTGCCTTCATCGGCGGCCTGGATGATTTGATCGTACGCAAGGCTGGGAAGGTCGGGGATGCGCTCCACCGGGATGCCCGTGGCCTTCGCGACCTTCTCACGATGCGCGGCATTTCGAAAATCATGCCCGCCGAGCAAATTCGTCGTGTTGGAGAACAGACGCGACCCCATCGCATTGCACTGGCCGGTGATGGAATTCGCGCCCGTGCCCGGTTTGCCGATGTTCCCGGTCATCAGCGCCAGATTGATGATCGCCTGCGCGGTGCGCGTGGCCTGGTGGCCCTGGTTGACGCCCATCGTCCACCAGAAGGACACACGCGGTGTGCCGTTCATGATCGTCTGCGCAAAGTGGCGCAGCCCTTCGATGCCGATGCCCGTTTCAGCGGCGACGCGTTCAGGCGTGAAATCAGCGGCAAAGGCGGCAAACTCGTCAAACCCGTTCGTGCTGGCTCTGACGAAAGCTTGATCAACGCCGCCTGCCTGGATGATGAGATGGGCAAGGCCATAGAGCAGCGTCAGATCGCTCTTGGGCTTGATGGCATAATGCTGCGTGGCCGCCATGGCGGTTTCAGTGGTGCGCGGATCCACAACGATGATCTCCGGGCTGCGCGGGTTGCGCAAAACACGCTGCCACATGATCGGATGCGCGATGCAGGGATTCGCGCCGATGAAGACGAGCACATCGCTCTCCTCAAAGTCGGCGTAGGTGAAGGGCGGCGCGTCGAAGCCGAAGCTTTCTTTGTAGGCGGTCACGGCGGTGGCCATGCACTGGCGCGTGTTGCCATCGCCGTGGATCATGCCCATGCCAAACTTTGCCAAAGCGCCGAGGAAGGCCATCTCCTCGAACATGATCTGCCCCGTGCTGAGAAACGCGGCGGCCTCGGGGCCATGCTGGTCGAGGATGCGCTTCATCTGATCGCAGAAGTAGCGCAGTGCCGTGTCCCAGCCGACCTCCTTGCCATGCAGCAGCGGCATTTTGGCCCGATCCGGCGCATCAAGCACGCTCAGCGCTTCCCAGCCCTTCGGACAAGCCGTCCCGATGTTCACCGGATAGTCAGGGTCGGGAGTGAGATTGATCGCCGCGCCGTCTTTGAGGTGGATGTTCAATCCGCAGCCGGTGGAGCAGAAACCGCACACCGCCTTTGTCGTCGCATCCGGCATCCGCCGCGCGGGCAGCTGCCCAAGGCCAAACTTCGCAGGCTTGCGGACCAGGTCAGCGGTAAGAGGGCCGCTCCATTCGCGAAAATTTATGGCGGGAAATGTGAGCATTAGTTCCCCGGCATTTTAGGCCCGTGGCAGGCAGTGAAGAAGTAGTGTCGCTCGATGAGCTGGCTTGTGAACGTCAGGAGGAGCGAACTGGTGAGCATCCAGGGCGGGGGAGCGCCGGCGGCGATCACCACCGGGATCACGAGGCCGGTCATGATCAAGAGAACGCCGCGCCACTCAATGTGCCGTGCATGATGTTTTTGGAGAATGCGCGCGGACTTGTGCCATGCGCAGCTTTCATCCGCCAAGGCCTGCCGGTAGCGTGACAACTCCCATATCGACACCATCCAGCGCAACACCACCGTGAGCGTCATTGCCCACGGGAGCACGTAGACTGAGCCCCAGCTCCAAACAACGGCACACAAACTCGCACCAAGCAGGAACGTCGTGCCGAAGAATTTGCCACCGGTCATGGCGGGTGACCAGAACGGCCTGCGAGTGTCCGCATAGACCATCACCGAGCACGCCACGGCTCCCAGAGCGGCCAGAGCGGACCCGCCGATGGCAAGCTTGAGCATTAAAAGGTCTCCATGCCACCATGCAACGGCAATCACGATGCCGCAGACAGGCAAGGCACCGAAGGTGATGATCTCGCGCGAGAGCCACGATTTTCTCCAGCCAAGAAACGCCCGCCAGGCCTTCAAAGGCTGTCCGAGGTGAAAGACACTCAGCGCGATGCCAGTGAGGCCGAAAAGCAGCGCGGCGGAACTCGTCAGAGCCGCCTCATTGAGTGACAGGGGAGCAAGCGCAGCACCGAGAAAGCCACCCGCGCTCATCTGCGTCAGGACGAGCATCCAGGCGAGCGGTGGGTGGCCGTGATCAAGATCGAGACGGCTTGAGTCGGCCGGTTTCGCGGTCTCTGGAACCGGCTTTGACGAGACATAAGCAGTCGTGGGCCGGGTGTAACTCGAATCATGGGCCCCGGGGATGATCTGGCCGCGATCGGGAACTTCGCTACGTTTCACGACCTGGATCTTGATCGCCTCATTCGGGCAGGCCTGCACGCAAGCAGGCGCTTCGCCTTCGGCAAGACGGCCCTGGCACATGTCGCACTTGCGCACGATGCCGCGCTTCAGGTTGAACTTCGGCACATCATACGGGCACTTCAGGATGCAGTAGGAGCAGCCGATGCACTGGTCATCCAGATGCCGCACGATGCCGGTGACGGGATCTTTGTCATAGGCGAGCACCGGGCACCCATTCGAGCAGGCGGGATCCTCACAATGATGACAGGCCGTCGTGACGGTCTGCAGATAGGGCTGCTTCCGCGTGCCAACAAGCAGGCCGATATCGCGCCATGATTCATCCTCATCGAGTCCATTGAGCGAATGGCAGGCCGCGACGCAGGCTTTGCAGCCGGTGCAGGCGTCCAGATTTACCTGGAAGGCATACTGTTCTCCAGGATTCGGCTTCGAGAGCGGGATCAGGTGGGTGAAGCGATCCCGGACAGATTGGGAATCAAATTCATCCGAGAAGAGAGCGACGGGGGTGCGGAGGGTTTGTTGCTCTCGAAGCACCCGGGTCAGCAGGTCTGACGAGCCGGGCAGGTCGGACAAGTCTGACAACGCCATGGTCATGCAACCGAGAATGCCTCCTGAAGCTGGCCGATGGTTCTTTGGTTGCAGAAGCTGTGGAAGCTCTCCTCGCCCTGCCGGCCTTTGAGATAGCCTTTCAGCATGGCTTCCAAAGTGGCGCCGAGGCTTTCAAAGGGAACGCCGCCGAAAATCTGGCGCCCGATTTTGCGGTTCTCGCCGAAACCGCCGCCGACGGTGATGTGATAGCCTTCGCCGCTTTCAGATTTCACCTTGGTGCCGAGCAGGCCGATGTCGCCCATGAAGTGCTGGGCGCAGGAGTGCGCGCAGCCGGTGAAGTGGATGTTCACGGGCTTGTCGAGCTTCACGCGCTTGTCGAGGTAGTCCATCATGGCGATGGCGTGGCCCTTTGTGTCGCTGGCGGCGTATTTGCAGTATCTGTTGCCGGTGCAGGCGACGAAGCCGCTTTTCAGATTCGACTGCTCGCAGGGAAAGCCGAGCTTTTTGAGCGATTTCGCGAGTGTGGCAGCATAGGCCGTCTTCACATTCGGGATGATGAAATTCTGCCACACGGTCAAGCGCACTTCGCCGCTGCCGTAGCTGTCGGCGAGATCGGCGATGCGCTCCATCTGCTTTGCCGTGAGCTGGCCGACAGGCACGCTGGCGCCGACGTAAACGAGTCCTTCCTGCTTCTGCGGATGGATGCCGACGTGCGAGTGGCCTTGCTGCGAGAACTCGCGCTTCGCCTGGATCGGTGAATCGGGCGCGAGGCGGGTGAGTTTGAATTTGAGATGCTTCTCGGCCTCCACAAGCACGCCATCGAGACCTTTGTCCTCCACGACATATTTGAAGCGGGCCTTCTTGCGGTTCGTGCGGTCGCCGAACTCGATGAACACGCGCAGCAGGGCCACCATGACATCGTTGAGCTGTTCGGGTTTCACGATGACGCCCCAATCGCTGGCGAAGGTCTGGTGACCGGTGACGCCGCCGAGCGCGATGCGGAAATAGACGCCGGGCTCGATGCTTTCACTGTTTTCAATGATCTTCACGGCGCTGGCACCGATGTCGTTCGTGTCCTCGACCGATGAGATGAGCCCGCCGCCGTCGTAGGCGATGTTGAACTTGCGAGGCAGGTCGTAGAACTCCTTCGAGCCGATGATGAGCGTGGCGAGCTCGTTCACCAGCGGTCGCACGTCAATGAGCTCATGCGGATCGTAACCCGCACAGGGGTTCATCGTGATGTTGCGGATGTTGTCCGCGCCAGCGCCCTTCGAGTGCAAGCCGCAGCCCTGGATGCGGCGGAGCACTTCAGGGCAGCTCTTGGGCTCAATGAGACGGATTTGAAAGTTGTTCCGTGTGGTGATCTGGATGTAACCCGAGGTCAGCTCGCGTGAAATGGCGGCCAGTTCACGAAGCTGGTAGCTTTTCACCACGCCGCCAGGAATGCGCAGTCTGCACATGTAGCCGTCTTTGACGGGATTGAGCCAGAACAGGCCGTTCCACTTGTAGCGGAAGACGGATTCAGGTTCTGGCTTCGCGTTCCAGCGCGCATCGAGCACAAGCTGCTCGATGGCATCGAAGGGATGGAGTTCGCGCTTGATGCGCTCCTCCTTGGTCAAATCGTCGAGTGAGGGGCCTGCGGGCGCGGCGGGAGCCGGCGCGAGATCGCCAAAACTGACTCCACCCGCTGCGATGCCGGCGAAGAAGCCTTCGAGGTAGCGCTTCTGCTCATTGGAGAAATCCTCTCCAACTCGAGCGCTGGCAACGCGTGGTGCATCAATAGACATCGCGGGCATAGCGTTTGGTTTTCTTCATGTGGGCGACGTAGGCGGCGGCCTCGTCGGCGGTTTTGTTGCCTTGGGTCTCGATGATCTTGTGGAGGGCTTCATCAACGTCTTTGGCCATGCGCTTGGCGTCACCGCAGACGTAGAAGTGGGCGCCCTCTTCGAGCCATTGCCAGAGTTCGCTGGCGGCCTGGAGCATGCGGGTCTGGACGTAGATTTTTTCCTCCTGATCGCGACTGAATGCGGTGTCGAGTCGGGTGAGATGGCCGCTTTGCACCCAGGCGATGATTTGGTCGTGGTAAAGGAAGTCGGTGGCGCGTTTTTGATCGCCGAAGAAGAGCCAGTTTTTGCCGGGAGCCTTGGTGGCCTCTCGTTCTTCGAGAAAGGCGCGGAACGGCGCGATGCCGGTGCCGGGGCCGACCATGATGACGGGCTTGGTGAGGTCGGTGGGGAGGCGGAAATGATTCGCGGCGTGGAAGTAGATGCCGGTGGTGTCGCCGAGTGGGAGGCGATCCGAGAGGAAGGTGCTGGCGACGCCTTTGTGCGCGATGCCATCGGCGGTGTAGCGCACCGCGCCGACGCAGAGATGCACTTCATCGGGATGAGCCTTGATGCTGCTGGCGATGGAATAGAGGCGCGGCTGGAGTTTGCGGAGATTTTCGAGAAAAGAATCGAGGGTGAGACCGGATTCAGGTGTTTTGCCGAGAAGGCTGCGGATTTCGTAATCGGTGAGGAGCGCCTCACTCAGCGTTTTGGTGCCGGCTTTGGCGCTTGGGTCGAAGCCGTGGGCGGCGATGACGGCATCCACGACTTCGGGGCAGTTTTGGACGAACACGCCGAGAGCGTCTCCGACCTCGTAGGTGAGGCCGCTGCCGGTGAGCGAGAACGCGATGTGATGCGTATCTTTGGCGCTGCCGGGTGCGTTTAGTGTGTCGTTGGCGATGAGTTTGGCGGGGAAGGGATTCTTTTTGGACCACGCTTCGTCGGACGGGTCTGACGTGTCGGACACGTCGGACGGTTTGGAGGCTCCGAAGATGGTGAAGGCATTTTTCGACCACTCTTTGGCGAGGTCGTCGAACTCCACATCGCAGTCCACGCGATCGACGACGCGAGTGGCGCCGAGTTCGGCGAGGCGTTGATCGAGTTTCTTGCCGGCGAGGCAGAAGGTGTCGCCGTAGTTTTTGTCGCCGAGAGCAAGGACGCTGTATTTGACGCCGTCGAGCTTGGGGCTGCTGCCGTTTTGATTGATGGCGTCCCAAAAGGACACCGCGTTGTCAGGCATGTCGCCCTCACCCCAGGTGGAGGTGATGAGGAGGACGTTCTTGTCTTTGACGAGATCGGCGGGGTGGGAAGAAACGAGATCCGGCGCCCGCCCGCCCCGCCCCCCCCGCGCCCCCGGCGGGGCGGGGGGGCGGGCGCCGCGCGGGG
>DDQZ01000110.1:0-38311 GCA_002343505.1 Verrucomicrobiaceae bacterium UBA2429 | reverse complement strand
CGGGTTGCAACGAATCGAGGCCCGCGGCTCGCGCCGCGAAACCCCGACTCGTTGCTTCCCTGGCCAGCCGCTTGGCCAAACTTTCCGCGTTGCCGCTCTGACTGCCGAAGGCGATGAGCAAAGACGTCTTTGCCTGGGCATGTGCTGAGGATGCGCCCGGAGAGCCGCCGCGCTTAAGGACTCCGGCGATGAATCCATTCAGCCAGGCGCGTTGCTCGGCGGTGAACGGGGCGCTTTCAGGAATGAGCGGCGTGATCTGCATGGCGGACGCGGTTTAGAAATCAATCTGAAGCTGGACGTAGCCGAAGTGGGCGTTGTTGGAGGCTCCTGTGTCGGCGAGGTAGTGGCCCGCGAAAAACACGCTGTAGCCCGCCATCAGACCGAGATTGGCGTTGAGTTTGTAGCTGGCGGTGAGGTCGAGTTCGCTGCCGCGAAAGTTGCTGGCCTCGCGTGACACGGCGTTGACCGCTCTCACAGCAGTGACGCCGTTGACACGCCTCCAGGCGTCCTCGTTGGTGTCGTTCCAGTAGAGGTGGTAATCAAGCATCAGCTTGAGCTTGGGCGTGGGCATGACGCTGATGTTGAGCTGGGGATTGTGCATGTTGATCCAGCCCGTGGTGTCCATGTAGCCGTAAAACAGGTGGTTCGTGGGATACAGGTTTTGGAAGGTGCCCAGGTCGCCGTCTGTGGCGTCGCTGTCGCCGGGACTCCAGTTGTATTGGATGCCGATGCGTGGCTTCCAGGGATGGTTCAGCCAGTTGTAGCCGATGCCCCAGTGGCCGGCGAAGGCTCTAAGGTTGCGTCCGTTGGCATCCCCAGTCTGAAAGGCCATCTCGGTTTCATAATCCCAGCCGCCGAGCTTTTTCGGATCGCCCTTCCAAAGCGTGCCCATCGTGACGAAGCTGGTGTCACCGAGAGCGGGGCCAAAGGCACCGTTGCCGTTGTCCGTTTTGTGGAAGATATAAAAATCAGTCGTCGTGTTGATGGGCACCCACTTGGTGGCGAGGTAGGCTCCGCTGAAGATGGTGTCGTCAGGAGACTGGGCGTCGAAGATCTGGGACTTGTTCCATTCATGATCTTTGAATGTGACCGGGCTGGAGGTGAACAGATCGAACGCCCAGGATTCGGACGCGTAGCGCAGCTTCACCGCGTCAAATGTGCGCGCCTGGTTCAACCATTCGAGAGGGCCGACGAGGCGCTGGTCGCCGTAGCTGAGAAACTGGCGGCCAACAGTGGCGCTGAGGCCGGCTTTTGCGTCGCCGAGCTGAACGAAGGCTTTGAGAACATCAAAAACATCGTCACCCTCCGCGCCAAAAACTCCAATTTCGTTCGGCCTGCTGCCGCCGATCTCGCGCACATCCTGGCCCTGGACATAGATTTTGAACCAGGGTGTGAACGAGTAACCCAGCCCGAGCCGGAAACGCTGGAGAAGCCAGGAGGCGTCCTGCGGACCGTTGACCGCGCTGTTGAAGTCGAAGTTGTTTTCGCGGGCTTCGAAACGCATCTTCTCCTGGACATCCACGGTGAGTTTGCCGTCGAAGAAGGTGATGGGGGTGAAGCCATTGGCGGGCGGCGGGGGAGCTGCCAATGGAGCAGTTTGAGGAGAGCCGGCGTGGGTCAGAGACGCCATGGCCAGGAGGAGAGCCAGCCTTGTTTTCATAGGGTGTGTGTGTTGTGTTTGGGTTTCCTTGGCTACGCGGCGGCTGTAGGGAAAAGGAGTCCGTGGGCGGCCATCTCGGCCGCCATGTCCGGCGATGGATTGAATTCAGGCTCGCGGCTCGGACGGATGTGGGATTTGTCGTTCAGAAAGGTGATGAGGTGCTCGCGCAGCTCGTAGTAGCGCGGGTCTTCCATGATCTCCTTGCGGTTGCGGGGACGCTCGAAGGGGATCTTCAAGATGTCGCCGACTTCGGCCTCGGGGCCGTCGGTCATCATCACAACGCGGTCGGAGAGAAAGATGGCCTCATCGACATCGTGCGTGACCATGAGCGTGGTGATGCGGTTGCGACGCCAGAGGTCGAGCAGCACTTCTTGTAGCTCGTAACGTGTGAGCGAGTCGAGCATGCCGAAGGGCTCGTCGAGCAGCAGCATCTTCGGCTGGAGGGCGAAGGCGCGGGCGATGCCGACTCGCTGGCGCATGCCCTGGGAAAGCTCGCCGGGGAATTTGTGCATGGCGTCGGCCAAACCCACGATGCTGAGGTAATACTCGGCCATCTGGCGGCGCTCGGCCCTGCTGGCGGTGAAATAGACCTGGTTCACGCCGAGCATGACGTTTTCAAACGCGCTCATCCACGGCAGCAGGCACGGCGATTGGAAAACGATGCCGCGATCCGGTCCCGGGCCGACGGCTTCCTTGCCGGCGAGGATCATGTTGCCCTTCGAGAGATCGCTCAAACCGGCGACCATCATGAGCACTGTGCTTTTGCCGCAGCCGCTGTGGCCGATGAGCGTGGCAAACTCGCCCTCCTTGAGCTTGAGGTTGAAGTTTTTGACGATGGTGGCCGGGCCTTTGGGCGTGTCGTAGATCTTCCAAAGGCGGTCAAGTTCGAGCATTTTGGGATTGGGAACACTCATGCGGTCACCTCCACTTCTTCACGTTTGTCCGCGTTGCGGCGTTTCGGACCGCCGCGGTTCAGGAATGGCAGAGCGTTTTTGTTGGTGATGTCCTCGGGCAGGATGTCGGGCAGGGTGAGTTTCATGGTGGCCTTTGATTTTGTGCGGCCCTTGGCGTCGAGGAGCGTGGTGATGAGCTGCGTGCGCAGTTTTTTGAATTTGGGGTCGTGATTGATGCTGCGACGGTCACGCGGGCGTTCGAGATCAATGAGCATCGGCTCGCCAAGTGTGGCGGGCGCGGTGGGGAGCAATGGTATGACTTTATCCGCGACCAGGATGGCCTCGTCGGGGTCGTTGGTGATCCAGATGACGGTCGTTTTGTTGCTCTGCCAGATCTCGCTGATCTCGTCCTGGAGCGTGGCGCGTGTGAGAGCGTCGAGAGCGCTCAAAGGCTCGTCCATGAGCAGCACCTTCGGGTTCATCGCCAGCGTGCGGGCGACGGAAACGCGCTGTCTCATGCCGCCGGAGAGTTCCTTCGGAAGTTTGTGCGCAGCGTGGCTGAGCTTCACCATCGCGATGTGTTTGGCGACGTGTTCCTTGCGCTGCTTTGGCGTCCATTCTTTGAAGACCTCATCCACGGCGAGCGCGATGTTTTCCTCCACGGTGAGCCAGGGCAGCAGCGAGTAGTTCTGGAAGACCAAACCGCGGTCCGGGCCGGGTTCCGTGATTTTTCGCCCTTCGATGAGCGCCTCACCCGCGTCGGGTTTCACGAGGCCGGAGATCAAATTGATCAGCGTGCTCTTTCCCGAGCCCGAGTAACCAACGATGACGACGAATTCGCCTTCCTCGACGCTGAGGTTGATGTTTTTCAGCACTTCGGACCGTGAACCGTTGTGACCATAGCCTTTGGAGGCTCCTTTGATTTCGATCAGCGGCATATCGGTTTCAGATGGAGGGTTAAGCAGTCTTGAAGCGGCCTTCGACGACGCTCATCAGCCGGTCGAGGACATAGCCGATGACGCCGATGGTGAGGATGCAGAGGATGATGTGGGCGTAGCTGTTGGCGTTGTATTGCTGCCAGAGGAAGCCGCCGACGCCTGGACGGCCGGTGAGCATTTCGACCGCGACGATGACGAGCCAGGCGATACCAAGGCTCAAACGGAACCCGGTGAACATGTAGGGCAGCGTGGCGGGCACGAGCACCTTCCAGAGAGTCTTCCACTTCGAGAGTTTGAGCACCTTGGCGACATTCAGGTAGTCCACCGGCACGGCGCGGACGCCGACGGCGGTGTTCATCACGGTGGGCCACATGGCGCAGATGGCGATGGTGAAGAGCGCGGCCGCATCGGACGCGCCAAAGGTCGTGCGGCCGTCCGCATTGACGATTTTCACACCGCTGAAGAGGATCATGCCCAGCGGCAGCCAGGCGAGCGGTGAAACGGGCCGCAACACCTGGATGATGGGGTCGAAGGCTTTCGTGAACTGCTTCGAAAGTCCGAGGAAGAAGCCTACGGGCGTGCCGATGACGAGCGCGATCAAGTAACCTTGCGCCACGAGCACCAGAGACATCCAGGTGAATCGGAGAATGCCTTGATCGAGTTCTCCGCGTTTCGCGAATGGCTCCACGATGTAGGGCTTGCTGGCTGTCCAGGTTTCGACGGGCGTGGGAAGGTCGGCGGAAAGCCCTTCGCGCTTGGTGATTTTGACCTTGTCGCCGAAATCATCGACCTTCTCCGTCACAACGGACTTTCCGGCGATGGCATACCAGAAGACGCAGGTGATGACGATCGCGACCAACGGCAGGAAGATGGAGTCGAGTTTGTATTTCTGGATGAGCGGGTGCATGGCGGCGGCGTTTGGATTTGTTCAGACCGATCCGTCGGCTTGGACGGATCGGTCTGATGACTTTCTTATCCTTTGATCGTCTTCACGGCGAAGGACGCGGCGTAGGCTTCGAGGTCGGCCTTCGGATCGAAAGTGACACCGTCAAAGAGTGTCTCGGCGCTGGTATCGACACCGCCGTGCGCGTAGCCGATCTCCTTCATGGCCTCTTCATAGATGTCGGAGCGCATGACCTGCTTCGTGACGCCTTCGTAGTCCGGCGCGCCTTCGACGAAACCCCAGCGACGGAGCTGCGTGAGCCACCACTTGCAATACTTTGCCTGCGGGTAGTTGCAGTTGCGATCACTGAAGATCATGTAGTTCGGGTCCTTGAACTTGCGGCCGTCGCCCATGAGGTATTTGCCCTGGAGGCGGCCGAGGATCGTCTCGGGCGGGCAGTTGATGTAGGTGGCGGCGCTGACGATGTTCGCCTGCTCCTCGCGGTTCTCCATCTTGTCGAGCCATACGCTGGCCTCGTGCAGCGCCTTGATGACGGCCTTGACGGTCTTTGGATTCTTCGCGGCGAACTCCTCCGTGAAGGCGCAGACTTTTTCAGGGTGATCCTTCCACATGGCCTGGGTGGTGATGGAGGTGAAGCCGATGTCGTCAGCAATGGTCTTCGCGTTCCAGGGCTCGCCCACGCAGAAGCCGTCCATCTTGCCGACCTTCATGTTGGCGACCATCTGCGGAGGCGGAACGGTGATAAGCGACACGTCAGCGCCCGCCCCATTCGCATCGCCGGGATTGATGCCACCGGCTGCAAGGTAGTAGCGCATCCACATGGCATGCGTGCCCGGCGGGAAGGTCATCGCGAATGTCAGCGGCGCGCCTTTGGCCTTGGCGTCATCGACGAAGGGCTTCAGGGCTTTCGGGTCATCAGTCACCTTCCCTTTGTAGGCGTTGCTGAGTGAAATGGCCTGGCCGTTGCGGTTGATGAGCCAGGGGATGATCATCGGTTTCTTCGGCGCACCGCCGAGTCCCATCGTGGAGGCGATGGGCATGCCAATCAGCATGTGGGTGGCCTGAATGTCGCCATTGGAGAGCGAGTCGCGAATCGCGGCCCAGCTCGCTCCTTTGCTGACGGTGGAGTTGATGCCGTATTTTTTGAAGAGACCCTTTTCATGCGCCACGACGATGCTGGAGCAATCAGTGAGGGCGATGATGCCAAACTTGAGATCGGCGACCTCGGGAGAATCATCGGCGTAGGCGGAGCCGACCCAGCCGGAAGGCAGGCCGGAGAGTAGGGCGCCGAGGCCAGCCTGGCGGAGGATGGAGCGGCGGGTGAGCGGAGTGGCGGTGTTCATGCGTGGGCGAGTGGTTTGCGTTTTTTGGGCTTCGAGACGGGTTTGGGTGCGGCGGCGGGTGCTTCGGGAAAATACAGGGCGCCGGAGGTCCAGCAGTCGCGCAGGGAGGCGGCGGCATCGGCGCGTTGCGCGGGCAGGATCAGGCCGTGGGCGATGAACTCATCGAGCAGCCAGCGTCCTCGCTCGCTGGTAGGCTCATTGGCCTCGCGGCGGTGGAAAATGTGGAAGCTGGACGCATCCCAATTTTGTCCGGTGCCGGGGTCGAACGGGCCGATGAGGGATTTTTTCAACATGCTCTCGCAGCCGTTGAAGAAGCCGCTGCCGGCGAGCACTTTGACGACTTCCGGCCTGTTTTCAGGCGCGTCACAAAAGGCGCAGGACTCCCGCAGGGCGTTGATGACAGCCTGGGCCTGGTCACGATGCCGGGTGATGAACGCGCCTCCCATGATCAGCGCCTTTTCAGGATGACCGGGCGCGAGCTGCTCGCTGGTGGCGACGACCCAGCCCGCGCCTTTCTCGACAGCCACGGAGTTCCATGGCTCGCCGACGCAATAACCGTCAATGAGCCCTGCGGCGAGGTTTGCGGCCATCTGCGTCGGTGGCAGAGCGACGATGCGCACATCCTGGCCGGGGTGGATGCCGCCGGAGATGAGCCACCGGCGCAGGAGGAAATGATGCGAGGCGTAGCGCGAGACCATGCCGAAGGTGAGGCGGCGCGAGGTGGTGCTGCGGATGAGTTTTTTCAGCGAGGCGGCATCGCGCACGCCGCGGTTCCAGAGGTCCCGGCTGAGGGTGATGGCATCGCCGTGGAGATTGAAGACAAAGGGGGCGACCACCGGCGAGGGAGGCGAGCTGATGCCCATGCGCATGGCCAGCGCCAGACCGGCGATGGCATGGGCCGCGTCCACCTGGCCGTAGAGAAGTTTTTCGCGGATGGTGGCCCAGCCGACCTCGCAACTGAGCTCGACACGGACGCCATGTTTGCGGAACAGATCCCGGCTGCCAGCCACCAGAAGCGGGGCGCAGTCAGCCAGCGGGATGAAGCCGATCCTCACCGGCTGGATGACACCGGTGAGCGCTGGCGCGGGGCTTGATGCGTGCTTGGGCATGATGACAGCCTCATCAGCATCAGAGGTGCCAGCGTGCCAGGGTCATGCAGAAACGACGCGCAAACTTTTTCACATGTTGTATGAATCCGGCTCATGGAACAGCCGCTCGACACACGCCAGCTCCGCGCCTTCATCTCACTCGCCCGCAGCGGCAGCTTCACGCAGGCGGGGCGCGAGCTGCATCTCACGCAGAGCGCGATCAGCCATGCGATCAAGGCGCTGGAGAATGACCTGGGCTGCCAGTTGTTCCACCGCCAGGGCAAGAGCGTGCATCTGACGCATCACGGCCGCGAGCTGCTGCCGCACGCCGAGTCCATCCTTCAAGAGATGGGCCAGGCGCGCGCGGCCCTGGGCGCGCTGGACCGCACACCGCGCGGGCGGCTGAGCATCGGCTGCACGCCGGCGGCCTCGCAGTTCATCCTTCCCACCGTGTTCCGCGAATTTAAGGAGAGCTTCCCTCAATATGAAATCCGTGTCGTGCCGGGGGAGACGCCGCAGACGATCGAGCGCCTGCTGAACAATGAAGTGGATCTGGCGGTGACGCTGCGCCCGCCGGATGCGGGGCGTCTGGAATGCCAGCCTGTGCTGGAGGATGAGCTGGAGTTTCTCGTGTCTCCTTTGCATCCGTGGACGACGAAGCCGCCGAGGGTCAAGGATGCGGCGGCGGAGACTTTCATCGTCTCCAGCCGCAGCAGTCTGAATTTTCAAATGATCCAGGAGTTCTTTCTGAGGCAGGGCGTGCGCTTGAACCACTTCATTGAGCTGGGCAGCAGCGAGGCGGCCAAGGAGCTGGCCAAACTCGGCCTGGGCATCGCCATAGCCGCCCGCTGGATCGCGCGCGCGGAGATCGAGGCCGGGCAGCTCGTGCCGGTGCCGCTGCCGAAGTCAAAGCTGCGCAGGCGCTGGGTGGTGGCCTGGCTGAAAGGACGTCCGTTGAACCTCGCCGAGCGCACCTTCACCGGGTTGTGCGAGGAGGTCGGCAGGAGGATGCTCTGACTCTGCCGGGCTCCTCACGCTTTCTTCACGCCGCTCATCGGATGCGCTGTGACGGCGTCCCAGGCGATCTGCTGGAGCAGCCGGACCAGGTCGCTGGACTGCGGACGGGCGCTGAGTTTCTCAGGCACTGGCAGGCCCACGGGAGTGCGCTGGTAAATGCAGGCAAAATGGCAGTAGCTCACGAGCAGGGCGGTGATGTCGGAGGGATGCCCGTGATCGTCGCGGAACAGCTCGCTCTGTTTGGACACGCCGGGCGCCCTGCCCTCGGCGACATGCCTGCGCAGTGAATGCAGCGCCGCGCTGGCCGGTATGATGCGCACGCTCGGCCTTCCCAATTCGGAGTTCAAGCCGGCGACTTGTTTCTCCAGCAGACCCAGCCAGCCGTTGTGGGCTTCGAGCATGCTGTCAATCTCCTCCGCGGTGACGCTGTCCCTCATGGCATTGGCAAAGCCGGCTCCGGCCTTGCCGTCACGCGGCGCCCACGATGCCTGCACGAGCACGCGCAGCTCCGGATTTTTCTCCAGACCGAGCCTGGTGAAGCGGTCTATTCCCTCATCCGGCATCAGCAGGTTCGGTGAAAGTGTGAGCACATCCACGATGCCTTCCTGGAGCGCCTTTTTCGCCTGGTTCCTTTCATCAGGCAGATCCCAGTGCTGCTGCACGCGCGAGCCGCCGATCATTTGCTGGCCGGCCTTCAAATGCGCCACTCCCGCCGCCTGCGCGATCTGCGGCAGCCAGTCGGCGGTGTAGATCATGTAGCTGTGCGCGCAGACGAAGACCTTGGTGCCTTCCGCGCCGGGGGCGAATGAGGCGGGCTTTGAGCTGCTTTTGCCGGAGCCCGCGCGCGCCATGAATTTGTCCCGCGCCTCAGGGTGTTTTTCCACATAGGCCAGAGCCTCATTGATGGAAAGCGCGCCGTCTTTGTCCGTGTCGGCATCAGGGAACATCCTCAGCGCCTGCTCCAGCCGCGCCTCAATGCCGCTTTTTTTGGCGGCGACCTGCGCGATGAGTTGGAACGCGCCGGGAACGAGGGCGGCGAGCGGGAGAATCAAAAGGGCGTGCTTCATGGTGTGTGGATGGTTTTGCCTCGTGTCGAACATGGATGCCAAACGCCTCCCGGCAACTCCGGTAACAAGGCCCGGTCTTCAGTTGTTCAAAAACCCGTGTTTGGAAACCAGCGGCTGAAATGGTTGTCGTCGAGGCGCGTGAGCGGGACGGACAGCGGCGAGGGCACGCCGTTTTTCGACCAGCGCAGGAGATCGTCTTTATGGCCAAGCCGGCCGAGCACATCGAACACATTTCCCGGCGAGCCTTCGGGCCAGCCCTTCATCACCTGCGGGTCCCAGATGGCGATGCCGGGAGCGCCATCGGCGAGCCAGGCGGCGGTTTTCTGGCACAGTTCCTTCGGTTTGCCTGTCTTCCAGGCGATGACCATCGGCCAGGCCCTTGCGCTCGTGCCCTGGGTGATGCGGCGGTAGTAGTCCATGTCAATCTGGCCGGGCGTCTTCTCAAAGGAGGTGTGGTAGGCGAACCATGTGACGGCGATGTCATCCACGAGTCCGAGCTGAATCCAGTTTGGCAGATCAAGGCCCCAGCGCTGGTTGTCAGCCTCCCTGGCGAAAGTGCCGAGCGAGATCTTATAGCGCTCTTTGCGGCCCTGCCTTGCCGCTGTTTCATCCAGCAGGGCGCGCACCTCCCTCATGAAGCCGGTCATGACCGCCGCGCGCGTGCTTTGGATGCGCGGGTCGTCGTCTTCGACTGATCTGGCATCCGCGTTGTGCATTTCCTTGAAGCGCGCGCAAAAAGCCTCCTCCCACAGCATCAGCGGCATGCCTCTATTGAAAAGGAATCCGACTCCCTCGGGCTGCAGCTCCAGAGTCTCGCGAAGCAGCTCAATCAAATGCCGGCGCACCTCCGGCACGGCGTAGCTCATGTAAAAAGTCGGGGTGCCGTCGCGGTCAAGGCAGCGCCATTCGGGGTGTTCGTAATAAAACCTGCTGTTGAAAGTCTCCTCATACGGCATCGAGCCGGCCCAGCCGCCGGGGCGCAGCATGACATGGAACTCCGCGCCCTGCGCCTTCGCGGCGTCGCGCGCGACCTTGAGCGGGTTGACGCCCGCCTTGAACAAGGTCTCCAGCGACTGTGTGTACGCGGCATAGGCGCCCGTGGGAAAATCCACCGTGCCCTCGCCGGGGTAGGTGCCCACCTTGCTTGGGTAGCACACCAGGTCGCTGCCGGTGACCTGGAACCACCACTTGCCGATGTCCGTGTCCTCATAACCGCGGAACTCCTCCGCCAACTCCTCGGCAGTCGTTGGTTTGAAAGGCCATATCCAACTGTGCCCGTCAAAGGTGGCGATCGAAGTGCGGTGCTTCGACCTCTCCCGGCTGGCTGCGACCTCCTCCACAGTCATCGGCACGAGCTTCACATAGCAAACCGTCGCCGGCAGTCCCGGCATGGGGGCGATCTCCAGCGACTGGCCGTTGAGTTCCGCCACACTGACAAAGCACTCCTGGATGACAGCCCGCCGGTTTGGCAGCAGGGCGAGGTTGTTGGCGAGCCGCCGGAACACCGGTTCGTCGCTGAGCTTCGCCTTGATGCCGTTGCCGCCGATGTTGAACCCGCCCGATGTCGTGGCCAGGCCCACATGCACGGAGTGCCAGCCCTTTTCCAGCAATGGCAGCGAGACGCGCGGCGGATTGGTGGCGCTGTAAACCGAAAGCGCCGTGCCTTTCATCTCCACTGTCTCAAAGGGCAGCATCTTCCATTTGCCCTTCTGCCGCCTGCCGGTGATCAGCGCGGCTTGAGGCTGCATCCGCGAAAGATCGGTGATGAGGACCGCCTTCGATGCCTGCGAGAGGGCGCGCGAGTCATGCCTGAAGTAGTCTTGAGCAACGGCCCGCGCGCAGAACAGCGCCGTCAATAAGCAGAGAGTGAGGCATTTCATCCCGTTCAAACGTGCGGGCACGCTCTGAACTCGCTTTCTTTGTCACTCCGGCGCGGACCATCCGCCTCAGACTTCGTCACCCAGCCGCTTGTCCGCCTCCAGATAGCCCCGCACATAGTCGCGCACGGCTTCGGCCAGAGTGAAAAGCGGCTCCTCATATCCGGAGGCGCGCAGTTTGGAAATGTCCGCGCAGGTGTGGTACTGGTACTTGTCCCGCAGGTGCGCAGGCATCTCGATGAATTCGACGACCGGCTCCCGGCCCATGGCGGCGAAGATGGCCCCGACGAGTTCGACCCAGGTGTGGGCTTTGCCCGAGCCGAGGTTGAAGACGCCGTTGGCGGTGGTGGTCTCCGCCAGATGCAGGGTCATTTTCACCGCGTCCTTCACATAGAGGAAGTCGCGCATCTGGCAGCCGTCCTGGTAGTCGGGACGGTGGGATTTGAAAAGCTGGACCCTGCCGGTGTCGAGGATCTGGCGGTGCGCCTTGTGCACGACGCTGCGCATGTCCGCCTTGTGGTCCTCGTTCGGGCCATAGACGTTGAAGTATTTGAGGCCGGCGATGCGGCCGAGCATGCCGGTGCGGCGGGCGTGCAGGTCGAAGAGGTGCTTGGAGTAGCCGTACATGTTCAGCGGGCGCAGCCGGTGCGGATCGTCCATCCGGTCGTCCATGCCCTGCGCGCCGTCGCCGTAGGTGGCGGCGGAGGAGGCGTAAACAAAGCGCGCGTCGTGGCCGAGCGCCCACTCGCAGAGCACCCTGGTCAGCTCGTAATTGTTGCGCATGAGATAGTCGGCGTCCTTCTCCGTCGTGGCGGAGCAGGCGCCGAGATGGAGCACCAGGTCGAATTTTCCGAGCGCGGAAGGGTCGGTGCGCGCGAGACGCTCCAGGTCGCCGCCATCCAGGTAATCATGAAACCTCAGCGGCGCCAGGTTGCGCCACTTTTCATCCGTGCAGAGGCGGTCGCTGACAATGATGTTCTCGCAGCCGCGCCGGTTCAGCTCCCAGACAAGGGCGCTGCCGATGAAGCCCGCGCCGCCGGTGACGAGGATGCGAGATTGAGGTTGGATGGGCATGGCTCTGCGTTAGCCAGAAGCGCGGCGTTTTGCAACCGCCGACTTGCCTTGGCCGTGGCTGGTCCACGCAGGTCCTGTAATCGTTGCGGAACTTCTCGTTCGGAAGGTATGCAGGTATGCCGGATTGCATGGCATGGATGTGCTCAGGCGTTGCCTTGCAGCACCTGGCTTGGACGGAACGGCAGGGTGGCGATTGAGACGAGAAAGCCGCAGACGATGCCGGTGGGGAACACGACTACAGCATGCTTCACCACAAAGTAGAAAGGCCATAACATCCAAGGGATGCAAAACAACACAGCACCAATCAGAGGGCTGATAACGCCTATCACAGGCAAGACGAGCCAGTGCAGGCGACGGCAAACACGGTAAAGAATCATCCAAACGATCACCGATATGATCGAGGGATAGACGAGAGCCCCCTCCTCCATCCAATCGAACTGTTGCTGGCCGGAATGGAGTTGGCGTTCGTGCCAGCCGATCAGCCAATAGCCAACGAATGCCATTCCGACGGCGATCACCGCCACAATCAAGTGTTCGATGATCGCCTTCATGATTCACTCACACATGAATCGGATGCCCCTTGGCGACTTCGGTGGCTTCCTTGACCATCTCGCTGAGGGTCGGATGGGCGTGGATGGTGGCTTCGATTTCGTCCCAGGTGGCTTCGAGGTTCATGGCGAGGCCGATCTCGGCGATCATCTCGGTGCTCTCGCTGCCGATCATGTGCGCGCCGATGATTTCGCCATGCGGCTCGCCGTAGAGGATTTTCACGAAGCCTTCCGGCTCGGCGGCGGCGAGGGCCTTGCCGCTGGCGACGTACGGGAACTTGCCGACCTTGAACTTGAGGCCCTTTTCCTTCGCGGCACGCTCGGTGAGGCCGATGCTGGCGACCTGCGGATGGCAGTAGGTGCAGCCGGGGAAGACGCCGACTTTCTTCGGCTTGTGCTTGGTGAAGAGGCCTTCGACGCATTGCACGGCCTCGTAGCTGGCGACGTGCGCGAGCCAGGGCGGCCCGATGATGTCGCCCGCACCGTAGATGCCTTTGACGCTGGTTTCGTAGCGCTCGTTGGTCTCCAGCCAGCCACGGTCGCTGAGCTTCAGCTCGATGCCGCCGGGAAGCACCGGAGCGACGCCGATGGCGACGAGGGCGACCTCGGCCTCCAGCGTTTCGTTGGCCGCGCCTTCGACGGTGATCTTCACGCCTTTGCCGTCCTCGGAGGTGCCGGTGACCTTGGTGCTGGTGAGGATGCGGATGCCGGCCTTGGTGAGGCTCTTTTCGAGGGTCTTGCTGACTTCGGTGTCTTCCACCGGAAGGATGTCAGGCATCATTTCGACGACGGTGACTTTCGTGCCGTAGGCGTTGAAGAAATAGGCGAATTCGATGCCGATGGCACCCGCGCCGATGACGATGACGCTCTTCGGCTGCTTCTCCAAGGTCATGGCTTCCTTGCTGCCGATGACGGTTTTACCGTTGAAGGGGAAGCCGGGCATGGGGCGGCTCTTTGCGCCGGTGGCGATGAGGATGTTCGCGGCGTCGTGGGTCTCCTTTTTGCCGTCGGCGGCAGTGACTTCCACCTTGCCTGCGGCGGGGATGCTGGCGGTGCCTTTGAGGTAGTCCACCTTGTTCTTCTTGAAGAGGAACTCGATGCCCTTGTTGAGCTTGTCGCTCACGCCGCGGCTGCGGCCGATCACTTTGGACCAGTCATACTCGATGCTGCCGATCTTCAGGCCGAACTCCGCCGCGCGATGGGTGAGGGTGTGATACAGCTCGGCGTTCTTGAGGAGAGCCTTGGTCGGAATGCAACCCCAGTTCAGGCAGGTGCCGCCGGCGCGGTCGTTTTCGACGCAGGCCACCTTCTTGCCGAGTTGCGCTGCGCGGATGGCTCCGACGTAGCCCGCAGGCCCGCCGCCGATGACGATGAGGTCGTAGTTCATGAGTGTGTGGGGAAAGACGAGGGCGAGAGAAGCGCAGGCGCGCGGGCACTTCAACCAAAGACTACCCTCGCAGGCGAATGCGCATTGCCCGGGGCGCGGGCCGGTTCGCAAGATTCACAGCAGCCGCCAGACGCGCCCGTCCTGGGCGAGCAGTTGGTCAGCCTCCTTCGGCCCCCAGCTTCCTGCGGGGTATTCGCACATGGGCGGCGGCGTGGAGGTCTTGTGCCAGGCGTTCTCGATCTCGTCTATGAACTTCCAGGCGTTTTCCACCTCGTCTCGCCGTGCGAAGAGCGTGGCATCCCCGGCCATCGCGTCGAGCAGGAGGCGCTCGTAGGCCTCGGGGCTGGCCCTGCCGAAGCTGCTGCTGTAGCGGAAGTCCATCTTCACCTGCTGCATGGAGAGCGCCTGGCCGGGCTGCTTGCACAGGATGCGCAGGGCGATGCCCTCGTCCGGCTGGATGCGGATGACGAGCGTGTTCTCGCTGTTGCCGGGCAGTTGCGCGGTGGCGAAAGGCACCTGTGGCGGTTTTTTGAAATGCACGCTGATCTCGGTGGCCTTTTTCGGGAGCTGCTTGCCCACGCGGATGTAAAACGGCACTCCCTGCCAGCGCCATGTGTTCACATGCAGCCGCAGCGCCACATAGGCCTCGGTCTTTGACTCGGGATTCACACGGTCCTCCTCGCGGTAGCCCACGCGGGGCAGGCCGTCCACGCTGCCGGAAGTGTATTGCGCGCGGATCACGTTCGCTCCCACATCGGCCGGTCCCACGAGCGGGCGCAGGGCGCGGATGACCTTCACCTTCTCATCGCGCACGCTGTCGGCGCTGAGGTCGGTGGGCGGCTCCATGGCCACGAGGGTGAGCAGTTGGAAAAGATGGTTCTGCACCATGTCGCGCAGAGCGCCTGCCGTGTCGTAGTAGCCGCCGCGTCCGCCTTCCATGCCCAGGTTTTCCGCGCAGGTGATCTGGATGTGGTCAATGTAGCGGCTGTTCCAGTTCGGCTCGAAGAGCGCGTTGGCAAAGCGCAGCACCATGATGTTCTGCGCCGTCTCCTTGCCCAGGTAGTGGTCAATGCGGTAGGTGTCCGCCTCCTCGAAGGTGCCCGCGACCACCTCGTTGAGCGTGCGCGCGCTTTGCAGGTCCTTGCCGAAGGGCTTCTCGCACACCACGCGCGCCCAGCATCCGCCGGCTCCCTGGTTCAGGCCCGCCTCGCGAATCAGCTCCAGGATGGGTTTGAAGTACTCCGGCGCGGAGGCCAGGTAAAACAGGCGGTTGGCGGGCGCGCCGCGCTCCTCGTCGAACTGGTCGAGCAGCCGCGCCAGGGCGCGGTAGCCCTCCACGTCCTCGAACTCGCTGCGGTGGTAGTGAATGCTGTGGCTGAAGTTCGCCCAAAGCTCGTCGTTGTGGCCCTGGCGGCTGTTCTTGCGGTTTCCCGCCTCCAACTCCGAGCGGAAAAGCTCGTCCGTTTTGTCGCGCCTGGCGAAGCCGACCACTTTGAATTGCGGCGGCAGATCGCCGCAGGCGGCGATGTTATAAAGCGCCGGGATGAGTTTGCGGTGCGTGAGGTCGCCGGTGGCGCCAAAGATGACCACGGTGCAGGGTTCGGCGCGGTTGCGGCGCAGGAGGGTTTCTTCGAAGGGGTTTTCGAGATCGGGCATGTGCGGTGACGTTGCGTACGCCCTGGGGAGAGCGGCGCTGAGATTAGACCGCCCGCCCTCCGCTGGCAACTGGCGAAGCTGCTCCAAAAGCCCCGCGATGATGAAAAGCCTTCATGCCATTCATGACCGGAGGCGTGTCTTGCAAATCCAGGCATTCTGGCGCAAGCATCCGCGCCCATGCCCGCCACCACCGTCCTGCCCACCGACCAACCACCGCTTCTCCACACCGCCGTGGACCAGGCTGTGAAGCTGCTGGAATCCGGGGAGGTCGTGGCTCTGCCCACGGAGACCGTTTATGGCCTGGCCGCCGACGCTTTGAACCCCGCCGCGGTGGCGAAAATCTTCGAGGCCAAAGAGCGCCCGGCCTTTGACCCGCTCATCGTCCATCTGCCTGACAAGAAGCATCTGGACACCGTGGCCGAGGTGCCGCCGGAGGTGCAAAAACTCGTCATCCAGCTCATCGAGCGTTTCTGGCCCGGCCCGCTCACGCTCGTGCTGCCGAAGAAGCCCTGCGTGCCCGGCCTCGTCACCGCCGGGCTGCCCTCCGTGGCCGTGCGTGTCAGCGCAAATCCCATTTTCAAGCGCGTCGCGCAGGCGCTCGGACGCCCCCTCGCCGCTCCCAGCGCCAACCGCTTCGGCTCCATCAGCCCCACCTCAGCCAGCGCCGTCGCGGCCGAGCTGGACGGGCGCATCCCGCTCATCCTCGACGGCGGCGCCTGCATGCACGGGCTGGAGAGCACCATCATCAAAGTCGAGGCCGCCTCGCCCAAAAATCTCATCACCATCCTGCGCCCCGGCCCCATCACCGCGGAAGATCTGAAGGTCTATGGCAAGGTCATGCGCGTGACCCGCTCCGTCGTGGACGAGGCCGCCGAGGCTCCCGGCCAGCTCGCCTCCCACTATGCGCCGCGCACTCCGCTGCGCCTGCTGGCCAAGCCCTCCGACTTCACCCCCGAACCCGGCAAACGCTACGCCCTCCTGAGTTACCGGGGCGAGGAAAAAGACGGGTTCCTCAACCTGGCCGACTGGCTGCAGGTGATGATTTTAAGCCCCGGCAAAGGCAAGCTGCCCGAAGCCGCCGTGCGTTTTTTCTACGCGCTGCGAGAGCTGGACAAGCTCGGCGCGGACGAGATCATCGCCGAGCCCATGCATGAGCACGGCATGGGTGCCGCCATGATGGACAAGCTGCGCCGCGCGGCGGTGAAGGCGGGGCAGCCTTCCAGCTTGCCCGAATCCCGGAGTGCAACCGGGACGGTTGCACCACCCTCCGAATGAGCGACAACGCGCCCAGTCCGGACCAGCCACGCCGTCCCGCAGACTCGAAGAGTGCAACCGGGACGGTTGCATCACCCTCCCAGGCGCGCAGCACCAGCGTGGTCTCCATCGCCATCCTGTGCAGCCGCGTGCTCGGCCTTGTGCGCGACCAGCTCCTCAACGGCCTCTTTGGCGCGCACCTCACCGGCATCTTCACCGCCGCCTTCCGCACGCCGAACATGCTGCGCGACCTCTTCGCCGAAGGAGCGCTCTCCACCGCCTTCGTCACCACCTTCTCGAAGAGAATCAAAACCGAGGGCGACGAAGCCGCCTGGCTGCTCGGCAGGAAGATGCTCGCCCTTTCCATCTGCTTCATGAGCATGGTCTCGCTGGCCGGCATCGCCCTCGCGCCGTGGCTGGTGCGGCTGCTGAATCCAGGCTGGGATGATCCGCGCAGCCTCGCCATCTGCACGGAGCTGGTGCGCATCATGTATCCCTTCATCACCCTCGTCTCTGTGACGGCTCTCGTGATGGGCATGCTGAACTCGAAGAAGGTCTTCTTCATCCCGGCTCTGGCCTCGGCTTTTTTCAACCTCGGCTGCATCATCGGCGGCGTCGTGCTCGCCTGGTTCATGGACCCCGGCTTCCGTGATGGAGCGATCACAGAGAAAGGCCTGCAAGCCTTTGCCATCGGCACGCTGGTGGGCGGCGTCATGCAACTTGCCATCCAGATTCCCTCCCTGCGCCGCGCGGGCTTCCGTTTCGGGCTGGACTTCAAATGGCGGGACAAAGGCGTGGGCGAGGTGCTGCAACTCATGTGGCCCTCCCTCATCGCCGCGGGCGGCACGCAGATCGGCGTGCTGCTGAACTCCATCTTCGCCTCCTTCACTCCCGGCAAAGAGTCCGCCGTGGCCTGGCTGGCGAACGCCCAGCGTCTCCAGCAGCTCCCGCTCGGCCTCTTCGGCGTGGCGGTGGCCACCGTGACTCTTCCCATGCTGGCCCGTCTGGCCACCGAGGGCATCACACCCGCCTTCCGCGGCGCTTTGGCGAAGGGGCTGCGCCTTGTGCTTTTCCTCACCCTGCCCAGCGCCATCGGCCTTTCGCTGCTGGCGGAGGAGATCGTCTCCATCCTCTTTCAATACGGGCGCTTCACCGCCGCTGATGTGGCGGCCACGGCGGGGCCGCTGCAGGCCTATGCCTTCGGGCTGGTCTTTTACTCAGCCATCAAGGTGCTCCAGCCCGCCTTCTACACCATCGGCAGGCGCTTCGTCCCCATGCAGGTCAGCCTGGGCATCATCGTCTTCACCGCCAGTGTGAACGGCTTCACCGTCTTTGTCCTCGAATGGGACCACACCGCGCTGGCATGGGCCACCGCCGCAGGCCTCATGCTGAACTTCGCCACCCTCTACCTGTGCATGAAAAAATTCGCCAACGGCCTGGAGACCCGCGCGCTGCTCGGCGCGCTCGTCAGGCTGGCCGCAGGTGTCGCGTGCATGGCGCTTGTCTGCCTCGCCGCAAAAGCCACCCTGCTCTCCGGCTGGGCGGGCATGATCCTGCTCAACAAAGCGGCCGCTCTCGGCGGCACGGTCACCGTCGCGGCGGCGGTGTACTTTTATGTCACGCAAAAGCTCCGCGTCGAGGAGGCGGGCGAGTTCACCGGCATCCTCACCCGCCGTTTTCGCCGCAAGTAAGCCATGAAAAACCAACGCATCTGGATCACCACCGCCACCCTGCTGGCCCTCATCTGGGGCGCGCTGGCCGTGGTCATGCGCCAGACCGACCTGCTCGTCTCATGGCCGCAAAAGGTGCTCGACCTCGCCGGGGCCGCGCCCTGGCATGACGGCAAAACCGCCAGCGAATCCCAGCGCCGGCTGCATCTCCACGAGGTCATCACCAGGCTCAACCAGCTCGACTTCCAGCAGCGCCGCGCGCTGCGAGAGGACGGGCAGGACATCCTGGACAAATTCTTCGCCTCGCTCACGGAGGAGGAGCAGAAGGAGTATGTGGACCGCACCGTCGAGCCTTATTTTGAAACCATCAGCAAAGGCATCAAGCTCCTGACCGAGGAGGAGCGCAAACGCATGGTGGCGCGCATGCGCGGCGACCTGCGCAACCTGCGCGCCAATTCCGCCGATGGCGACCGCCTCAGCGACCAGGACCGCGAGTTTTTCGAGTTCATGGTGGCCGAGGACCCCGTGCTTTTTCTGCGCGAGGCGCCGGTGAAAATGAAAATGGAGCTGGCGCCCGTCATCGAGGACATGCAGTCCCGGCTGCAGGGTTTCAGGCGGTGACTCAGGATGACACATCCGCGCGCCACGCGCGTTGAGATGCGGATGCCGATCCGCCTCATTCTCAGTCTTGCTCTGCTGTCCGCGCCCGTGCTCGCCGCCAAGCCCCCGAACATCGTCTGGATCGTCGCCGATGACATGTCGCCGGACACCGCGGCCTACGGCATGACAGGCGTGAGCACGCCGCATCTGGACCGCCTGGCGGCGGAGGGGGCGCGCTTCACGCGCGCTTATGCCAGCGCGCCGGTGTGCAGTTCCTCGCGCTCCGCTTTCATTCTCGGCGTCATGCAGACCACCACCGGCCTGCACGCGCATGATGTGGAGAATCCCCAGCCCCTGCCCGCGCCCTGGCGGCACCTGCCCGGCCTGCTGCGCGATGCCGGCTGGCATGTGACCAACGCGCCCGCGCCCGGCACCGAGCGCGGCGGGCGCGCCGTGAAGAAAGCCAAGACGCATTACAACTTCGCCCATGACCCCGCCGGGATGTATGACGGCGACGACTGGCGCAAGCGCCGCCCCGGCCAGCCGTTCTTCGCGCAATTCCAGATCGTCGAGCCGCACCGCCCCTTTCCCATCCCCGAAGAGTATGACGACGCCCTCATGGCGCGGATGAGCATCCCGCCGAACTACCCGGACCACCCGCTCGTCCGCCGCGACTGGTATGCCTACCTGCGCAGCGTCGAAGTGGTGGACAAGCGCGTGGGGGACATCCTCCGGCAACTTGCCGGCGAAGGCGTGCTCGATGACACCCTCGTCATCTTCTTCGCCGATCATGGGCGGCCCATGCCCTGGGGAAAGCAGTGGCTCACCATTGAGGGATTGCGCGTGCCCCTGCTCATGCGCGGCCCCGGTGTGGAGGCCGGCAGGGTGGAGGAGCGCCTGGCCAGCCTCATTGACCTGGCCCCCACCGCGCTCCAGTTGGCGGGGCTGCCGCTGCCGGAGTGGATGCAGGGCCGTCCGCTGCTGGGCGCGCCTTTCCCGGAGCGCGAGCGCATCTTCGCCGCGCGCGACCGTTGCGGTGATGCGCAGGACCGCATCCGCGCGGTCATCACGGCGGACCATCTTTTCGCGCGTCACTTTCATCCCGGTTTATCCTTCATGAACTGGTCCGGCTACAAAGAGGCCAGCTACCCGGCCATGCCGCTCCTGCGCGAGCTGGCCGCCGCCGGCTCCCTGACGGAAATGCAGGCGCGCTATCTAAAGCCGGACCGCCCGCCGTTGGAACTGCATGATTTGAAAAGCGATCCGCTCGGTGTCACCGGTGCCGCATTGTCCGGTGACAATGCCCGCGTGCTTGCGCGGCTCTCCGGCGATCTCGACCAGTGGATCAAGGACAGCGGCGACCGCGGCGGCCTGCCCGACCCGGCCACCGAGCCGGGCATGGAGGAAATCCGGAAATCCAAGCGCCAGGATTATCAGCGGACCTGGGAGCGGCGCGGTCTCGGCCCCGAACCCAGCGACGCAGAGCGTGTGTCATGGTGGCTGCGGCAATACGGCCTGGCTGAGCCATCTCCGCCCCCGCGCTGAGAGCGGCGGCTTTGATGCCGCGGCAACCAGGATATGCCCCGCGTCATCATGATTTGTGATCCCTCGTTTGGAGCGATGGATTGTTGGAGTGGCAATACTCAAGCACTCCAAAATCCCAATGGCTTGAATTCACAAAAAGTGGTGACGCTTTGCATGGTTGCGCCACCCAGGCGGACGGGTCAAGAGGAGGCGGGCAACTCAATGGCGATCTGGATGTCGTCGAAATGGATGGGCTGCTCGGAGTAGGGGGTGCCCCAGATGCCGGGCTTGCCCTGTCCTTTGAGGCCTTTGGCTTCGTGCTTGATCTGCGGCTCGGCGGGTTCCTCCGCGCCCTGCTCCCAGATTTTGCCGTGGATGTGCCAGGCGTCGCCCTCGCCGCGTCTGGCTTCGAGCTTGAGCCAGACCCAGGCCTCGCTGGTCCAGGAGTGGGGGACGGTGGCTAGTATTTCGTCGTTTTTGTGCAGCTCGAGCTGGCGTTTGGCGGGGTTGAGGATGAGGCGGTGCCCGCTCATGCCGTGGACGGAGATGCCGAAGCGCGGGTTGCTTCGGGCGCGGCGGGCGCTGAAGACCCGGGCCTGGATGCTGCTCTCGCCGGCGGCGGAGCTGCCGAGCTGGGCGGAGGCGTCGGTGACGGCTTCGGGCAGGACGGTGATGGCGTTGTTGCCGTCCTTGGCGGTGATTTGGATTTTGCCGTCCACGACGAAGACCTCCTTGGGCGGGTCGCCGGGCTGCCAGTCGTCTGCATTGAGGGTGGCGCGCTGGATTTCGCCGGCATGCAGATGGGAGAAGGCGAGCGCGAGGAGAAGAAGGGCGGGCTTTTTCATGACGTGGATGAAGAACGGGCGCGGCGCGGTTTTTTTCATGAGAGTGCGGCGCCTTCCGAAGCAGGCGCGGCGGGGCGGGCGGTCAGCGCAGCGGCTCGCGCAGGAGGGAGAGGGCCTGGAGGGCGTCCGCGTCGTCATGGACGATGGCGGCGAGGCTGCGTGCGATGGCGGGGGGATTTTTGTGCTGCCAGACATTCCGCCCCATGGCGATGCCCGCGGCGCCCGCGTTCATGGCGTCCTCGGTCATTTGCAGGAGGGCGGCGTCGTCGTTGACTGCGGCTCCGCCGAGGATGATGACGGGGACCCAGACTTGCTCGATGACTTTTTTGAAGTCGCCGGGTTTGGCGTCGGTGGGATAGGGGATCTTGACGACATCGGCGCCAAGCTCGGCGGCGAGGCGGGCGGCGAAGGCGACGTTTTCGAGGGTGTATTTGTCGGTCTGGCCGAGACCGTGGGGCAACGCCTCCAGGATGACGGGGATGTCGAGATCCATGCTGCTGCGGATGATGTCGGCGCATTCCTGGAAGTTCATGCGCTCGCTGACGGACCACGGGTAGATCATGTTCATGACGGCGTTGGCGCCGACCATTTCGGCCTCCTCGGCGCCATAGACGTTGATGCTGCCCGCGCCGTCTCCGGTGAGGCGGGTGTTATAGACATCGGTGCGCAGGCAGATGCCCTTGCCGGCCATGGAATCGGCGGCGCGCATGGCCACGCCGAGGTTCATGACGTAACCGTCCACATAGGGACTGACGGCGTCTATCATGGCGAAGGGATTCTCCAGTCCGGGCACGGGGATGGCGACTCCGTGGTCAATGGGCAGGATGACGGTTTTGCCGTCGGTGAAGAAGATGTCGAGGTTTTCCTGTCGGGTCATGAGGGTGGCTGGATCAATGGGGCGGAATGCGGGGGTGTAAAGCGGCTACTCGGCGGAGCGCAAAAGCTCCCTGCGCAGCGCGGCGGCGGCCGCGAGGGCCGCGCCCGTGTCAGCGGGGGCGGGCAGGGACTTGATGATCACGCCGGTGCGGGCGGGCTGGAGGGCGTTTTCAAGGGCGCTCATGCAGCCGCTCTCCTCTCCGCCGGGAACGAGCACCTCGACAAGGCGCTCGCGCCGCGTGTCGCAGGCGGTGGTGAGGCGGAGCAGCGCGCCGGGGTCCGCGCCGAGCGGCAGCACGGCCAGGCGCAGGGTGCGCGCGCGCACCTCGCCGGTGATGGCATGCGCCAGGCTCATCATCATGGCGAGCGCGCGGCTTTCCTCCGCCGCGCGCGCAGCAAAGCCATACGGGACGAGAAGCAAGACCACCTCGCGCGGACGCTGTCTGCCGGTGAGTTCGACCTCGACATCGGAGACTTCCATCCCGTTCACGCGGGCGCGCTCCCGCCGGACGTGATAGCCCATGTTTTCCGCGCCCATGGAGGACTCCAGATAGGCGGCCACAGCCTGGAACCGCGGCATGTCGGCGCGGCTGAGCGCCTCGTGCAGGATGCTGGCATGGCGGCTGAGGCCGGACTCTGAGAGGTCGCGCCGCAGGGCAAGGGCGTATTGGTAGCCGCGCTGCTCCACGCGCTCGCGCTTCCACCACCAGATGCCAAAGGAGAGGATGCCCAGGATGATTGTCCCGGCGGGGAAAATGACCAGGGCGGCGCGGATGAAGCGTCCGGTGGCGGGTGCTGCGGTGGTCTCAGACATGGGAAAGGGCGATACGACACTCAGGAGCTGCCGGCCAGTGTTTTCAACGCGCGGCCTGCCCGCGCCGGGAACGCTCCAACTCCCTCATGATAGGATCGCCTGCGGACATGCGTCTTTTACGCCCCTTCCCAACATCATGCGCACTCCCGCCCTCATCTCCCTGCTGGCCGCGCTCGCCCTCCAGGCGCGCGCCGAACTGAAACTCCCCGCCATCATCGGCGACAACATGGTGCTGCAGCAAAAGCAGGCCAACCCGCTCTGGGGCTGGGACACTCCCGGCACCGGGGTGACGGTGAAATTCGCCGGCCAGACCAAGTCGGCCACAGCAGGCGCCGACGGCAAATGGACCGTCAAACTCGACCCGCTCCCCGCAAACGCGAACCCGGCGGTGCTTTCCATCCAGGGCAGCACGAAGCGCGACCTGCAAAACGTGCTCGTCGGCGAGGTGTGGATCTGCTCCGGGCAGTCGAACATGCAGTGGAGCGTCAACGCCTCATGGGACTTCGAACTCGAAACCGCCACCGCCAAGCATCCCCTCATCCGCCTCATCTCCGTGCCCCAGGTCGGCACGCAGGAGCCGCAGCAGGACTTCAAGGGCGAGTGGAAGGAGTGCTCGCCGCAGACCGTGGGCGGCTTCAGCGCCGTCGGCTTCTTTTACGGGCGTGTGCTGCACCAGGTGCTCGGTGTGCCCGTGGGCCTCATCAACAACGCCTGGGGCGGCAGCGCCGCGGAGGCCTGGGTGCGCCGGGATGTGCTGGAAAAAGACGCCCGCTTCAAAGGCCTGATCGAAGGCTGGGTGGCGCGTGAGAAACAGCTCGCCTCCGAGGAGGCGCGGCTCGCTCATGAAAAAGCCATGGCCGCCTGGAAGGAAAAAGCCGACGCTGCCAAGGCGGCCGGCCAGCCCTTCACCCAGCGCGCCCCGCAAAGCCCGCAGGCCACCCTCGCCGGCAACGCCCGCCCCGGAAACATCTACAACGGCGTCCTGCTGCCAACCATCGGCTACGGCGTCAAAGGAGCCATCTGGTACCAGGGCGAGAGCAACGCCTCCCGCGCCCATGAATATGGCCATCTTTTCCCCCTCATGATCCAGCACTGGCGCGATGAGTGGAAGCAGGGCGACTTCCCGTTTTACTGGGTGCAGCTCGCCGACTTCAAAGCCGAGAAACCCGAGCCCGGCGACAGCGACTGGGCCGAGCTGCGCGAGAGCCAGACCAAGACTCAAAACGCCGTGCCCAACAGCGGCCAGGCCGTCATCATTGATCTCGGCGAAGCCAACGACATCCACCCCAAAAACAAACGCGACGTTGCCGAGCGCCTCGCCCGCATCGCCCTGGCGCGTGACTACGGCATGGACATCCGCTGGCGCAGCCCGGAGTTCAAAGCCGCCGAGTTCCAGGGCGGCAAGGCCATCGTCACGCTCGACACCTTCGGCTCCAGCCTGCGCACCGTGGACGTGAGCGAGGTCAAAGGCTTCGCCCTCTGCGGCGAGGACCGCAAGTGGGTCTGGGCCGAGGCAAAGATCGCCGGCAGGGACAAAGTGGAGGTCAGCACCAAGACCGTGCCGAACCCCGTGGCCGTGCGTTACGCATGGGCGGACAACCCGGTGTGCAATCTTTTCAGCATCGAGGGCCTGCCCGTCACACCCTTCCGCAGTGACGACTTCCCGATGATTACCGCGCCGAAGTGAGCGGCGAAGCCAGGCGCGGCGGAATTTGTCGAAAATTCAACATGGCGGGGCCAAATTCCGCCTTGCCAGCCAGACGGATGCCATTACTGTCCGCCCCCCTTCCCGCCTGGGTTATGATTCCAGGCGAGCCCGTCACGCCGATGAAAGCCGAACTCGTTGAACAAGCCCTGCATATCGTCAAAGACCCGCCCATCCTGATCAACATGGTCTCGAAGCGGGTGAAGCAGTTGACCACCGGACGCGCGCCTCTGGTGGAGCGCCGGGCCGGCCTGCGCGAGGCGGACTACGCCCTGCTGGAGATCATTCAGGGCAAAATCACCACCACCGACCTGGAGGAGTGATCCCCGGCCAGGCGGCCCGAACCCCGCCGCCCCATGTCTGAAGAGATCGCCACCAACCGGAAAGCACTCCGGGATTACCACATCCTCGACCGATATGAAGCGGGCGTGGAGCTGCGCGGCACGGAGGTCAAATCCATCCGCCAGGGAAGGCTGAACATTACCGACGCCTTCGCGCGGGTGAAGCGCGGCCAGGTGTGGCTGTACAACATGGACATCCAGCCCTATGACAAGGCCAGCTTTGAGCAGCACGAGCCGCGCCGCGCGCGCAGGCTGCTGCTGCACAAGCGGGAGATTTTGAAACTCTTCGCGCACACCGAGCAGAAGGGGCTGACGCTGCCGGTGCTCAGGGCGTATTGGAAAGGCTCGCGCATCAAAGTGGAGCTGGGCGTGGGCAAAGGCAAAACCAAGGGCGACCAGCGCATTGACCTCAAGGAGAAAGCCGTGCGGCGCGAGACCCAGCGCGTGGTCTCCAGCTTCAACCGCAAGGGAAAGCAGGGTTGACTGAGATCAGCCCGGCACGAGTCCGCCGTCCTTGAGGCGCAGGAGCCGGTCGCCGCGTTTCGCCAGGGCCAGGTCATGGGTGACGACGACGAGCGTCTTGCCTGCCTCGCCGACAACGCCCATGAGCATGTCCATGACACCGGCGCCGGTGCCGGCGTCGAGATTGCCGGTGGGTTCGTCGGCGTAGAGGATGCCGGGATCGTTGATGAGTGCGCGGGCTATGGCGACGCGCTGCTGCTCGCCGCCGCTGAGCTCGGTGGGCAGATGGTCCATGCGTCCGGCCAGACCGACACGATCAAGCAGTTCCCTGGCCCTGTCCCCGGCCTTGCGCCCGCCGATCATGGCGGGCAGCAGCACATTTTCCAAGGCGGTGAGCTCCGGTAGCAGGAAATAGTGCTGAAAGACGAAGCCCATGGTCTGGTTGCGCGCCCTGGCGCGCGCGGCGGCGGGGCCGTGGTAGAGGGATTTGCCGTGGACGAGCACGTCTCCGCGGGTGGGTTTCTCCAGGCCGCCGAGGACATAAAGCAGCGTTGTCTTGCCGGCGCCGGACTGGCCGCAGAGGAAGACTTTCTCCCCGGCGGCCACCTCGAGTTCCACGCCACGCAGCACTCTCAACTCATGCCCGCCGAGCACATAGGTGCGGTGAACGTCCTGGGCGATGAGCGGGGAGGATGAGGCGGGCATGGCGGGGAGGAAGGGCGGGCAATCTCTGACCGCGCTCAGTGCCGCGCGTCAAACGCCATTTTTCCCAGCGCCAGCGCGCCAAGCAGGCCGGAGCGCGCGCCAAGCCCGGGCGGGACGACGAACTCCTCAAGATCCCTGCCAAATTGGGGCACTGAGAGGTAGCCGTTCATATGCTGGCGCAGCTTGCCCCTGATCAGCGGGACGAGATGCGGCTGGCTCATGACGCCGCCGCCCAGAATGATGCGCCGGGGACAAAGAGCCAGTGTCAGATTCATCAAGGCGTGGCCCATGGTGCATGCCACCTCCTCCCAGGCGGGGTGGTCGGCAGGCAGCGAGTCGGCTCTCACGCCCCAGCGGTGCGCCAGCGCGGGACCGCTGACGTAGCCTTCGACGCAGTGCTTGTGAAACGGGCAGAAGCCCTCCCGCTGCACAGCCAGGCTGTTTTGCGGAGGCGGAACCATGAGATGGCCGATCTCCGGGTGCATGAGTCCGTGCAGCAGGCGTCCATGCACGAGCACTCCGCCGCCCACGCCGGTGCCGACGGTGAGATAAACAAGCGGGTCCATCCCCTGCCCCGCGCCCCAGAGATACTCGCCGAGCACGGCGGCGTTCACATCCGTGTCGAAGCCGACGGGAACCTTGAAGCGGTTTTTGAAAAAGTTCACCAGGTCAGTGTTCTGCCAGCCGGGTTTCGGAGTGGTGGTGATGCTGCCGTAGGTCTCGCTGGCAGGATTCAAGTCCACCGGACCGAAGGATCCCACGCCGATGGCCGCCAGGGGGCCGTGCGCCACTTTCATTTTCGACAGCCAGTGGCTCACAGCCTCCAGGGTCTCGGCCGGCGTGGTCGTGGGAATGCGGGTGAGATCGAGAAGCTGGTGCGGATCACGACCGATGCCGCAGACGAACTTGGTTCCGCCCGCCTCGATGGCGGCGATGAGCGGCGCTTCCTGGCTCATGGCTTGCGCACGTCCGCCGAGTCGCGGATGCCGAGGCTGGCGTAGATTTCGCGCGTGGCCTGGGATTTGTTGAGGGTGTAGAAATGGATGCCGTCCACGCCGTGCCCGAGCAGGTCCAGGCATTGCTCGGTGGCGTAATGCACGCCCACGCGCCGCACAGCCTCCTCGTCATTGCCGCAGCGCTGGATGGCGCGCAGCAGTTTGGCAGGGTAACGCGCCCCGGCGGCCAGCTCCGCCATGCGCCTCATGCCTGCGGCGCTGGTGATGGGCATGATGCCGGCGATGATGGGGATGTGGACGCCCGCGAGACGGCAGCGGTCGCGGAAGTCGAGGAAGTCGTGATTGTCGAAAAACAACTGCGTGCAGATGTAATCGGCGCCCTCGTCGCATTTGGCTTTCAGATGCTCCATCTCCAGCACGCGGTTCGGCGTGGCGGGATGTCCCTCCGGGAAACCGGCCACGCCAATGCCGAAGCCGCGCCTGTCTGGATGCGCTCCACTGTCGTTGAATTTTTTGATGAAGCGCACAAGGTCTGCCGCGTGCTGGAAGGCGTCGTTTTTTCTTTCATAGCCTTCCAGGTTGCGCGGCGGGTCGCCTCCGAGCGCCAGGATGTTGCTCACGCCCGCCTGCGCATAGCGCTCCAGGATGGCCTGGATGTCGCCCTCGCTGTGGCAGACGCAGGTGAGATGCGGCACGGGATCGAGCCTGGTGGTTTTTTGAATGCGCACCACCAGGTCGTGAGTCAGCTCGCGGGTGGATCCACCCGCGCCGTAAGTGACGCTGACAAAGGAGGGCTGCAATGCCTCCAGCTCGCCGATGGTCTGGTAGAGCGCCTCGGACGCGTCCGCCGTCTTGGGCGGGAAGAACTCAAAAGAAAGCGTCGGCTTTTGCTGGGAAAGAATATCGGCGATGTGCATTCGTCTGCGGACGGCGAATAGAACCCGGACACCTTCGAACGGCAAGCACGGAAAGCTCACCCGCCCGCCAGCAGCAGGGCCGCCCATTCCCCGGCCCGCCAAGCGGCCAATGATGCCAGCAGGATGGCGATGACGACGCCCAAAGCGCCAGTCAGCAGAATTTCCAGCGCCCTGGAGGCCAGCAGCGAGGAGCGCGGAACACCGATGTCCTCCAGCGTCCGGAACTCCCGCCGCCGCAGCCGGAAGGACAGAGCGAAAACCAGCGCCGCAGCCGCCAGCGCGCCCGCCGAGACAAGACCGAGCACCATCAGGACAAGCCGCTCCAGCCTGAACAGCGTGTCCATCAGCGACTGGAACTCATCCAGCGGGCGGATCAACTGGACGGGCAGCCTTTCATCCAGGTAACGCCCGGCCAGGATGGCCTCCGCCTTCTTGCCGCGCGGCAGCACCACCGCCGCGCTCACCGGAAACGAATCCGGATCGCCATGAAAATGGAAGCTGCCAAGGTTTTCGTCCGTCACCTCTTGGAAAGTGCGCAACGCTGCGTTCGCCACCGTGTTGCCTGCCTCCTCCCGCAGTGTGTCCTCCTCCGCCAGATCGTCATGGCCGTGCGCCAGCCCCTCGATGAGCCACGCGGTTTTGATGTCGGCAAACACAGCCGCGTCATCCGCCGTGCCCGAGGGAGCCAGCACACCCGTCACCCGCATTTTTAGAGGATGACTCCCCGCCAGATCAAAAACCTGCTCCTGCGAGGAAAACACATGCCCGCCAGGCTTCAAACCGCGCTCAGCCGCCACACGCGCGCCCACCACGCAATCCCCCAGCCGCGCAAACCAGCGCCCGCCGTCCAACCGAAGCCCCCGGAACTCGAAGTAATCCAGCTCCGTGCCCACGACGGGGGCGCCCTGGCAATGAAAACGCGCGTGCAGCGGGATCACGCTTCCCTGCCCCGCGTCGCGCGCCTCCCGCACCGCGCGCATCTCGATGCGGGGCAGCGGCTGCCTTTTGAAATAAAGCGCGGTGAGCAGAAGATCGAGCGCGCTGCCGCGCGCCCCCAGCACCTGCGGAGTCAGCTCCGCACGCGAGCGCATTTGAGTCTCGGCGGCGGACAGCAGAACGCGCAGCGAAAACGGAACCGCCATCATGAGACCCAGCACTCCCGCCAGCAGCCAGGTCTGGGCGCGCTGGCGGGCCGCATGCAGGAAAGCCAGATGCAGCGCCGCGCTCATGCCCGCGCATCCCCCAGGTTCAGATTCGCCGGGAAGAGCGCCGCCGCCCGCGCGTCATGGGTCGCCATCACCAGCACACCGCCGCTTTCCCGGCAGGTCCGCAACAGCAGGTCTGTCACCAGTCCGCAGCGCCCGCTGTCCAGTGAAGCCGTCGGCTCGTCGGCGAAAACCAAATCCGGCCCGTGCGCCAGCGCGCGCGCCACAGCCACCCGCTGGCGCTCGCCCTGGGAAAGGCGCGCGGCTGGCCGATCCCAAAAAGAAGCCACCTCCAGACGCTCCGCCAGTTCACGCGCCCGCTCCCGCGCCCCGGTCATGCAAAGGCCCAAAAACCGCGCGGGCAGCAGAAGATTTTCCGCCACCGTGAGATGATCCAGCAAAGCGAAGTCCTGAAACACCAGCCCCATCCGGCGAAGTCGAAGCGCGCGCGTCTGCGCGGGAGTCATCGCGCGCAGATCCTCCCCGTCCACACACACCCGCCCCGCTCCGGGACTCAGAAGTCCCGCGAGCAGGCGCAGCAGAGTGGACTTGCCGGAGCCGCTCGGCCCCAGGACAGCCAAAGCCTTCCCCGGACACGCCTCCACACTTTCCAGGCAGAGCTGGAATCCGCCGCCGGGATGACGGAAGCGCAAATTTTCAGCGGAAAGTGAAGCCATGACGACAGCGGCTCCCCGGCCGGACTGCGGACAACCCGGTCAAGCCAGCGGCGCGCCGAGGCGGCGCAGCATGGCGTCGAGCATGGTGCCGTATTTGATGTAGCTGTCGTATTGCAGCCTGGCCTTCTCGTCGGGAGAGAGATCATCCGCCGCGCCGGCGCCGTGGAAGACGACGGCCACATGCGGCTCGATGCTGATGCGGCCGGCGTAACCGCTCTCGACAAGGTCTTTCATGATGCGCTCGGTCTGGCCGTCGCCCTCGCCGGGGAAGGTGTATTCGGCATCGCCCTTTTCCTTGATCCAGCGACCGTCTTTGACGTGAACATGGACCATGTTGGGCTTGACGGCCTGGTACATCTCCCAGGAGTCCTGCTTGTGGCCGGGACGGTCGCGATCGTCAATGAAGACGGGGTTGCCGGTGTCGAAGACCCATTTCATCTCGGGCACGGCCTCCATCATGCGGCGCACATAGGCGGGGCTCATGCCGCCCCAGTTCATGCAGTTCTCATGCACGACGGTCAGCCCGGCGTCGGCGAAGCGCTTGTTGATCTCCCTCATCCGGCGCACGCGCTCGTCCACATGCTGCTCGGCGGCGTCGCTGCCGTCGTCGTTTTTGCAGACGGCGTAGCTCATGACGCGGATGAGCTTGGTGCCCAAGCGCTGCATGCGCGGGATGGCGCGGTTGATCTCGGCCTCGGTGATGCTGAAGTCATCGGTGATTTTTTTGGCCCAGTTGCCAATGAGGGAGCCGAAGCCGCTGACGCCCATGCCGGCTTGGGCTAGCTTTTCGCAGATTTTGTCAAAGGCGGCCTCGGTCACCTCGTGGAGGTTGCCTTTGACGCCGTCCAGTTCGACGACACGCATTTCGATGCTGTCCCAGCCGAGCTGTTTGTGGGCGCGGATTTGCACATCCAGGGAGGCTCCTGCCTCGTCGGCGATGCCGGTGAGTTTGATCATGTCGGGTTCAGGGTTGGAGTTTGGGGAAAAGAGGGGTCAGGCGGCGGCGCTGGTGTTGAAAGGACGAACCGCGAGGATTTTCACCGGCTTGGGAGCGCCTGATTCGGAGGGGATTTCGGCCGTGTCTCCGGGTGCCTTGCCGATGAAGGCTTTGGCGATCTCGGAGAGATAAGAGACGATGTTGTTCTCCACATCGCCATCCCAAGCGCCCAGGATGGTGAGAGTCTCGGTCCGACCGCCGCCGGGCGCCTCGTAATCCACGATGGTGCCAATGCCGGCCTTGTCCGTGGCGGCACCGGCGAAATCGGTGCCGCGGGCGAGGCGCAGTTCGCGCTCCATTTTGTTTTGCAGGCGCAGGAGGACGGACTGCTGCTCCTTGGCGGCTTTGTAACCGCCGTTTTCGCGCAGGTCTCCCTCGGCGCGGGCGATTTGGATGTCGTGCTTGTTCTGGGGGATTTTGACGGTGACCAGTTCCTCGAGTTCTTTCTTTTTCCTCTCCAGGCTCTCCCAGGAGACAATGAGGCTGTTGTCCTCGCGCGGGCCGGCATTTTCGGCCATGAGCACCTCCATTTCGGGCCTCGCCTTGATGATGCGCGCCATGAGGGAGCGGCGGGTCAGCTCGTCAAAAACGGAGGTGTTAATGATGCGCTTGGCAAAGCGGCGCACCTCGTCCTCCTCCGTCTCAATGACCAGCTCGTGGATGAGGGTTTTGTCGTCGGAGAGCAAATCGCTGAGACGGCCCGTGCGTTTGGGGCCGCCCTGGACGTGGTCGTGCTCGATGGCGTCGAGGATGGCGTTGGCCAGGTCAATGTCGAAGACGGACTCGGCCAGGCCCTTGCGCTCCTTGCAGATCCAGATGAGCAGGTCGGTGGTGAGGGCGCGGTTGCGGACGGCTTTTTTCAGAAACTCGGCCAGCACGTCGAGCTCGTCGTTGGCATCAAGCACGGTGGCGATCTCGGCCACGGCGCGGCCGCCGGTGCGGGTGAGGTGGTTGAGTATTTCCGGCACCCAGGCGCGTTCGGGGAAGGCGTCCGGGAAGGCGCGGTACATGCGGCCCAGCAGGCTGACAGGCAGTCCGCCCACAGCCTCGGTGAGCTGGGCTCGCGCCTCGCTGATGAGGTCGGCGATTTTCATCGAACCCAGCGGGAGCGCGGCACCCTGGATGGACTCGATGACCTCGTCCCGCAGCAGAATGATCTGCAGGCTGTCCTTCAAATGCAGGCGCCAGGCTTTGCGGACCGTTTCGGAAATGTCCTGAAGCGCGGGCAGCAGTTCCCTGGCCGGGTCTTCGAAGAGGTCGAGGTCTTTCTGGATGAGAGCCAGGGCGGCCAGTTTGCCCTTCATGTCGCGGGCGCCCAGGTAGGTGCGTATCATGCCGTCGCCGGCCTTTTCCTCGGAACTGCGCAGGATGAGAGGTTCCGTGCGTTTGGCGGGCACCACGATGTGGCGCGCATTTTTGAGCGTCTTCTTCGCCCCCTCCCACCATTTTTTATACTCGCCCTCCGTCAACACATGCGGCTTGAGGAGGTTTTCCAGCTCGCCCAGGAGCATCCTGCCCCCCTTCGCGGACTTGAGGGCGATCTCGACGAGAGCGCTCGCATTTTCCCTGGCCATCTGCTTGAGGCCTTCGAGGTCGGCCAGCCTGCGCGCCAGGAAGTGATCCTGGGGCAGCACCTCCAGCGAGGTGATGGCGAAGGAAATTTTCAGGCCGTGCCCCGGCTTGCCCTCGAAATCGAGGATGATTTTGTCCCCCAGCAGATCCCACTCGGCCACCTTGCCCACTCCCCAGCTTTTGTGCCGGCAAAAGGTGCCGGGTTCCAACTGGGAGAGTTTTTCGCCGTCTGCGGCTGCCAGCTTGCCGGCAGCGACCAATTTTTGAGCCTCTGAATTCATGGGAATCCGATCATAAAGCGCGCGCCGAAGGTGGCAAGGACTCCTTGTCCTGGAATTCCCGCGCCCCGGCGAAAAATCCCCCCTTGTGAAAAAAAACGAGAATCTTTCTTGCCAGGAAGGCCGCGCGTTTGCTATTTCTCAATAACCCGCATGAAAAATCGCATCGCACTGACAATCCTCTCCGGCCTGACGCTCTGCGGCATGGCCCTTGCCGACATCCAATCCCCTCCCGGACACCACTATAACTGGAGCCGCAAGCTGAGCCGTGGTGTGGGCAACCTCCTCTATGGATGGACGGAGCCTTTCACTGTCTGGCAGCGTGTGAACCGCGCCGAAGGCGCCCATGCCGCCGCATCCGACTTCTTCATTGAGGGCTTCAAGCGCACCGTAGTCCGCCTCGGTTACGGCCTCTACGAGGTGGCCACCTTCCCTCAGCCCACCTGGAAATGCACCTACCGCCCGCCTTATTACAAGAAGGAAGTTCTCGATCCATGGTGGGGCTACACGGAGTTTTCTCCGCAAATCGGTTTCGCCTCCCACATGGATTACACCCGGGTGCAGGGTTGGTGATCGAACACCAGAATTCACAAAGCGCGGACCCAGGTCCGCGCTTTTTTTTGCGCCCGTTCATTCCGCCGCGCGCAATTTCCGCCGGATTTGCGCCAGCACATAGCGGCAGGCGAGCAGCGAGGCCGCCATCTGCACAAGCACGGTCGAAAGCGCGATGCCCGCCACGCCCATGCGCCACATCAGCAGCCAGTTCAGCGCCGCGTTCCCCGCAAGGCCGAGGAATGACAGCATGAGGACGAAGCGCGTGGCCTGCATCGCCACCACCACGCGCGAGGCCAGGCCGCCCAGGATGTAAAAGGGGATTTGCAGCGCCGCGTAGCGCAGCACCCCGCCCACGCGCCGCGTGTCATCCTCCGTGAACGAGCCTCGCTCAAAGAGCAGACCCACCACCCACGGCCCCAGCCAGCAGAGCAGCAGGGCGGCAGGCAAGGCCAGGGAAATGATCAGGCCCGCGCTGGCCAGCAACTGGCGGCGCACCCCCTCCCAGTCCTGGCGCGCCACCTTGTCCGCGAAATAGGGGAAGAGCACATCCGCCGCCGGAGCCGCCGTCACCGCCAGGATGATGGAGCAGACCTTTTCCGAATAGCCCAGCACCGCCACGCTGCCCGGCTCCAGCCAGGAGGCCATGATCTGGTCCACCACCACCGCGCTGCTGAAAACCACCCCCGCCAGGAGATAATGCGCCGTGCTCCTGCGCACCTGGCGCAGGCCGGGGTCGGGCAGAAAAGCGCGCCTCATCCCCAGGCGCAAACCGCCCGCGGTGCAGGCCGCGAGCACCATCAGGTGCAGCGCTGCCCCCAGGCAGGTGCCATGCACCAGCGTCCACACATCCGCCTCCGCTCCCTGCGCCAGCAGCAGGACAAGCATCGTCAGAGGCACCAGCATGGGCGCGCTCGTCGCCGCGGCGAATCGCTTCTCCGCGCGCAGCCAGGCCGCGAGCTGGAAGCTCATCCCGAAGCAGAGCAAAAACGGCAGCAGCCCGCGAAGCATCGCCACCGCCAGCTCCTGCTTCTCCGGCGGGAAGCCGCGCGCCGCGCGCAGAATCAGCCCCGGAGCGGCCAGCCATGCCGCGCCCGTGATCACCAGCAGGATGCCGCCATGCAGCACCGCGCTCTGCACCGCAAACCTCTGCGCCCGGCGGAAGCCCGTCCTGTTCCTGAGTCCGGCGTAGACGGGCAAAAACGCCTCCGGCAGCGCTCCGCCGGCCAGGGAACAGGCGAAAGCCAGCAGACCGAAAGCCATCAAAAAGGCGTCCAGCTCATCCCCCGTGCCGAAGAAGCGCGCCACCGCCGCGTCCTTCAAAAACGCCGCCACCTTCGCCACGATCGTCAGCACCGCCACCAGCAGAAAGCCCGACACCATGCGCGAACCCGCGCCCCGTCCCGCCAGGGCGCGCAGGGAGCTGAGAATGGAGCCGCGCCCGTTGTGCAAAGTGCGGTACCCTAGGCCCTGCGCGCCTGCCGGCAAGGATTCCGGGGAGATTTGTTCAAGCCCCCCTGCCCTGCCGTCACACCTTCCGCCAGCGCCTGGCCTTGAATTCATGCCTCGGCAGGCTGCCGGGCAGGGCCAGGGACGCCGGTATGCGCAGGGAGAAAGTGTCGCGCAGCTTGTTCTCCAGGCGTTTAAGCAGGGACTTCGACACCGCCTCGGGCGCCTCCACCAGCAGTTCGATCTCGTCCATGTCATCCACTTTGCGCTGCTCCACCATGAACTCGGCCACCTCCGGGAACTGCCGCACCACCGCCTCCACCGCGCTGGGGTAGATGTTCACCCCGCGCACCACCACCATCTCGTCCAGCCGCCCCAGCACGCCGCCCTCCAGCACGAGCCGGTTGTTGACCATGCGCTTGCGCACCCAGTCGCCGGTGCGGTAGCGCAGCAGCGGGCAGGCCGCGCGGTCCAGCGTGCTCAGCACCAGCTCCCCCTGCGTCCCCTCCTCCACCTCCCGCCCCGTCGCCGGGTCAATGATCTCCGCCAGATAAGCGTCCTCGATCACCTGCAGGCACAGCGGCAGATCAGCCGACTCAAAAGTCACAGGCCCCACCTCCGTCATGCCGTGGTGGTCATGCACGGACGCATCCCACAGCTTTTCGATGCGCGCGCGCACCTCCGGAATGCTGCCGCCCGGCTCGCCGGCCACGATGATTTTCGTCACGCGCAGCGCCATGCGCTCCACGCCGCTGGCCTCGCCGATCATCTCGCCGAGGCGCAAGGCGTAGGTCGGCGTGCAGCACAGCACCGTGGCGCCGTAGCGGGCCATCATCTCCAGCCGCGCCTGGCTGGAAAGCCCGCCGCCCGGCAGCGCCAGGTAATCCCGCGCCGCCGCCTCGAACGCCGTCCAGAAGCCAAGGAAAGGTCCGAACGAGAAAGCGAAGAAAATGCGGTCCCTGCCCTTCGCCAGCCCCGCCGCCTCATAGACCCTGCGCCAGCATTCCAGCATGGCCTCCCAGCTTTCCGGCGTGTCCAGCCAGGCCATCGGCTGGCCGCTGCTGGTGCCGCTGGTCTGGCAGAAGCGCGTGTACTGCGCCGGATGCCGCGTCAGATTCGTGCCGAAGGGCGGATGCTCCAGCCGGTCCGCCAGCAGCTCCTCCTTCGTGGTGAAAGGTGTCTGCGCCACAAACTCCTCCAGCCGCCCCATCGAGGTCACGCGCACGCCCGCCTCCCGGAATTTGCGCGCGTAAAAGCCCTCCGTCGTCGCCAGGTGCATCAGCAGGCCGCGCAGCTTGCGCCATTGGTTGGAACGCAAGCGCGCACGGTCTATCAGGGCGGATTCATGCGGCACATGGCCAGACTTGGCGAGCGCGCCAGCGGGGTCAACCCTGTTTGCGCGGCAACGCGCCGTCCCGCGCCGGTCACGCCACCGAGCCCGCCAGCTCCGCCATCGCCGCGCCCGCGTCCGCCGGGCCGAAAAACGAGGTGCCGCAGACAAACAAGTTCGCCCCGTGCGCCTTCGCCACCGGCGCGGTGTGCGCATAAATGCCGCCGTCCACCTCAAGATGATAGCTCAATCCATGAGCGGCCCGGTGATCGCGCGCCTGCGCCAGCTTCGGCATCGTCTCCTTTTCCATGAATGGCTGCCCGCCGAAACCCGGCACCACCGTCATCACCAGCAGCAGGTCTATTTCCGCGATGAACGGCAGCGCCGCCTCGAATGGCGTGTCCGGGTGCAGGGCCAGCCCGCAGTGCCTGCCCGCCGCGCGGATGCGCCGCAGCGTCTCGGCCACAGAGGTCTCGTAGCGCGCCTCGGCGTGGATCGTGATGTTGTCCGCGCCGGCCTGCAAAAACCGCTCCAGATAATGATCCGCGCGGTGGATCATCAGATGCACATCCAAGTACATGCCCGTCAGCCCGCGCACCGTCCGCACCATTTGCGGCCCGAAGGAGATGTTGTCCACAAAGGCCCCGTCCATCACATCCAGATGCAGCCAGCGCGCGCCGGCGCTTTCCGCTCGCCCGACTTCGGCGCCTATCCGCGACCAGTCGGCGGCGAGCAGCGAGGGGAGGATCAGGGGTGTCTCATGGGTCATGACAGGCCATCAAGCACGCGCCCCGCCCCCATGCAAGAGCGGGGCGCCGGTTCATTTCGAAACACTCGCGGCCCAAAACATTCCGGGTGGACGCGGATTTCACCCTCAATCTGGCAGCGCCGGCCTGTCACTTCAGCAGGGGCGCGACTTCCGCGGCAGTCTTGCGCGCGGCTTCGGTCATGAAAGTTTCCACCGTCTGGCCCGCAGCCAGGCTTCCACCCAGACCCCAGCTGTTTTTATCCGCAACGAGCGTGGTGATGACTTTCCCGGTCGAGTCGCTGACGCGGATGTTGGCGTCAAAGTAACTGCTGCCCGCGCCCATGCCGACAAAAAGGCGCAGCGCGGCGTTGCCCTCCGTGAAACGCGTGATCTCCCCCCCGATGACCACGGTGCCGGCATCGGCGTCACCGCTCCTGGCCACATTGGCCGCAGGCTTGAGCCGCAGGATTTCGGATTGAATTTTGTTCGCCAGGATCTGTCCCGCGGCATTGGCGGCCGGGTTGCCGGGGTCCGCCGCATTGCGGAAGTCTTTGACCAGCACGCGGTTGAACGACCTGCCCCCGGCAACGGCGGCTGCCGATCCCCCCGTTTTGGAATTCACAGGCGCCACTGTGCCGCAGGAGGCAAGGCAGACGGCGGACACGGTGAGAAGGAGATGAAGGATAGTTTTCATATGAGACAGGACCGAAAGGCTAAGAACAGACCCCGAATGCCGTCAACACAAAACCCGGCCGCTGATCAATTCCATCCGTCCTTGGAAAAATAAACGGACATCCCCCGCTCGGTCCTCCAGCCGAATACTTGGCTGGAAGCTGCATTCCGCCGCTGCAGGGTGGGGCGGCTGGCGCGCGCCGGACTGCCTGCCCGGCGCGGGTTGCCGAAAGATTGCCGGGGGCTGGCGGCGGCGATTCGCTCGCGCGGGCATCATTCCTGCTTATCTAGGCGGGGATATGACGCCAACCGAACCGCTGCGGGAGCATGGCTTCCGATTTCTTGAGGATGAACTCCGTTTCATCATGGACGCCTTTGCCAATGTGCTGCGCCGGCTGGGAAACCCCGGCCTGGCCTCGCGCCTGCCGTGGGCGGGGCAGTGCGGGGAGGCGGACGCGGCGCCGGACCGCGCGCTGGGCCAGGCGTGGTCCATCGCCTTCCAAATGCTGAACATCGTGGAGGAGCGCGCGGCGGCGCAGGTGCGCAGGCTGCGGGAAAAGGACCACGGCCCGCAGGCGGAGAAGGGCCTGTGGCCGGACAATCTGCGCGCGCTGCGCTCCGCCGGGCTGGACGAGGCGGCCATCCTGGCGGCCCTGCGGGAGGTGCGCGTGGAGCCGGTGCTCACGGCCCACCCGACCGAGGCCAAGCGC
>DDQZ01000039.1:6407-21719 GCA_002343505.1 Verrucomicrobiaceae bacterium UBA2429 | reverse complement strand
GTGCTCGGGCGGCAGGAACAGGAACTTGACGCTGCGCGTGTCGGTCGCCAGAGGCAGGGCGGCGTCCAGCGCCTTGCGCGCGGCGCGCCGCCCGGCTCCGTCGCCATCGAAGCTGAACACCACGATGGCCCCCGAAGGCAGGCGGCGGATTTCTTCCGCGCTGGGCACGCTACTCGCCACGCGCTCCACCAGCGTGGCCACGGGCAGAGCACCCGGGGCGGCGGGCGCCTGCCAGGCGGTGTGCTGCTGAGGGGCGGGGCCGTAACCGGGCGGCAGGCTCTGCGCGGTGACCGTAACTGGCGCCATGCTCATGTAGGGGATGCCGATGTGCTGGGCGGCGATGCTGGAGAGGTTGATGACGCGCCCTGGATAATAGGGGAATCGGTCATTGACGGTGACGTTCACCACGCGCCCGGTCTGCGTGTTTTTGACGGTGACGATGGTGCCGAAGGGCAGGGAATGATGCGCGGCGGTGTAGGCCTGGGGGTGGTAGAGTTGGCCGGAGGAAGTGGGCCTGCCGATGTAAGCGTCCGCCACATAAGAGGCGTAACCCTGCTCCTGCCAGGCAGGTTTTTGACTGGCGCAGGAGGCCAGCAGCACGGTCAGCAGGGTCTGGAAAAGTCGGCGGAGGACCATCGTGGCTTGGTTATACACCGTCGGCGGCGGCGCGTCATGCGTGAAAATGGCGGCGGTTTACCCGGCCGTTTTTTTCTTTTTGCCCGGCTTTTTCTCAGCGGCTTTTTCAGCTCTGGAGATGGAGGGAACTTCGTCCTTGAGGGCGGGCATGGCGGCGGCGAGGCGGACCTTTTCGGCGGCGTGGGCGGGGTCGGCGGCGAGGTTTTTGTGCTCGTAGGGGTCGGCGGCGTGGTCGTAGAGCTCTTCGCTGCCGTCGGCGTAGCGGATGTGACGCCAGCGGGTGTCGCGCACGGCATGGTTGCCGCGACCGTGGGTGCAGACGCTGAGGTGGGGCCAGGGCGCGGCGGGGTCTTTGAGCAGGGGCAGTAGACTGGGGCCTTTGACATGGGCGGGCACGGGCAGGCCGGTCAGGGCGCAGAGGGTGGGATAGACGCTGAGGTAGTCCACTGGGGCGGCGCATTTTTGGCCGGGCTTGCCGATGCCGGGGGCGACGATGGCGAAGTCGGTACGGGTGGCCTCCTCCCAGAGTGCGAATTTCCGCCAGTGCTCTTTTTCACCGAGGTGCCAGCCGTGGTCGGTCCACCAGACGATGAGGGTTTTGTCCTTGCGCGGGCTGGCGTCGAGCCCGTCGAGCAGGCGGCCGACCTGGTCGTCGAGGAAGGAGACGGTGGCGAGGTAGGCCTGGACGGCTTTGGCCCACTGGCCACCTTGGATAACGGCGGCGTGGTCGCCCTGGGGCTTGGCCATGCTGACACCGGCGGGGGGCACATCGGCGAGGTCGCCCTCCAGCACATGCGGGAGCTGGATGGTGTCGAGGGGGAAGCGGTCGAAGTATTCGCGTGGGACATACCAGGGGAGATGGGGCTTCACATAGCCGACGGCGAGGAAGAGTGGCTGGTCAGCGGGGGCGTTCTGGAGCTGTTCCACAGCCCATGTGGTGAGCTTGTGGTCGCCCATGTCGTCGGGTTTGGCGTCCACGGGGCCCCAGTCGAAATGGCCGCTTTTGAGACCGTTGTAGTTTTGCTCCTTCTCCGGGATGCTGGGGAAGCGGTCCATCCACTTTGTCCAGGTGTCTTTGCGGCCCTCGCTGCCGCCGCCGTGGTAGATTTTGCCGCCGCCCTGGCAATTGTAACCGCTGGCGAGGAAGTGGCGGTTGAGGGTGAGAGTGTCTTTGAGCACGCCCTGGGCGGGGTCGCCATTAGTGTAGATGCCGGTCTGCCAGGGGCGCATGCCGCTCATGAGGGCGGCGCGGGAGGGGTTGCAGGCGGGCGCGGCGCACTGGGTGTTGGTGAAGGAGGTGCCGCGGGCGACGAGGCGGTCAATGTTCGGCGTCCTGGCCTGCGGGTGGCCGCCGAGGTGGCTGGTCCAATCGTTGAGGTCATCCACGGCGATGAAGAGGACGTCGGGCCGGTCCGCCGCGTGGAGGGAAAAGGCGGCCATCAGGGAGAGGAGAGTGGTCAGTCTCATGAGGCGCTGGGAACGCGGGCAAGGATGGCATCTTGCGTGCTGTGTACGGCAGGCGGGCGGGTGGCGGCGTATGCCGCCCTTTCTCAGGGCATGGAGTGCCTGCAAAGGGGCCTGGCAGCGAGCTTGTGAAATTTTTCACAAATTCGGGTTGCCGCTCGTAACCGCATCCTGATAATGCCGCGCCCCATGGCTGTTTTCCTCGCCAGCTTCGATCTCGCCCTTCTTGTCACCTCGGTGGTCAAGATCGTATTTCTCACCTTTTTGGTCATCATGCCCATGGTCGCCTACTCCGTGTATGCGGAGCGGCGCTTTTCGGCGGTGATCCAGGATCGCGTGGGGCCGAACCGGGTGGGCATTCCGCTGACGCTGTTCGGATTCAAAAAAGACATCCAGATTCTCGGCATCGGCGGTCTGGTGCAGCCGCTGGCGGACGGGCTGAAATTCTTCCTCAAGGAGGACTTCACGCCGCGCACAGTGAACACGTTTTATTACTGGCTGGCTCCGTGCCTGACCATCGTGCCCGCGCTCATGACCTGCGCGGTGCTGCCCTTTGGCAGTGAGCTGGACCTTTCCATCATTGGCCTGGAGCAGCCGGTGAAGGCGGTCATTGCGGACCTGAATGTGGGGCCGCTGTTTGTCTTCGCCATCGCCTCCCTGGGGGTGTACGGCATCGTGATCGCCGGCTGGTCTTCGAACTCGAAGTATCCCTTCCTCGGCGGCGTGCGCTCCAGCGCGCAGATGATCTCATATGAAATCTCGCTCGGCCTTTCGATCATCCCCGTGCTGATGATCTTCGGCGAGCTGAACCTCTCGAAAATGTCCGCTTTCCAGGACGCCAACGGATGGCTGCTGCTGCCACTCTGGGGCGAGGGGTTAAGCCTGGAACGCTGGGTGCTGCTGGTGCCGGTGGTCATTTCCTTCTGCGTCTTTGTCGTGGCCATGTTCGCCGAGACGAACCGCCTGCCCTTTGACATGGCGGAGTGCGAGACGGAACTCGTGGCCGGCTACCACACGGAATACAGCTCCATGAAGTTCGCGCTTTTCTTCATGGGCGAGTACGCCGCGATGATCATCGGCTCCGGCATGGCGGTGACTATGTTTCTCGGCGGCTGGAGCATCCCCTTCGCGCCGCTGATTGGCCTCGACTACAAGCCCGGCGATACCCCGCTCTGGCTCGGCCTGCTGCACATCGGCACCTTCTTCGCCAAGATCGTCGGCTTCATCCTTTTCTTCATCCTCATCCGCTGGTCGCTGCCGCGCTTCCGCTTCGACCAGCTCATGAAGCTGGGCTGGCTGTTCATGTTTGAGGTGGCGCTGGCCAATGTCGTGCTCACCGCCTTGATCCTCATCGCCTTCAATTCCTGATCCCCACCGCGACTCATGGCCACCATCACCGTTCAGCGCCCCAAGCTCGCCTGGCACGAAAAGCTCTTCCTTTCCACCCTGGTGAAAGGTTTGAAAATCACCATGGGCCACGCCATCCGCACCTTCCGGCAGATTGCCGGTAAAAAGGAGAAGGTGACGATGGAATACCCCGAACAGAAGTGGGATGAAAACCTGCCGGAATACTACCGCGGCGCGCCCGCGCTGGTCACCGACGAGCATGGCCGCGAGCGCTGCGTGTCCTGCCAGCTTTGCGAGTTCATCTGCCCGCCGAAGGCAATCAAGATCACACCCGGCGAAATCCCCAGCGACGATCCCTGGGCCAAGGTGGAGAAGCGGCCGAAGGAGTTTGAGATAGACATGATCCGCTGCATTTACTGCGGCATGTGCGAGGAGGTCTGCCCCGAGCAGGCTATTTATCTGCGCAAGGATTACGCGATCACCGGCGAGTCCCGCGCCGAGATGGTGCATGACAAGAAGCGCCTCTATGAGATCGGCGGCATGCGCGTCGGCCTCGTGAACAAGTGGAACGAGCTGAAGTGACCGGTGAAGTTTGAAATCCGAAATTCGAAAGACGAAGCCTGTATCCAATGCCGCCCCTTTTGTTTTATCTCTTCGCCCTGATCACCCTCGGCTTCGGCCTGCTGGTGGTCACGGCGCGCAACCCGGTGACGAGCGCCCTGAGTCTGGCGATGAGTTTTGTGGGCCTGGCCGCGCTGTTTTTGAGCCTCGACGCCTATTTCATCGGCATCATTCAGATACTCGTCTATGCCGGCGCTGTGATGGTGCTTTTTCTGTTCATCATCATGCTGCTCGACATCAAGGCGGAGGAGGGCAAGACCTTCAACCTCAAGGCGGTCGTGGGCGGCATTGTGCTGGCGGCCATCCTGGCGGTGCAGGTGGCCACCATCGCCAGCAGTTACCAGCCAGGTAAAACCCGCCTTGATGAGGCAAAGCTCGATCTCAAACTGGCGGCGGATTATTCAAAGCTGCCCACCATCGCCAACGACCTGCGCGCCGGCACTCTACCGGATGCGAAGCTGATGGGGCAGAGTCTTTTCCAGCGCTACGGCTTCCACCTCCAGGTCATCGGACTGCTGCTGCTGGTGGGCACGGTGGGCGTGGTGGCATTGAGCAAACGAGAAAGGGAGGCGAACTGACGTGATCACCCTCAGCCATTATCTCATTGTCAGCGCCCTGCTCTTTGCCCTCGGCCTCGCGGGAGTGGTGGCCAGGCGGAACATCCTCATCATCTACATGTGCCTGGAGATGATGCTCAGCGCGGCCAGCCTGACCCTGGTGGCCTTCACCCGCTTCCATGTCACCGACGGCCTGCCGGACTTTGCCGCGCAGTCGCTTGTGTTTTTCACCATCACCGTCGCGGCCGCTGAAGTGGCCGTAGGCCTCGCCATCATCGTGGCGCTCTACCGCGCGAAGCAGAGCGTCGAAACCGAAGCCGTGACGAAACTGCAAGGCTAAGCGCCCCGCCCCCCATGCCCGCCCAGGAAACCTCCCACGCCACCCTTCCCACGCTGCTGCTGCTGCTGCCGTTTTTCACGGCGCTCGCCATCCTGCTGGGGCATCGCCTATTGAAAGGCGCGGCCGTCATGCTCTCGCTCTTTTCCGCAGCCGCCTGCTTCCTCATCAGCATGATGATGCTCGGTTCAAACACGACCGGAGATGTCGTCCCGCTGCTGCCCTTCATCGAGATCGGCAAGTTCCGCTTCGCCATTGACGCGCTGATTGACCAGCAATGCCGCGGCATGATGTTCATCGTCACCTCCATCGGACTGCTTGTGCATGTTTTCTCACTCGGCTACATGAAGCAGGATGCGGGGAAAGTACGCTTCTTCGGCGCGCTCTCGCTCTTCATGTTCTCCATGACCGGCATCGTGCTGGCGGGGAACCTCGTCATGATGTTCGTCTTTTGGGAATTGGTGGGCCTCAGCTCCTACCTTCTCATCGGTCATTGGTTTGAAAAGGCCAGCGCCGCGGATGCCTCGAAGAAAGCCTTCCTCACCAACCGCATCGGCGATTTCGGTTTCATGATCGGCATCCTCATGCTGTTCGCGGCCAATCACGGCAATGTCAGCCTGGCTGGCGCTGACGGCCTGCGCGAGGCGCTGACCAGCGGCACGTTGCACGACATCGCCCAGACCCAGGGCACCTACATGACAATGGCCGTGCTTTGCCTCTTCATGGGCGCGGTGGGCAAGTCGGCGCAGTTTCCGCTGCATGTCTGGCTGCCGGATGCGATGGAAGGCCCCACGCCAGTGTCGGCGCTCATCCATGCGGCGACGATGGTGGCCGCCGGTGTCTATATGCTGGTGCGTGTGGCCTTCCTCATTGAGGCGGCTCCAGTGGCGGCGCAGACGATCGCCTGGATCGGCGGCATCACCGCTCTCATGGCCGCGCTAATGGCCACGCAGCAAAATGACATCAAACGCGTGCTGGCCTACTCCACGCTGTCGCAGCTCGGTTACATGGTCATGGCCGTCGGTCTGGTGGCCATGCAGCACGCCGGCGCGCATCACGAGGCAGTGCCGGGGCATCCGGGCATGTTCCACCTGTACACACATGCCTTTTTCAAAGCCATGCTCTTCCTCGGCGCGGGCGCGGTCATTTACTCCTGCCATCACGAGCAGGACATGTGGAAAATGGGCGGCCTGATGAAGCACATGCCCGTGACCTTTATCACCTTCGCCATCGGCACGGCGTCCCTCATGGGCGTGCCTTTCATCACGAGCGGATTTTGGAGCAAGGAGGCCATCCTTGGCGTGGCCTTCGAGGTCAAAGGAGGCAGCCCGCTTTTCTGGATCGGTGTGGCCACGACCATGCTCACGGCCTTTTACATGACGCGGCTGTTTGTCGTGGCCTTCCTTGGCAAACCGCGCACAGAGTCAGCCCATCACGCCACCGAGGCGCCGGTTGTCATGCTGTTGCCGCTGCTGGTGCTCGCGGGTCTCACACTGATCTCCGCAGTGCCGGGATTCGCACGTTTGCTGGAGGCCATGACGCCTCATCACGCCGAGGAGCACATGACGGTGATGATCGCCTCCATTCTGGCCCTGGTCATTGGCGCCGGCGGCGGTTTTTACCTCTACAAAGGCAAGGACAAGGATCCGCTGAACATCCGCCTGTTTGCGAACAAGTTTTATTGGGACGAAATCTACGCCGTGCTGGTGAAGGTCTTCCAGGACACGCTGGCGTGGATCGTCGCCGGTCTCGACCGCCTGCTGGTGGACGGCATTTTCTCCCGCCTGCCCGCCTTCCTCGCCGGACGCATCGGCTCCGCGGCGCGCTCCCTGCAGGGCGGGCACTTGCAGGCCTACACCTTCCTGCTGGGCCTCGGCGCCGTCCTGGTCATCTACCTTGTTGTGTTTGTCCTGCCCGCAGCGGGCCATTGATATGAGCATTCTCGAAGTCGTCATCCTTCTGCCCGTCCTCGCCGTGCTGGCCGTGTGGCTGGGCGCGCCCGCGCGCCTTGTCTCCGTGGGCTCGGCCTTGCTGAACCTTGTCATCCTCCTCGGTGTGGCGGCGAAATACAAAGCGGCGGCTGCCACGGGTGGCCTCGCTTTTCAACATGCCCGAGTGGTGCTGGAAAACCCCGCCATCAGCTTCGGTGTCGGCGTGGATGGCACAGCCCTCATCCTCGGACTGCTGACCGCGCTAGTCACGCTGGCTGCTGTTTGGCAGATCTCGGATGATCGTCCTCCGATGTATCACATCGCCTCCCAGCTCATAGCGGGCGGGGCTTTTGGCGCGTTTCTTTGCACGGATGTCTTCTTCATCTACGCTTTCCACGAACTGGCGCTGATCCCCACCTTCCTCATGATCGCCCTGCATGGCCGGGCCGATGACGCGACGCGCAAGGCGGTGGCCTGGAAGGCGACGATTTACCTTGGCGCTGGCAGTCTCGTGCTGCTGGCCGGTCTCGGCTGGCTTGTGCTCGAGTTCAGCGGCGGCAGCAAGTTGACCTTCGATCTCATCGCCCTGCGCGAGATGGCTCAATCCAGCCCGCTGCCGGTGGAAAAGCAGGGCGTGATTTTCTTTGTGCTGCTGATCGGCTTCGGCACGCTGGTCAGCCTCTTCCCGCTGCATAGCTGGGCCGCGCCCGCCTATGCCACGGCACCGGTTCCCGTGGCCATGCTACATGCAGGGGTGCTGAAAAAGTTCGGTCTTTACGGCCTGATCCGCATCGCCCTGCCGCTGCTGCCCCAGGGGCCGCACGTCGAGTGGGTGCAGAAAGCCATGCTGCTCATGCTGCTGGGGAACATCATCATCATAGGCCTCGTCACCATCGCCCAGAAGTCCCTCGACCGCATTCTCGGCAACTCCTCCGTGATGCACATGGGCTACATCTTTCTCGGGATCGCCGCCGGCACCGAACTGGCCCTGCAAGGCGCCGTGCTGCTGATGTTCGGCCACGGCGTCGCCATCGCGCTGCTCTTTGCCCTCACCGGGCGGATGCGGAATCAGTTCGGCACCCTGGAGGTGGCAAAGCTCGGCGGCCTGGCCTCGCACGCGCCGGTGTTCAGCATCCTTTTCGCCTTCGGAGCCTTCGCCTCCATAGGCCTGCCGGGTCTGGCGAACTTCGCGGGCGAGGTGCTCATCTTCCTCGGCGCATTCGGTTACGACGGCACTGCCACCGTCGGGCCGCTCCAGTGGACCGTCATTCTGGCGCTCTGGGGTGTGGTGATGTCCGCCGTCTATATGTTGCGAGCATACCGCGGCATCTTCCAGGGCACGGCTGCCACCGGGCTCTTCATGAACGACCCCTCGTTCTCCCAGCGCGTGCCGCTTTTTCTGCTGGCGGCGGCGCTGCTCGTCGTCGGCTGCTGCCCCTGGCTGCTGCTGGATTTTCTGAAATCCCTGTCCACCACCGCCGCTGTGGCCGCGATGTAGAATTCCCGAGCCTCTCCGTCCATGTCCGTTTTCTCCATCGAAATCCTCCTCGTCGTCCTCGGCGTCGGCCTGCTGCTGCTGGAGGCCCTCGTGCCTTCCCTCACACGCCGAGCCCTGGCTTCGATCAGTCTCGGCGGTGCCGCTCTGGCACTGGTGCTTTTCTTTTTTGCCGACAAATCCGCCGCCGCTCTGCCGGCATTCGCGCAGCCCTTCCACCAGCTCGACACGCTGGCGGTGTTTTATAAAGGCTTCGCCCTCGTCATCACGCTCGCTGTGCTGTGGCTCACCGTCGAGAGCCGCGCTTATCTGGAGCGCTACACCCCTGGCGGCAGGCATGGGGAAATGTTCAGCCTGCCGCTCATCGTCTGCGCGGGCATGATGTGGATGGCCTCCGCCAAAGACCTCATCACCGTTTTTGTCTGCCTGGAACTCGTCACCGTTTCCTTCTATGTGCTGGTCGCCTTCGCGCGCAAAAGCAGCTTCGCCCTGGAGGCGGGAGTGAAGTATCTCATCCTCGGCGCGTTGAGCACCGGTGTGCTCGTTTATGGCATCGCCTGGACCTATGGTGTCACGGATTCCATGAGCTTTGAAGGCATCGCCGAAGCTCTTGCCGCGCCCGCCACGGCCAAGAACGCCGCCCTGCTTGGCGCGGCCTTTTTGCTGGCCGGACTCGGATTCAAAGTCGCCGCCGCGCCCTTCCACATTTGGGTGCCGGACGTCTATCAAGGCGCGCCGAATCCTGTGACCGCGTTCCTTTCGGTGGGATCGAAAGCCGCCGGCTTCATTGTGCTCACCCGCGTGGTGGATGCCTTCATGGCCAAAGGCTCGGTCATCGCCTCCGAAGTGCAGGCGCTCCTGCTCATCGGCGGCGCTCTCACCGTCCTGCTCGGCAGTCTGCCCGCCATTTTCCAGACAAATTTGAAGCGCCTGCTGGCCTACTCCAGCATCAGCCATGCCGGCTACCTGCTGCTGGCGCTCGGCTGCGCTCAGACAGCGCGTTTTGACCTCGACGGCAGCAGCGTCGCGGCCTTTTACCTCGGCACTTACCTGCCGATGACGGTGCTCGGCTTCCTCATCCTCACTGTCGTGCGCCAGGCGGGCCTCGGCGATGACGCGCAGGACTTCGCAGGGCTGGCGAAAAAGAACCCCTTCCTCGCCTTCGCGGCCACGCTGGGTTTTGCCTCGCTGGCTGGCATCCCGCTTACAGCCGGGTTCATGGGCAAGCTGTTCGTCTTCCTCGGCCTTGTGGAAAACGCCCACTGGTTCGCCCTCTCGTGCGCGGTGATCGGCGCGGCGGCCGGCTTTTATTACTACCTGAGGCCCGTGCTCGTCATGTTCACGGGTGAAAGCGGCCCGGCATTGAAAATCGCCGCGCCGACCAGGGCGGTTCTCGTCCTGCTCGCCGGAGCCATCCTCGTCATCGGGGTCTTCCCGAAACCGCTGCAAGGCGTGCTCAAAGTGCCCGTCGCGTCCGCTACAAAGTGAGGGTTGATCGAATTTCGATTTCCGCTTTTCCTTGCGGGATGTCCCCAGCCTCCAAGACCTTTCTTCTCGATCTTCTCTCCACACCCAGCCCGACCGGCTTTGAATTTCGCGGCCAGCGCAAATGGGCGGAGCATCTGCGCGGGCACGCCGACCGGGTGGAGAGCGACGCCTACGGCAGCGCATGGGCCACCCTGGATGGCGGCGGGGAAAAACCGCGCCGGGTGATGTTCGAGGCGCATGCCGACGAGATCGGCTTCATGGTGAAGCACATCACCAAGGAGGGCTTCATCCATGTGGACCGTGTCGGCGGCAGTGATGTGGCCACCGCGCGCGGCCGCCGTGTGGACATCCTGGGAGACAAAGGCGTGGTGCGAGGCATCATCGGCAACATCGCCATCCACATTCGTGAAAATCGCGACGATGAAAAAGTGCCGAAAGTCCACGAACTCTGGATGGACATCGGCGCCGCCAGTGACAAGGAGGTCGCCAGTGCCGGCATTCGCGTCGGCCATCCCGCCGTGTATTCCGACACCGTCGAAGAGCTTGGCGCGCACCGGCTGGTGGGGCGCGCGCTCGACAACCGCGTGGGCGGCTTCATCATCTCCGAGGTCGTGTCCAGGCTCGCCCAAAAGAAGACGCGCCCCGCGGCGACCGTGGTCGCCCTGAACGCCGTGCAGGAGGAGATCGGCGGCCACGGGGCGAAGATGGCCGCCTATCGTTTGATGCCGGATGTCGCCATTGTCCTGGATGTGACTCACGCCACGGACACACCCTCGGTGGATGTGAAAAAGCACGGCGAGGTGAAACTGGGCGGCGGCCCCAGCCTGACACACGGCGGCGCGAACCACATCGAAGTCGTGCGCCGTCTCATTGAAGTGGCGGAAAAGCGCAAAATCCCCATCCAGCATGAGTCCTCCTCCCGTTTCACCGGCACGGACACGGATGTCATCTTCCACCAGCAGCACGGCATCCCCAGCGCGCTCGTCTCGCTGCCGCTGCGCTACATGCACAGCGTGGTCGAGATGGCGGATCTGCGCGACATTGAGCAGGTCATCCAACTGCTCACCGCCTTCGCGGAAAGCGTGACGGACCAGGACGAGTTCCGGGTGGTCATCTGAGCCGCCGATTGAAGCGATGATGAGGATGCGCCGCTGGGAGGGGCTTTTCATCAAACCCGGCGACCTGTGGAGCATAGCCGCCACAACCCGCGCTTGAACCCGCGCGCAACCTGTCATTCGCCCGCAGGTTGCATCCCGGCGATGTCCAGACTCCGTTTCCTCATCCTCTCGCTGCCCGCGCTGGCAGTCGCTCTCACCGGCCTCTCCCTCCCCGCGCAGGCTCCCGCTTTGCAGCGGCGGCAATGGACTGTGGATGGAGTCATCCGCGAGGCGCTGGTGCATGTTCCAGCAAACGCCAGGGAAAAGCCCAGTCCGCTGGTGTTCGGCTTTCACGGGCATGGCGGCAGCATGGCCAATGCCGCCCGCAGCTACCGCATCCATGCCCTTTGGCCGGAGGCTGCCGTGGTGTATCCGCAGGGGCTGAACACTCCGGGGCAGCTCACCGACCCTGAAGGGAAAAAACCCGGCTGGCAGCATTCCATCGGCGAACTGGGCGACCGCGACCTGAAGTTTTTCGACGTCATGCTCGCCACGATGAAGACGGAACTGAAGGTGGACACACGGCGCGTTTATTCGACAGGCCACTCCAATGGCGGCGGCTTCACCTACATGCTTTGGGCGGCGCGCGGGGAGGTCTTTGCCGCCATGGCTCCTTCCGCCTCCGCGGCGGGTCGCGTCCGCGGCCTGCTAAAACCCAAGCCGGTCCTCCACATCGCGGGTGAGAATGATGAACTGGTCAAATACTCCTGGCAGCAAGCCATGATCGCCTCGCTTCTCGCGCTCAACCAGTGCGGCGAATCCCGGCCCTGGGAGCTGGACGACCGCATCAGCATTCATCCCTCCAAGGTCGGCTGCCCGGTGCTCACTGCCATCCACCCCGGCACGCACAAATACCCGGCCGAGGCGCCGGAAGTGATCGTGAAGTTTTTCAAGTCCCACCCTGCGGAGCCGGCCAGGGAAAACGAGGGCCGCTGAGAAATGGACGAGCTGCGCCGCCGCATTTGAAGAAACTTGGCCCGCCGGACTGACTGGCTGCGGACTGAAAACCCTGAGATTGGATGGGCCGCAGAGGGGGTGATTCCCATGAGGACATGCCTGGCGGTTACTTCGCCGCCGCTGTCGTCACACCAGGGATGTCGAGCGGAAAGCGCTCGTTGTCGTTGACCTCGCGGCGCAGAACTTCTTCCGCCTCACGGATGAGGGCGGAGTGCGAGGCGGAGAGGTCTTTGCTTTCGCCGGGGTCTTTGTCCAGGTCATAGACTTCCCAGGGACCGGGCGCTTTGGTTTTGAGGTTCTGGCGCACGAGTTTCATGCCGCCGAGGCGGATGGCCACCTGGCCCTGGTATTCGGGGAAGACCCAGATCATCGGGCGTGAGCGCACTTTTTTCTCCACCTTGCCGGTGAGCACGGGCCAGAGGCTTTCGCCATCAAGTCCGGCCGGTTTTTCCAGACCGGCGGCCTCGCAGAGGGTGGGGAACCAGTCGGCGAAGTAACCGGGGCTTTCATTGACCCGGCCGGCGGGGATGACGCCCGGCAGCTTCGCGAGTGCGGGCACGCGCAGGCCGCCCTCATGGACGCTGCCCTTCCAGCCGCGCAGGCCGGCGGTGCTGTTGAAGAAAGCGCCGTCCACGCCGCCGACATGGAAATGCGTGGCGGGCAGGCGGGGGTGAGTGGTGCCGTTGTCACTGCTGAAGATCACCAGTGTGCGGTCGGCGACTCCAGTTTCCTCCAGCTTTTTCATCACGCGGCCCACATAGCCGTCGAGGTCGCTGATCATTGCCGCGTAACCGGCGCGCGGGCGAGGATGGGGCACATAACCGCACTGGCCGCGGTAGGCCTCGTCATCCCATTCGGCGGGAAATTTGTCCACGGACTCCTTCGGTGGATGCATGGAGACGTGCGGCTCGATGAAGGGCAGGTAGAGGAAAAAGGGCCGCGCGCTGCTGGTCTCGATGAATTTCTCAGCCTCGGCGATCATGAGCTTCGGCGCGTAGGTTTCACCGATCCAGTCCTCCAGCTTGATTTCACCCTCGGGCTGTTTGGCGTGGCCGGGGATGGGATTCTTGTTGATGATGATTTTCTCGGTGTTCCGCCAGATGTGGGGCGGGTAAAAGCTGTGGGCCACGCCCTGGCAGTTGTAACCGAAGAAGAGATCAAAGCCTTTGTTGTTCGGCTCGCCGGTGCTGCCGACCGGGCCGAGACCCCACTTGCCCATGGCGCCGGTGGCATAACCGGCTTTTTGAAAGGCCATCGCCAGCGTGAAGGCGTTCTCCGAGATGGGCCACTGCCCTTCGTCATACTTCGGGTCCACTTTGGGCATGGAGAGATTGCCGCGCACCTCGGCCCGGCCGAGATGCTTGCCGGTCATGAGCACGCAGCGGGAGGGGGCACAGACGGGAGCGCCGCTGTAATGCTGGGTGAAGCGCATGCCCTCGGCGGCCATGCGGTCGAGGTTCGGGGTGGGGATTTTTTTCTGCCCGTAGCAACCCACCTCCCCCCAGCCGAGGTCGTCGGCGAGAATGAAAACGACATTGAGCTTCTCAGCGGCGCTGGCTGCGGACAGACCCAGGCATGACAGGACAAGGGGGACGAGTTTCATGGCAGGCGAAGAAAACGCCCGGCCGCCAGTCCGCCTTGCCTCATCCTTTTCCGCGCGAGCAGGCCAGCCACATTCCCAGCGCCAACAGCGCCACATCCCGCGCGATGAGTTCGACGTGGCTGCTCGTGCCCGCGCCTCCGCCGAAGCAGCCGCACTGGATGTCCAACCCGCGCGCCCAGGCGCTGAGGATGGCCGCGAGGAAGGCAAGCAGGCTGGCATTGAGCACGAGCAGGCCGCCCGCGCGCAGGATGCCGGTGATGACGGCAAGCCCGGCGAAGATTTCCAGCCAGGGCAGCCCCATGGCCACCCAGGCCGCCCACGGATCACGCAGCAGTTCAAAGCTGCGCACATCCATGACAAAGGCGGCGGGATCCCGGGCCTTGAGCGCGCCCGCATAGACGAAGACGCCGCCGAAGGCCAGATGGAGGAGGAAGCGCAGGGGTTTCATGCGAGGCAACATGAGCGTGGAAGGGGAAAATCGAAATTCGAAATTCGAAGACCGAATCTCATGTTTCGAGTTTCGAGCTTCCTTTTTTCTCATCATCATGACCACCACTCCCGTCACCTGCCCGTCCTGCTTCCAGGAGTTCGAAGTGCCCGCTCCCTGGCCGGATGAGACGCCTTGCGATGTGGATTACGACTGCGAAGTCTGCTGCCGCCCCATGCGCATCTGGTTCGAACTCGACGACGGGGAGGTCACCGGCACGGCGAGCGGTTTGGGGGACTGAGGATGGCTGCGGCGGCCTGATCCAGGCGGCTTTTCGGACCCGCGCCCCCGGGGAGCGGCGCAGAAAAAGAAACTTGTTTGCCAAATTGTGCGTGGAAGGAAAGGCGTGTAAGATCGTTGGTTTGCGAGCCAGTCTCGATTCTCCCATCCCAACCCTGATGTCCAGCGCCCAACCGATCCCCGCAGTGAAACCCCAGGCCGGCATTTCTGAATGGAAAGCCATCATCTCCAAATATGCGGCGCCCTCGGTGCCGCGCGCCCTCTGGCAGGTGGTCAACACGCTCGTGCCCTACTTCGCGCTCTGGTATCTCATGTGGCTGAGCCTTTCCGTCTCCTACTGGCTGACGCTCGGCATCGCCGCGCTGGCGGGGCTGCTGCTGGTGCGTGTGTTCATCATTTTTCATGACTGCTGCCACGGCTCCTTTTTCAAATCGAAACGCGCCAATGACATTCTGGGCTTTTTCACCGGGATGCTGACCTTCACCCCCTACGGCCACTGGCGCTGGCAGCACAACGTCCACCATGCCACCTCGGGCGACCTGGACCGCCGCGGCGAGGGTGACATCTGGACGCTGACGGTGCGGGAGTATCTGGAGGCTCCGCGCTGGAAAAAAATCGCCTACCGCCTGGCGCGGAACCCCTTCGTTCTGTTTGTCATCGCGCCGCTGGGGCTGTTCTGGATTTACCAGCGTTTTCCCTCCTCCGGGGCCAAAGGCAAGGACCGCGCGTCGGTGATGTGGATGAATCTGGGCGTGACGGCCATGGTGGCGGCAGGCTGCTGGCTTTTTGGCTGGCAGGCTTACCTGATGATGCAACTGCCCGTGACCCTGGTGGCCGGCGCGGCGGGCATCTGGATGTTTTATGTCCAGCACCAGTATGAGGACACCTATTGGGAGAACCGCGAGAACTGGGACTACACGACCGCCGCCCTGGAGGGCAGCTCGTTTTACAAGCTGCCGAAGGTTCTCCAGTGGTTCACCGGCAACATCGGC
>DDQZ01000039.1:0-6292 GCA_002343505.1 Verrucomicrobiaceae bacterium UBA2429 | reverse complement strand
GTTCACCGGCAACATCGGCTACCATCACATCCATCATCTCAGCTCGCGCATCCCGAACTACAATCTGGAGCGCTGCCACCACTCCCACCCGTTGTTCCAGGCGGTGAAGCCGGTCACGCTCCTGGGCAGCCTGAAATGCGTCTCCCTGCGCTTGTGGGACGAGCAGTCCAGGAAGCTGGTGGGCTACGCGCATCTGAAAAAACTGCGCGGACAGAACCAGGCGGCGGCTTGATCCCGAAAGCCGCCCGCATCCACGCTGGCCTGGCGCGGCTTGTGCGTTACACTCCGCCATGCCTTCAGAAATCCCCGACCGCATCATCATAGACCAGGTGCTGCCGCCTTCGGCAAAGGGAATGGCGGCCAGAGCGGCGGGCGAGTCGGAGCTGGCGCGCTACCTGGCGAAGTGGCTGGACAACTGGCTGCGCATCCCCGGCACGGATTTCAAGATCGGCCTGGACCCCATCCTGGCGCTCATCCCCGGCCTGGGCAGCGGCGTGGCATCGGGCGGCGGCGTGATCATCCTGCTGGAGGCCATCCGCAGCGGCGTGACGCTTCCGGTCTTCATCCGCATGGGCGGCAATCTTTTGCTGAACACCCTCTTCGACTTCCTGCCCCTGGGCGGCCCTGTGGCGAGCGCCTTTTTTAAATCCAACATGCGCAATCTGCGCCTGCTCCAGGCCTGGCAGGCGGGCAATCAGGCGGCGGTGAAAAAGAGCACCCTGCGGTTGTTTCTATCGCTGGGCCTGCTGCTTGCCGCGCTGGCCGCGATGCTCATCGGCCTGTGGATTTTTTACGCCTGGCTCATCAGCCGCGTCTTCCAGCACCTGCTGGCCTGAGCGCCGTCTCACGCCGCGCGCCGCGCCGCCAGCAGGCCGTGCTTCGGGCCGAAAACGAAGGCCAGCATGAACAGCGCGGCCTGGGCCAGCACGATGCAGGCGCCGGTGGAGCCATTGATGAAAAAGCTGGCATACACTCCGGCGCAGGTGGCCAGCACGGAGGAGCCCGCGGCCAGCAGCAGCATGCGGTCGAAGCGGTCCGTCAGCAGCCGCGCGGTGCAGCCGGGCGTGACGAGCATGGCCACCACGAGGATGATGCCCACCGCCTGGAGGGAGGCGACCACCGTGCCGGCGAGCAGGGAGAGCAGCACATAGTAGAGCAGGCCGGTGTTCAGCCCGATGGCGCGCGCCTGCGCGGGGTCGAAGCAGAAGAGCATCAGGTCCCTGCGCATCAGCAGCACCACGACGAGCGTGAGCGCCGAGGCGGTGACGGTCTGGATCATGTCCGCGCGCTCGATGCCGAGGATGTTGCCGAAGAGGATGTGGTTCAGGTGCGCGTCGGTCTCCACTTTGGTGAACAGCACCAGCCCCAGCGCGAAGAGGCCGGTGAAGACGATGCCCATCACCGTGTCCTCCTTGATGCGGGTGGCGGCCTTGATCCAGCCGGTGGCAGCGGCGCACAGCAGCCCGGTGGCGAAGGCGCCCAGCGCCAGCGGCAGCCCCGCCAGGTGCGCCAGCACGATGCCCGGCAGCACCGCGTGGGAGATGGCATCCCCCATCAGCGACCAGCCTTTGAGCACCAGGTAGCAGGAGAAAAGCGCGCACACCGCGCCGACCAGCGCGCCGGCCAGCAGCGCCTCGGTCATGAAAGGGTAGCGGAAAGGTTCGAGCAGGCTCATGACAGGGAGGCGGCCAGCCGGCGCTGGCGGCGGGAGGCGAGCAGGCCGTGCTTCGGCGCCAGCACCAGCACGGCCAGGAAGACAAGCGTCTGCAGCACCACGATGCAGCCGCCCGTGGAGCCGTTGAAAAACCAGCTCGCATACGCGCCGGCCACGCCGCAGCCCGCGCCCGCGGCCGTGGCGATGCCGAGCATTTTGCCAAAACGGTCCGTCAGCAGGTAGGCGGTGGCGCCCGGCGTCACCAGCATGGCCACCACCAGGCAGGCGCCCACGGTTTGCAGCGCCGCCACCGCCGTGGCGGAGAGCAGCGCCAGGAGCAGGAAATGCAGAAAGCCCGTGTTCAGCCCCAGGCTGCGCGCGTGCGCCTCGTCGAAGCAGTAGAGCAGCAGGTCCCGCCACTTGAGCGCCAGCACGAGGATGGACAGGCCGGAGATGACCAGCACCTGCAGGATGTCGGGGTCGGAGATGGCGAGGATGTTCCCGAACACGATGGTGCGCAGGTTCAGGTTGCTCGGGTAAAGCGTCAGCAGCAGCAGCCCGGCGGCGAAGAAGGTGGTGAAGACCACGCCGATGACCGCGTCCTCCCGCAGCCGCGAGTTCCGCCGCACCCAGCCCATGCCCAGCGCCGCCAGCACCCCGGCGAAGAAGGCCCCCGCGGAAAAGGGCAGCCCCGCCAGCCAGGCCAGCGAGACGCCCGGCACGATGGCGTGGGAGAGCGCGTCACCCATCAGCGACCAGCCCTTCAGCGTGATGAAGCAGGACAAAAACGCGCACACGCCGCCGATGAGGCCGCTGACCAGGATGGCCTTCACCATGTAATCGTACTCAAAAGGCGCGAGCATCACGGGTCAGCCTTTGTTTTGGAAGTAGCCGCGCTGCCTGGCGCTCACGGCCATGCCGCACTTTTCCATGACCTTGAGCATGTCCTCCCACACCTGGCGCTTGGCCGCGAAGGCCTGGCCGCCGGAGTTCCGCTCCTCCCGCAGGATGTAGCTCGGGTGCCAGGTCACCATGAGCGGAATGCCGCCCACCTCGTGGAAGCGCCCGCGCATGGAGCTGACCGCGCCCTGCAGCCCCAGGCCCTGCATCGCCGTGGCCCCCAGCGCCACGATGACCTTCGGGCGGACGATCTCGATCTCGGTGAGGATGAAGGGCCGGCAGGCCCGCATCTCCTCCGGCGTGGGCGCGCGGTTCGAGCCGCCCTGGTTGGGGAGGGACGGGCGGAATTTGCAGATGTTGCTGATATAGACCTGCGCGCGCTCCAGCCCCATCGCCTTCAGGATGCCGGTCAGCTTCTGGCCGGCGGGGCCGACGAAGGGCTCCCGCAGCCGCTCCTCCTCCGCGCCCGGCGCCTCCCCGACGAGCATGATCTCCGCGTCCGGGCTGCCGGTGGCAAAGACCATCGTCTCCCGCAGCGTGCCCAGCGCGCGCGCCTCGGGCGCGTTCTCCGCCAGCGCCGCCAGCGCGGCCAGCTTCTCCGCCTTCGTCACGCCGGGCACCTCGATGAGTCCGGGGCCGCCGGACGGCGCGGCGGCGGGTGGCAAAGGCGGCTCCGGCATGGGAGCCGGGCGCGCCTTTTCAAAGGCCGGCTGCTCCTCCACCAGGCGCCGCACCTCCCGCTTGCGCAGGTCCGCCTTCTCGCGCGCCGCGCGCAGGCGGTCCAGCATCCCGGCGCGCAGCGGCACATGCGTGGCGCCTGCCAGCCTGCGCTGCTCCAGATAGGCTTTCAATGCACCCGCCGCTTGAATGAACATGCGCCATCCTTGCGCCAGCCCGCCCGGAGGCTCAAGCGCGGATTTATGGGGCGCGGGCATCCTGCCTGCGCGGACAGGCGGGACGCCTGTTCCCCGTGCCTGTTCCCCGTGCCGGCCTCACGGCCCGTCAAAAACCATGCCGTCCTCCGCGCCGGGCTTCAGGCCCTTGGCATGGGCCTGGCCCTCCGCCCGCCGCTGGCGCGCCTCGGCGAAAAAGGCTTTTAAAAGCGCCACGCTCTCGTCGGCGAGCACGCCGGGTGTGATCTCGCACCGGTGGTTGAGGTTCGGCGCCTGGAGCAGGTTCCAGAAACCGCCCGCGCCGCCGCCCTTGGGGTCCGCGCAGCCGAAGATCACCCGCCGCACCCGGCAATGCACCAGCGCGCCCGCGCACATCGGGCAGGGTTCCTTGGTCACATACAGGTCGCACTCCGTCAGCCGCCAGTCCTCCATGGCGCTCTCCGCCTGGGTCAGCGCCAGCATCTCCGCGTGCGCCGTGGCATCCTTCAGCGTCTCCACCTGGTTCCACGCGCGGGCGATGACGCGCCCGTCGTGGACGATGACCGCGCCGATGGGCACCTCCCCCTGCTTCGCCGCCTTGCGCGCCTGGCGCAGCGCCTCCCGCATGAAAAAATCATCCGAAGGCGGCTCGATCAGGCTGGGTGGCTCCATCATGCCCCATCCTCCCACGCCCCGGCAGAATGCGCAAACCGGGAGGCGCGGGGAATGGCGGGGTTGATGCCTTTTTTTGGTTTCGCGCTGAGAATGATGCCGACCGGCATTCTCATCCAATCCAGCGCTCCCAGAAGCGGAGTGTCACCTTCCTTGGGGAAGTTTGAATGTCACCGTATCGCCATTGGGGGCTTGCAATCTTCCCTGCGTGAGCATCTGCCTGTAATTCGGCTGCCTGACCTCCTCTTTTGTCACGGGCCGGTTGAGCAGAAGGCCCAGCAGCCAGGCGCGCAGTTCCTCGCCGCTGCCGGCCGAGCCTGGCGGTGTGATGCATGTGCCGTTGACTGTTCCGTCCTGCGAGATGCGGCATATGGCGACCTGGTTGTCCTCGCACCGGATTCGTCCGCCGGGTGGGCTTTTGCAGTCGCAGGAGTTTTCCGCTCGGATGCCCAGGGTCAGGAAGATGCACAGGAATGCCGCGAGCACGGCCAGGTCTTGTTTACTCGTCGCAATGTATTTCATAGGTGTCTGTGCTTTCGTCATGTGTGACTCTGTATCTGACGGCAGGCGCCGGATTGACCAGCCTGTGCTGGAGTGTGTGCAGGATGTCTTTGAAGGTGGCTCCGCTCATCTGGCCGGCCTGGATTTTGGCGGCCAGCACGGCCTCCGCGCAGTCTTGGATGACCACGGTGTGCCCGCCCGCTATTTCGGTCATTTCGATGGCGGCTCCGAGCGTCATCCCCTCCGGGAAGCTGATGCTCACGGATGGGGCGTACTTTTTCGCGAAAAAGGCCAGGGCATATCCGAAAAAGCCTAGAATCATGGCGACGAGGGCCAGGACGAAGATGCGGTTGATGATGGCGAGAAGGATGGTTCCCGATAATTTAGCAGTGAGCTTCGGAAAGATTTTCTTCTCGATGATTGCCTTGAAGATGTAAAAGGCAAAAGCGGCCAGCAGCCCTCCAAGCGCGAGGGGTGTGGATACTTTGAAGGCTATTTCAATGACTTGGTTCATATCAAAAGTTCAGGCTGTGAGTTTGGAGCTTGTTTCTTGCGGGCCAGTTTCCATGCTGCATCGGGTCCCGGAGCGGCCTCACTCCTCCGCCGGCGGCTCCGGCTCGCCGCCTTCGTCGTCCTCGTCCTCGCCGGGGGCGGCGGGGTGGTCTTCGAGGAGGTGCTGCTTCATGTATTGCTCCAGCTTGGCGGGCTGCGCGGGGTAGGTGAGCATGAGGTGCGCCAGGGTGATGTAGAGCTGGAGCTGGAGGGCCTCGCGGGCGGCGCGCTTTTCCACTTCGGTGTGGCTTTTGGCGGCGGTGGCCTCCTCGCTCTGGGTGTGGATGGTCTCCCAACTGCTGACCAGCCCGGCGCTGAGGGTGACGATGGCGGGTGTGAGGGAGGCGGCGCTGGCGGCGACGATGTCGTTCATGGCGCCGAGGGGGACGTGGAGGTGGTCGTCGGTGACGCGGCTGAAGGCGCTGCGGCCTTCGGGGAAGGCCTGCTGGACTTCGGCGGCCTGGGGGCCGAAGGCGGCTTTGAGGGCGCCTTCGATCCGGTCCGTGGCGGCGGGCAGGCCGTCGCGGAAGAGGCGCTTGGCGGTTTTGCGCGCTTTGCGGGTGCCGAGGCTGGCGAAGTCGGCGCTGTGGCAGGTCTCGACCACGCTGTAGGCGGCGGTGAGGGCGGCGATGCGCGCGTCATGCACGCCGCCGGGGTTGTCCGCCTGGAGGTTCCCTATGGTGTCTGTGGTGAAGGCGGAGAGTTCGGCGAGGCTGATGTCGGCGCTGTCGAAGGGGTTTTTGAAGAAGTTGATGAGCTGGCGCATGGCACGGAGGGGTTGAGTTGAATGAGGTTGCTGTGGTGTTGACGGGGGCGTGTCATAGTAATGGCCGCTGTCCCAGGTTATGCCGCTGTCCCAATGAACCATTGTGGATTTTTACAGGTGAATATTTTGATATTTAAAGGGTTTTAGCGGATGGCGAGGGCTGATGTCAATGTTTTCTGGATAATCTTTTTTTTTTTGCTTTCGCTGCCGGAAATTCACCCGCACGGGATTTGGGCGGCGGAGGCATTGGGTCTTTAGGCGCGAACGATGATTCAGATTTCACGGTCAGTTCAATGGCATTCTGTTCTGATTTCCAGAGCGGCTCTTGTGATGTCCCGAAGGCGGCTCTGATTTTCAGAGTGACCCTTGTAACGC
>DDQZ01000019.1 GCA_002343505.1 Verrucomicrobiaceae bacterium UBA2429 | reverse complement strand
GGGGAAACGGGAAACGGGGTCAGTGTGCAACTTCTTGACAGTATGGCAAAACGAAGTGATGGCCGGGCATGGCACTCACATTCGCATCCAGGCAGCGGAGTTTCATGGCCTCATTGACGCCGACCCCTCCTTAGAAGTCGTCAAAGCATCCATCACCCACCCCATTGAGAAAAGCAGTCCGCCTCCGACCGACAGCAAATCCGCGCCCATAAACCCAGCAGAAAAGAGTCGGGAGTCGCTTCTTGACAGAAAAAGTTTAGCAACTGGAACCACTGCCATGCCCAGGAAGCTTCGCATCCAACATCCCGGCGCGCGGGAGTCGGGGGGAGGACTTCGTTCATGCCGACAGTGACCGCGTAATTCTACCTCGTCAATGTCTTCCCTGGCCGCTTCCCTTTCAAATTCCCCTCCATCTCCTCACCCCCGGCTGCATGCGGGTAAATGGCTTCAGGTCATGCTCCAACCGTATGAGCACCTGAATTTCCGCCGTCCCTGGAACGCCGCTTCCGCCTGTACAGAAAAAACGCGCAAGTTTCGCTCCCCGGCGCATCACCCATTGTGGCAGAGTCTCCACGCACCCATCCACCCCTGATCCCACCCGCCATGAAAACACGCATCCTCCTCGGCGCCCTGCTCCCGGCCTTTGCCGCTCTGGCGCAAAATGGCTCCCGCCCCGTCAATGACGGCGTCAGCAACACCATCCTCATCTCCGAGCGCGTCGGCAGTTACGCCGGCCAGGGCGGAGGCAAGGCCACGGCGGAATTCGGCGAGACAGCCGTCGGCGGCGCGCCGGCCAAAAACACCGTGTGGTACCGCTACACCGCCCCGGCGGACGGGCGCTATGTGGTGGACATCACGGACACCCAGGGGCTGCGCGCGGAGCTGCGCTTCCCTGGCAATCCGGCCACGACCATCCCCTTGCAGACCTTGGTGGACGGCACGAGCAACACCATTTTCCCGGACACCGAGCGCCTTTCGGTGGACCTGGACCGCGGACAAACGGTGTATCTCGTGGTGGATGCCGCGCAGCCTTTCGGCTTCACCTGGCGCTTTGCCGAGGTGGTCAACGACCACTGGCAGGATGCGGAGACGATCAGCAGCGACGGCGGCACCCTCATTCGCGCCAACAGCGGCGCCACGCGCGACACCACCGAGGCCAATCTCGGCCTGGCCTGGCCGGGTGTGTGGTTCGAGTGGACGGCCCCCTCCACGGGGGCGTGGTATTTCGACCTCGTCGGCTCCCGCCAGTGGGATGGCAGCACCTTTGACGGCTTTGGCCTGCGCGTTTACGAGTCCGCCAGCGGTGTGCCTTCCAGTCTCGTCGGCAGCGGCTCCGGCAGCAGTCTGGACAACTCCACCCGCGTGGCGGTGAACGCCACGGCGGGCCATGTGTATTTCATCGCCTGCGACAGCGGCGCCAACGCGCCCGACAGCCAGCTCTGGCTCTCCTGGTATGAGCAGGGCAGCCCCGGCGTGCTGGCCTGGGCGCAAAGCGAGTACCGCACCTCGGAGGCGGATGGCGCGGTTTATCCCTGGCTTTTGAAATTGCGCGGCGATGGCGATGGCAGCGTGCAGTTCATCAGCGAAACTGTGGATGGCACCGTGCCGGCCGTGAATGGCGAGGATTTCCAGATTCCCATCAATGTCCTGCTGGCCCTCGGAGCACGAGCCGAGCAGGTGCCGGTCACCATCCTGGCGAACACCACGGCTGAGACGGAGGAAGCCTTCGGTGTCACGCTCGTCAATCCCACCGGCGGTCTCGGCATCCAGGATGGAACCAGCAACACCATCCTCATCGGCGAGGAAATAGACAACGCCGCCTGCGGCCTCGCGCAGCGCGAGGTGCGCGCGCGCGAGGGGCAGACCGCGCACATCGAGCTGCGCCGCCAGCGCGCGGGCGACCGCCAGGTGGCCGTGGGCTGGCGCGTGCGGAACGGCACCTGCCGCGCCGGCGCGGACATGCCCGGCCTCTCCGGCACCACCTACCTGGCTCCCGGACAGATGAGCACCATCATCCCGGTGCCGGTTTACCGCGATTATGTTTTTGAAGGAGAGGAATCCTTCACCGTCGAGCTGACGGACAGCCCCCAGGCCGGAGCCATCGTGGACGGCGCCAGCAACACGATCGTCATTGTGGAGGACGAGGACTTTTTTGTGCCCCGGCCAGGCGCCTATTGCGGCCTGCTCGACACGGAGGGCTGGGGCGCATTGGTCAAATGCACCGTCACCGGCGAGGGCCGGGCCAGCGGCACGGTGGACTTCCGCGGCGGCACCTACCGCTTCACCGGCGGCTTTGACGCCAGGGGGGAGCTGGTGGCCGCCTTTGCCCGCACCAGCCGGCCCTCCATCGGCCTGCGCCTGCGCTTTGCCGAAGGCTGGGCGCGCTGCGCCGCCTCCCTGCGGGATCCCGAGGGTGAATGGGCCGACGGCCACATCCGCTACCTGCCCTACTCAAAGGCCAGCCCCGCGCCGCAGGCCGGGCGCCACACCCACTTCTGCGAGGGCATCGGCGGCGGCTCCGTGCCGGTGCCCGTCACCGGCGTCAGCGTCGTCAGCACGGACGGCAGCGTGCGTTTTGTGAGCCGGGTCGCCGACGGCCAGAGCGCCACCTTTGCCAGCCGCATCGGCCAGTCCGACCCCGAGGCAGGCATCAGCGGCGAGGCGGCCTTCGTCGCGCCGCTTTATGGCAAAACCGGGAACCTCTACGGCACCTGCGATTTCGGCCTCGGCCCCCAGCAGCCCGGCGGTGAGACCACGCTCGGCTGGCTGAAGCCCTGGCGGCCCAAGGACGCGCTCTACCCCGCCATGCCCTACCAGACCATCGCCTGCCAGACCGTGCCCTTCACCCCGCCGCCCGCCGGACAAACCGTGACCCAGTTCACAGATGGCAGCGTGCGCTTCCTCAACAGCGGCACTCTGCTGGACGGCACCAGCAACACCCTGCTCATCTCCGAGAAGAACCAAGTCACCATCACCGAGCCCGGCAACCCTCTCGGCTGCTCCATCAAGATTGACGCGAAAACCGGCTCTTTCAGCGGCAAGATCAAACCGCCCGGCTCGACGAAGTTCATCAACTTTTACGGCGTCATGCACCAGGGCGCCTACAACTACGGCCTCGGCTTCTTCCCCGGCGACCAGCGCGCCGGCGAGGTGGTCATCGCGGATTTTTGATGCTGGAAAAATTGACCCGCTGACAGCGTGTGCGTTAGCATCGCGGCATGGAGGCCGCCCATTCCCCAGCCACACCCGCTCCTCAAAAGCGGCGCTCGCGTTTTCTGCTCGTCTTCGGCGTGCTCTGGCCCTGCTTCACACTCATCCTGGAGTGGAGCACGAGGGCGTGCGCCTCGCAGTATTTTGATCCGCTGCCGACCTGGACGCATCTGCTGCTGACGGGCTTGGTGCCCCTTGCGTGCTGGCTGGCGCGCAGGAACGAGGATGAGGGAACGACTCCCGCCTGGCAGCGCGCGGCGCTTGGCGCGGCCTGGGTGGTGGCGAGTTTTTATTTGTTGTGCTTTTGGGGACTTACACTGCTGGCGGGGTTCGGCGTTGTCTTTTCGATCATGCTGCTGGCCACCGGGGGCAGCCTCATGTTTTTCCTGCTGCCGCTCGCCACACTCGGCCCCTTCTGGGGCTGGGTGTCTCTGTGGAAGGCAAACCGGCGTCTGGGACCCGCGCCGGATGCCTCCGTCTGGAACCGCCAAGCCCCGGCCTGGGGCGCTCTGGCCGCGCTCCTGCTGCTGCCCGCCGCTGAGATGCCGCTCTGGCTCACGCGCACCGCCGCTGTGCGTTATGAAAAGGCGCCAGCCCCGGAAAAAGCCCGTTGGATGAGCCTGCTGCGCACCCCCGGCGGGGAGTCAACTCTGCGCGGCATGGCCTACGGCGGCCCCCATGCCGCGAGCAGCCCGGGCGAGTGGATCATGAGCGGCCGTACCGGAGTGCGGGGCCTGGACTTGGGAGCGCCCTCACTTTCCCAGGAGGCCGCGCAGGCACTCTACTACCGCGTCCACGGACGCCTGTTCAATGATCTGCCTCCGCCGAAGAAGCACTCCATTCTCGAGGTGGAAAGCGGCCGCTGGCTGCCCTCGGAACTCACCGAGTCATTCGACTGGGATGACCAGCGCGGCGGTGATGTGGTGGGCGCGCGCATCCGCGGACTGCGCATGGAGAGCTCCCGCATGGACTGGCATCTCGACACGCCCACACGCCTGGGCTATGGCGAGTGGACTCTCGTCTTTCACAACAGCCGTGGTAACGCGCAGGAGGCGCGCTGCCAGATCCTGCTGCCGCCGGGCGGATTCGTCTCCCGCCTCACGCTCTGGGTGAACGGAGAGCCGCGCGAAGCCGCATTTTCCACCCAGGCCAAAGTCAAAGCCGCATACCGGGAGGTGGTTGTCCGCCAGAGGCGCGACCCTGTATTGGTCAACATGACCGGCCCCGACCGGGTCATGTGCCAGTGCTTTCCGGTGCCTGCGAATGGCGACATGCAAATCCGCATCGGCATCACCGCGCCGCTGGCGGATGCGGGACTGCGCATGCCCGTGTTTCTCGAAAGAAACTTCGCCGTGCCGGACTCCTCCCGCCACGCAGTCTGGGTGCAAAGCGCGCGCGACTTCACCAGCAGTGATCCGCGCCCTCCCGTGCGCGAGGTCGGCCAGCTCACCTGGCGTCACGACCTCTCTGACAACGATCTAAAAGACCTGGTCTTCCGATTCCCCGACGACACTCCATTGCCGGAGGCTGTGTGGTGCGCGGATCCCTGGCCTCAGCAGGGCAGGCCCGGTTATTTCTCGGGCGCATGGCGGACTGTGACTGACTCCGCGCCGAAAAGCCTCGTCGTTGTCGTGGACACATCGCTAGCCCTGCGCCCGCGCGCCGGTGACATCAGCAGAGCCATCGCCACCCTCGCGGAGAAAGCGCCGGTCACCGTGCTGGCCTGCGCGGACTCGGGCTGGGAGGAAATCCCTTGGGAGAAATCCGCCCAGGAATGGAGCGGCGCGACCTTTCTCGGCGGACGCAACAACGCCCCCGCTCTGGAGCAGGCGCTCAACCGCGCCAGGAGCAGCGGCGGCGCAGTCGTCTGGCTGCACGGACCGCAGCCCTACGAGTTCGAAAAACACACCGGACTCGAGCAAATCATGGAGCGCTCCGTCACGCCGCCCGTCCTGCACGCCTGCGCCCTGGTTCGCGGCCCCAACCGCCTGCTGGAGCGCCTGCACAGGCACCGTGCCTTGCAGCCTTCAGGCCGCTGCGCCAATGAGACGGAGCTTCTCTCCCACATGCGCCGGATCACAGGACAGACGGCGCGGCGCAGACTTGAGATCGCCCGCCAGGAAGCGCAGCCCGCAGGAGAGCGCGTGTGGGATCATCTGGCGCGGCTCGGTGTCTTTCAGGAGGTGCTTGCGGCCTCGCAGGGCCCCCTTCCCGACCCCGCGCCCATGTCCCTGCTGGCCGCTTCGTATCAGCTTGTGACCCCGCTCTCGGGTGCCGTGGTGCTGGAGACGGAGGAGCAGTACAAGCGCGCCGGCCTCGAACCCGTGGACCCAAACTCCACACCGCAAATCCCCCGGATCATCGTCCCGGAACCCTCGCGGCTGCTGCTGCTTTTCCTCGCCTGCTCCCTCATGCTGTGCAGACGCCGCCGCCACTCTGTGTAGCAAGACTTGTTCATGCATGGCGCATCAGATTCACCCAGGAAGGTCGGACGATGTCTCTCAAGCCTGGAATGCTCTGCCCTCCCGCCCTCGCCGCGCGTATGCTCGGATTTCTTAAACCATGCCCCCTCTGATCGAAGTCACCCACCGCCGCGGGATTTATCTGCCCGAGGCGGATTTGTGGCTGGACCCGCATTTTGGCGTGGAGCGGGCATTTATTTCTCATGCTCACAGCGACCACTTCGCGCGGCACCGGCTGACCTATTGCTCGGAGGTCACACGCCACATCATGCGCGCCCGGTATGGGGAAAAGGAGACTGCGGAATTCCAGGTGCTGCCGCTGCGGCAGGACTTCGAGCAGGAGGGCTGGCGGCTTCGGCTATATCCAGCAGGTCACATCGTGGGATCTGCCATGCTTCATCTCACGCGCCTCAGCGATGGCGCCACGCTGCTCTACACGGGGGATTACAAGCTGCGCCACGGCCTGAGCGCCGAACCCTGCGAGCTGCCGCGCGCGGATGTGCTGGTCATGGAATGCACCTTTGGCCTGCCGCAATACCGCTTCCCTCCGCGCCAGGAGACGGTGGAGGCCGTGCTGCGCTGGGTGCGCGAGACGCTGGAGGATGGCGGCATTCCCAATCTGCTCGGATATTCCTTGGGCAAGGCCCAGGAAATCCTGCGCATCCTGGCGGGTTCGGGTTACCCCGTGATGCTGCACAAGTCCGTGCTGGAGATGACACAGGCCGTGGCGCCCGTGATTGGCGCGCTGCCTGAGCATCGCCTCTTTGATGCCGCCCAAGCACTCGGGCATGTGCTCGTCTTCCCGCCCAGCGCGAACCGCAGCCAGCCTTTGCGCAAGCTCAAAGTGTGCCGCACGGCGATGCTCAGCGGCTGGGCCATGCAGCCGGGAGCGCGGTATCGTTACCAAGTGGACGAGGCTTTTCCACTCAGTGATCACGCGGACTATGACGAGCTTTTGCAAACGGTGGAGACGGTGAATCCAAAGCGCGTGTGGCTGGTGCATGGCTCCACGCGGGAGTTCGCCGCCGATTTGCGCGCGCGTGGATGGGAGGCTTGGACTCTCGAAAAGGAGGACCAGTTGGAGTTTCTGAAGATCGAGGATCGAAGTTCATGGGGAACAGGCGTCCTGCCTGTTCTCCATGCCGCGCCGGATGCTGAGCCGTCCAGCAAATTTCACCCCTCGGATTTCGCAGCCTGGGCACTCACTTGCGCGCGCACCGCGGCGGAGGCTTCGCGACTGAAAAAGACCGCGCTGCTCGCGGAATACCTGCGCTCTTTGCCGCCGGACGAGCTGGCTCTGGCGGCCAGGTATTGCTCGGGGCTGGTCTTTGACCCCGCCGCTGGCGAGGCTCCGCTGAACACGGGCTGGGCGGTGATCCGGCGCGCCTTGCAGGAGCTGGCTGGCATCAGCGAGGCGGAGTATCGCGTCATCTCCCGCTCGCAGGCGGACGCGGGGCGCACGGCTTTTCTCATGCTCGGCATGAGACGCGCGCAGGCGGCATCCAGCGCGCCGCTGACTCTGGCCGGAGCGGATGCTTTTTTTCGACACCTGCGAGAGGCGCGCGGCCCGGTGCTGAAGACGCGCCTGCTGCGCGAATGCCTGGCCGCTTCGGATGCGGAGACGGGTTCCTGGCTCGTGCGACTCATGACCGGAGAGTTGCGCATGGGATCGCGCGAGGGACTCATCGAGGAAGCGATCGCGCAGGCATTTGATCAGGATGCCGACAGCGTGCGCGAGGCCGCCATGCTCTGCGGCGACATCGGCCGCGCCGCGCAACTCGCTCAAACAGGCCGGCTGAACGAGGCCGCGCCGCGCCTCGGAGTGCCTGTGAAGGTGATGCTGGCCAGCCCCGAGGAGACGGCGGAGGACATTTGGGAGAGACTGGGGGAGGATCGAGGTTCGAAATTCGAAGCTCGAAATTCGAAAACCGAAGAGTCCACAGTCTCCGCCATTGCGCCGTTTCCCGTGCTTCAAACTTCGAACTTCGAATTTCGAACTTCCCCCACCGTGTGGCTGGAGGACAAGTTCGACGGCATCCGCGCGCAGTTGCACCGGGGCGCGAACCGGGCGGAGATTTACACGCGGGATTTGAAGCCGGTGGGTTTTCAATTTCCCGAGATCCTGGATGCCGCGCGGATGATGCGCGACGAGGTCATCCTGGATGGCGAGATCATCGCCTACGCCGAGGAGAAAAAGCTCTCGTTTTTCGATCTGCAAAAACGGCTTGGGCGCCGGGATCAGGCGGACCTTTTCCTGCCCAGCGACATCCGCGTGCGCTATGTGGTCTTTGATGTGCTGTGGCGGAACGGCGCGAGCCTGCTGGAGCGCCCGCTGAGCGAGCGCCGCGCGGAACTTGAGGCGGTGGCTTTGCCGGAGCCGATGGGCGTCATTGAGATCTGGCAGGCGGCCTCGCCATTTGACATTGAGGCTGCTTTTCATGCCGCGCGCCGCCGCGGGAATGAGGGCCTCATCGCCAAAGACCCCGCCGCGGCCTACCGCCCGGGCCGGCGCGGCAAATCCTGGCTGAAACTGAAGAAGGCCTATGCCACGCTGGATGCGGTGGTGGTCAAAGCCGAGCAGGGCCATGGCAAGCGCAGCCATGTTTTAAGTGACTACACCTTTGCCGTCCGTGACGAGGCGGGCGCTTTGCGCGTGATTGGCAAGGCCTACTCCGGCCTCACCGATGCCGAGATCGAGGAGCTGACGGCGCATTTCACCTCGAACACACTCGACCAAAAAGGCCGAGTCCGCACCGTGCTGCCGGACACGGTGCTGGAGATCGCCTTCGACTCCATCCAGCCCAGCAACCGCCATGACAGCGGCCTGGCCATGCGTTTCCCGCGCATCAAAACCATCCGCAGGGACAAGACGCCCGGCGAGATAGACACTTTGGAAACCGCGCGCCGGCTGGCGGGTCTGCCAGGGTGAGTCATGCGGCCGGCTCCGACCGCCGTGTGGCGCGCACCGGCGCATGCACGAGCAAAGTGGCGGCAAAGATGGCCGCCGCGCCCAGCCAGCCCGTCGTGGTCAAACGCTCGCCTAACAAGACATAAGCTCCGAACGCGGCGAACAGCGACTCGGTGGAGAGGATGACCGCCGCCTCGGATGGCCTCGTGGCGCGCAAAGCCACGGCGAGCAGCGTGAAGGTCAGCGCGCTGGAAAGCACGCCCACATACAAAATGTCGGGACCGGCTTGCCAAATGGCATCGAAGCCAGCCTCCTCCAGGAATGCGGCCGCCAGTCCGGCCAGGGTGCCCACGACGACAAATTGCGCGCCCGTGAATGCCGCCGCCATGCCGCCGCCCGCCGCGAGCCCGACGAGCACGACATGCAGCGCCCAAAGCACGGCCGAAACCGCCACCAGCACATCACCGGATGACAGCGCGCTGATGGAACCGCCGCCAAGCAACCAGGTGCCGCCGAAGGACAAAACCGCCGCCGCCCACACCTGCGGCCCCGGCTTTTGGCGCATGAATGCCCAGGCCAGAAAGGGAGTGATGACCACATAAAGCGCAGTGAGGAAGCCCGCGTTCGTCACCGTCGCCGTCACCAGTCCCGCCTGCTGAAATGCCGCGCCGCCAAAGAAGGCCAGCCCTGCCAGCAGACTTAGCCGGAGAAAACGGCGCGGGTTCACACGCGCGCCTTCCTTTTTCCACTCCCGCCAGGCCAGTGGCGCCAGCGCCGCGCAGGCCAGCCACGCGCGCAGGGCGATGAAAAGAAAAGGACCGATGTGCGCCATGGCCCGCTTCTGGCAGATGAACGCGACGCCCCAAACGGCGGCGCAGGCCAGCAGCATCAAGTCGGCTCGGAGTCGGGTCATCAGGCTTCTTTCGCGCGGGCGTGTGGAAATACAAATGCCGGCGGACATTTTGAAGGCAGCGAATCATTTGCCCGCCCCGCCGCTCCGGCTATCTCTCCCGGCCCGTCTCCCCCCATTTCTCATGCGACTCCAAGACCAGATCATCCTCATCACCGGCAGCACCACAGGCATCGGCGCGGCCATGGCACGCCGATTTGCGCAGGAAGGCGCGCGCGTCATTGTGCATGGGCGCGATGCCGCGCGCGGCGAGGCTCTGCGCCAGGAGCTGGGCACGGACCGCGCGGCCTTCATCGCGGGTGATCTCGCAGATGCCGCCCACCCGGATGAGCTCGCAGCCGCCGCAGTCGCCGCCTTTGGCCGGCTCGACGCCCTGGTGAACAACGCCGCGCTCACCACCCGCGCGCGCCTTGCCGAAACCGACCTTGCCTTCTTTGACCGCATGGTGGCCGTGAACCTGCGCGCGCCCTTCATGCTGATCCGCGCGCTGCTGCCCGCCTTGAAGGAAAGCCAGGGCTGCGTGCTGAACATCGGCAGCATTCTCGCGCATTGCGGACAGTCCAATCTGCCGGTCTATTCCATGACCAAGGGCGGCCTCATGACCTTGACGCGGAACCTGGCCAACTCGCTCGGACGCGACCGTGTGCGCGTCAATCAGATGAACGTCGGCTGGACGCTCACCGAAAACGAATACCACACCAAGGTCGGCGACGGCCTGCCTCCCGACTGGCCGGACCATCTGCCGCCCGTGGCAGCCCCCTTTGGACGCCTGCTCTCGCCCGAGGACATCGCCGAGGCCGCCGTCTACTGGGTCAGCCGCGCCAGCAGCCCCGTGAGCGGCAGTGTCTTCGAGATTGAACAATACCCCCTCATCGGGCGGATTGCGGATCAGGAGGGTTGAGACTGACTTTTTGCCCTGGCAAACAGGCGGGATGCGGCTAATGAGCCTGCCCACCTGACGACAGACCATGCAAGAGACCGAACACACCGAATCCGAACTGCTCCAATTTCGCCGAGCCAAGCTCGATGAATTGCAGAAACGCGGCATCGCGGCGTTCGGCGGCAGGTTTGAAGTCACCAACGATCCCGGCACGCTCAAGCGCCAGCTCACTGACGGCATCGTCGCCGAGGGCGTGGAGGTGAGGATCGCCGGGCGTGTGCTTTCGCGGCGCGAGATGGGCAAGGCCACCTTCTTTGACGTGGGCGACATCACAGGCCGCATCCAGTGCTACTTGAGCAAGAGCGATGTGGGTGATGAGGCCTACGGTCTGTTCATTCATCAAATGGACATCGGCGATTTCGTCGGCGTCGAGGGCAGGACCTTTGTGACCAAGCGCGGCGAGCGCTCCGTGCATGTGGCCGCGCTGACCCCGCTCTCCAAGGCGCTGCGCCCCCTGCCGGACAAATGGCACGGCGTCACCGACAAGGAGATCAAATACCGCCAGCGCTACCTGGACCTCGTCTCCAACGAGCGCAGCGGCCAACTCTTCGTCACGCGCAGCAAGATGATCGCCGAAATCCGCGCCTACCTGCACGGGCGGGACTTCCTGGAGGTCGAGACCCCCATGATGCAGGACGTGCCCGGCGGCGCCGCCGCGCGCCCTTTCGAGACGCACTTCAACGCGCTCGACCAAAAGATGTACCTGCGCATCGCCCCCGAGCTGTATTTGAAGCGGCTGCTCGTCGGCGGCTTCAACCGCGTCTTCGAGCTGAACCGCAACTTCCGCAACGAGGGCCTCAGCCGCCGCCACAATCCCGAGTTCACCATGCTCGAGGCCTACTGGGCCTATGCCGACTTCGAGCAGATGGCGGACCTCGTCGAGGGCATGATCTGCGCGCTGGCGGAGAAATTCTGCGGCGGCCTAGTCATTGAGCACAAGGATGAGGAGGGCAGCGTCACCCGCACCATTGACCTCACCCGCCCCTGGAAGCGCGCGCCCTACCGCGAGCTGGTGCGCGGAGTGGCTGGGGACGACTGGTTCTCGCTCGACAAGGAAGCCAAAGTGGCGCGCGCGCAGAGCCTCGGCGTGCAGGAGATCCATGCCGGGGACGAGCATTATGAGCTGGACCAGAAGGTCTTTGAAAAGCTCGTGGAGGAAAAGAGCTTCAACCCCGTCTTCGTCACCCACGTGCCCAAGGAGCTTGTGCCGCTGGCCAAACAAAACGCGCAGGATGACAGCGTGGTGGATGTCTATGAACTCGTCATCAACGGCCAGGAAATCAGCCCCGGCTACTCCGAGCTGAACGACCCAATCGTCCAGCGCGAGCGCCTGGAGCACCAGGCGGGCGAGGAAGTGCAGAAGATAGACGAGGAGTTCATCCTCGCCCTTGAGCACGGCATGCCTCCCGCCGGCGGCATCGGCATCGGCATAGACCGCCTCATCATGATGCTCACCGGCGCCGAAAGCATCCGGGATGTCATCCTTTTCCCGCAGCTCAAGCGCAAGGAGGCATGAAGGTCATTCGGGCCGCGGTGTTTTGCCCGTGTCCGGCGCGAACCAGATGGCGATGATTCCGAAGGCGTAGATCAAGGCGCACCATGCGCCGACACGCGCGTAGTCGCCGCCAAGCGCGGAAAACAGGAAGCCTGCCAGCAGCACCCCGGCAGCCGTGGCAAAGCGGCCCGAGTTGTAGGCCAAACCGCTGCCGGTGGCGCGGACGCGGGTCGGGAAAAGCTCCGGCAGATAGAGGGCCAGCCAGCCGAAAAACAGCGTGGCTGCAAAGCCCTGCGCGCAGACCACCGCATGAAAGCCCGGCCGCAGCGGCGCGGTGAGCTGGAACATGGCGAGGGTCAGCGCGGTGGCGCAGATGCTGATGAGCAGGTAGCTACGGCGGCGCCCCATCCGCGCGGCAAGCTGCGCCCCCATGAAGCTGCCGCAGACAGCGCCAAGCGCCCACCAGCCCTGCGTGGCCGCCTTGTAACCAGCGTCCGCCCCGCCGGCCACCTTGTCCGCCCAGGGGATCATCCATTTGCTGGCCGCCCAGGCTCCGACCATGGGCACGGCGCTGATGAGGATGCCCGCCAGCGTGATGCGCGCCATGCCCGGCTGGAAAAGCTCCCTTAATGGCGTGACGGGCGTTTTCCGCGCAGCACGCGCGGCCAGCCACTGCGGCGACTCCGGCAGTGCCAGCAGCACCACAATGCCCAGGAGAGCCGGCACGCCCGCCAGTTTGAAAATCCACTGCCATGACTCCGGCGTCACCGGCCAATGCCGCGCCAGTTGCGAAAGCAGCAGGATGCCCGCGTTCAGCCCGGCCATCATCACGCCGGACACCACGGGCCGGGACGCGCGCGGCCAGCATTCCGAGACGAGCGCGATGCCGTTCGGCCACATGCCGCCGACACCGAGGCCCACGAGGAAGCGCAGGAGCAGCATCTGCTCCTGGCTCCGCGCGAGGCTGCCCATGGCGGCGAACAAAGAATAAAACAGAATGCTCACACCCATCGCCCGCGTGCGGCCGACGCGGTCGCCAAGAGCGCCGAGCGCGATGCCGCCGATGGCCGCGCCAAGCATGAGCGCGGCGGTGAAGCGCGCAAACCAGTCGCCGCCCAGTGTGGGCGTGTAGGCTTCTCCCAGCAGGCTTTGCGAGACGGAAAGCGAGGCCACCGGCATCAGCCCCAGCTCCACCCCGTCAAAGACAAGGCCGAGAAAAGCGGCGGCGAGCACGGCATGACGCGCGCGGCGGTTGAGAGGGGCGGGATTCATTCGCGGTGAAGGCGCAGGACTTCGAGGATGGCGCTGTTGTCGAGACTTCCCAGGCCCATGCCCTCCGCTTTTTCAAGCAGGGCGCGATGCGTCCGCGCCAGCGGCAGGTCCATGCCGCGCTCCCCGGCGCAGTTCTGCATGAGACGCAAATCCTTCAAATGCTGCGAGAGGCGGGCCTGGGGCGTGTAGTCGCGCCGGATCATTTTCTCCCCCTTCACGTCCATGGCGCGGGAGTAGGCGTTGCCCGCGCGCATTGCCCGCAGGGCGGATTCGGGCTCCACGCCCAAGGCTTCGGCAAAGGCCAGCCCCTCGGCCAGCGCGGCGCGGTTGAGGCCGAGCACGAGGTTGGTGACGAGCTTCATCCGCGCGCCCGCGCCGCAGGGTCCGGCGTGGATCACCTCGCTCGCGAACGTGTCGAAAATTTCCCGGCATCTCTCCACCACATCCGCGTCCCCGCCGGCCATCACCAGCACGTCGCGCCGCAAAAGCTGGACGCTGCTGCCCGAGATGGTGGCATCGAGATAATGGCAGCCTTTTTCCGCGAGCGCCGCGCCCAGGGCGGCCATCACGCCGGGATCACCCGTGGTGGTGTCCACAATGATCTGGCCGGGACGCGTCTCCGCAGCGGCAAGCACGGCGCTGGCGATGTGCGAATCGGGCAGGCAAAGCATGACCACGGCGCAGTTCGCGAAAACCTCCGCCGCCGAATCCGCATGGACACAGCGCGCGGGATCAATGTCCCAGCCGCGTGCCGCGCCGGTCATCCTCATCAGGGCGCCGCCCATCAAGCCCATGCCAATGATGCCCAGGCCGGGGCGTTGCTGGACGGGCGGATTCATGGTGGAGCAAGGCGGGGTGATCATTTTCTATCAATCGCGAGGCGGGTCATCCGCTGAAGACCGAATGACAAAGCCGCAGCGCATGACGGGATGATGCTGGAAACAAACGCGCGCTGTCCACGCTATTCCCGCCAAAAAATTCAGGATGCAGTCTCTTGAGTGCGCCAGGATGCGCCGTCCGCAAAGGCGGCATGGCACATCCAGGGGGAGCGCGGGCTTCCGCTGGCGTTTTGCGCGCGCCGGGGCATCCTCCGCGCCATCCCCGCGCCCATGATCCCCGCCAAGACGATCCTGCTCCTGCTTCTTTCAAATGTTTTCATGACCTTCGCCTGGTACGCGCATCTGCGCGACCTGCGCTCGAAACCTCTGATGCTGGCCATCGCGCTGAGCTGGGGGATCGCGTTTTTCGAGTACTGCTTCCAGGTCCCGGCGAACCGCATCGGACACGCGGTCTTCACACTGCCGCAGTTGAAAATTTTGCAGGAAGTCATCACGCTGACGGTCTTCGTGCCCTTCGCGGTTTATTACATGAGGACGCCGCTGACCTGGAATTACCTCTGGGCGGGACTGTGCCTGATGGGCGCGGTCTATTTCATTTTCAAGCCGCAATAAGCCGGGCCGTCAGGGGGGATGCGCCAGGAAGCGGGAATTGAGCGCGGGACCAAGACTGGCCGGAGGAGTGACGTGCGGCTTGCCGGGCGCGGTCCCGGCGTGTACAAGGCGGGCATGGACCTGCGACATCTGCGTTACTTCCAGGCGGTGGCCGAGGAGATGAATTTCTCGCGCGCGTCGAAGCGCCTGCGCATCGCGCAGCCGGCGCTCTCGCGCGCGGTGCAGGAGATCGAGCACGAGCTGGGCGCGCGGCTCATCGAGCGCGGGAGGCGGACGCTCTCGCTGACCTCGGCGGGGGAGGTGCTGCTGCACGAGGCGGCGGTGATCCTGGAGCGGATGGAGGAGTCCATGCGCCGGGTGCGGCGCGCGGCGCGCGGGGAGGAGGGAGAGCTGCGCCTGGGCTACATCGGCCCGCCGACGCAGTGTTTCCTGGGCCGGCTGCTGGCCGAGTTCCGGCGGCGTTTCCCAAATGTGTCGGTTCATCTGGAGGAGCGCACGCCGGAGCGGGTGTGGGAGATGGTGGCCAAAGGCAGGCTGTCCGTGGCCTTGACGCGCCCCGTGCCCGGCCAGGGGGAGCGCGTGCTGGCCACCATGCCGCTGCGCCAGGAGCCGCTGGGCGTGGCGGTTCCGAAGGGGCACCCGCTGGCGGTGAAAAAATCCGCGTCGTGGGAGTCGCTGGCCGCGGAACCGCTGATCGTGCTGGCGCGGAGGGAAGGCGTGGGCCTGCATGATGAAATCCTGGCCGCGTGCCGGCTGGCGGGTTTCACGCCACACATCGCGCACAGCCCGAGCCTGATGGGCACGGTGCTCAGCTATGTCCAGGCGGGCTTCGGCGCGGGCATCGTCACGGACAGTGTGGCGGCGGCGTCCATGCCGGCGGGGCTGCGTTTTGTGGCGCTGACCCCGGAGCGCAGCGTGCCGCTCGTGCTGGCATGGAACCCGGCGGAGGATTTGCCGGCGGCCAATGCCTTCCGCACGCTCGTCACTGAGTGGCAGGCCGGCGGAAAATTGTGGGGATGAAAACGGCGCTCCTTTCCCCTTGCGGCGCGGGGTTGGAGTCTTCACGATGCGCCCATGAGCCGACTCCTGCCCTCCCTCCTCGCCCTTGCCGTATTACTGACCTTCGCCCCGGCCTCCACGGAGAGCCGGATGAGGGTGCTCGTCATTGACGGGCAAAACAACCACAAGTGGGACATCACCACGCCCGTGCTCAAGCACGCGCTGGAGAGCAGCGGCGCCTTCATCGTCGAGGTCTCCACCACTCCGCCGAAGGGCGCGGACGCCGCCGCGTGGCAGGCGTGGAACCCGAAGTTCACCGACTACGCCGTGGTGGTCAGCAATTACAATGGCGAGCTCTGGCCGGAAAAAGTCCGCACCGCCCTTGACGCCTATGTGCTGGCCGGCGGCGGCTTTGTGGCGGTCCATGCGGCGAACAATTCCTTTCCCGAATGGCAGGAGTACAACCGCATGATCGGCGTGGGCGGCTGGGGCGGGCGCGATGAAAACTCCGGCCCCTGGCTTTATGTGAAGGACGGCAAGCTTTTCCGCGATGTCTCCCCCGGCAAAGGCGGCGCGCACGGGCCGCAGCATGAGTTCGTGGTCGAGGTGGTGAACGCGGACCACCCCGTCACACGCGGCCTGCCGAAGCGCTGGCTGCACACCAGGGACGAACTCTACAGCCGCCTGCGCGGCCCTGCGGAGAATGTGGAAATCCTCGCCGCCGCCAAGTCCGACCTCACCGCCGAGCTGGAGCCGAGCCTCATGGTCATCCAGCACGGCAAGGGCCGCGTCTTCCACACCACGCTGGGCCATGCGGACTACTCCATGCTCTGCCGCGGCTTTTACCTCACGCTCCAGCGAGGCGCCGAGTGGGCCGCCACCGGGGATGTGAAGCTCACCGCCGCCGTGCCAGCCGACTTTCCCACGGCTGACAAAACCTCCCCGGTGCTCCTCGAAGGCCACCCGAAGCAGGTGCCGCCAGAGCCGAAGAAGTGAAATTCGAACTTCCCTTTTGACCGCCGCCGCCGCCCGCCTACTACGCAGCCGAGGAAAAAGCGCGCCCAACCCGGCGTTTTCTCCGGCCTCGAACTTTTCCATGTCAACCACCCCAACCCCCACAGCGTCCTCCACGCAGACGCTTCGCAACGCGGTCATCCGCCTGGCCGGCAACTCCCAGGACGGCATTCAATCCATCGGCGGCTTCCTCGCGCGACTCGCCGGGCGCACGGCCAAGGATGTCATGACCTACATGACCATCCCCTCCACCATCTCCGGCGGCCCCTCCATCTTCCAACTCCACCTCGGCTCCGGCGAGGTGCTGCACCCCGGTGATGAAAGCGATGTGCTCGTGGCCTTTTACCAGCACAGTTACAACGACCACCTGCACGCCCTGCGCGACGGCGGCATCTGCATTTATGACTCCGGCGAGGTGGCCGAGGTGAAAAGCGAGCGCGGCATCCACCACATAGGCATCCCCATCAACGCCGCCACCATCGAGGCCATCGGCGGCAGCGCGCGCGACCGCGGCAAAAACATGTTCGTGCTCGGCCTGCTCACCGCCGTCTTCCAGCTCGACCGCGAGAAGCTCTCCGGCATCATCGCCCGCCAGTTCGGCAAAAAGGACGAGAGCGTGCTGCGCAACGCCATGCTCGCCTTCGACGCAGGTTATGCCTACCCGGTGGGTGACATCGGCAGCTTCCATTTCGACGAGGGCGAGCACAAGGACGAGCACCGCCTCAGCACGGACGGCAACACCTTGATGACCATGGGCCTCATCTGCGCCGGCGTCCGCTACGGCGCGGCCTACCCCATCACACCCTGGTCCCCCATCATGGAGCAGCTCCGCGCCGAGCTGCCGAAATACGGCGGCATCTATGTGCAGGCAGAGGACGAGCTTTCCGCCGTGTCCATGACCATCGGCGCGGCCTTCGCCGGCCACCTCGCCGTCACCGGCAGCGCCGGCCCCGGCCTCAGCCTGAAGATGGAGGCGCTCAGCTACGCCAGCATGGCCGAGCTGCCGCTCATCGTCATCAATGTCCAGCGCGGCGGCCCCTCCACCGGCCTGCCCACCAGCGTCGAGCAGTCCGACCTGCTCCAGGCCATTTACGGCAGCCACGGCGACTGCCCGCGCATCGTGCTCGCCCCGCACGACGTGGAGGACTGCTTCTACATCGCGCTGGAGGCCGGCAAGCTCGCCCGCGAATACTCCTGCCCTGTCATCATTCTCAGCGACCAGGCGCTCAGCAGCCGCATCGAGGCCTTCACCGAACCCGATCTGGACAAACTCTGGGTGGATCCTGTGCTCGACCTCTCCGACCGGCCCGAGGATTTCAAACCCTACCCGCTCGACAAGATCACCCGCCACGCGCCTCCCGGCTCGAAGATGCTCGGCGGACGCTACCCGCACGTCACCGGCCTGGAGCACGACGAATGGGGCCACCCCAGCGGCAATCCGAAGATGCACCAGAAGATGACCGACAAGCGCCGCAACAAGCTCGTCGAACTCGCCGAAAAACTGCCGCTGCCGGAGATCTACGGAGAGCAGGAGGGCGATGTCCTCCTCGTCGGCTGGGGCAGCAGCTACGGCCCCATCAAGGAAAGCGTGAACCGCCTGCGCGATGAGGGCCACAAGGTCGGCGCCATCAACCTGCGCCACCTGCACCCCATGCCCGCGCGGCTCGACGGCATCTTCGCCAAATTCAAAAATGTCGTCGTCGTCGAGCTCAACGACGTCGGCGTTTATGGCTACGGCCAGCTCGCCATGCTGCTGCGCGCCAAGCTCGCCGACCCGAAAGTCCAGTCCCTCTGCAAGACCGACGGCCTCAACTTCCGCATCCGCGAGATCGTCACCGGCGTGGAGAAAGTGCTCGCTAGTTGATTGCCGCCTGGAAAACCCCGAAGTCCGGACCTTCAGCCGGCTTCGGGTTTTTTCATACCCGCGCGCCCCTGCCGCGATACGCCAGCGCGAAGAAGACGCACACGGCTGCTGTGAGCGCCGTCTCGCCAAGCCAGAAGCGCTGCCAGTCGGTGACGCCGTCTTTGACACATAAACCGTGCCACCAGCCGCCGCCGAGGTAGCCGAGCAGATTCCCCACTCCGCCCATGAGCAGGGTCAGCAGCGCCTGGGCGCGCACACGCCATTTCGGGTCAATGCGCTCCTCCAGGTAAATCTGCGCGGTGATGAAGTAGAGCGTGAAGGCGAATCCGTGCAGCGTGGTGCCCGCCATGACCCAGCCCCGCGTGTCGAGCGCGTTCAAGGCATAGCGGCCCACGCAGATGGCGATGCCGCCGAGAAACACCCACTTGAGCCGCGCGCGCGCCAGCACCTTCGCCAGCAGCAGCATGGTCAGGATCTCCGTCGTCTGAGCCAGGGAGAGCACCGCCGAGACGCTCTCCACCTCCAGGTCATGGAGCTGCCGCGCCGTGTAGGGGTAAAACGCCGCCAGCGGGATGCTGTAAAGCGCGGCGGTGATGAAGACCACGCGGTGGTCGCGGTTTTTCAGCAGGTCCAGCGCGTCGAGGCCGAGCACCTGGCGCCAGTTCCTGCCAGCCTGGACATCCGCGGGCGCTGTCTTCGGCAGTGTCCACGTCAAGGCCGCCACCCCCAGCCACAACGCCGCAGCCGAATACCCCGCCACGAGCGAGTTGTCCGCCTTGAGCACAAAACTCACCACCCAGCAGCCGCCCATCCAGCCAAAGGTGGCGCAGGCGCGGATGGGGCCGAACTCGCGCTTTGGCTCCCTCAACTGCGCAAGCACGATGCTCGTGGTCACCCCCCAGAGCGGCGCGGAGACCAGTGACAGCGCCTGCGCGCAGAGCAGGATCATGCCGTCGTTCATGCCGCGCGCCAGGGCGGTGCAGATGAGCGCGAGGCCCGCGCCCGTCCCCAGGCACAGCCAGCGCAGCAGAGTGGTGGGAGAAAGTCTTTGATCCGCCAGCGCGCCGACGAACAGAGGCGAAATGAAGGCCGCCACCGCCGATGTGGCCAGCACATAAGGCACAAGGTGCGCCCGCCCGTGCGCGGCGAAGACGTTGGCCAGCGGCACATTCCACATGCCCAGGGGCATGGCGGTGAAAAAGAAAAGAGAGACCAGGGGTAGGCGGCCGGTCTGGCTGGCCGCTGCGGCGGGTTGCATGGGGGGCGCGCGCAACTACGCACAACGCCGCCGATCTCCAAGAGGCAAGTTTTGCAGGGAGCGCAAAGTCTTCCAGTTTGTGGCGGCACGGGCCGGGCATCCTTGAAAAAATAGACGCGGCACACACGCAAACCCTCTCCGGCGGCGTTAAGCCGAGGGAGCGGCGTCATGCCTCCCTTCCAACCCGCGCCTCCCGCCATGAACACCCGCGCCAGTCTCCGCCTGCTCTGCCTGTGCTCCGCCGCCGCCCTGAGCGCTCCGGCTCAAAGTGCCCTGGATGTCTTGTTCGACCCCCTGCTTCCCATGCCAAACAGGCAGCCCGGCCAGCCGGAACGCCCCGGCCGGCAGCAGCGCGGCCCCTGGGAGAATGATGTGCTGGTGCATCAACTCGGCAAGGATGGCGGCGCGCCGCAAGTCGCCGTCTTCGAGCGCGCGGGCGTGCCCACCCTCACAAGGCTGCGTGATGGCCGCCTGCTCGCGGCGCACCAGCACTTCCCGAAGAATGACCCGGGGAACTTTGACAAGATCGCGGTGCATTTTTCCTCCGACGAGGGCCTCTCGTGGACACCCGCGCGGGTCATGCAAGTCGAAGGGCTGCCGGAGGGGATGCGCTTCCCGTTTGATCCCACGCTGGTCACGCTGCCTGACGGGCGCGTGCGGCTTTACTTCACCGGAATGACCGGGCGGGTCTTTTCGGAAAACCGCCCGCGCATCCACTCCGCCATCTCCGAGGATGGCGTGAACTACCGCTACGAGGAAGGCGCGCGCTTTGAGATCGAAAACCGGCCCGTCATTGACTGCGCGGTGGTGCTGCACCAGGGCGTGTTCCACCTTTACGCGCCGGACAATGGCGGGCGCCCTGAAAATGGCGGCGAGGAGCGACCGAGACAGGGAGCCGGCTTCCACGCCACGAGCACGGACGGGCTGAACTTCACCCGTGCGGAGGATGTGTCGCTGCCGGGCAGGCTGCGCTGGCTGGGCAATGCTCAGTCCAATGGCGCGACGATCACCTTTTTCGGCACCAGCGACGGCGGCGGCGATCCGCGCGCGGACGGAGGATCTCCACGCGGCGGCATTTTCATGGCCGTGAGCAGCGACGGACAGGAGTGGCGGCTGATCGAGTCACCGGGCGTCAGCGGAGCGGACCCCGGCGCGGCAGCCACCCCGGATGGCGGCTGGATCATCGCCGTGACGGGTCCGCCAGTGGAGGGACGCTCGCGTCCATCCGCGCAGCCTCCCGGACAAAACCCCGCTCCCGACGATGCGTGGCTGCGCCGCTGGGCGCTCGAGGTGCTGCTCGACGAGGCTTTGAAGAAGTGAGCGTTCAGACGATCTCCGGCACGACGTAAGGCTCGCGGTAGTTGGTCTTGAGCATGGCGTCCGCCGCGTCGTTGCCGGTGAAGCGCTCGGTCTCCGGATTCATCCCCAGCACGGGGCCGAGCGTGAGCAGGTCTTTGGAGATGTCCACGCCGTTCTTCGCCAAGTGCTCCTTCATGCGCTCGAAGGTCTCCGTGCCGGTCCGGTAATCCTTTACTCTTTCCAGAATGGCCTCCGGCTTCTCCTTCGCTCCGAGCCGGTGGCTGATGTTGCCTGTGTGGCAGAGCGCGCTGGAGAGGTGCCCTTCCAGGATGTCGGCATGAAGGTCGTCCACCCGGCGGCTACGGCAGGCGTTGATGAAATTGGCGAAGTGATCCTCCGATCCCGACCACTCCAGAATCATCTGATCCTTCAGGTCATAGGCCGTGGCCTTGCTGTAGCTGGGCACGACGACATACCCCTTTTCGCATTCGACGATGACACCGACTCCCGCGCCTTTGTATTTATCCATGTCCTTCACGCCGGCGGCCTGCGGCAGGCCGCGCACTTCGAAAATGAGCGGGGCTTTTTCATAGCCGTGGTAAATGAACTGCGTGTTCGCCGTCTCGCCATCGTCCTCGTAGCCGAGCCGTCCGCCGATGCTCCACACCAGTGGCGAAAGCTCCATCTCACCGAGAAACCAGCGGGCGATGTCCATCTGGTGGATGCCCTGGTTGCCGAGGTCGCCGTTGCCGTAGGCCCAGGTCCAGTGCCAGTCATAGTGCAGGCGCTTGCGCGTGAGGTCCGCCAGCGGGCCGGGGCCGCACCAGAGGTCGTAGTCCACAGTCTCCGGCACGGGCTGCGCGCCCTCCGCCTTGCCGATGCTGTCGCGCCGTTTGTAGCAGAGGCCGCGCACGACGTTGATCTTGCCAAGATTGCCCGCGCGCACCCATTTCACCGCCTCATAAATGCCCTTGCGGCTGGAGCGGGACTGCGTGCCGGTCTGCACGATGCGCGAGTATTTGCGCGCCGCCTTCACCATCTGCCGGCCCTCCCACACGCAATGCGAGACGGGTTTTTCCACATACACATCCTTGCCCGCCTGCACGGCCCAGATGGTGCCCAGCGCGTGCCAGTGGTTTGGCGTGGCGATGCTGACGGCGTCAATGTCCTTGTTCTCAAGCAGACGGCGGATGTCAGTGTGGCGCGCGACTTTTTTGCCCTCCTTGTCAAAGGCGTCAACGCCGCGGTCGAGCACCTTCGAGTCCACATCACAAAGCGCGGCAACCCGCACGCCCTCCTTGTCGAGCTTTTTGTATCCGCTGATGTGGGAGCCGCCCCGCCCTCCGAATCCGACGACGGCCACATTCAGGGTGTCGCCCGGGCTTTTTTGCGCCCAGGAGGTTTTGGCGATGTAAAAAACGCCGGTGGAGGCGGCGGCGGACTGGGCGAGGAAGCGGCGGCGGTTGGTCATGGCGCGGAGAAAACGCGCGGCCCAGCGCAAGGCTTGCAGCTTTGAGGTGGCGGGACTTTTTGACCACGGCTCGCGGGTTGCGCGCGCGCGCTCCATGCAGCATGGAAGCACTGACTTGAAACCCCACCTTCCCAATCACCCCACCCAGCTCTACCTCATCCGCCACGGCGAGGTGGAGGAGCGCTACCACAAAGTCTTCGGCGGCAGCCGCATTGACATGGGGCTGTCTGATCTCGGACGACGCCAGGCGCGCGCGGTAGCCGCCTGGCTGGCAGACACTTCGCTGGACGGCATCTACGCCAGCCCCCTGCTGCGCGTGCAGGAAACTCTGGCGCCGCTGGCCCAGGCCAGCGGTTTGAAGCCGGTCATCATCCCCAGCCTGCGCGAGGTGGATTTTGGCGACTGGACCGGATACCGCTGGGAGGGAGTCAAGGAGCACTTCGGCGTCAGCGCCTTTGACTGGCTGGAGATCATCGAGGAGGCCGGCATACCCAACGGCGAGTCCGGCCACGAGCTCGCCCACCGAGTGCGGCCAGCGCTGGAAAAAATCCTCCACGACAATCCACACCGCCGCGTGGCTGTCTTCTGCCACGGCGGCATCATCCGCGTCATCCTCGCGCTGCTGCTTGGTCAGCCGCTCAAACACATGGCGCACTTCAATATTGAATATGGCAGCATCAGCGTGGTGGAGATCCAGCCGGAAAAAAAACACGCCTTTGAAATCGAGTTGCTGAACTATTGCCCGCCTCTGGCCTGACCCTTGATCCGGGTTTCTTCACAAGAGAGCGAATTGTTCACAGTATTTCACAGGCAGAAAATCGCACATCTTGTTTAAGACATGCGAAGCAAACCCAAGATATGGGAAAACAATGGCTTCGCTCTTGCCTTCATGGCCTCTGATCGTGGATACTGCCAAAATTCGTTTTACCAGCCACCATGTACCTCAAGAGCCTCACCCTGCACGGCTTCAAGTCCTTCGCGGACAAGACCCACTTTGAATTTCACAAAGGCGTGACCGGCATCGTCGGCCCCAACGGCTGCGGCAAGTCGAACGTCGTGGACGCCATCCGCTGGGTGCTCGGCGAGACCTCCGCCAAGGCCCTGCGCGGTGATGAAATGGCGGATGTCATTTTTAACGGCACCGACAAGCGCAAACCCGTGGGCATGGCCGAGGTGGTGCTGACCATGGCGGACTGCGAGCAGGCTCTGAATGTGGATTACAACGAGGTGGCCATCTGCCGCCGCGTCTTCCGCGACGGGCGCAGCGAATACCGCCTCAATGGCACCGTGTGCCGGCTCAAGGACATCCACGAGCTTTTCTCCGGCACCGGCATCGGACGGCAGGCATACTCGATCATGGCGCAGGGCCAGATTGACATGCTGCTCTCATCGAAGCCCGAGGACAGGCGCACCGTCTTCGAGGAGGCGGCAGGCATCACCAAATTCAAGGGCCAGAAAAAAGAGGCCCTGCGCAAGCTCGACTACACCGAGGCCAACCTGCTGCGGGTGGCGGATGTCATCGCGGAAGTGAAGCGCCAGATGGGTTCTCTCCAACGCCAGGCGGCCAAGGCGCGGCGTTACCAGGCTTTGCTTGATGACGTGCGCATGTTCGACACCCACCTCGCGCACAAGCACTACAGCGAGTTCAGCGCCGAGAAGGCCGAATCGGAAAATCATGTGCGCATGCTGACCGGGCAGCTCGACGCTTTGCAGGACACGCTGCAGACCACCGAAACCGAGGCCGCCCAGACGCGCGAGGCCTATCACGCCGTGGAGTCGCAGATCAACCAGCTCCGCCAGCAGGCGCAGGAGCTGCGCAGCCAGGTGCAGAGCGCGGAGGGCCGCATCGGCTTCAACAACGAGCGCAACGAGGAACTCCAAGGGCGCATCCGTCAAAATGAGGAGCAGATCGGGCAGGGACAGCAGTTGCTCGAGCAGCAGCGCCGTGAGATGGCCGACGCCGACGAGCAGGTGCTGGCCATCAGCGCGAATCTGGAGACGCGCCGCAACGCCGTGCATGAGCACTTGAGCGTCCACAATGCCATCCTGCCCGACCGCGGCCGCCTGGACGAGGCCCGCCGCGCGGTGCGCGAGTCCATCCGCCAGTTTGAGGGTCAGATCGCCTCCGCAGACGCGCGCGCGCAGAGCCTCACCAACCAAATCAGTGCCGACCGCCAGCGTCACGAGACCCTGGCCCACGACCACCAGGCCGCCGCCCAGGCTCGCGAATCCAGCCAGATCGAGTTTGATGAAATCCAGCACCGGATTCATGATCTGGAGCAGACCCGCAACGAGCTGGAGGACAGGTCCAAGCAATGCGCCCGCGACATCCTCGACAAGCGCGCCCGCCGCGACGCGCTCAATGAGGAATTGAACGAGCTCCAGCGCGCCGTCACCCAGCGCCGTTCGCGCGTCGAAATCCTGGAGCAGCTGTTGCAAAAGGGCGAGGGCCTGGCCGAAGGCACCCAGCAGGTGCTCAAAGGCATGGACAATCCAGAGATTTATTCCATCGGCGTGCGCGGTCTGCTGGCCTCCGCCATCGAAGTCGAGCCGCAGTTCATTGCCGCCATCGAAGCCGCGCTGCGGGATCATTTGCAGGCCGTGTTGCTCACCGACAGCGAGCTTGCATCGCAGATCCTCGAGCGCCTGTCGAATCATCAGTTGGGCAGGGCAGCGCTCATTCCACAAGACCTCGCCACCCTGCGCGCCGTGCCAGACCGCCAGCTCGTCCCAGGCGGCTCCATCGCCTGGGCGGTGGAAAAAGTGCGCGCCCGACCCGGCGCGCAGGAGATCACCGACCGTCTGCTGAGCAATGTGCTCATCGTCGAGGATCTGCACACCGCGCTGCGCATGAAGCGGCAGCTTCCCGACGCGGCCATCGTCACATTGAAAGGCGAGCTGGTCGGCGCGGACGGCATCATTCACGGTGGCGCCTCCAAAGAGGAGGCCGCCTCCATGCTGCGGCGGCAGTCCGAAGTAGGCACTCTGAAAGCGGAGCTGGAGAACTTCGAGTACCAGCTTCTCGAAAAGGAGGAGGCCGTGGAGCAACTGCGCGCCCAGCTTGAGGAGGCGCAGCGCGAGGAAATCTCCCTGCGCGAGCAGAGCCAGCGCGCGCGCGAGGGCTTCTCCCAGCTTCAAGGGCAGCTCTCCGTGGTGCAGCGCGCGCTGCAGCAGGCAACGACGAGACTGGAAAGCATCGAGTGGGATCAGAACCAGATCACCAGCCGCATCCAGTCCGCCGAGGCGCAGATCACCTGGCAGCGCGAGCAAGCAGGGCTGGCCCAGGAGCAACTCGAGGGCGCGCGCATGCATGAGGGCGAGCTGGAGCTTGAGATGGAGTCCTTTCTCCGCCGCGAACTCGAATCCTCGGAGAAGCTCAACGAACTGCGCACCGCCCTCGCTTTGGAGGAAAGCGCGCTGAATTCCCTCAACCGCCAGAAGGCCCCCATGGCCGCGCGCCTGCACGAGCTGGAGTCCTCCATCCAGCGTTTTGACCAGGAAATATGCACCTGGCGCTCCCGCATCGAGCAGAGCGCGGCGGAGAGCGCCCGCTTCGCCGAGCAGATCGAATCACAGCGCGGGGCCATCGCCGCGATCGAAGAACACCTGCAAGGCCGCACCGAGGAGCGCGCAGCAGCCTTTGAACGCGTGAGCCTGCTGGAAAACCAGCTTGTGCAACTGCGCCAGCAAATTTCCGGCCTCAGCGAGTCCCGCAGCCGCCTGGAAGTGCAGCTCACCCGCGTGGACCTGCGCCTGGAAAACCTCGTCAACCAGGTGCAGGAGCGCTACAGCTTCCACATCTCCGCCTTCGAACCCGACTACCATGCGCTCATGCTCAGCATCTCCGAGCAAAAAAAAGGCCGCAGCCGCGTGGAAAAGCGCAAGGCCTCCCTGGAAATGGAAACCCAGGCCACGGTTGAGCAAACACCCGGACAAGTCGAAGAATCGGAGGCGCAGGAGACTGCCGAGCCTCCAATTCAGTCCGAAGTGTCCAACTCATCCGACCTGTCCAGCGCTCCCGGCACCACCCGTACAGCCCTCGAAGACGACGAAATCGTGGACCTCGACGAGATCGAGATCCCCGGAGAGGAAGGGCAGCCCGACTGGGATTTCGTCACCAGCATTGTTGGCGACCTTCGGCAAAAACTCGAAAGCATCGGCCCGGTCAATCTCGACGCCATCCAGGAGTTCGAGGAGCTTGAAGAACGCCACAATTTCCTCGAAACCCAGCACGGCGACCTGGTCAAATCCAAGGATGAGCTGCTTCAAGTCATTGCCAAAATCAACGAGACCACGAAGACCATGTTCGCCGAGACCTTCCAACTCGTGCGCAACTTCTTCCAAAACAATTTCAAAGAGCTCTTCGGCCCCCAGGCCAAGGCGGATCTCATGCTCGTGGACGAGACCGATCCGCTCGAGTCCGGCATCGAAATCATCGCCAAGCCGCCGGGCAAGAAGCTGCAAACCATCTCCCTGCTCTCCGGTGGCGAGCGCAGCATGACCGCCGTGGCCCTGCTCTTCTCCATCTACCAGGTGAAGCCCAGCCCCTTCTGCGTGCTGGACGAGCTGGACGCGCCGCTCGACGAATCGAACATTTCCCGCTTCTTGAAGATGCTGGACAACTTCATCGAGAACTCGCAGTTCATCATCGTCACCCACAACAAGCGCACCATGGGCCGCGCAGATGTCATCTACGGCGTCACCATGCAGGAATTCGGCGTCAGCAAGCCGGTGGGAGTGCGCATGACCCAGGAGGAGAAAAAGCCCTCCAAAGCCGAGCAGCTCCGTCTTGAAGCCGAAGTGGCAGCCGAGGAGGCGCATCACCCGGATGGGATTCCCGTGGAGGACGCCGCCGGGGAAGACGAGCCATCGCCAGCATTGGCATCATAATGGCAGGCAGCAACACCGCCCTGACAGGATGATAAGCCGGGTGTGATTTGGTTTTCATTTCATGCGCATCAATTCTCCCCGCGCAGCATCTTCGCCGCCACCTCCTCCGCGCCCTGGGTGCGCATGTTGAGGATCTCGGTGTCCTCCGGCAAAGGCGCGCCGGCTTGATGGAAGAGGCCGTGAACGGCGCGCGGATAGCAGGCGGCGATGCGCAGCCTGCCCGCGGCCACGAGTTCCTGAAGACGCGGGTCACGATGCGCGGCCATCTCGCAGAGATCGGACACGGTTTCAAAGCTGGCGCCGGAATCGCACAGGCGCTGGAGCACTTCATTTTTCACGCCGGCCGGCACGACCTGGGCGTACGCGCAGCGGCAATAGAGGAGGTTGGGGGTGTCGGGCATCGAATCTAGAAAGACCTTGTCTGCAGTGCGTTCATATGGGCCAGAACCGAAAAACTGCACATCCAAAAAAGTCCTGCGAGGACGCACAGGCCAATCCAAAAATCCATTCTTCGGACCTCGCCGTTCGTGCCGTGCCCTGTTGAAGCTCGGAGACAATATAATGTCCAGCTCATCGGGATTAGAAGCAGCAGCCATCCCCAGGTCATCGCAAGGTTGGAGAATGACGGTAGAAGCTTGTCCCCAAAAGTCTCGCCAAGAGTTTTGTCATGGAGCTTTCGAAAACTGCGCGTGAGCAGAAGTCCTCCCGCCACAATGAAAATCTGGCACAACACGAGAACGGAGACAGCTCGTGGCGGAAAAGACATGGTCAACTCGGGGTGGGCATTTTCTTGCGATCAAATGCCATTTTGTTATGCCGCGATTAGTCCGCACTGCTGTTTGACCGTTTCCCAGCTCACAGCGCTGCCAGGGTCAGCATCGTGCTCCTGGATTCGCCGCCTGATCTCCGCGTGAAAATCCGGATCATAGTCGTCATCCTCCGTGCGGGCTAAAATTTCGTTCGCCAGCGCCACCTGCTCGTCCACCGGCAGGGCGCGGATTTGCTCAAGGAGGGTGCTCATGGGAGAAAAGTGTCCGTCGCGATTCAATGCGCAAGCTCCGCCTCACGCGGCGGGCGAGTGCGCCTTCGGGTCCATTTTTTCATACACGCCGAAGTCGTGGTAAAAGAAGCGCTTCGCCACCTTGTACATCCAGTGCTGCTCGGGGATCTCCTCCTCCTCGCGCCACTGGCTGGTGCGCGGCTTCATGCTCTCCACCTCGGCCATCGCCGTCTGGCGGATCGTGGTGTCCTTGGCGCCGTGGCGCAGCGCCAGTTCCTTCACCAGGTCGGGCCGCTCCAGCACGATGCAGCCGCGCGTGTGCCGCGCCGCAGTCTCCCGGAAGTCCTTCAAAAACTCCGACTGCGTGAACACATCAAAGATGTCCCGCTCCGTGCGCACGGTTTCTTTGGCGAACTGGATGATCGGGCAGGGCTCGATGCCGCCCGTCGGCCCTATGTGATGGCTGATGCCCGTGGCCATGGGGCAGAGCGCCTTGCCATTGTGATCGTAATAGGCGTCCACGATGGCGATGGGCACCCGCGCGCGCATGGAGGTGACAAAGCGCCGCACCTCCGTGATCTGCGCCGGTGTCAGGGCGAGCTGCTCATTGATCTGCGGACCCACCGGGCGGTAGGTGTGGTACCAGGTGTAGTGGACGCCCATCGAGACCAGCTTCTCCAGCCACTCGCGCGTGAGCAGATCGCCAATGTTCGTCTGGCACAGGCTGGTGGCCACGCCGGTGAGCAGGCGCGCGTCCAGGCAGTTGCGCAGGCCGCGCAGGGTGCGGTTGAGCACATCCTTGTTGCCCCGGCGCTCGTCGCTCACAGTGCTGTTGCCCTCCACGCTGACGAGCGGCGTGGCATTGCCCAGCTTGCGCAGCGCCCCGGCGGTCTTGGCGGTGATGAGCTGGCCGTTGGTGAAGATTTGAAAGTAGCAGTCCGGGTGCAGCGCCAACAGGTCCAGCAGTTCCGGGTGCATGAAGGGCTCCCCGCCCAGCAGGCCAAAAAAGGCGTTCCCGTGCCTTTTGGCGTCGTTGATGATCTTGTTCAGCTCGTCCAGAGAGATGGCCTCGCGCGGCTTGTCCACATCCACCCAGCAGCCCTGGCAGCGCAGGTTGCAGGAGTTCAGGATGGAGATGTAGAGGAAAGGCGGGAAGAACTGGCCCTGCTCCATGCGCTTTTTGAAAAGCATCACCGAGCGCGCGCCTTTGAAACCGAAGTTCCAGGCGATCTTGGCCAGGCATTTCGGATCCACAGTCGTGAGGATGCGCGAGGAGAGGGAAAAAATCATGCAGATGAGTGAGGCGGGGAAGTCTTCAAGGGTCATAACGCCCATGAGGCCAAAGAGAAATCAAAACTTCTCAGACACCGGCCGCTTCTCATGGGAATCCGCGCGCGGACTGCGTCCTCTGTTCATGCGGGCGGCGGCAGGCGAACTGGGTCGCGCAGATTCGCATTGATGACCTCCGGGGTGACCTCGCCCTCCCAGCGGCTGATGGCCACGGTGGCGACGCCGTTGCCGATAAGATTGGTCAGGGCGCGGCATTCGCTCATGAAACGGTCGATGCCGACGAGCAGCGCCAGGGACTCGATGGGGATGCCGGGCACGACGGCAAGAGTGGCCGCCAGGGTAATGAATCCCGCTCCTGTGACACCACTGGCGCCTTTGGAGGTGATCATGGCCACCAGCAGCAGGCTGACCTGCTGGCCAAGGTCCAGCGGCGTGTTCGTGGCCTGGGCCAGGAAGACCGCGGCCATGGCCATGTAGATGTTCGTGCCATCCAGGTTGAAACTGTAGCCCGTGGGCACCACAAGGCCCACCGTGGCGGGAGCACAGCCCAGGCCGCGCAGTTTTTGGATCATCAACGGGAGCGCCGTCTCCGAGGAGCTGGTGCCAAGAACGAGCAAAAGCTCCTCCTTGATATAGGCCAGAAAACGGAAGATGGAAAAGCCGCACCAGCGCGCGATGAGGCCGAGCACCACGACGACGAAAAACCCGGCGGTGATATAGAAGCCCAGCATGAGGGCGAGGAGCCTTTGCAGGGACTCAAGGCCGTAGCTGCCAATGGTGAAGGCCATGGCGCCGAAGGCGCCGACCGGGGCGGCTTTCACCACGATGCGCATGATGGCAAAGAAGACCTCGCTGACTCGGTCAATGCCATGCAGCAGGGACTTGCCGCGCTCCCCCATGCCGGCAAGGCCGAACGCGGTAAGCAGGGCGATGAAGAGCACCTGCAAAAGATCACCGCCCGCAAAGGCTCCGACGAACGTCCCGGGAATGATGCCGAGCAGAAAATCCACAGTGCTGAGCCCCTGCGCCTTCCCGGCATACTCGCGCGCGGCGTCGGCCGCTTTGGCGCCGAGGTCGGCCACCTCCACATTGAATCCCGCGCCTGGCTTGAGCAGGTTCACGACGACAAGACCGATGACGAGGGCCAGGGTGGAGACGACTTCGAAATACAGGAGGGTCTTTCCACCGACCCGGCCGAGCTTTTTCAAATCACCCATCGAAGCCACGCCATGCACGACGGTGCAGAAGATGACCGGGGCGATCATCATCTTGATCAGCTTGATGAAGCCGTCCCCCAGCGGCTTCAAAGTCTTGCCCGTGTCGGGAAAAAGCCACCCCAGCAGAATGCCGGCGACAACGGCCAAAAGAACCTGGATGTAGAGGACGCGCCACCAGGGCGTGCGGGCGGGGGAAGTGTGCATGGCGGGAGACGGCCATGAAACGCCGTTCCCCCGCCAACTGGCAAGCACGGATTATTTTTCGATCCTGGGTTTCACCGGATAGCGTCCGGGGTTTTTCCGCCAGGTCTCCATGCATTCCGTGCAGCAGAAGGCCACGTTCCCCCTCTCGCTGAAGATGCGGTAGATGATGCGGACGGCCTTGCCATCCACGGGGCAGAGGTCATTGACGGGCGGGCCGCTTTTGGCGAGAGCGGTGCCGAGGGTGAGGGCGCTGAGCAGGAGTGCGGGGATGAGCGTTTTCATGGCTGGGATGAGGTGGTCTGCCGCGCGGCAACATGCGCGCTTTACTTCCCAACGAGGACACCCGCCCTCATCATAGTGCCATGCCAATTCACGCGCATTGTTGCGCAATCGTGGCTCGTTCCACAAGGCGCCCGGCTTCAAAAGGGTATCTCGTCACCATCCACGTCATCAGTGATCGGTCCCTCTCCAAAGTCATCCTCCGCTGCCGGGCGCTGCTGGGGCGCGGGTCTCTGCTGCGCGGCGGGACGCTGCTGGTAGCCGCCTCCCCCTCCAGCCTGGCGGCGCTGCTGCGGGGGTGGCGAACCGTAGCCGCCCTCGTCTCCGCCGCCGGAGCGGTCACCGGCGCCCTGCGGGCTGCCGAGGAACTGCATCTGCTCGCCGACAACTCGCAGCTTGCTGCGTTTCTGGCCTGATTGCTTGTCCTCCCATGTGTCGAGTTGCAGGCGGCCCTCAATGAACACGGGACGGCCTTTATAGAGCCATTTGCCGGCGAGCTCCGCAGTCTTGCCCCAAAGTGTCACATCCACAAAAGTCACCTCCTCGATGCGCTCGCCATTGTCATTTGTATAGACACGATTGACGGCAAGGCCAATGTCGCAGACTGCGCTGCCTTTCGGCGTGAACTTCACGTCCGGATCGCGGGTGAGATTGCCGATGAGCATGACTTTGTTGAGAGAGGCCATGACGGCATCTTAGCCAGAGGCCGGGCGGATGGGCAAACCTTTTTTCCGGCAAGTAGGTCACCCGGTAAAAATAAAAATGGCGGAGCGGTTTCCCGCTCCGCCATCCGCAACTTCATGAAGACCCGCTCAATCGGGGAAGGAGTAGTATGGCCCAAACCATGCCTGGCCGGAGAGGATGAGCGAGCCGAGATCATGGAGGAAGAAGCCTCCGCCGGAATAGATGCGCCGCAGGAAGACGCCCTGGTAGCTGGTGGTCATTTGCGGACTGCCATGCTTGAAGGTACCGCTGAATTTGCCATTGGCCTTGTTAAAGCTGAAGCTGACCGAGCTGTCGGGCATGGTGGCGGTGCTGTTGGCGTTGAAGGTGAAGATTTTTGAAATCTCCGGGCTCAGGCCTCCCTGGAAAAATTCGAGCAAGGCGTTGTTGGAGCCGCTGTTGAAGAAGCTGCCGACCAGGTTCGCGTAGCTGTTGGAGTCATATTGCTCGCCAATGACCTGCAAACCATGCAGGGGGAAGCCTTCGGGGTAGTTTTTGCCGGCCGGAGGAAGCTGGGAGATTTTCATCCAGTCCATGCAACCGTCCACATAGTTGCTGGGGGAACTCGGCGTCTGCGGCTGGTGGCCCAGATTGTCATTGGGGTAGTTGTAGGAGATGATGTGAACGCCCTGGACGGAGCCGGTGTTTTTGTAGAGCATGAAGTGCAGCGGCACATAACCCGAGCTGCTGTAATACACTCCGCCGAGGATGCTGCTGCCGGTGACTGTCGTCCCGTCCGCCAGAGTGGCTGTGCAATTGACGGTGCCGTTGCTGTTCACGGTAAGCATCCCCACACCGTTGCCTTGGGGAATGGACGCCCCCATCAAGACAGCAGGAGTGAGAGAGTTGTCATAGTAGTCGTCGCAAGGCTCCAGAATGAAGTTGTAGGTGCCGGCATAGGACGACGCGGGCGGGTTGAAGCAAGGATACGGTGTCGTCATGGTCGTCATGGACTGCTGCGGATAAGGGTCGTTGCCCCACGGGTTTCTCCAAGCCTCGAAATCCACGTCGCAAGCGGACTCCGCGAACCCCGCCTGCAGCACATGCATATAGCAGTCGGACACGACCAGATTTTTACCAGACAGCACAATGCCCACAGGCTGGTAGAATGGCGAATACTGGTGGCAGGACAGACAGCAACCATAGGGTTCCTGGGAAATGCTGTTTTCGTGGTGCCCGTCACCCGCCAGACCGGCTGTCCGCGGTCTTTCACAATCGCAGGAATCGGTGATGGTGGTGACGACGCCATGCCTGCTGACCCGGCGCACCGTGCCGTTGCCGGTGTCGGCCACATAGACATTGCCGGCGGCGTCCGCAGTGACACCTGTGGGATACCAGAAGCGCGCGTTGACCACCTTGCCATCCGCGTCACCACCCACACCGAGACCACCCGCGAAGGTGGTCACAGCACGTGTTTTGATGATGATCCGGCGCAGGCAGTTGTTGCTGGTGTCGGCGACGACCAGAATGCCGGGGCTGACTTCGGTGACTCCCTTCGGACTGTAAAACTCGGCGGCCGTTCCCGTGCCGTTTTTGGCCCCGCTCACGTTCGCCTTGCCCGCCAGGGTGGTGACCACGCCGTCAGGGGTGATTTTGCGAATATTGTGCGCGTCGGCGTCGGTGACGTAAATGGCGCCATCAGAGGCCACGAAAATGCCGGTGGGCGCGACAAACGAGGCGCTGGAACCGGTGCCGTCGGCGACGCCAGAGGCACCCGATCCTGCCAGCGTGGAGACCTTGCCCTCCGGCGTGATCTTGCGCACGACACGGTTGCCGGTGTCAGCCACATAAATGAAGCCCATGGCATCGGCAGCCACTCCCAGGGGAGAGTTGAAGCGCACCTCGGATTCGCACCCGTTTGCCAGTCCGGACATGCCGGCAACGCCAGCGAAGGTGAGAACCTGGCCGGAGGGCGAGAACCGGCGGATCACATGATTGGCAGAGTCTGCCACATAAATGTTGCCAAACTTGTCCTTGGTGAGGCCGTAGGGACAGTTGAAGCGCGCCGCCGTGTTCATGCCGTCCACACTGCCCGCCTGAAAGGCGCCGCCTGCGACAATCGCAAACGTCCACATCGTATTGGAGGAATCCAGGATCGTCCCGGTGAGAGTGCCTGTGGAAAGGTTGATGTGGAAGCTGATGGACAACGAAGGCAGCCCCTTGCGCTCGACGGTGATGCTGCCAAAGGCGCCCATGGACTGGGAGGGGCACGAGAGGGAGCTGGTGAAGGGATATTTGTCAGCGCCGAGCGTCAGAACGCCTGAGATGCTGGCCGAGCTGTTGATGTCCATGTCAATCATGCCGCCAAAGCCGCCATTGAGACCGCCATCGCGTTTGACGATACCTTTGAACTTGCCCGCGACTCCGCATGGCAGCGGGTGGATGTAAATGGAGGTGTTCACCACGGTGCTGCCCTTGGCGTTCATCGCAGTGATTTTCACTGAGTGGGTGGTGCCGCCAGGACCGGCGGGTATGCCGGTGATGCGCCCGGTCATGGGGTCAATAACCAAGTCCTTGGGGAGACCAGTGGCTGTGAACTTGGTGGGTTTGAAGTCGGAGGAGGAATTGAAGGGAACCTGGAAGTTGTAGGGGCAACTGACATGCCCGTCCGGAAGGCTGAATTGCGACATCTGCGGAGCGCCGGTGACGACGGTCAGGTAATGAATGCCTCCAAACAACGAGCCGCCAGGGCCGGAGACCGCGCAGCGATAGAGACCGTTGTCACCCGGCACCAAGTCGTTGATGGTAAGCGTCTTGCCATCCGCCGACACGGTGATGCGGCTGTTTTGAATGATCTGCGTCGTGCCCTTGAACCAGGTGAAGGACAGATTCGTCCCGGCTGCGGTCACCTTCATGACCGCCTTGCCGCCGGAAGGCAGGCAAAGGTTTGTTTCCGTAGTGTCAACCACGGCGAGGTAAGCCGGCGCGGATATGGCAGTGCCACCCTTGCTTTTTGCCTCCACATCATATTTGCCGGCGTCAGTCAGAGCCGCGCGGAAGGACAGCACGGAAGATGTCTTGTTGTTGATCTTGGCGTTGTTCTTCCGCCATTGCAGACTGGGTGTCGGGCTGCCGCCAGCTCTGACTTCGAAGCGCGCCTGGGAGCCAACTGCAACAATTTGATCGTCCGGGTCATCCACCTCCGGCTCTTCAGCATCATCACCGACACCCAGCAATGTCACATCCACCGTGGCTGCACTGGTGTCATTGCTGGTGATGCGCAGCGTGCTCTGCTTCGACCCGGTGCTGGTGGGGGTGAAAACCAGCTCCATCTCGAAGGACTCGCCCGGTTCGAGAGAGGAGGGCGGGGCTTTGACGATGCTGAACTGGTTGGCGTTGCCGCCGGTGATGACCGCCTTCAAGTTCAGCAATGGCTGGTTGCCTAGATTGCGAATCACATAGACACGGCTTGAATTCAAACCAAGCAGCACTGTGCCGAAATTCAAAGTATCGCCATTTTCGACATCCTCGGCGTCCTCCTCCTCAATGTTGCTTGTTTCTTTGATGACAACCTTCGGCGAGGATGAGGAGAAGACGCGGAAGACGTGCGCGCAGCCGAGATCCACCACAATACCGCCATCCCAACCCGGAGCGTCAGCCTGGAAGGCTCCGACAACCGCCGTGGTCTGGTGCAGGGCCACCGAACCTCCAAACCAGTCGCCCGCGACTCCGCTTGGAGCGGTGAGTTTGCTCTGCTGCACCCATGTGGCAGTGCTCTCCGGGCCGAAAAGATAAGCCGCGCCGCGATCCTCGGTGCTGCTGACCGTCGCCCCAGGCGCGCCGATCAAGGCCAGCTTGCCGTATTGGGAAATTGACCTGCCAAACATGTCGCCTGCCGCGCCATCCCCGGCGGTCAACGTTTGCACCGGCGAGGATGACCAAGTCATGCCGCTTTTCGTGAATAGAAATGCCGCGCCTGTGCTGCTGCTTCTGCCTGGAGCGCCGACGACCGCGCAATCCAGTGCGAGTCCCACGGCGTCGCCAAAGAAATCACCAGTGGCGCCGCCGGTGTCGCTGAGCATTTGCAGTTGGGACCAGACCGTGCCGTTGAAACCGAAGACATAAGCCGCGCCCTTGCCACCCTGCCCTGTCGCGCCCACCAGCGCGGTGTTGCCCTTGATGTCCACCGACTCGCCAAAACGGTCGTTCGAGACACCGCCTGCGGCCAGCAGGCGTGTGACCTGCTTCCAGGAGGCTCCCGCGCGGGCAAAAATATAAGCCGCGCCGCGATTGTTGACGAAATTGGGCGCGCCGATGACCGCCGTGTCGCCGTCCACCGCCAAGCTCTCGCCAAACCAGTCCCCGGAGACGGCGTCTTTGGCAGTCAGTTTCGAGGTCTGCATCCACATTCCCATGCGCTTGGTGAAGGCATACACCGCGCCGGCGTCAGGCTTGTTTTTTAAATCCGCCAGGCGCGCTCCCACCAGCACAAAGCCGTCGCCAACGGCGATGGAGCCGCCCATGCGGTCACCATTCGCGCCATCCACAGCCTTCAGTTTGGCCGCGATGCTCCAGGTGGTGTCTGAGCGCTCGAAGACATAAGCCGCGCCGACATCGGTCCCCAGCAGGCTGTCATCCCCCGGCGCGCCGACAGCGGCCAGATCGCCGAAAATGCCCACGGAGTGGCCGAGGAAGTCGCCCGGTTTGCCGCACTCCAACTCGCCGATCTCCAGCTTGGCTTCATAGGAGGTGAAAACGGGGTCAATGGTCACCGGATAAACCGCGCCGGCATCCGCGACGAGGATGGAGATGGTGTCCGCGACCGCCGTCATACGGGAAGGCAGCTCCCTGCCGGTGGCGTCCCAGACTTTGAGTTTGTCATAGCCCAGCACAGGCTCGCCTCCGGCGTTCCGCAGCTCGATGCCGCTTTCATGGTTCTTCGCGCTCAAGCCGCTCACAGAGACATCCACCCGCAACTCGCCACCGGCGCCAACCTGGGGCGCCTCGTTGATGGTAAAGCCGTGCTCGATGCCCTCAGGCTTGTTTTTGTACCATTCCGTCACGCCGCTCATTTCATAATTCACCGTCTCGCCAGCGGCGGAAGGCGCGCCGGCGCGCTCGACAGATGTCATCCGGCCACCGCGTCCCACGGCGGCGGCGGCGACAGTCGCCTGCCAGTCTCCACCGAGACCGGACTGCAGCCTGACGCCGTCATCCATAAAGCGCGCGGTCATGTGCTGGCGCGGGTTGGCCGCGAAAAAGCGCACACCCTTGTTTTCCGGGAGTTCCGCAGCGGCGGCATCCACAAGCTGCACCTCGTGGGACGCCTTTTGGAAAGCCTCCCACACGGAGAGCTTCTCATCCATCCGTGCCGCAGAAGCTTCCTCCGTGGTGGTCCTCTGCAAAGAAGATGCCGAAAGATCCCGCGATGACTCCGAAGCGTTTGGTGACAATGCCTGGCTGTCTTCCTCGCTGGAATCCAGCGCGTTGTCTCGCTGTAAAAACGGAATCGCGAGTGCCGCCGCCAGCAAGGGCAGCAGATAATTTTGCTTGCCGCGCAACTTGGCAGCGAGGGTGGTTAGGCTCGGTTTCATGGGATGGGGGGGACGAATTGAATTACGGAATTGGAACAATTACCGAAGTGCTGGTGGAGACATTGCGGCATTTCACATCAAAGGAGCAAGACTTTTTTCTCAAATCTCTGCGCCAAATTTGGCCCTGAATGCGCAAGGCCGAAGTTCAACTCATGCAAAGTATTTTCGAAGCCGGGCGTCACTCCCGGCTGCCCACCTTCGTGTCGGCGAGGAACTCCACGCCGCACAGCACCGGCGGGGCCTTGGATCCTGGGGTGGCGCTGAGGCGGATGCGCAGTTCGCCGCCGATCTCGATGCCGGGGAATTCGCGCACCAGCGTGGCGCCGGGTGTCTTGGACTCGCGGGCGATGTCGAAGTTCTCCAGCACGGTTTTGCCCTGGATGGCGACGCTGAACACGCGCTCGCCCACTGGCAGAGCGCCGGGGTCGGCGAAGTGCAGGCGCACGGTGTGGCGGAGCACCGGGTAATCCTTCCGCACCAGAGGCGCGGGCTTCGGAGGTTCCGACACGGGTTTGCTTTCGCTCTTTTTGTCCTTGGAGGGCTTGTCTTCATCGTCGTCGGACTTTTTCACCGGCTTGACCAGCAGCGGCTTCATCAAAGATGGGATGATGACGATTTCACCTTCTCCGGTGAGACCGGAGGCAGCGATCCAGGGCTGGCTCTCCCCGGCGCCGGCCTGCGAGCTGTGGCGGCGGAAATAAGTGGCGCTGTCGGCGAGACCCTCCACACCGAGGCGCGGCGCGTTGCCGTCGCCGGCGTGCGGATGCTCCAGCCAGAGCGTGCCGTCGCTGGCGCGGCGGTTGCCGGGCGCGCCGAAATTGATGCCGGCGCGCAGGACGCGGTCGCCCTGGTCGCCGTCGAGGCCGAACTGGCTGTAGGTCCACATCTCCATGTCCGGCATGTGGATGAGCGCCAGCGAGGTTTGATTTTGATACGCGCAGGAGCAGGTGCGGGTGTAGTCGGGCGCGTTGAGCACGCCGTTGGCCACGACGAGGTTCGAGGTGCAGCCGCTTTTGAAGCCGCCCAGGTTGCCCGTGCCGCTCATGCTTTCCAGATCATAAAAACCCGCCGCGCCGCTGCGGTAGGTGAGCAGGTGCTCGCTGGCGATGATGGTGTTGCAGCCATAGGTGCGGTTCAGCCGCCAGGGCTCCATCTTGCCGGTGAGCGGGTTGAGCACGAGATGCGGCTCGCCGGTGAGCAGGTTGAAGGCGCCGCCGCTGCTGGAGTAGGAGTTGGCTCCGGTGAGGATCAATTCATTGTGCAGGATGCACGGGCCGGTGTGCTCGCGCTTCAAGTCACTCCAGCGCACTTTGCCATCCGCTCCCTGATACGCCGCCATGCCGGTGCCGACCTCGGAGGAGAGACGATCGCTGGCTTTGGCGCCGGCTTGCAGCAGCACGTCATGCTGCGCGGAGTAGCCGAGCCAGGTGCCAAAGATGTCCTTCTCATGCTGCCACACAAGCTCACCCGTGCGCGCGTCGAAGGCGGCGATGCGGTAGTCCTTGGGCAACTCCTGCCCGCGCCGCTTCAGCAGGTCCTCCGCGTGCTTGGTGAGTTTGTCGAGGCAGTAGATGCGCCCGTTGCCGGCCACGATGCCGTTGTGGAGAAAGCTGTGCCGCGCCTTCACGCGCCAGAGCGCTTTGCCGGTGTGCCGGTCGAAAACGGCCAGTCCAGCGCTGGCTGACATGTCCTCGATGCTCGACTCCGCGCGGCTCTTCGCCCCGCCCAGTTTGAGGCTGAAATGCGCATAATCGTCCCCGCCGATGAGCAGATCCTCCAGCACACCGATGTAGGCCCACTGCGCGGGGTCGTTTTTGTCGTCGCGCAGTTTCACCGTGCGCCGCAGGGCGCCCGTGCGCGCGTCCAGCACCTGGCACTCTCCTTTCAAGGCGATGAACATAGAGTCCGCTGTGGCGACGAAGTTCGTGCCGCGCCCGTTGGCGCCGGGGATGTGCTTTTGGTTGTAGGCTGTGTTGAGCGGATCGTCGAAGTAGGTCTCGTTGTAATAAATGCCAAAGGTTCCCAGGTCGCCGAAGTCATGCTTCCAAAGCACGCGGCCCGTGTACACATCGCGCGCGCTGAGGCTGTTCATGCCCTCGATGAAAAGCCGCCCGCCCACCACCTGCTCCGGCGGGCCGTGGCCGTGGCGCGGCAGCACGTCCAGGTTCGAGCTGCCGCCGAACCACAGCACGCCCAGCGGCGCGCGCACGCGGCTGTCGTCGGACTTCACCGTGTTGCCGATGTCCCCATACTGATGCGTCCAGTCCGCCGCGCCGGGCAGCGCGCCGGCGCGTACCACAAGGGTGCCGGTCTCGTGAACTTTGGCTTCACCGCTCTCCAGCATCCCAGGTTTCAAGTTCACCTGCGCGCCCGCCACATGCAGCACCCCGCCATAGGGCCGCACCGAGGCATACGCGGCCTGCATGAACGCCTCGTCCCCCACCCGCTCCGCCTGCGAACCGCCGACCACCACCAGCGGTGCGATGTATGGCGGTGCTTGGAAGGAAACGGCATCGCCCTCATGAAACGTCACACGCTTTCCATAAAGCCCGCGCGTGTCATACTCGCGGCGCATCTTTGCCACCCGTGCGGCGTCCGGCTCCACCACCGTGAGCTGCATCTGCGACTCCGCCAGCAGCGCGTCCACCAGCCCGCTGTCATCCATGCCATAAATCAAAGCGTGTCCCCCCTTGTCCTCCACACCCGCCAGCAGCCGCCGCGCCGTCTCACGCGCGGCGGCGGGCACCTCAGGCGCGGGCTCCATCCTCTCCGCGATCACGCCCGGCCCCTTCGCCGCGCCATGCACCAGGATGCGCCCGTCCAGCGTCACCGCGACGAGTCTGCCATTCGCCGCCAACAGCCGCCGCACCTCCCCCTTCACCGGCAGCGACCACGCCACGCGCGGTTTGCCATCCTTCTTCCCCGGCAGCTCGATGGCCGTCAGCTTATCCTTGCCTGCGGCATAAAGGCGGCCGCCCGCCTTGATCAAATCGCCCGAAGCATCCGCCTCGATCTCCCAATACACCTTTTCGCTCGTGCCCAGCGCGCGCACCACAGGCCTCTTATCCTTGGACTCAGCCGCCGTGTAAAAGCGTCCGCCGTGCAGCACCGGCTCGTTCATCTCCGACTTGCCCGCCGTGCCCGTTTTCAAATCATAGACCCGCACCCCGCGCTCTCGGGTATGCACGAAATAAAACTCGTCGTTCGCGATCACAAACGCCCCGCCATTGCCCTTGCCGCCGTCATTGAGGTGGAAGTACTTCAGCCCGCCAGTCGCCAGATCAAAGGCCGCCGGCACCGAGCGCCCGCCCGGCACCAGCAGCGTGTCCTTCACCGCCACCAGAGCCCCCTGCGGCGCCACACCTGCGAAAGACGACGCGCTGTGCGGCTGCTTGATGAAGTCCGCGCCCGTGCCGTCATTCACCCACACCACCTTCCCCGTCTCCACATCCAGCGCGTAAAGAAACGTGCCCATGAACGGCCAGATGCTCGCCGCAAAATAGACCCTGCCATCCCGGATCACCGGCCCGCCGCGCGCCGGCCAGGCCGAGACGAGGCGGCGATTCCCCAGCGCCTTGCGCGCTGAGGGCGCGCCCTGGAAGGACCACAACAACCTCCCGTCATCCGCCGACACGCAGTACAAAAAACCGTCGTCACTGGCAAAGACCACCTTGCCGTCATGACAGGCCGGCGGCAGGCGCACCGGACCGCCCGTGAAAAACGTCCACATCTCCGCGCCCGTGTCCAGATCCAGCGCCACCACCTTGTCGCGGTCATTGAAGCCGAGGAACATCTTGTTGCCCAGCACCACCGGTTCAAAGACGCGGTCATAAGACATCAGGTCATGGTTCAGCGGATCATCCCACACCTGCTCCCGCGCGCCGTAGCCGCGCTCCCAGGCCAGGGCCAGCTTTTCCGGCAGTTGCTCCTCCGTGGCCGCCGAGCGCCCGGCATCAAAGCGCCACTGCGGCCAGTCAGCGGCGGAGAGAACAGATGGCAAAAGCAGCGCGCCAAAGGCGAATCGGGGCAGGTTCATGATGGGCAAAGCACAACGCCGCCAGCAGCGGCTCCTTTGCGAAAGGAGTTTTTTCTGAGTTGGGCACATATCGTCCATGCCATGCAACGACCTGAACCCTTCCAGGTGGCATGCCTCCCGACATCTGGACACATCTCCCATGCTTCAGCCTCCGAGCTGAGAGACCCCTCAATACCAGCGGCATCATACAGACAGGTCATCTGTATTGACCAAGCAACATGCGACTTCGCGGCGCGTCTTGAAGACATGAATCAGATTTTCTTTGCCCCACTGCTTGCCATTGCAGCGGCTCACGCGCTTGAACCTTTGCCACTCATGGATGTCGTCGTCGTGAATGGCATCGAGATCAGCGCCAAATCACCGCCCAAGGGTCTCGTGCTCGACAAGCACACGGGCTTGCTCACCGTCGAGGCTGTCCAAGGCCGGGTCGTGCATCGCACCCAGACGCGCATCCTTGAAACCCGTGCCACCATCACCCCGAGGGGCGACTATCTGCTCATGTTTCCCGAGGGCGATCACTACGCGAAGAGCAAGGGCGAGAAGATCAACTCCATGATGGCATGCCGATCCACCGACAAAGGCAAAACATGGAGCAAGCCCGCCGTGGCCTACGACATCCCCTATGGCCAGCACGGCTTCATCCCGCTGACCCCGCGCGGCACGCAAACCATCCACTGTTTCGGCACGCAACCGGTGCCCGGCAAATGGACCTGGGAGGACGGCAAACGCGAAAACGCTCCCATCGGCTGGCGCACCTCCGAAGACGACGGTCACACCTGGTCTGACGTGCGTCTCATCGAGCCGGTAAACGATCCCGGCTTCATGGGCATGTCCGTCATGCGCATGACGGAGACAGACGCGGGCACCTGGTTGCTTGGCTCGCATCTCGCCGACTGGTCGGTGAAGCCGTTCACCACGCGGCAGTATCTTTTGCGCAGCGAAGACAAGGGCAAATCGTGGAGCGTGCTGCCTGGAGCAAGGCCGAAAGGCTGGCAGGCCACAGGTTTCAATCGCATGGACGAGGGCCGGCCGCTGAATCTCGGCGGTGGCAAAGTGCTCTTCATGTCACGCACGCCGCAGGGGCATCTGTTCACCGCATGGAGCCAGGACGACGGCAAAACCTGGACCGACCCCGCGCCGAGCACGCTGGTGCATCCCGACGCGCCACCGATGCTGTTCCCGCTCAGCGATGGCAAGACGCTCGTCGCCTTTCATCACAACAAGGTCCCTGCCACGAACCACGGGGATCTCAACGACCACTCGGAACTGATGCGCATGCGCAGCGAAATCTGGGCCTCGCTCTCCACCGACGAAGGCCGCACCTGGAGCGAACCGCGCTTCGTGCTCGCCAACGCCGTCGCGCCCGTCCACAAGGTCAGCGGCTTCAACTCGCAATGCTCCTACCTCGACGCCTTCACCGAGGACGGCGTCATGCACCTCTTCATGCCGCACCGCTGGCAGCAGGTGCTGCATCTCACCATCAAGGAATCCGCGCTCAAGACGCTGCCAACGAAAGCGCAACTCCTGGCAAAGCAGGCCGGTTCAGAGTCGGCGAGCGTGCCTTTGATGGAAACTTTCCCCCTTGCGGGCCGGGAGTTGAACCCTGCGGCACCTCCTCTGGGTCTCAAGACTTACTCGGACCTGGGGCTGATGATCGAGGAATCCATCCTTGGATACGAACTCACAGCCGGCCAGCCAGCTCCGCCGCCAGCCGCAACTGCTGCCAGCGACACCGATACCACCGGTCGAATGGATCCTGGCACCGCAGACTTGTCAGTCCTGACACCGCTCGAGACCACGGGTGGCTCGCTCGTTTTTCCGCTCTCGGTCAAAAACTGTCAGATCATGCTCGGTCTTGGCGGCGGGGACTTTCCCTTCCGCCCGGAATGGCAGCGCTTCGACAACACCCGCGTGCTCTGGTCTTCCTACTCCAAGGACAGCGGGCGCACCTGGAGCGAGCCGCGCTTTCTCGCCGCCTTGGTGGACGCTTCCGAGGGCGCGGGCATCCGCAAGATCACGCTGCGTCCTGAACGCGGCGCTGTCCTGGCCTTGTCATTCGAAAACGGCCGGGGCAAAAGATTCGAGATGCGGTTGAAGGAGTATGAGTTGCGCAAACTGGCAACCGTTGATGACCTCTTCAATGCGCCAGCGAGCCGCTTCGTCCTGCGCAGCACCGTGGCTGGCAGCGATGACACCACGCTGGCCGACGCGGTCTGCGTGGGCCGGGACATCCGTCTCACGCCGGACCACCTGCCGGAGGAATGCAACCTCCGCAGGGATCTGGGCCTGATTGTGGCTCAATCCGTCGAAGGCCAGCTTGTCCACACCGCGCGTTCGCAAAGCAAAACGCTTTTCGAAACGCGCGCCGTGGTGACTCCCAAGGGCGACTATCTCGTTTTCATACCCGATGGCAGCCACGGCAACACCCTCCGCAAAAACGGCAACCTCCTGACCGCCTATCGCTCCAGCGATCAGGGCCGCACCTGGCAGCGCCCCTTTTACCCCTTCGGCGAGGGCACCCACTACGGCGTGCTGCCCATGGTGCCCGCTGGCAACGACCGCCTTCACGTCTTCGAGTCCCTGCGGGATGTCATGGTCAATGGACGGATGCAGCACCGGGTCTTCGGCTCGCGCCACTCCGATGACGACGGCCAAACCTGGAGCAAGCCCGAGGTGCTGCGCCTGGACACTGGCCGTCATTACGGCGGCCTGTGCGTGATCCCGATCAGCGCCAGCGAGACCGCGGCCGGCGATCTCTTCGCGGGCTTCCACCACGGGCGCGTCCTGCGTGGCCAGCCCGGCCGCTCGTGGTCCCTCATCACCCTGCCTCAGGCCAATGAAAGCGAAGTGCCGTCCACCTTCACCCTCGACGAGCTGCAATTGATCAGTCTCCAAGGCGCCGGCGTGCTGGCCGTGGCACGCACCACGGAAGGCCATCTCTGGGAGGTGCGCAGCACCGACAACGGCCAAACATGGCGCGGGCCGAAGCGCATGCCCCTGGTGCAGCCCGACGCGCCGCCCATGATGGCGCGCCTCAATGAGACGACATTGATCGCGCTGCACCACAACCGCGCGGTGATGCGTTCCGTCTGCGAGACGGCGCACTCGAAATGGATGGAGATGCCCAACCCCACGGAAGCGGACATCACCAAAAGCAAGCGGATGCGCAGCTCGTTGCACGACTGGGTCAGCCGTGCCGAAGTCTGGCTCTCCCTGTCGGAAGACGACGGGCAAACTTGGAGCGAGCCCCGCTTCCTCTTCGCCAACGCGCTGGCCGAGTCCCTCGACATGGCCAACCCCAACTATCAATGCTCCTACATTGATGTTTTTATGGATGAAGGCCGCGTGCATCTGATCATCCCGCACCGCTGGCAGCGGGTGCTGCATTTGACAGTCCGTGAAGATGCTCTGGCGCGACTGCCCACCAGGACGAACCTCGCGAAGACGGCTGCGGGCAAAACAACCACCGCCGCCACGGCCAGGCCACTGCCAGCCTATGCACCCGGCTTGCGCAAGGAATGAAACCAACGCTCCGGGTCAATCACATTGAGTTTGTCTCACCACCCGGAGCCGTCCACACATGCATGTTCAAGGACGCCCGGCTTCATGCGGAGGCACTGAAAATGATGGATGCGTTCTTTTCGAAACAGGGGTTTATCACCCCATGAAAAAGGAACTTCCGAAAAAAGAGCGCGGCGCTTTTCTCAACGTCCTGCAAGAGCGCTTCGACAAGAACCCGCAACGCCATCAAGGCATCGAGTGGGCGGCAGTTCGGCAAAGGCTCGAAGCCAGGCCTGACAGGCTGTGGACCCTGGCTGAAATGGAACGAACCGGCGGCGAACCGGATGTGACCGGCCGCGACGAGGCGACAGGCGAAATCCTCTTCTGCGATTGCTCCCCCGAAAGCCCCAAAGGCCGCCGCAGCCTGTGTTATGACCGCGCCGCGCTGGACGCGCGCAAGGAGCACAAGCCCGCCGGCAGCGCGCTCGATCTCGCCGCCGGGATGGGCGTGGAGGTTTTGTCCGAGGCGCAGTATCTCGCCCTCCAGCAGCTCGGACCCTTCGACACCAAAACCTCAAGCTGGGTGCTCACCCCGCCCGGCATGAGAAAACTCGGCGGCGCCCTCTTTGGCGACTCCCGCTACGGCCGCGTCTTCTTCTACCACAACGGCGCCGAATCCTACTACAGCTCGCGCGGCTTCCGCGCCTGCCTGCGGGTGTGAGCCCCCGGCCTTCTCAGTCACCAAAAGCAGCGCAATCCTGTCATTTTCAATGGAGGGACGAAAAGACGCTAAGGATTTCACAAATCATCGTGACGCAATGCATAAATGACGCCATTCCTGATCAATATTAACTTCAAAACGCTTGTCACATGACCTCCCCGTCGAAAAAAATTGTCACTGCCATCGTCATTGCAATCGCGCTGGTTTCTCTGATCGCGAAAACATTTTTTGTCGGCTTTTACCGCATCCCGCAGAATGGCATGTATCCGGGCTTGCCCGCTGGCAGCAGAGTCTTTGCCGCGCGTCATGCCTACTCAGACCCGGCAGGCGTCGAGCGCGGCGACATCATTGTATTCATCCACGAGGAGAATGGGCAACGCTACAATTACATCTGGAGAGTCATTGGGCTGCCCGGCGAGTCGGTGGTGGCAACTGGCGAATCCCTCACCGTCAATGGTCAGACCGTCCAGCGGCAGCGCGTTCGCGATGCAGACGGCAAAACTGTGTATAGAGAACAGATAGGGGAGGCCTCATACGAGGTCGCCTTCGAAACGTCTCCACTTCACACACCTCCCGATGTTTCACTCAAAGTGCCATCTGACCAGTTCTTCGTGATGGGTGACAACCGGTTTGACGCACGCGACAGCCGATACTTTGGCACGATTTCTTTTTCTTCGATCATAGGCAAAAAATTATGATCCCGAACGCAGAGAGGCAGATGCCTGACGTCTGCTTTCAGTAAACTCATGTGCGCGTCTCCCCCAACTCCCATGAAGCGTCGCAGGCTTGGCGTGCTGCTCAGCTTGCTCGTCCCCGGCTTTGGCGTCCTTCGAGCCGGGCTTCCACGAGCGTTTGCCTGGTTCATTACTCTTCAGTCAGCCGCATTCATTGTAGCACTGAGTTTAAGAGCCTGTCCGGCAAATGTTTGAAAGGGCATTATTTTGAGAGCGCACGCAAGTTGAGGCTGATCATGGCCGGATAGATCAAGGACTCGTGACGGCGTGCATTGCGTTCCTGGTCGCGGTTGAGTCTGCGGCACTTCATGAGCCAGCCGAAGGTGCGCTCGACCACCCAGCGTTTTGCCAGCAGCACAAAACCTTTGGCCTGCTCGCTGCGTCTGACGATCTCCAGGCGCAGGCCTTGCGCATGTCCCCAGCCTGCCGCCGCCCGCGTGATGAAGCCTTCGAGCTTTCCAGCGTAGCCGCCATCGGCAAAAATGACTTCCAGCCGCCGCCACTGATGGCAGAAAACGCTGCACACCACCCTGGCGCCGTCGCGATCCTGCACGCTGGCGGGTGTGACGGTGACGCCCGGCAGCAGCCCCTGTGTGTCGGTGAGGATGTGGCGTTTGCGGCCCTTGATCTTTTTGCCCGCGTCATACCCGCTGCCGGCATGGCCCACCGTGTCGGCGCATTTCACGCTCTGGCTGTCGAGGACCGCCGCGCTGGGCCGCGCGTTTGTTTTACCCGCTCACGCCGTTGCCGCGTCTGCCGGGCGTTGATGCGCTCCAGCGTGCCGTTGCGCGTCCAGCGGCCCAAGGCGTCATGCACCGTCGAGCGTGGCGGGTATTCCTTGGGCAGCATGCGCCACTGGCAGCCGGTTTTCAGCAGGTAGCGCAGGGCATTGAAGCAGGCTCGCGCGGATGCCTCGCTGGCGACACGTCCCCTGCCTCGCGGTTTGCCCTCGGCGCACAGATCCGCTTTGACCAGCTCCCACTCTTCGTCGCTCACATCACTCGGATAGTTTTTTCCCATCCGCCTTCTTTACAGCTTTTCCAGCTTTTGTCACATTTGCCGGACAGGCTCTTATCCGTATCTCAATCCTGTGTATCAGGAGATGGTGCGAATGTTTGAAAAGTCAATCCTGCCGAGCATTGAAGTCATGTTCAAAGACGACCCCGCCCCCGAGGTGCGGGGCAAAGCCAGTTCTGCGCTCCTTGAAATCAAAGAGCAGATCGTGAAGCAAGGAGACGACTTCTTCCGGGCGAAGATAACCATCCCCACAGTCACTTCCGAAGCCGCAGGAATTGAAATGCATCACGCGCGCAGCCAGTGCCTGCGGGCAAGTTCGAAGTCCTCCTGAGTGTCCACCTCCATGTAGTGGCCGGGTGTGTCGCTGTGGGCCATGGGGATGCCGGCTTCGATCATTTGCTGGAGCAGGAGAATCAAATACGCCTTCTCAAAGACGACGGCCTCGCGGAAGGGCTTGCCTGCGAACTGCTCACGCGCCTGATGGAAGTGCTCGCGCAGCTTCGCGGCTCCGGCAGGCGTGAATTTCGCGATGCCGGTGTACTCGCCATACGCTTCATCGGGCAGGATGCCGCGATGCACGCGTGTGACGCGGCCGTTGCTCACGATGACCTTCTCCGCGTCATCCGGCGGATGTTGTGAGCGGTGCTGGTAGCGGTCGAGCCATTGAGTATCGACGCTCAAAGCGATGTCGGCGGGATGATGCAGCACGCCCTTCACGACATCGCTGGTGAAAAGGATGTCCGAGTAGGAGCAGATGAAGCCCTCGTCCATGAGATCCTCCGCGTGCATGAGGCTGAGCAGAATGTTGTTGTTCTCCCAGTCCTGATTGTGACGGAAGGTGAAGCGCGGGTAGTCGGCGCGCACCTTGTCGATCTGATAGCCGCCGATGAAGCACACATCCGTGACGCCCGCGCCCGCAAAGGCATCCAGCGCGTGGTCCAGCATGCGTTTGCCATGAATCTCGGCATAGCATTTCGGCGAGTCGGCGGTGGTGGGCATGAGCCGGCGTCCGCGGCCTGCCGCGATGATGATAGCCTTCATTATTTCTGATTGTGGGGTTCGGGTTTGAGATCTGCCTGGTGATAGGGAGCGGCTTTCCAGAGGAAGGCGATGACGAGTCCGCCTGCAAATGCGCACGCGGCCCAAAAACGCACCGCCGCAGGCCATCCATGCACCTCGGCAAAGCTTCCCGTGAGCTTGTCACCCGCCGCGGCGCCCATGTAGCCCATGAAGTTCACAAAACCCGCCGCGGCGGCCGCCGTGCCGTGACGCGCGAGATCGACCGGCAGCGTGCCGACGAGCAAAACCTGCGCGCCGAAGATGCAGAATCCGATGCCGAACAAAATGGCCACGGAAGGCGCCATGCCCCAGTGGATCACCGTGTCATACGCGAGCGCCAAAAGGCCCAGCGCGAGCATCAGCACGCAGATCACCGGCGCGCGCCTTCCTTTGAAAAAACGGTCCGTGGCCCAGCCGGACATAAACGCGCCCGCGATGCCGCCAAAGGGCAGCACGGCGTATTTGAAGGCCGCCGAGCTGACGCTGGCATTCTGCACCTCTTTGAGATGTGTCACGCCCCAGTCGGTGAAGCCATAGCGGCAGGCATCAAGCAGACACAGCGCCACCGCCACGAGCCACAGGCCGGGATTGCCCAGCGTCACCAGCAGATTCGCCCGCAGCGAGCGGTTCGCCATCGCCGCCGCGTGCTCAATGTCCTCCAGGGCATGCTCCGCCGCCGGTTTCTCCTTCAAAAAGACCAGCATGTGGACCGCGCTCAGTGAAACGAGCAGCGCCGGCACCCACAGCGCGCCGCGCCAGCCAAAACGCTCCGCCGCCCAGCCCGCGACGACAAAGGTCAGCGCGCCGCAGAGCTGGTAGCCTGTGCCGATGATGCCGATGGCGCGACCGCGTTGCAGGGGCGGGAACCAGTTCGCCGCCACGCGCATCGTCGGCGGCCAGCCCAGCGCCTGCACATAGCCGTTGCAGGCCCAGACGAAGGTCATGAAATAAAGCGCCGTCATCCAGCCGAACACCACATTCAGCGCCGCCGAGGCCAGCAGGCCCAGCGCGAGCAGCTTGCGCGGCTGCCAGTGCTCCGCCAGTTGCCCGTTGATGAACTGCCCCGCGCCATACGCCAGCTTCAGCACCATCAGCACCGTGCCCATCTGCGACTTCGTGTAGCCCAGCTCCTCCTGGATGCCCGGCAGCGCCACGCTGAGATTGTTCCGCGTGAAATAGAACGTGCCGTAGGTCAGCCATAGCACCCACAGCACCATGTGCTGGTCCGGTGAGAAAGTGCGGCGGTCCGTGGAGTGGCTGGTGGTGTTCAACGGGAGGGAGGACATCGAATACGGGCCTCGGGACGAAACCTTGTGCGCAAATCCTCACGCGCCGAGCGCCGTGCGGATGCGGCCCACCAGATCGTTGTCCTTTTCGCCGGAGCCGCGGAAGTAAAACACGCTCGCGGCCAGCAGCCGGTCGCGCCAGGGTTGCGCGAGGTGCTCGTAGTCTTCCAGCACGGCGGAGCTGAACTTGTAGTCGTGCGAGTTCGTGCCCTTGAGGAAGACGAGGCGTCGCGCGGCATCGGCCACGGGCTGCGCGCTGTTTTGATCGCGGAGATAGCCCAGCACCTTGCGCGCGGCGGTGAGGCGATCCTTGCCGATGTCGGCGAAAATCTCCGCCACGGCCTCTTCGCCCTTCGCGTTCGGCGCGACGGGTTCGAGCGCGTCAATGTGGACGCCATTGTCGGCGCGGTCGCCGCGGTAGAGCGGGAGAAAGGCCGCGTTTTGCAGCAGCAGCAGGCGGCGCGTCTCATCGCTCTGCGTGTGATGCCACGCGTAGTGGATGGCGTTGGTGAAAGTCATCGCGTGCAGCGAGAGGATGCCTGGCGCCTGCATCAGCAGCTCGCCCGCGCCGTCAAAAAGCGCGTCAAACACGGACTGTGGCGCCACGCCCGTGTTCAGCAGCTTCAAGGCGGCCGCGCTGGTGTCGGCAGGCGCGCCGGTGCGCACGGCTTGCAGCAGTTCTTTGGTCGCGTCGGCATCGCGTTTGCCGTCCAGCCAGCCTTCGCGCACCTGCTTCACGATCTCCAGATTCTGGCGGAAAGGCCGGTCAGCGGGCAGATCGGCCTTGGCAGGATTCTCCTTCGCGCCCGCGCGGTCGAGCAGCGCATACGCGAGCGAGCGCAGCACCGGCTCCGCATGATGCCAGCCGATGACTTCCAGCGTGCGGAAGCTGTTCGCCACATAGATCGCCTTGTGGCCGATGTCGCGAAAGTCGCGCATGCCGTAGCGCACGAAGATTTCAAACAGCTCGTTCGCGCCTGCCGTGCGCACAAGGCCAGTGATGGCGGCATCGGCGGCGCTTTCGTCCCAATTGTCCATCGCCTCGATGAAAGCCTTCTTTGCACGGTCGCTCGACGGCACCTTGGACTCGTCCACCGGACCCATGAGCCAGTTGCCCTCCTTCACGTTCGCGGCCTGCGAGGATTTGAACTGGTCGATGGCCCAGAAGATCGGCAGCCAGCGCTCCGAGTCCGGCGAGGCGAGGCTGGCGAGGTGCGCGGAGTTCACCACGAGCACCGCGTGGAATTTGAAGCCCACCGGGCGCGGCTGCACGCTGCGGATGCCCGCCAGCATGAGCGCGGCGAGCACTTCACGGTAGCTCAGCCCGCGCCGCACACGCGAGGCGACCTCCTCCAGCACGCGTTCGCGCGGCGTGTCCTCCAGCAGCCGCACCAGCGGCTCGATCTCCGGATGAAAACGCACCAGATGCGGCGGCAGCTTCGCCTCCGCGGCGGAGACGCGCGGCAATCGTCCAAGAAATCCAAGCTGGCCCAGTGCGGTGAGCGCGCCCGCGCTCGTGGCGGTCGTCAGAAAGGAACGGCGGTGTGTCATGATCAAATGCCTCCAGAGGTTGTGCGGGCAGAATACCCGCCCCGCAGAGCGATGAACAGAATAAAAAAACAGGACTGTCAGGGATGGCGGTCCTGGAAAAACTGTCTGGACACGCGGCCCGGAGTTTTGGACGATGCGCAGCGCCAGATTTCCTTTTTAATCCATGACCGAGTCCAAGCCCTATTCCCTGTCCGTCAAAGCGGTGATCCTCGACGACTCGGGACGCTGCCTGCTGCTGCGGCGCGCGGGCGGCAGCACGCACTTTCCCGGCTGCTGGGAGTGGCCTGGCGGCAAGCTGGATCCGGGGGAAAGCTTCAGCGCCGGGCTGGAACGCGAGGTTCTGGAGGAGTGCGGCCTGAATCTGGAACTCACCGGCCTGGCGGGCGCGATGGAGTTTGACATGCCGAGGGCGCGCGTGGTGGCCCTGTGCATGGAGGCGCGAGCCGGCGGCGGCGCGCTCCGCCTGAGCGACGAGCACGAGGATGCCGCGTGGGTTTCACTTTCCCGCCTGAAAAAACACAAACTGCCCGGCCCCCAGCGCGCCTTCATGCTGGACTACGCCGCGCGCAAAAGCACGACATCATGAGCGCCGGCAAGCACATCCCCCTTGATGACACCTCCCGCCGTGACCCGGGCCTCTGGCCCCGGCTCTCAGACCCGGACTGGGTGGCGCTGCACGCGCCGCGTTTCACGGAACTGCGTCCCCGATTTGAAAGCTGCGCCGCCGCGCTGACCGCCGTGCTCCACATGGCGCGCAAGAAACTGGCCGTGGAGGCCATCATCCAGGTCCGCGCCAAGGAGGTGCCGAGCTTCGCGGAAAAAATCCTGCGCAAACGCGACGGCTACTCCAAGCCGAAGCCCGGCCTGCCGCCCGACCCCCTGGCACGCCTCACCGACCTGTGCGGCGGGCGCGTCATCTGCCAGACCTCGGACCAGGTGCGCGCGGTGACCGCGTGGATCGGGGAGCACTTCGAGATTGACTGGGAAAACAGCGACGACGCCAGCGGGCGGCTGCGCGCCACGGAGTTCGGCTACCGCACCGTCAACCGCATCGTCTCCTTCAAACCCGGCGTCTTTCCCGCTGAAATGGTGCCGGAGGCTCTGTGCCAGCCCGTGCCGTTGCCGGGCTCTGATCTGCGGCTGCCGCTGAAAATGGAAATCCAGATCCGCACCCTGCTGGAGCACGCCTGGGCGGACGTGTCCCACGACCGCGCCTACAAGACGGAGGTCAAACTGCCCGCGCATCTCGTGCGCGACTTGCACAGCAAGGCAGCCATTTTGGAGGAGACGGACCGCGACATCGCGCGCCTGCTGGCGGCGCTGGAGGACTACCACTCCAACTACGGCGCGCACCACAAGCGCGCGGAGGTGGCCGAAGAGATCGCCCTCCAGCGCATCGTGCTCCAGCAGATGACGCGCGCGGATCAGCGCGCCGCGCTGGCGGTGAGGATCGCCAAACTCTGCCTGGCCGCCGGCGACCAGGCCGGCGCTGTCGAAGTGCTCGCGGAGTTCGCCGCCCATGACAATCATGATGTCCAGCGCGCGCTGGGTCAGGCGCTGGTGGAGATGCATCAGGAGCAGCCTTCATCCGCGGAATTCGGCAGGGGGCTTGAGCACCTGCGCCAGGCCTCCCGCTCGCGCGGAGCGGACGCCGAGACCCATTGCCTGCTGGGCGAGGCGCTGCTGCTGCGCGACGAGGAGGACCCGGCTGCGGAGGCCTACCATGCCGCCATCAGGCTCGACGCCACCGAGCCCTCCAGCCTGGCCCGCTACATCGAGCACGAGACGGCGCGTCAGGGCAATGTGCGCCTCATTTTGCTCGCCGAACCGATGATCCGCGCCGCCATGAAGCGCTGCCACACGCAGATCCAGGGCAGCGTCAACCAGCCCGCGGCCTGGGCCGCGCTGGCGCTGCTGCACCTCATGGTCAACGAGCCGAACCGCGCCGTCGAAGCCCTGGCGCACCTGGCCATCCTCTGCGAGGCGCCGTCCGCCGGGGACGCCGCCCGGCAGCCCTGCGCCGCTGCGCGTCATTTCCTCCGCCTGCGCCGCGCCTTGAGCCGCCTGGTCTGCGTACGGGACAACCTGGACGGCCACGCCATCCTGGAGCGCGCGCTTCTGCTCATGCTGGCGGTGCGCGCCAAGGATGCGGAGGCGCTGCGGGAACTGGAAAAACTGGCGTCAAGACACCTGCCTGATGTCTTCCGCCAGACCGCCGCCAGCGGCGGGGGCGTGCTCATCGTGGCCGGCGGCTGCGCGCCGGAGGTGGAGCCGAAGGTGGCGGATTTCGAAGCGCCCTTCCACAACGCCTTCACCGGGCTGCCGCTGCCCGGACGCGCGCTCGTGCTGGTCTCCGGCGGCACCCGCTCCGGCATCAGCCGGCTGGCAGGCGACCTGGCGGAAAAGTCCGGCGGCAGGATCAAGGCGGCGGGTTACACGCCCTCCACCCCCGACGGCTGCGCGCCGGACCGCAATACCAAGCGCTATGCATGGCTTTGCGAGTCGGCGGGCACGGACTTCACCGCGCTCGATCCACTCCAGGGCTGGACGGATCTCATCACGGCGCGAGTGGACTTGAAAAACATCAAGCTGCTCGCCTTCGCGCCGGGAAAAATCGCCCGCGCCGAGATGGCGGTCGCGTTCGCCCTCGGCGCGCGCGTCGGTCTCGTGGAGCATCCCGACCTGCCGCCCGACCGCCACTTTGACGACTCCGCCTGGCTGGAACATCTCGGCCCGGGCTCGCTGGCGCGCATGCCGCTGGACGCGATGACGCTGCGCGCCTTTTTGCTCGCCGACCAAATCCCGGAGGCCGACGCGCGCTACGAGAAGGCGGCGCGGAAGGTCCACGAGGCTTATTTGAAATCTGCCAAGCCCGCCGACCCATCGCTTTCTCCGTGGGAAGATCTGCCGCCCGATCTCAAAGTCTCGAACTACCACCAGGTGGCCTACTGGACGAACATCCTCGGCACTGAGGGACTCGGCGTTCGCCCGGTGCCCGCCGGCTCCGAGGGCGCGACCTTCGACATCAGCGCCGCCATCGGAAAGGAAGGCGTGCTCCGGCTCGCCGAAATGGAGCACGGGCGCTGGAATATCGAGCGCCTGCTGCTCGGCTGGCGCTGGGCGGAAAAGAAGGACGTGGCCAGGAAGCTCTCCCCGAGTCTCATTCCCTGGGATGCGCTCAGCCCGGAAATCCAGGGCTATGACATATCCGCCATCCGCGGGCTGCCCGCGAGCCTGCTCGCCGCCGGGTTCGAGGTCTTCAAGCTGGAGTGATCAACGCAGAGTCTCCATCACCACGGCGGCGGCGCGCGCGTAAGCGCCGCCCTCCCCGAGCGTGACGACCACGGCGGCCAGCTCGCCCTCCAGGCGGGCGCGGCGGTCCGTGTCGGTGAGCAGGGAAACCATCTCGGCAGCCAGTGAGTCGCTGCTCAGCTCGCCCTGGACGAGTTCGCGCACCACCTCGCGCTTGGCGAGCACGTTGATGATGCCGATGTGCTCGATCTTCACCACAGTCTTCGCCACGGCATAGGTGAGGGCATTGACCTGATAGACGAGCGCGTAGGGCAGCCCGAAGCAGGCGGCCTCCAGCGTGGCGGTGCCGCTGGCCACCGCGCCGGCCTGGGCGCGCTGCATGAGATCGTAAACCGTGCCGGTCTCGATCCAGGCCTTCGCCTCCGGCATGGCGGCGGCGTCGGCCATCTCGCGCAACTGCCCGGCGATGCGCTCATTGGCAGCCGAGACGGCGAAGCGCGCCTCCGGCACGGCCAGGCGTATGGCGCGCGCGGCGTCGAGCATGACGGGGAAAAGCCGGCGCACCTCGTTGAAGCGGCTGCCGGGGAACCAGCCGATGAGGCCCGGCTCGCGCTTCCATTCGCGCCGCAGCGTCACCACGCGGTCCACCATCGGGTGCCCGCAGAACTCGGTGCGCAGGCCGCTTTGCTCGTAGAAGTCCTTTTCGAAGGGGAAGATGCAGATCATGAGGTCCAGAACCTTCGCCATGACCTTCACGCGCCCCTTTTTCCAGGCCCAGACCTGCGGGCTGATGTAATAGACGAGCCGGCCGGTGTAGCCGCCCTTCCGCAGCGCGGAGGCCAGGCGCAGATTGAAGCCGGGGTAGTCCACCAGGATCACTGCGGCGGGCCGCTCCCGCAAAACGCGCGCCACCTCGGCGGCTAAGCGCTTTTTGAAGTAGCCGTACATCTTCAGCACCTCCCAGAGGCCCACGACGCCGGCTGTCTCCACCCAGTCCTCGATCCCTTGTCCGGCCGCCTCGCGCAAACGCGGCCCGCCCAGCCCGGTGAAGCGCAGCCCCGGGTCCGCCGCGCGCAGCTCCCGCACCAGCCCCGCGGCGTGCGTGTCTCCGCTGACCTCTCCGGCGAGAATGTGCAAATGGGCGGGCATGGCTTCGAAAGGCGCGGCATTCGCACGGGCGGAGGGGGAGATCAACCCGCAAGGCGGCGGCTGCTAAACTTGGCAGGCCGGGGGGCGTCACAAAAAGACTCAAGCGCGGCATTTCAAAACTCGCATCGCGCCCGCCGCCGGTGATAGACTCGCGGCATGATGAAACCCCTCGACCTGCAAGTGAACGGCTACGCCGGCACCGACTTCAACCGCGACGGCCTCACCGCCGAGGCGCTGCACCACGCCTGCACCTGCCTGCTGGAGGACGGGTGCGACTCGATCCTGGCCACCTTCATCACGGATGACCTCGATGCCATGAGCCGCCGCATGGCGCGGCTGGTGGAGCTGCGCGCGCAGGACTCGCTGGCTCAGGAGGTGATCGCCGGCATTCACATTGAGGGTCCCTTTATCAATCCGGAAAAAGGCTACGTGGGCGCGCACCCGCCGCAGCATGTGAAGCCGGCCGGCATTGAGGACGCGAAGCGCCTGCTCGACGCGGCGGGCGGCCTCGCGCGCATCGTCACGCTGGCGCCGGAGTGCGACGAGCGCTTCCGCGTGACGGAGTTTCTTGCCAACGACGGCGTCACCGTCTCCGCCGGGCATTGCAATCCCCAGCTCGATGTGCTGCGCGCGGCCACCGAGCACGGGCTGAAAATGTTCACCCATGTGGGCAACGGCTGCCCCATGCTCATGCACCGGCATGGCAACATCATCCACCGCGCCCTCAGTCTGCGCGACCGCCTCTGGCTGTGCTTCATCCCGGACGGAGTCCACATCGAGTTCTTCGCGCTGCTGAACTATCTGCGCGTGGCCGGGCTGGAAAAAACGATCTTCGTCACCGACGCCATCTCCGCCGCGCGCCTCGGCCCCGGCAAGTACACGCTGGCCGGGTGGGACATCGTCATCGGCGAGGACCTCGTGGCGCGCAGCCCTGACGGCTCGCACTTCGTCGGCAGCACCGTCACCATCCCGCGCATCCTCAGCAACGGCCAGCAGCACCTCGGCCTGAGCAAGGACGAGCTGAAGCTGCTGCTCGACACCAACCCGCGCAAGGCCATCGGGCTGTGATTCGCCGCGCGCGCCCTTCCCGCACTGGCGGCCCGCCGGAGACGCGAGTAGCTTTCCCGCATGTCCCTCACCGCCCTCAAATGCCCGTCCTGCTCCTCCGCCATCCGGGAGCCGGACATAGACCTCTCCCGCGGCCTGGCCAAATGCTCCTACTGCGGCTCGGTGATGAACCTCACCGCATCCTTCGGCGGCTCGGCCCAAGGCGGAGGCAAGCGCGAGCCGGTGGCACTGCCGAAACGCATGACTTTCGAAAAGACCCTGCATGGCATCGAGATCACGCGCTCCTGGTTCACGCCTGTGGTGTGGGCGCTGGTTTTTTTCTGCGTCATCTGGGACGGCTTCCTGGTGGTCTGGTATGCCATGGCTTTCACGGCGGGCGCGCCCATGATCGCGAAGCTGTTCCCCGTCATCCATGTCACCGTGGGCCTGGTGCTCAGCTACTACGCGGTGGCCTCGTTCGTGAACAAGACCCATGTCACCCTGGAGCGCGGCATTCTCCGCATCGCCCATCGTCCCCTGCCCTGGCCCGGCGCGCGCGAGCTGGCGGGCATGAGCCTGCGCCAGCTTTTTTGCAAGGAGCACATCTCGCGCGGGAAAAACGGCGTCACTGTCACCTACGAACTGTGGGCGTTGCATGACGACGGCTCCACGAAGACCAAACTGGCCGCCGGCATGGAGCTGGAACAGGCGCTATACCTGGAACAGGAGCTGGAAAAAGCTCTCGGCATTCAGGACCGGCCCCAGCCCGGGGAGGTGCCGGGACGCGCCTGATGCCGGCGCGTGTCGCGGCCGCGTCACAAAGCGCGGCAGATGCCGGATTGCAACAAACCCGGACTGTGCTTGTCTCAGCCCTGCCAAGCCCATGCCGAACTTTGCCTACCAAGCCGCCGACATCACCGGACGCGACATCTCCGGAACCGTCGAGGCCGCCGACCGCGCCGCCGCCATCCGGCAGTTGACCGGACGCGGCCTGCAGCCCTTCAAAGTGGCCGAGACCGCCAGCGCGGGATTGGCTGCGAAAGCGGCAAAAAAACAGGCCAGGGCCGACGAGGCTGCCGAGGGCGAGACCGGCCCGCTCAAGCTCAGCAACAGCCAGGTCCAGCTCTTCACCGAGGAGCTTGCCGAGCTGCTTGAGGCGGGCATGAGACTGGAGGCCGCCCTGCGGCTCATGGAGGGGAAAAACGCCAAAACCACGCAAAGCCGCGTGGCCCGCAAGCTGGGCAACCTCATCCGCGAAGGCCACCCCTTCAGCAGCGCTCTGCGTCAGACCTCCCCCTCTTTTAATGAACTCTTCTGCGCGGTGGCCGCCGCCGGCGAGGCGGGCGGCTCCCTGGGCACCGCGCTGAAACGCCAGGCCCGTTACCTCGGCAACGTGGCCGAAATGCGTAGCCAGGTGGCCGTGGCGCTCATCTATCCCGGTTTTCTCTTCGTCTCCGCCATCGGCGTCACCCTGCTGTTCACCACCTTCCTCATCCCGCGCTTGAGCGGCATGATGTCGCGCATGAAAGGCGGCGTCCCCAAAGGCATCCAAATCGTACTGGCCATCTCCGATTTCATGAAAAACTACTGGTGGCTGCTGCTGGCCGCCAGCGCTCTGATCGCGCTAGGCTTCTGGGTCTGGACCCAGTCCAAGGCAGGCAGGCCCGTGTGGGACCAGGGCAAGCTGCGCATCCCCTTCATCGGCACTGTGCTCATGACCAGCTTCCACACCCAGTTCCTGGAAACGCTGGCCAGCCTCTCCAGCGGCGGCCTGCCTTTGCTCAAGGGGCTGGAGCTGGCCTCCCGCGTCTCATCGAACCTTTATGTTCAGAAGCAGCTCGAGAACGTCATCGCCAGCGTGCGTGATGGCGCGTCCCTCTCGCGCGGCCTGGAGAAAACCGCGCTCTTTCCCCTGAGACTGCTGGAAATGGTGCGCATCGGCGAGCATACCGGCGACCTCGCCGGCACCCTGCGCCGCGCCGCCGACCGCTGCGGGCGCGAGCTTTCCAAGGCCCTGGAAAAAGTCATGGCCATGCTCCAGCCCGTCATCATCCTGCTCATGGCCGCCCTCGTCGGTGTCATGGCCTACATGATGATCTCCGTCATCTTCCAGACCGTCTCGGCGCTCAAGTCGCGCGGTTGACCCCTTCGAGATTCCCCATGACGAATCCCGAACACTTTGGCATCATGCCGACTCCAACGCTTTCCAACCCCACACCGCCCATGAAATCCACCGCCCTGCCATTCCGCCGCAATCCGCTGCAAGCCGCCTTCACCCTCATGGAGATGATGCTCGTGCTCGCCATCATCGCCCTGCTCATCGCCATCGGCGCGGTCACGCTCGGCGAGGTGGATGAAAACGCCAAGTTCACCGCCGCCGAGGCCCAGATGAACACGATCAAGACCGCCATCGTGCAGTACAAAACCCTCAACCGCTCCCTGCCCCCCAGCCTCGAAGCCCTCGTGACCCCTCCGGGCAACGCCCGTGTGAAGCGCAAACTCGTCGAGGAAAACGGAATCCTCGATCCCTGGGGCAACAAATACCAGTACCGCACCCCGGGACGCCAGAGCGGCGGCGCCTACGACCTCTACTGCATGGGGCCGGACGGCAAGGACGGTGGTGACGACGACATCTACCTCGACTGACCCCGCGCCCCCTGCTCATGAAGCTTCCATGCATCCGCCGCCATCCGCGCGGATTCACCATGCTGGAGATCGTCGTGGTCATGAGCATCATGATCGTCATCATGGGCATCGGTTTCGCCAGCTTCGCCATGATGGATGATGACGACCCTTTTGAAAAAACCGCCCAAAAGCTGGTGCAGATGTCCAAATACGCGCACCAGAGCGCAGTGCTCCAGCACCGGCGCATGATCATCGGCTTCGATGAGGAGGGCTTCGGCGTTCTCGGTGAAAGCGCGGGTGACCACGCCCGCCAGGCGCTGCCGCAGGACATGAAGGTCTTCATCCTCCGTTACGGGGCCAAAAATTGGGAGAAGGCCGAGGGGCACCTCTGGCCGTTTGGCGAGCAAGGCATCTGCGAGCCGGTGAAAATCCGCCTCGAAACGCCCACGGATTTTCGCGAACTGGCCTTTCACCCCCTTACCGGAGCGCTCGTCGAGTAAGCATGAAATTCGAAATCCGAAATTCGAGCATCGAAAGGCCGGGCCGCCGCGCTGTGGCAAAGGAGGGTCCGTTGCCTGCTTCGAATTTCGAATTTCGAGCTTCGAATTTCCACCGCCAGCGCGCCATGACCCTGCTGGAGGTCGTGCTGGCGCTGGCCGTGTTCAGCATCGCCGCCCTGGCGCTGGTGGGCACCATCAACCAGATCGCCGAGGCGGGCATCGAATCCCAGCGGCTGCTGGAGATCGAGCAGGGGCTGGAGTCCTTGATTGATGAGTTCGGCAAGGCACCCCAGCTCAAGGAGCTGGACCAGCAGATCAAGCCCGGGGCGGACGGCGTGGCCTACCGTGTCGTCATCCAGCTCGTGCGCGACCTCAAAAACCAGGACGGGCGCTTTTTGCAGAACACCTACCGCATCGTCGTCACCGCCCGCTGGAGCGAGGGCGGAGACCCCATCGAGGTCAGCGCGGAGACCCTGCGCTACGCCGGGTCTTTTTTGCCGGTGAATTAAAGTCATGAGAACCGGAATTCGAAATTCGAAATTCGAAGCCTCATCACGCGGGCCTCTCACCGCATGGGGAATTCCGAATTTCGGATTTCGAGTTTCGAGTTTTCACATCCGAGCCTTCACCCTCCTGGAAATGATGGTGGCGCTCTCCGCCTTCGTGCTGCTCATGGGCGGCATCTTCGCCATCGCCAACAGCACCATGGAGCTGGGCAACGACCTCGCCATATCCCAGGACCGCTCGCGGGTGCGGCTGAACTTCATCGAATTTCTGCGCCGCTCCTTCCGCAACCTGCCTGGCGAGGCCGAAATCCGCCTCAGCGTGCAGCCCAAAGGCGGCACCTACCTGCCCACGCTGAACATCGTCAACGGCGGCTCCTGCTTCACACCCGGCGGCGCGCTGCCGCCGGACACCAGCGTGGACCTTTTTGCCGAGGAGAGGCCCGGGGGCTATCTTCGCGTGGGCATCCGCGTGCTCGACGACCGCCAGACCGCCGCCATGCGCGCCGGCCAGCAAGTGCGGTACGCGCGCAACCAGGAATCAATCGCCCTCCTGGATAATGTCAGCCGCTTTGAGTGGCGCTACTTCGACGGGCAGAGCAACCGCTGGGAGAACAACTGGAAGGACGCGCGCCGCCCCCTGCTGGCGGAGATGAGCCTGCGCCTTGACGATGGCTTTGAAACACGCGCCGTCTTTTGGATACCGCCCGTCATCAGGCAGGCCGGCGTGGGAGCCGTGCCCATCGCCCCGGGCGGAGTGCCCACCGGACCGGGAGGCGCGCCCATTGGTCAGGATGGGCTGCCGCTGAATCCAGGCGGCCAGCCCCTGCCACCAGGAAACCCATGAGAACGCGTTTCGGCATTCTTGAAATTGGAGTCAAGCCTTCTGGAGGCATGGGCAGGCTTGGACTCCAACGCTGGAGTGAAGCCTTTAGGCGACACGGAAGTGGACTCCGCTGCGGGCGGTCAGTGAACAAGCTAAAGCTTGAACTCCAACACCGCTTCCAAAGCGGCGCGGCCTTGCTCGCGGTGTTGTGGGTCATTGCGCTGCTTATCGGGCTGGTGGCCGGGGTTTCGCTGCTGCTCATGCAGGATGTGGACCTGGCCGCAACCAAGCGGCAGGTCTTCCGTGCGCGCATGCTGTCCGAAGCCGCGCTCGCCATCGCCATGAACCCGGACATCAAACCGGACGACATGCTCCTGCGCCGCCAGGTGGCCGAGGACGAGGGCTGGATTGTCGAGATGACGGGTGAGGACGGACTCATCAATCCGAACATCCTGCTCCAGCGTGAGGACCGCCCTACGCTCATCCGCATTTTCCGCCACTGGGGCATGAGCCTGGCCCAGGCCAACACCCTCATTGACCGCATGCTCGACTGGGTGGACGCTGACGACTTCGCGCGCGTGCAGGGCGCGGAGAGCAAGGCGTACAACCAGGCCGGTTTTCCCTTCAACCGGCCCTTCCGCTCGATTGAGGAGATGGCCCTGGTGCAGGGCATGGAAATCGTCGAGGCCGCCTATCCTCAGTGGCGCACATGGTTCAGCATCCACGCCAGCGGCATCCTGGATGTCAATGAGACCGCGCCTGAAATCCTGGCCGCCGTCACCGGAGCGGACATCCGCATGGCGCAAAACTTGCGCTCGCAGCGCGTCGGGCGGGACGGCCTTCTCAACACCCAAGACGACCTGCCCATGCCTGATCTGACCAGCGCGCTCGCCGTCCTCGGCCTGCCCGGCCAGCCTGAGGCCTGGGCGCAGATCCTCGGCACCCAGAGCGCCACGAAACGCATCCTCGTCAAAGTCCAGGTGGGCGATCTCGAACGCCAGGTCGCCGCCGTCGTGCGCGGCGCCATCGGCCAGGGCGCCACCGCCATCCTTTGGATGGGCGAGCGTTGATCCAGCATATCCCGCGCGTCCATCTCAAGCCGCGGAACGCGCCTGCGGCACGCTTGCGCCTGCCACGGCGGAAAAAAATCGCATTTTTTGAGGGGTGGTGAAAGCGGCGGGGTAGCACCCACTGACGGGCCTTTGCGCGCGTCAAAAACCAACCAAACCCAAACCAAACCAACCAAACCCAACCATGATGAAACCGACCCTGCTCATTCTTGCCGCCGCCATGCTGACCACCGGTGTCAGTTGCTCCTCCATGGGCACAGACTCCACCGGCCGCCGCTACTACCACTCGTCGGCTCCGATCCAGAGCAAGACCGGCCTCACCTTCAAGGAAACCCGGACGAGCGCCATCTCAGCCGCACCCAGCCAGGTGCGTTACCACCACTCGCCGGCGCCCATTCCCTCCAAGACCGGCTTGCAGGTGGCGCATGTCCGCTGAGAATCCCTCGTTCAAACCAGACACGCCTCCCCCGCAGCCATGAACACGCCGGAAAATGATCCGCTCGACGATCTCCTGCTGGAGTGGCAAGTGCGCGGGGAGACGCCAGCCTCCCAGCAGAGGGAGGTGTGGGCGCGCATAGCAGCGGGCGAGGCGGAGCCGGCCTGGTGGGAATCCTTCCTCCTGCTCATGCTCCGCCCGCGCAGCCTCGCGCTCACCGCCGCCGCCGCCGTGGTTCTGGGAGTCCTCTCCGCACTGCTGGAGATGCGCGCCCCGGAGATCAGTCCGCACGACGCCTATGTGCAGTGCGTCAGCCCGTTTGCCTCCGTGCATCTCGCCTCACACTGAAGCGGAATGACTCTCAAGCTCAAAGCCCTGCTCCTCGCGCTCGGCATGGTGGTGATCTTCATCGCCGCGCATGACCTTGTCCTGGAGATCGGGCCGCGCCAGCCCACACCGCAAGAGGCGGGTCTGGCCTGGTTGAAGAGCGAATACCGGATTCCTGACGAGTCGTTTGAAAAAATCAAAGCTCTGCATGAGGAATACTTCTCCCGTTGTGACGCCATGTGCGCGCAGATGCTCGCCGCGCGCGGAACAGCACCCCGCGTCCCCACGCGCAATGTCCCGGCGGAGAATGTGCGGCTCATGCGCCAGCGCGCGGAAGCCGCGGGCCGGGCCAGGGAAAAAGCCCTGTGCGAGTCCTGCCTCGAAACCATGGTCAGCCATCTCGAGACCGTGGCCGCATTGATGACTGAGGGGCAGGGGGAGCGTTTTTTGAAGGACCTCCTGCCCGATCTGGTCAACCCGCGCGAGCTGCAGGAGCTGCGCGCGCAAACCCGGCCCGTCCAATGACCGAGACGCCGGACGACGAAGACAGAGACCTCATGCTCGCCCTGGCTGGTGGAAACGACCCCGCGCTCAACGTGCTCATGCGCAGGTGGTCGCCCCGGCTCGTCTCATTCCTGGAACGCCTCACCGGCAGCCATGCCACCGCCTGCGACCTCGCGCAGGAGACTTTTGTGCGCGTGTACAAACACCGGTTCCGCTACCGCCATGCGCTGAAATTTTCCACCTGGCTCTACACCATCGCAGGAAATCTGGCGCGCAACCAGGCCCGCTGGCAAAAGCGGCATCCGCTCACTCTGATGGAACCTGGGGAACTCCACCGCATCGAACCCGAAGCGGAAACCCCCACACCCGCCGAGGACATGGAAAAGCAGGAGCGCGCCCGCGCGGTGCGCCAGGCCGTGATGAAGCTTGCGCCGGAGCAGAGGGAGACACTCGTGCTTTCCACCTATGAGGGCATGTCTCATGCCGAAATCGCCGGGATCATGGGCACGACCACGAAAGTGGTGGAGATGCGCCTGTACCGCGCGCGCAAGGAACTAAGGGAGATGCTGCGCAAGCTGCTGTGAGCTTTTCGCCACAAAAAGCAGCCGCCCGTTGACATCCGGCGGTGTCCTTCGTTATCAAAGGCGGCATCCTGCCATGAACCTGCCGAACCAGCTCACCGTCTCCCGCCTCTTGCTCACGGGTGTGTTCGTGGCCTGTTTTTACCTGCCCTGGGAGAACTCGTACTCCATCGCGGTGATCGTCTTCGGCGCGGCCTCCTTCACCGACTACCTCGACGGCGCCATCGCCCGCGCGCGCAACCTGGTGACGAATTTCGGCAAGCTCTTCGACCCGCTGGCGGACAAGATCCTCATCGCCGCCGCCTTCATCCTGCTCTCGGTGGAAAAGGACATCCCGTCCTGGATCACCATTCTCATCCTGGCGCGCGAGTTCTTCGTCACCGGCATCCGCCAGATCGCCGCCAGCCAGGGCGCCGTGCTCGCCGCAGAGAAGCTGGGCAAGCACAAGATGCTCTGGCAGATCATCACCGTGCTTTATTTCATGCTCGCCGCCGCTTCGGAGGAGCCGCTGTTCGCCTTCGCCCGCCCGGCCTTCGAACCCTCGCCCGCTCATGAGTGGATCGGCGGCTTCATCATCTACTTCACCACCGCGCTCACCGTCGTCTCCGGCCTGAGTTATTTCTGGAAAAACCGCCGCCTCTTTGCCGACGCGTGAGCGCGGGAAACCAGGCGCGCCTCCTTGGCATGCCCGCCGGACGCCGCGAATGGCCGCGCTGATTGACTTTCGCTCCAGGCCGGTTGTCATTTGCCATTCATGCAAGCCTTTGCCGCCACCCTGCTGCTCGCGCGCGCGCATCTGCGGATGATGCGGCAGCGCACGCGCCACGCTCTGCGGACAAACCGGCTGCTGCTGCTGACCATCGGCGGCTTTCTCGGCCTGTATTGCGCCGCAGCCTATGTGCTGGTCGCGCGCGGTCTGGATTTCATCGCCAAGATGCCGCTCTTCGGCCCGCTGCTCACGGAGCGCATGGTGCATCTGCTGTTCTTTTTCTTTTTTGTCATGCTGGTCATCTCCAACGCCACAATCACGGGCATGGGTCTCTTCCGCCGCAAGGAGATGGACTGGCAGGTGGCCCTGCCCGTTCCGTGGACAAGCCTGGTGATGTGGAAGACCCTGGAGGGCATGGCCCTGGCGAGCTGGGGACTGCTGGTGCTCAGCGCGCCGATCCTCGCGGCGCTGGGGCGCGTTTATCATGCGGGTCCTTTTTTTTACCTCGCGTCCGTGCCGGCGCTGCTCTGCCTCGTGAGCCTCTCGGCCAGCATCTCCACCTGGCTGCTCCTCATCCTGGTCCGCCATGCGCGCCGCTGGTGGTGGCGGCCGGCGGCGGTGCTGGGCGCGGCACTGCTGGTGCTGGCCTTGAAAAACTGGTTCAGCCAGGGCGGGCCTGAGGACCTGGCCGGAGGCGACCTCGTCGCCACCATGCAGGAGGTCATGAAGCACACGGAAATCTGCACGCACCCGCTGCTGCCCAGCTCCTGGGTGGCGGAGGTGGTCTTCGCGGCGGGGCGGGAGGCGGAAGGCCGGGCCGGCTTTTTCATCCTGGTGCTTCTGGCCAACGCGCTCTTCGCCCTGCTGGTCACGGCGCGCCTCGGCGCGGTGATGTTTTACCCCGCCTGGCACCGCGTCATGGCCGCCGTGCCGCTGGCGCGCGCCACCGACAAAGCCGACCCGTGGTACCGGCTGCCCGCGAAAAAAAATAGCGGCTTCTGGCGGCGGCTCTGGGGGCTGGACCGCGCCTCATACGCGGTGGTGCTCAAAGACGTGCGCACCTTCCTGCGCGAGCCCGCGCAGTGGGGACAGAGCCTGCTCATTTTCGGCCTGCTGCTGATGTACACCTCGAACCTCCGCAAGCTGGGCTATGATTTGCAAAGCCCCTTCTGGGTCATCGTCATCAGCCACCTGAACCTGCTGGTCTGCTGCCTGGCGCTGTCCACTCTGACCACGCGTTTTGTTTTCCCGCAGATCAGCATGGAGGGGCAGCGCTTGTGGATTCTCGGCCTCTCGCCTGTGTCGCTCGCGCGCGTGCTCGGCCTCAAACTTCGGCTCTCCGCCGGGGTCATGGCCCTGCTGACGATGATGCTGGTCATCGTCTCCAGCCTCTCGCTCGCGCTGCCCTGGGAGCGCGCGCTTTTCTTCTGCATCGCAGTGGTCTTCATGAGCTACGGGCTGAACGCGCTCTCGCTCTCGCTGGGCGCTTTGCTGCCGAACTTCCGCGAGCCGAACCCTGCGCGCATCATTTCCGGCTTCGGCGGCACGCTCTGCCTCATCACCAGCTTCCTTTACATTTTGATCGCCGCTTGCATCCTGGCCGCGCCGGAAATCTGGCGCTGGAAATCTCGCGTGATCGGCAAGCCGCCGCCGATGGAACTGACGTGGAGCCAGGATGCGCTCGCATTGATTTTGGTGTTCATCGTCACACTTTTCTTCGGCGCTTTGCCTTATGCCTTTGCGAAAAAGCGCACAAAAAATCTGGATTACTTAGCAGAGTCATAGTACTAATATCGCCAAATATTTAATGCGATATTTATGATTCGTCGTTTTCCTCCCGCTCATCCCGCCTCCCATCAACCGCAAGAGCAAGATGGTCTCCTGCATTTCGATTGCGCTCCAGAATTCGGCAGTGGCACCCACGATGACGACCTGCCCGCCGAGGACATGGAAAAACAGGTGCGCGAAACCCAGGAGCGCCTGGCCCGCCTGCGCGACGAGCAGGAAGCCGTGGAGCGCGAGCAGCAGATGCTTGAGAGCCTCAAGCAAAAAAAAGAGCGCTTCGGAACCGGACGCAAGGAGGTGATGGCACTGCTGGAGCAGCACCTGCGGACCATCGGGCACGATCTCGAGCAGGCGCGGCGTCATGTGGAGGATCTGGCCGCCACGGAAAATGACTTCCGCGAGCATTTGGAGCACCTGAAAAATTTCCTGCCTGAGCGCTGGCAGCGCGGCAACATCATGCAGGAGATGGACCGCGCCCTCGCCGTGCTCGAGGAGGCGGAGGCGGCGCTCGAGACGGGTATTCTCCGCATCGCCGCCCATCAGCCGCGCCAGGCGCCACCCCCCGCGCGCTCATGGTTCCGCTCCAGGCGCGACGAGGAGATGGAAGAAGAAGACGACGATGCAGGTCATTCAGCCAAACATTACGACCTGACCCTTTGGGCATGGCGCGGTCTGGCATTCACCCTGCCGCTGATCATCGCCATGCTGCTCGGTCTCGTCCTGGCAAAATTCATGTTCTAATCCACTCCGCTCCCATGAAAAACGAACGCGTCCCCTCCCGCTCCAAATCCGCCAAAGACGCCGCCGATCCCGCTTCCAAATCCCGCATCAAGGATCTTGGCAGCCGCTCACGGCAGTTGCGGGAGGAAATCCACCGTCTTGAATGCGAGATCGCCGAGGCGCCGCTCGCCCTCACCCGCCACAAGCTCGCCACCCGCAACACCCTGCCGCCTCTCGGCCCCGCCGCGCGCAAGCCGCGCCAGCCGAAGCGCAAGCCGCTCCACCAGCTCCGCGCCGAGCGCAACCGCCGCCTCGGCCTGTTCATTGAGCTGGCTCTCGTGCTGCTCGTGCTGGCCGCAGCAGTCGGCCTGATGAACCGGCATTTCCATTGGTGGACCTGAATTGACAGCCTCCGCTCCACCTGACCCAGGTGCTTTTCAGGCAGCCTGACGTGGATGATGTCTTGCCAAGCGCGGTATTTTCATGGCGTTGTATGCCCATGAGAAAATTCACCGCTCTCCTGGTCCTCTGCCCCCTTCTCGCCGCCCTCAGCCACGCGGAGCCCGTCTCCCTCTTCAACGGCAAAACCCTCGATGGCTGGGACTATGATCCCGCCGTGTGGCGCGTCGAAGACAGCTGCATCACCGGCGGCTCCACCACGGCCAAGATTCCCAAGAACTACTTCATCTCCACCCAGCGCTCCTTTCAAAACTTCGAGCTGCGGATGAAGATCAAATGCAGCGGCGATCCAAAGACCGGCATGATCAACTCCGGCATCCAGATCCGCTCCATCCGCGACGGCACCGCCATGAGCGGCTACCAGGTGGACTGCGGCGCGGGATGGTTCGGCAAAATCTACGACGAGCACCGCCGCAACAGGGTCATCTGGGCACCCACGCCCGAGCAGCAGGCCGCGCTCGACAAAGCGGTGGATGTCTTTGGCTGGAACGAATATCGCATCCGTGCCGAAGGCCCGCGCATCCAGACCTGGATCAATGGCGTGCATTGCATGGACTACACCGAGACCGATCCGAACATCGCGCTCGACGGCCACATCGCCCCGCAGGTCCACAGCGGCGGCGCTTGCCTCGTGCAGGTCAAAGACGTCACCATCGAAGAACTGCCCGCCACGCCTGGTGCGCCGACTTGGAAGAGCATCGGCGGCCTCGAAGGCATGAAGGCCAAACTGCCGCCGAAACCGCAGGCCAATGCCGCCGCACCGAAGCGCGACATCAGCTACAACAACATCCAGGGCACCGCTTTGTCCGCGCAGGAGCAGCTCAAAAAGTTCAAACTGCCAGAAGGCTACGAAATCGAGCTCGTCGTGCAGGAGAGCGAAGGCCTCGGCAAATTCGTCAGCGTGTATTTCGATCAACGCGGCCGCATGTGGACGCAGACCGCGTTGGAGTATCCCGTGGATGCGAATGAAAACCCCGCCGCCGCCGAGGCGGTGTATGCGGGCAAAGGCAAGGACAAGGTGCTCGTCTATCCGCGGGAGTCTTTGAATGCAAAGATTCCCGCGGGTGGACTCACGAATCCGACCGTCTTCGCCGACGGACTCGCCATTCCGCTCGGCATCCTGCCCTGGGGCGCGGGCGACACCTGCTATGTGCAGCACGGTCACGATTTGAAGCTCTACAAAGACACGAACGGCGACGGCAAGGCGGACACTTTCGACGTCGTCCTCACCGGCTTCGGCGTGCAGGACTCGCACCTTTTTCCGCATCAGTTCACGCGGGCGCCCGGCGGCTGGATCTGGATGGCGCAGGGCCTTTTCAACAACAGCCAGGTCCGCAAACCCGGCAGCGATGTCGTCGTCGATTGGCCAAAGTGCAGCATGGCCCGCATGCGACCCGACGGCAGCGAGTTTGAAGTCATCTCCACCGGCCCGAACAACATCTGGGGCCTTGTCATCACCGGCGAAGGCGAGACCTTCATCCAGGAGGCGAACGACTACGGCTACCCCGTCATGCCCTTCCACGAATACGCCTACTACCCCGGCGGCATGGAGGCCCTCAAAAAGAGCTACCAGCCCGATTTCCCGCCGCAGGCTGAGTTTCGCATGGGCGGCACGGGGTTGAGCGGTCTCGCGTTGATTGAGAGTGGACCTCTCTCTCCGAGAGAGGCGGCTGCGCACTCGGAGAGTGCGCTCCACTATGTCATGGCCGTCGCCAATCCGATCATCTCGAAGATCCAAACCATCGCCATGCATCGCGACGGCGCGTATTGGAAGCTTGCCCAGCTCCCCGACCTCATCACCTGCGACGATCCCTTCTTCCGCCCCGTCGCCCTCACCAACGGCCCCGACGGCTGCATCTACATCGTCGATTGGTACAACAAGATCATCTCCCACAACGAGGTGCCACGGGCGCATCCAGATCGTGACAAGACGCGGGGACGGATTTGGAGGGTGAAGGCGAAAGCCGCGAAGACCGAAGTGGCTGATTTCACGAAGATGAGCACTGAGGAGCTTGTCGCATCACTCGGCAAAGAGCCTGTTGGATCGGCGCATCTGGCTTGGCAAACCTTGGCCGATCGAAAAGACATCGAATCAAAGCAAGCTCCACACGAGATCGAGTTTTCTGAGGCCAAGTTGATTCAGGCATTATGGGCGAATGTCGAGCGAAGAGATCCGAATCCGAATTCTCGAGCGCCAGAGCTGGGGGCAAACAGCTATCCCGGAATTGCTAAAGATGGACTTTCATCCGAATCGCCTCATCTCAGAAGACTGGGGGCAGCAATTCTTGGGAACTCAGCACTGAATGCGATGGAGCGTGCCTCCCCGCTTATCCCATCCAAGAGCGCATCATTTTTGTCGAGAGTTACGGATGATATAAATCCAGAGGTTCGAGCAGAAGCGATAAGGAGCCTTGGAAGACTCATTCAAGCTTCGGCAGGCACGGAAAAACTGTCCTCAGCCTCTGAAATCACCATCTCTTCCCTCCTTGCCTTCGCCAAACCCAGCCTCACCAACGGCCCCACCATCCAATCCTCCCGCGGCCCGAAGCAAATCCCCGTGCGCGAGGCCTACGACCGCGAGTTCGAGCGCTTCCTCGTCCGCATGTTCCTGGAGCGTCATCCGGAGGTCGTCGCGAAGTTCCTCGACACCGATGCTGCCGCGAAACTGCCCGTGGAGGCCCGTGTGCTTGCCTCGCTCGCGTTGGAGCCGAAGGCCAGCGCCTCGCGCGTCGCGAAACTGCTCCCGCAGCTCGACCGCGCTCCGAATGACGAGGAACTCCTCCGCCTCGCCCAGTTCCCCGCCGAGCCCGGCGTCGGCGAAGCCCTCCAAGCGCTCCTCACGAACGAAAAATCCCGCGCCGCCGTCGCCGAGAAGCTCCTCGCGCAACGCACGAAGCTCGATGCGAAGCAGATCGCGCCGTTGCTGGTGGAAACCGCCATCGCACTGATTGGCAATCAACACGGATCCATTCAAATATCTCCGGGGCAGCAACCCAAGGAGTTGAAGCCTGACACCGTGGGATACCAACTTGGACTTGAACTGATTGGTGCATTCGCGCTTTCTGCTGCCGAAGAAGCACTTTTGAAGGATATAAGACTGCGTATAAGCGGCATCGGCGGAGGAGCGGACTCCTACTTTCATCCTGGCGGGTATACGCCGGACGCGATCAGTAGTGTTGTGGGAATGCTACAGACCCTTGGACAGCTCAGAAGTTCAGCCACGGATGTAATGAAGTTCTTTCTGACGAGTTCTCAGCCAGACGTCGAGGACGCTGCGCTTGGAGCTCTTGCCGCATCTTCATCTGAGGAAGCTCATCAAGTCATACTTGCTCGCTATCCCTCGCTTCAGCCGCCGCAGCGCCGCAGCGCCTTGAATGCTCTCTCCAGCAGCAAAGCCGGCGCAAAGACCATCGTCACCGCCTTGCTCGACCAAAAACTCCCGCAGATCGATCTCGACGGCCCCACCGTCGAACGCCTCGCCACCGTGCTCGGCGATGATCCTGCGCTCGAAAAACTCCAGCAGCAACTCGGCGGCATCTTCCGCGAAGTTTTGCTGCTCGACGGCCAGGACAGCGCGTGGGTCGATTCGAAGATCACGCTCGATGGTCCCTTCACCGTCGAGGCCTGGGTGCGGCTCGCACCCGGCATCGGCAATGAGGACTGCCTGCTGGGCACCCCGGGAGGCATCCAGCTCAATTTCTTCCAATCCAAATTTCGCGTCTATGCCGGACCCGAGTTGCACGATGTCTGCGCGGCCACCAAGCCGATGACGCCCGACCTGTGGACGCATCTCGCAGTGACGCGCGATGAACAAGGCATCTGCCGCATCTACCAAAACGGCGAACTCGACGCCGAAGGCACCAAGCCCGCGACCGCCAAGTGGAAAAACTGCCGCATCGGCTGGAGCGGCCCCAACAAAGGCACCGAAGGTGCGATCATGGAGTTCCGCGTGTGGAAGGCGGCACGCAGCGCCACCGAAATTCGTGCGTCGTTCGACAGGTCAGTTGGAGTGAAGGCTTTAGCCGATTCTGGGAACGCACTCTTTCTCCCACTCGCTCCAGATCGCCTGAAGGTTACACTCCAACAAGGCAAAGGCGCCCGAATCGCCAAAACCATTGACACACCGCCGCTGCTCACCGAGGAGCAGGCGGTGGCGCTGGAGGCAAAGTTTGCCAAGCTCACGGCGCTGGCCGCGAAAGGCGATCCCCAGGCTGGCAAGCCCTTTGCCGCGCTTTGCATCGCCTGCCATCAGATCGGCAGCGAAGGCGGTCAGATCGGCCCGAATTTGAGCGGCGCCGGCGCGATGGGCCTGGAAGCCGTGTTGCGGAACATCCTCACGCCAAACGCCGCCATGGAACCCGGCTACCGCGTCTACCGCGTCGAAATGAAAAACGGCGACCTCATTGACGCCTTCTTTGTCAGCGAGGACAAGGACGCCGTCGTCATCCGCCAGGCCGGCCTCCCCGACCGTCGCCTCCCCAAAGCCGACATCCGAAGCACCCAGTTCATCCGCCGATCTTTGATGCCCGAAGGCCTGCTGGATGGCCTGCAAGACCAGCAGGTGGCCGACTTGCTCGCGTATCTGATGACGTTGAAGGGTTGAACCCTTTCGCTCCCTGCGATAAGCCCACCCATGTCATCAACCGCTCCTGAAACCTCTCCCAAACCCGTCGTCCCGGCTGATTTGGAGATCAAAGACGCCCAGCTCATCTTCAACCATGTCTGGAAGCAGCTCGAAGCCGATTACGGCCTCGAAAAACTGCGCTTCCCGAAGGAGCTGATCCTGCTCGGCGGCGCGCCGGGCGCGGGCAAGGGAACGAACACGGACTTCATCCGCCAGGTGCGCGGCATTGACGCGCAACCCATCGTCGTCAGCGCACTGCTCGACACGCCGGAGGCGCGCGAGATCAAAGCACGCGGCGGCATGGTGGGGGATCGCGAGGTGGTGGGCATCCTCATGCGCAAGCTGCTCGAGCCTGAGCAGCAAAACGGAGCCATCCTCGACGGCTTCCCGCGCACGAAGGTGCAGGTGGAATGCCTCAAGATGCTCTTCGATGAGATGATGCGCCTGCGCAGGGACTTCGCGGACACGCCGCTGGCCGCGCACTTCAAGCAGCCCATCTTCCACATCATGGTGTTGTTTGTGGACGAGGCGGAGAGCATCGCCCGCCAGCTCAAGCGCGGGAGGGAAGTGCTAGATCACAACAAGGAGGTGCGCCAATCCGGGCTCGGCGAGCTTTGGGAGGAGAGGGCCACTGATTTCGACCCCGAGCTGGCCCGCAACCGATACAAAGTCTTCAAAGAGAAGACCTATGACGCGCTTGTCTCCCTGAAGGAGATATTCCACTACCACTTCATCAACGCCCAGGCGCCGCTGGAAGTGGTGCGGCAAAACATCCTCAAGGAGCTCGAATACCAAAGCTCCCTGGAGCTCGACCCGCGCACTTTCGACCTCCTGCGCAAGCTGCCGCTCGCCAGCGAGATCATCCGCCACGCGCGCCAGGACCTCGTCCGCCGTCTCGACACCTACAAGGTGGAGCACCCCGCGCTCATGCAGGCCGTGGTCGGTTTCATCGAGACGAAAATGATGCCCATCATCGTCCGCCATGCCATCTCCGGCCGCGCATGCATCAACACCGAGGACGCGCTCTTTCACGAGCCGCTGGCCCTGGCCATGCTCATAGACATCTTTTCCGAGCGCGGCTTCCACGCCACCGCGGACCTGCACCATATCGAAATCCCCGACCGCTTCGACCTGGAAACCGGCGCGGTTCATTGCCGGAAGAAAAAAGTCTTCCGTTTCAACATCCACTTCAAAGGCTCGGAAATCCGCCGCGGGTAGCTCGGTCAAAATCCAGGCTTGCAGACGGACCATGCCGCCCGCTAACCTCGCATGTAATTCCAACTCAAATCCGCCATGTCACCCTACCTTGCCGAAGCCCTCGGAACCCTCATCCTCGTCCTGCTCGGCGACGGTGTCGTCGCCAATGTCGTGCTGCAAAAGACCAAGGGAAACAACGCCGGCTGGATCGTCATCACCGCCGGCTGGGGCTTTGCCGTGGCCGTGGCGGTTTACTGCACCGGGGCTGTCAGCGGCGCTCATTTGAATCCCGCAGTCACCCTCGGCATGGCCTCCATCGGCAAATTCGAATGGGCGCTGGTGCCCGGCTACATCTCCGCGCAGATGGCCGGGGCCTTTCTCGGCGCGGTGCTCGTCTGGCTGGCTTATCTGCCGCACTGGCGGGAAACGCAGGACACGGGAGCAAAGCTCGCCGTTTTCAGCACCGGCCCCGCGATACGCCACACGGTGGGAAATCTCATCTGTGAAATCCTCGGCACCGCCGTGCTCGTGCTCGGAGTGCTGGCCATCCTCTCGCCCGACAATCTCGAGCCCGGCTCAGGCTTCGACACGGGCTTCGGCCCCGCCCTGGTGGGAATGCTGGTCTGGTCCATCGGTCTCTCCCTCGGCGGCCCGACGGGTTACGCCATCAATCCCGCCCGCGACCTCGGCCCGCGCCTCGCGCATTTTCTTCTGCCCATCCCCGGCAAAGGCGGCAGCGACTGGGGTTATGCCTGGATCCCCGTCGCCGGCCCGGTCATCGGCGGTTTGCTCGGCGCGTTCGTCTATCAGTCGCTCTGGCCGGCTTGAGCGCAAATCGCCGGCGCCTGTGTGGCATACCTTTTCATTCACTGCGGGAAATCCCGTTTGCATCCGCATTTTTCATGCCCTACTGGCAGGGGAATGGAAACGACAAACAAGTCCGTCCTGACCGACCTCCAGGCGTTCGACGTGGCGAGCCTTAAAGGCCGCCTGAGCGAACTCCGGAGGTATCTTTGACCTCCCCAGACTGACTGAGGAGCTCTCCGCATTGGAGCACAAAATGTCCGACTCCGGCTTCTGGGACGACCAGAACGCCGCCAAAAAGGTCATTGACCGCGCCAACATCATCAAACGCCAGATCACCCCGCTCGGCGAGCTGCTCGCGCGCGTGGACGACTTCCCAGTCCTCATTGAGCTGGCCAGGGAGCAGGGCGACACCGCCAGCATGATCGAGGTGCGCACCGAATACGACGCGCTCGACCGCGACATCGGCGCCTATGAACTGGACCTGCTGCTCTCCGGCCCGTTCGACCGCGGCAGCGCCTTCATGACCATCCATTCCGGCGCCGGCGGCACCGAGGCCTGCGACTGGGCCGACATGCTCATGCGCATGTATGTGCGCTGGTGCGAGCGCAAAGGCTACAAGGTCCAGATCATTGACCACCAGGAGGGGGATGACGTCGGCACCCGCTCCGCCACGCTCGAAATCCAGGGTGAGAACGCCTTCGGTTTCCTCAAAAACGAGCGCGGCGTGCATCGCCTCGTGCGCATCTCCCCCTTCGACGCGGCCAAGAAGCGCCACACCTCCTTCGCTTCCATAGACGTCACACCCGACAACGAGGAGGACATCAACATTGAGATCCGCGATGAGGATCTGAAAGTGGACACCTACCGCTCCGGCGGCAAAGGCGGCCAGAACGTCAACAAGGTCGAGACCGCCGTGCGCATCACCCACATCCCCAGCGGCGTCATCGTCGCCTGCCAGGTGGAGCGCAGCCAGCCGAAGAACCGGGCCAAAGCGCTCGCCATGCTCAAGGCCAAGCTCTACCAGATCGAGGAGGACAAGCGCACCGCCGAAGTCGCCCGCCAATACGGAGAGAAGACCGACATCGGCTGGGGCAGCCAGATCCGCAGCTACGTCTTCCAGCCCTATCAGATGGTCAAAGACCTGCGCACCGGCGAGAAGACCAGCGACATCTCCGGTGTCATGGACGGCGACCTTGACGCTTTCATTGAGGCCAAACTGCGCGGCAAGAAGGCAGGGACGGCCGATCTGGACGAGGACGTGTAACTGTTTCGGGAAAGCCGCGGATTCCAAATTTCAAGACGTGTGTCCATCCAAAATAAGGCGAGACACTTCATGGCTGGCAATTTCGAATCATCCAGCCTGGAAGAATCCGTCCGGTCTTGAAACTTCCATGCTTATTTCAAAATCGGCACTTCGATCCAGCGGCCTTCGGTGTGGGATTGGAGGCTGAGTTCGGCGAGTTGCACGCCTTTGGCGCCCTCGCGCAAGGTCCAGGGGAAGGGAGTGTCGAAGGCGACGTGCTTCAAAAACAGTTCCCATTGGATTTTAAAGGCGTTGTCGTAGGCGGTGGTGTCGGGCGCTTCGTTCCAACCAGCGTAGAAGTCGAGCGGCTGGTCAATATCGGGGTTCCAGACAGGTTTCGGCGTGGCGGCCGCATGCTGCGTCCAGCACTTGCGCAGGCCGACGATGGCGGAGCCGAGGGTGCCATCCACCTGCATGGTGAGCAAATCGTCGCGGCGGACTCGGACGTTCCAGGAGGAGTTGAACTGGCAGACGACACCGGTTTTGGTTTTGAAAAGAGCGTAGGCGCTGTCGTCGGCGGTGCAGGGGTAGGGCTGTCCGCGCTCGTCAATGCGCTCGGGGATGTGCGTGGCGGCGTGGGTGAAGACGTGGGTGACTTCGCCAAAGAGGTTGTCTATGACGTACCGCCAGTGGCAGTGCATGTCTATGATGATGCCGCCGCCGTCCTCGCCGCGGTAGTTCCAGCTCGGGCGCTGCGCGGGCTGGTCGTGGACGTGGCCGGTGAAGACCCAGTAGCCAAACTCGCCGCGCACGGAGAGCAGGTCGCCAAAGAAGCCCTGCTCTTTGGCGGCGAGAAATTTGCGGATGCCGGGCAGCCAGAGCTTGTCCTGCACCGTGCCGTTTTTCACACCGGCGGCCTCGGCTTTTAGGGCGATGCCGAGGGCGTCGGCAGTGAGGGAGGCGGTGGGTTTCTCGCAATAAACGTGCTTGCCGGCGGCGATGGCTTTTTCCAGGAAAGGAATGCGGTGGGGAGTGCCTGATGCGTCGAAGAAGATGGAGTAGGCGGGGTCGCCGAGCGCGGCGTCGAGGTCGGTGGTGTGTTTTTCCACGCCGTGAGCGGCGGCGAGCGCGGCGAGCTTGTCGGCGCTTCGTCCGGTGAGGATGATGTCGGGCATGAGGCGGGTGTCGCCGTGGACAATACCTCCCTGCTTTTGGATGGCGAGCAAGCTGCGGACGAGGTGCTGGTTGGTGCCCATGCGTCCGGTGACGCCGTTGAGGATGATGCCGATGCGCTGGGTGGTCATGCTGGGTGCGGGTACAGTTGGTGCTTGCGGTGTTTAGATCATATATGATATATGACAAGCGATTTTTTGAGTCGCCAAAATACGTTTCGTTTTCCCATGTCCGCCGCCCCAACCAAACAACGCATGGTCTATGACACCCTGCGCTCCGAAATCGTCAGCGGAAGACTGCAGCCAGGTCAGGCGCTCGTGATTGACGCGCTGGCGCGGCGGTTCGCGGTGAGCATCATCCCGGTGCGGGAGGCGCTGCGGCAGCTTCAGTCCGAGCGGCTCGTGGAGATCCGCCCGCACACAGGGGTGCGTGTGGCCGGGGTGGAGGTCTCGGCTTTGACGGAGATTTTTTGCCTGCTGGATGCTCTGGAAACGGCCACGGCGCTGCGGGCGCTTCCGAAGATGACGGCGGATGACCTCTCTGAGCTGGAGGAACTGATCCACCGTCTTGATGCCGCGGTGGAAGCGGGTGTCATGCCGGCTTTTGAGCTGGCGAACCGCGAGTTTCATCTGCTGCCATGCCGGGTGGCCGGCTTCCCGCGCGCGGAGGAAATGCTGCAATCCCTCCTCGGCGAGTGGGAGCGGCTGCACCGCATGGCTTTTCAAAATGCGGCGCCGCCTGATCCACAAAAGGCCAACCGCGAGCACCGGGCCATACTGCGCGCTTTCCGCGCGGGCGATGCGGACGCGCTGGCTCAAACCGTGAGGAAACACAACGCGGGCGCCGCGGCGCATTATGAGAGACATCTCCGCTCCACCGCCAACTGAGGCGGTGCCGGCTAACAAATGCCGCCCTGCGGCGTTCTTTGCATCCCGGTCAGTTTGAGCTTGTGCCGCTTGTGGCAAGTGGGCAGACTGCGGGGCATCATCCCATCCACCGCCATGAAATCCCGCAGTTTTCTCCTGCCGTTGACATTGACCGCCTGCGCCGTCGCAGCCTTGACCTCCCACGCTGAAATCCGCAAATGGACCAGCAAAGCCGGCACCTCCCTGGAAGCCGAGATGACCGGCGTGGATGTGGCAGCGCGCACCATCTCGCTGAAGAAAACCGACGGCTCCGTCATCACCATCCCCATTGACGCGCTGACCGACGCCGACCGCGACTTCGCCGCCGCCGAGTGGAAGAAAATGCAATCCGCCCCAGCCGGCGCTCCCGCAGCGCCTGCCTCTGCCCCCGCCGCCGCGCCGAAGGCCGCCACGAAGGGCGCCCTCCCGGCTCCGACGGGCGCACCGGCGCCTCCACGCCCCGCATTGACCATCACACCCGTGAAAGGTTTCAAGGTGCCCGCCGCCGCCGACTACCTGCGCGGAGTGCAGAAGACCCGCCCGCGCCTCATCCACGCCGCCGCCGGCTGGGAGTATCTGAAAGGCCAGGCATCCTCAAACCCCGTGGCCGGCAAAATGCTGGAGAACCTCAAGGCTGGCGGTGAAAAGGTGCTCGAAGCACCCGAGTTGACCCGCATTTTTGGCGAGATGCGCAGCACCGTCACACCGGGGTCCAAGGCGCTGTTCCGCATGGCCACGCTGGGCGCGCTGAATTTCGTGGACGGCGACCCGCGCTGGAAGGAGCGCGGAGTGCGCGAGCTCATCGCCATCACCGATCCCACCGTCTTCACCAACTGGTATGTGGACGAGCCCGAGGTGCTCGCGGACTTCCTCATCGCCGCCTCCCTCGGCTATGATTATTTCCGCGACGGCCTCAACGAGCAGCAGGCCACCGCCGTGCGCACTTACATGGTGGAAAAGGGCATCGGCGCCCTCGCCGCCCATCTCGAAGGCGAACCCATGCCTGAATCCGCGCGCGGGCGCGCACCCGGCACCTCGGCCAGCAAAGCGCCCGCCAAGGGGGCCGCCAAAAAAGCCGACGGCCCCGAGCAACCCGATGTCGAGCACATGGCCGGCGCGGCGGCGCTCATCCTCGCCGCCATCTGCCTCGCTGACGAGGAGCCTTCTGCGGCAAAGACCGCAGTGGACGCGGCGGCAAAAATGTTCGGCGCGGGCATGCAGATGTTCGCCCCCGCCGGCATCTGGCCGGAGGGAATGGAGGCAGGGGAAACCGTTCTCGACTACGCCATCATGGTCATGCAGACCCTCAAGGCCAACAGCGGTTCCGACTTCGGTTTCAGCCTTTTGGAAGGCATCCCGCAGGCGGGGCTGGCGCGGGTTCATCTGGTGGGGCCGACGAACCAGCTTTTTAACTACGGCGACACCAACTCCACCGCCCTGAGCCGCGCCTGGGTGTCCACATGGCTGGCCGGCGCGCATGGAAACATGGGCACGAAGGCCCTCACCGCGGGCACCGCCCCCGGAGCCGACACCGCCCATCTGAATCTGGCAGGCCACTTCATGTACTTCAATCCCCACGCCGCCGGCGATGGCACGCCAGACAGTCTCGACTACACCTCCCCCGGCGCGCTCGTGGCCGCGCACCGCACCGGCTGGGACAAGGACGCCCTTTACATCGCCGTCAAAGGCGGGGACAACAGTTTCGTTCACAACCAGCTCGACCTTGGCGCTTTCGTCCTCGACGCGGGCGGCACGCGCTGGGGCATCGAACTTGGCGAGGAGAGCGACCGCGCGCCCGGCTTCACTTCCACCGACCGCAACAAACGCTACGAGCTTTATGTCGAGGGCACCGCCGGCCAGAACACGCTCTGGATGGAGGGCAACCAGGAGTTTGACGCGAAGGCCGCCGTGGTCATGGCCCATTCCACTCCGGCGCTAGCCATGAGTGTCATTGACCTCGGCAAAGCCTACTCGAAGCCCGCCAAGGACGCCCTCCGCGGCGTCATGATCACTCGCGGTGACAAGCCGCAGGTGCTTGTCCAGGATGAAATCGGCGTCAAAAACAACACCCATGTCGTCTGGACCATGCACACCCGCGCCGAGGTCAGCGCTGACGGCAAAAAAGCCGTGCTAACCGACAAAGGCCGAACCCTCCATGCCACGCTGCTCTCCCCCGCGCAGGCCAGCTTCAGCGTCGGAGAGCCGCCCGAACCGACCAACGAGCAGATGAAAAAACTCACCGGCATCCGCGTGCTCAAAGTGGACCTCGGCACCACCAAGGGGGATCACACCATCGCGGTCGCCTTCGCGCTGGACGAAGCCCCCGCCGAAGCACCCGTGAAACCCATCGCGGAATGGGCGCCGAAACGCTGAGAATTCACCGGGACATTCATCCCCGGATAATCAAAGAGGCAGGCCGTTTGGCCTGCCTCTTCGATTTCCAGAACTGCGGGCAGCCTCAGATGAACTCGTTGATGAGGTTTTCCAGCATCTCCTGACGGCCGGAGGCGATGAGCGGCTCGCCATTCTCAAGCGTGTATGCCTCCAATTCCTCGAAGCTGGTTGCGCGCGCCTCGATCTTCGCGCCAATGCCTTTGTCAAAAGTGGCGTAACGCTGCTTGCGGAAACCCTCCCAGCGCCCGTCCTCCAGGATGGCGGCGGCGATTTTCAGCCCGCGGGCGAACGCGTCCATGCCGCCAATGTGCGCATGGAAAAGGTCCACCGGCTCGAAGGACTCGCGCCTCACCTTGGCGTCAAAGTTCAGGCCGCCCGTGGTGAAGCCGCCGCTGCGCAGCAGCACGAGCATCATCTGCGTGGTGAGATAGATGTCCGTGGGAAACTGGTCCGTGTCCCAGCCGATGAGTTCGTCGCCCGTGTTCGCGTCCACGGAGCCAAGCGCGCCGGCAGCCACGGCCACCTCCATCTCATGCCACATGCTGTGGCCGGCCAGGGTGGCGTGGTTCGTTTCCAGGTTCAGCTTGAAATGCTCCATGAGGCCGTGCTCGCGCAGGAAGTTCAGGCAGGCGGCGGCGTCGCTGTCATACTGGTGGGTGGAGGGCTCGCGCGGCTTCGGCTCGATGTAGAAGGGGCCTTTGAAGCCGATTTTCTTTTTGTAATCCACCGCCATGTGCAGGAAGGCGGCCAGGTGGTCCAGCTCGCGCTTGATGTCGGTGTTCCAGAGCGTCGCATAACCCTCGCGGCCGCCCCAGAAAGTGTAGCCCTCGCCGCCGAGGCGGTGGGTGACCTCAAGGGCCTTCTTCACCTGCGCGGCGGCGTAAGCGTAAACATTCGCGTTCGGGCTCGTGGCCGCGCCTTGGTTGTAGCGCGGATGCGCGAACAGGCATGCGGTGCCCCAGAGCAGCTTCTTGCCCGTGGCCTTCTGCGCCTTTTCCAACTCGTCTGCCACGGCGTCGAGGTTGGCATTGCTCTCCGCCAGGGTCTCCCCCTCGGGTGCCACATCGCGGTCGTGGAAGCAGTAGTAGTCCACACCGAGTTTGTCCATGAACTCGAAGCAGGCCTGCACGCGGCGCTGCGCGTTGGCGATGGAACTGGTGCCGTCATCCCACGGGCGCTGCGCGGTGCCCACGCCGAAAGGATCGGCCAGACTGTTGCGCATGGCGTGCCAGTAGGCGATTCCGAAGCGGAGATGCTCGCGCATGGTTTTCCCGGCGACGACCTCGTCCGCGTTGTAGTGCTTGAAGGAAAGGGGGTTTTTGGATTTCGGACCCTCGTATTGGATCCTCGGAATGTCAGGGAAGGCTTCGTTCATGATGGAGAGGCCGCATTGGAACCCGCCGCCCGTTGAGCGTCAAGCCCCAAGGCCTGACGAATTCTGTGGCGAATCGGACACCCGCTTCCGATCCCACCCAAAAAAAGCGGCCCGGCGGGAACCAACCATTTTCCCGCCGGGCCTTGATTTGACCAAGCTGTCCCCAACCATGAAGTAACAGCCCGGCTCGTTGTGGTGAAGCTCGCGCTTCGGAAAGTGAAAAGAGCAGCCGCCGGGCCAAGTCAGAGCGGGAATTTCTCCAGAGATGAAAATTTTTCACCGATGCCTCCCGCCCCGTTCATGGTCGCCGCCGCCCGCGTGGCTTTCACAAAAATCAATCTCTGTGAAAGATCACCCGAGGAATCCGGGCAGGTCGTAATTGACTCAAAGGAGCGGCTGCGCGAACTAGGACCGCAACTTCTCCCCGCGAAGGCGCCGCCCGCAAACCGCCTGAACATGAAGCAAACCCACCCCAGCGCCCCAGTATTTCCGTTTGAACTCATCCGCGCCGACCTCGAAGTCGTGGAAAAGTCCATCCGGGATCAGGCGCGCGCCTTCGACCCCGCCGTCGAAGGCTACGTCAGCTATGTGTGCCAGTCCTCGGGCAAGCGCATCCGTCCCGCGCTGGCGCTCATGGCAGGCGGGGCCACCGGCGGCAAAACCGCGGAGCACACACGCCTTTCCGTCATCCTTGAAATGGTCCACATCGCCTCCCTGGTGCATGACGACATCATGGACGGCGCCGCCACACGGCGCGGCCTGCCCACCGCCGCCGCCAAGTGGGGCAGCGCGCTGAGCGTGCTGCTCGGTGACGCCCTCTTTGCCCGCGCGCTGGAGCTGGCCACCGAGTTCGAAGACACGCATGTCTGCCGCAGCATCGCCCGCGCCTCGCGCGATGTGTGCAGCGGGGAGATTCTCCAGACCCAGCGCCGTTTTGATCTCAACCTCTCCGTGCCGGACTACCTGCGCATGATTGAAATGAAGACCGCCGCGCTCTTCGCCGCGGCAGCAGGACTTGGCGCGCGCCTCAACGGTGTGCCGGAAAGCGTCGAGCGCGCCCTGCACAGCTACGGCATGAAGCTCGGCACCGTCTATCAGATCTACGACGACTGCCTTGATCTCGTGGGGGATGAGGCCAAGGCAGGCAAAACCCTGCGCACCGACCTCGCCAAAGGCAAGCTCACTCTGCCCGTCCTGCATCTTCTCATGGAGGCCACCGATGCGCAGAAACAGAAACTCAACAAAATGCTCCTCAAAGGCGAGCCAATGGACACCACCCTGCTCGCCGGCATCGCCGACTACGAGGGCGCCATCGAAAAGGCCGTCAGCTTCGCCCAGGTCATGCTCGACGACGCCCGCGCCGAACTCGTCTGCCTGGCAGGCTCGCCATACAAGTCCGCCTTCGAGGACATCGCCGCCTACTTGCGCCATCTTCTGGACCAATGCCGCGCCGCCTGACGCGCGCGCCAGCAAGGCCGCACGGCCCGCAGTCGTATCCTGCGCGGCATGAAACACATCCTTCCCCTCCTCGGTCTCCTGGCCCCAGTCCCGCTCACCGGAGCCGAATGGCAATTTCACGCGCCACGCACCGAGACAGCACCGCTCCACGAGCTTCATGACGGCGGCGGACCTGCGGGGCAGCCCATTCTTACCCTGCAAACCGGGCCAGGCGAGCACTGGGCCGGCCATTGGACCCGCAGCCAGCCTGTCGAAGGCGGCCGCCACTACCGCTTCACAGCCTGGCGGAAATACGAAAACGTCCCCGAACCCCGCCGGAGCGTCGTCGCCCGCGTCATCTGGCAGGATGAAAACGGCAGACCCGTCACCTGGGAAAAGCCCGCCACCGCCGGTTACGCTAAAGGCACCGTCCCACGCGCCGAGCCCGAATACCCGCGCGACCGAGGCTCCGCTCCCGGTGCATGGGGCCGCTTCGAGGAAAACCTCCGCGCTCCCATCGCCGCCCGCCGCGCCCGCATCGAACTTCACCTCCAATGGGCAGCCAGCGCGCGCGCCAGTTGGAGCCAGGTCTCACTTGTTCCCATCGAGCCGCCGCCGCCGCGCATCGTCCGTCTCGCCACCGCCCATCTCCAGCCGCGCGAAGGGCGAGAGCCAGCCGACAAGCCACCCCAGTTCGCCCCGCTGATCAAAGAAGCCTCACGACAGAAAGTGGACCTCCTCGTCCTGCCCGAGACCCTCACTTTTTATGGCACCGGCAAAGCCATGCACGAATGCGCCGAGACCATTCCCGGCCCCAGCACCGACTACTTCTGCGCGCAGGCAAAACTGCATCGTCTTCATCTCGTCGCCGGACTCGTCGAACGCGACGGACCCACCGTTTACAACACCGCTGCCCTCATCGGCCCGGATGGCTCCCTCATTGGCAAATACCGCAAAGTGGCCCTGCCCCGCAGCGAGATCGAGGCAGGCCTCACCCCCGGCCGCGACTACCCTGTCTTCGACACCGCCTTCGGCAAAGTCGGCATGATGATCTGCTACGATGGCTTCTTCCCCGAAGTTGCCCGAGCTCTCGCCATCCAGGGGGCCGAAGTGATCGCCTGGCCTGTCTGGGGATGCAATCCCCGCCTTGCTGCCGCCCGGGCCTGTGAGAACCACGTCCATCTCATTAGCAGCACCTATACTGACAGCTCAAAGCACGACTGGATGATCTCCGGGATATGGGACCACTACGGCGATGTCATCGCGCACGCCAAAGAGTGGGGCAGCATCGCCGTCGCCGAGGTCAACCTCGATGAGCGCGCCCACTGGAACAGCCTCGGCGACTTCAAAGCCCAAATCCCCGCCCACCGCCCTCCCGCCCTCGGCGAGAAGCAAGCCATGACATCGCCACCGTGATTCAGCTCATGAGGCTGGAGCCGGACGAAAACCATCCCGCGCCAGTGTTGCTGTCGGAGTGATCCTTCGGGGGCCACGAAAGCTCTCAGTCGCGCCAGTCAAAGCCCGCACTCCAGCACCGGCTGCGGAGACCACCCGGCCAGGATGTCATCCAACTCCATCAGGCTGCCCAGATGACCGAGGGAGGCGCGCAGGTGCTTGCCGCCGGGCAGGCCGCGCGTGTAGTGCATGAGCCGCCCGCGCAGGGAGCGCATGATCTCGAACTCGCCGCCGCGCCCGTTGTGCGAGCCGCGCGCCAGCGCCATCACGCAATGCCGGCGCATGAGGGCGAAGCGCGCCTCCGCCGTCGCCGGCGGCAGGTGCGCGCCAGTGGCCAGGTAGTGCTTCGCCTCCTGAAAGACCCACGGGTTTGCCATGGCCGCGCGCCCGATCATGACACCGGCCACGCCCGTCTGCGCGCGCCGCACCTCGACATCCGCGCCGGTGGCGATGTCGCCATTGCCGATGACGGGGATTTTCACCGCCCCGGCCACCTCGCTGATGACCTCCCAGTCGGCCAGACCGCTGTAACCCTGCGCGCGGGTGCGCCCGTGGACGGCGATGGCCTGGATGCCGCAGTCCTCCAGAATGCGCGCCACCTCGACGGCGTTGATGTGCCCGGCGTCCCAGCCGGTGCGCATCTTGGCCGTGACCGGCACGGGCACGGCGCGGACGATCTCGCGCGCGACACTGGCGAGCAAGGGGCAGTCCCTGAGCAAAGCGGAGCCGCCGTTTTTCGAGACGACCTTGTTCACCGGGCAGCCGAAGTTGATGTCTATGAAGTCGGGCCGCTTCCAGTCTATGATCTTGCGCGCGGCCTCGCCCATGCGGCGTCCGTCCGCGCCGAAGAGCTGCACTCCCAGCGGGCGCTGCGCGTCGTCGAACTCGGTGTAGTGCCGCGTGCGGTCGTCGCGCTGGAGGATGCCTTCGGCGCTGACGAACTCGGTGACCATGACATCGGCGCCCAGCTCCTTGCAGAGCGCGCGGAAGACGGCGTCCGTCACCCCCGCCATCGGGGCGAGGTAAAGCGGAAAACAGCCGGGCTGGAGCCAGGGAAGCATGGCGGGAGGATACGGCGCGCCGGACGCGCGGGCTAATGAATCTTCACCACTCCGACGGTGGTGTTGTCCTGCCGCTCATGGTTCACGCGGCGGATGGCGAAAAGGATGGCGTCGGCGATCTTGTCCGCCGTGGTGTTTTTGCCAAAGGCCAGCAGCTCCTCCAGAGCGCGGGTGGCCAGGGTGAAAATACCGTCGCTGGCGGCGATGAGGATGTCCCCCGGCTCCAGCGGCAGCGGCTCGGCGGGGAAGTCCACAAGGCGCAGAGTGTCCCCCAGCACGGCGCTCTGGAGCGCGTGCCTGTCGGGGTGCGCGGCGGCCTCCTCGGCGCTGAGACTGCCGGCGCGCACGCGCTCCTCCAGGATGGGCGCGAGGGAGTGGTCCGCGTTCAGCCTGCGCAGGGCGCCCTGGCGGAAAAGAAAGAGCGGCGAGTCGCCGACGCTGATCCACTGCGCCTCCCTCTGCCCGGCCAGCAAAGCCAGAAGGGTGGTGCCCATGGCCGCGGCGGTGGGGGGCACGCGCGCGCTGACGAGGCCCAGCGTCTCATTGGCCGTGTCCAGCGCGGTGCGCAGGCGCCAGCCCTGCGCGCCGGGCTGCTCGTGAAAAGCGCGCACAAAGGCGTTCACCGCCAGGTAGCTCGCCACGCTGCCGCCGGCGTGCCCGCCGAGGCCGTCGCCCACCACCAGCAGCACCTGGTCCAGCGCCGGGCGGCCCGGCTCGGATGCGTCGGCAAAGGCGTAGTAGTCCTCCTGGTTCTCGCGCCGCCCGCGGTACTGCCGGGCGGCGAAGTCCTGCTCCTGGATGAAGGCAGGGCGGAGTTTTTTGAGGGCGGATTGCTGCGGCAGGGGGACGGGCGCGGTCACTCGGCGGAAAACTTGAAGATCGTAATGTGCTCGTAGATCTGCCCGGGCCGCAACACGGCGCTGGGGAACTGCGGCTTGTTCGGGCTGTCGGGGAATTTTTGCGTCTCCAGGCAGAAGCCGTGCCGCGCGGCATAGACATGGCCCTTTTTTCCCGGCACACCCTTGAGATGATTGGCGGTGTAAAGCTGCACGCCGGGGTCGGTGGTGAGCACCTCCATGACGCGCCCGCCGCCCGGCTCCCTGACGCGCGCGGCGAGCCGCAGCCCGGAGCCTTTGAGCACATAGTTGTGATCGTAGCCCCTGCCCTGGATGAGCGGCTTGAAATCCGCCTCGATGCGCTCGCCGATCTTGCGCGGCTGCGTGAAGTCCAGCGGCGTGCCGATGACGCTGGCGATTTCCCCCGTGGTGATGAGGGAGTCGTCCGTGGGTGTGAATGACTCGGCACTGATCCGCATTTCATGACCGAGAATGTCACCGGAGCCTTCGCCGCCGAGGTTGAAGTAGCTGTGGTTGGTCAGGTTCAGCACCGTGGGCTTGTCCGTGGTGGCGCGGTATTCGATCCTCAGGGCGTTGTCCGCGCCCAGGCTGTAGGTCACCGAGCACTCCAGCGTGCCGGGGAAGCCCTCGTCGCCGTCCGGGCTGGTGTGGGTGAGCACGAGAGCATTTCTCTCTTCTTCCACCGCCGCCTTCCACACCTTCTTGTCAAAGCCCTGCGGCCCGCCGTGGATGTGGTTTTTGCCGGAGTTCGCCGTCACCTGGTACTCCACACCGTCAATGACGAACGAGGCTCCGCCGATGCGGTTGGCGTAGCGCCCGGTGATGCAGCCGAAGTGCGGATGCTTCCCCAGATAGGGCTCCAGCGTGTCAAAGCCAAGCACCACATCCGCGAAACGCCCCTCGCGGTCCGGCGCGGTGAGGGAGACGATGATGCCGCCGTAATTCGTGATTCGCACCTCCATGCCGGCGCTGTTTTTCAGCGTGAAAAGCCGCACCTCCTCGCCGGCGGCGGTCTTTCCCCAGACTTCGGAGGTGATGGCGGCGGAGATCATGGCGGGGCTGGCGGCAAGCAGAAGCGCGGCGGAAAAGAGGAGCGCTCGGTGGTGCATGGAAGGTGTCGGGGTTGGCAGGCCGGAAGTCTGGCGGCTGCGCCCAGGGCTTGCAACCGCCGATTCACGCTCTCATGCCGCGCGCGGGCAGTCTGCGCGGGCGCGTTATTTGGCGATCCACTGCACAGCGTCAATGACCACATAGCCGTCGGTGCCCTCGTTGCCGATGACCACCTGCGGGCGGCGGTCCGGGGAGAATTCATACTCGCCCAGCGACACCGCCACGCCGCCGACCGGCCCCGGTGCCTTCTGGCTGATGACCTTCTTCGTCTCGCCGCCATTGTGGAAGATGGTGACCGGCACGTTGCTGGCGCGGTTGTTGTTCGCAGGATAGGCCACGCGCACCTCGTAGCGCCCGGCCTTGGGCAGCGCGGGCTGGAAAACGGCCAGGCTCTCGCCCTTGCCGGCATTGCCGTCGTGCTGATAGCCCTCGCCGTAATGCTTGCCGGCGCGGCTTTCCTGCCAATGGCCGCCGAGCGAGGCCTTGGCATCATCCACCACGATGCCTTCGAGCTGGATGGCGTTCGGGGACGGCGGCGCTTTGAATTCCAAAATCTGGCCGTCCTTCAGCAGGCGCTCGCGCAGCTTGGCATACGGCACCTTCTGCACCGCCAGGCCATCCTCGATGGCCAGCACCGCCGCCGTCGCCGCCGACTGGCCCAGGATCATGAACACCGGCTCCATGCGGATGCTGCCGTAGGCGATGTGGCTGGCGGACATGGCCACCGGCACCAGCAGGTTGCTCCCCTGCCCCTCCTTCGGCACCAGCGAGCCGTAGGCGATCTCATACGGGCCGTTCGTGCTCACGCCGATGTCGCCCTCGTTCTGCACATGGCCCTCCGGCGTGATGTAGCGCTGCACGTTGTGGCTGTCGATCGTGTAGCTGCCCATGCCCACGGACTCAGGCGTGGGCTTCTTTTTGCGCAGCTCGTTTTCCGTCATCACAAAATGGCCCACCATGCGGCGCGCCTCGCGGATGTAGAGCTGGTGGGACCAGTTCCCGTTGTCGGTGAACTCATCCTTCGGCAGGCCCCATTTCTGCAGCTCCGCGCGCACATCCTCCGGCACGCGCGGATCGTTGGCCACGAACCACATCAGGCCCTTCTGATAGGTCTCGTGCTCCTTGATGATCTCCCGCCGCCGTTCGTAGCTGGCCTCGGGGTAGTCGTAGTTGTATCCAATGTTGTCGAAGCTGAACGGGCCGTGGTTGTTCGTGTCCGTCTTGTGGTTCGGGATGGGGTCGAACTTGTGGAAAAACTCGCGCCAGCCGGCGTCGAAGATGCGCAGGATCAGCTCATACTGGCTGGCATCGTAGCCCTCCGGCTTGGGGAAGGGGACGCGGTTGGCGGGATCGTTCGTGTAGCAGGAGCGGAAGCAGTAGGCCTGCACACGGTGGTCGCCCTCGCCTTTGACGCCAGGATGCTCCGTGCTGATGCGCGCCAGCACGCCGCTATTCGGGTCGCCCGGCACCTTGTAGGGGCTGACGGTCTTCTCCACGGCGCCGAAGTGGTGCTTGTGATGCAGCACGCCCACCTGGACGCCGTTCCACTCCTCGCCATGCACGCTGTTGGCCTCGCGTCCCACATGGTAATCCACCCCGGCGGCGGCCAACAGGTCGCCCTCATAGGTCGCGTCCAGGAACATCTTCCCCTCATAGGTCCTGCCATCCAGCGTCGTGATCGAGACGATGCGCCCGCCCTGCTTTTTCACGCCCTTTTCGCGGTCGAGCCAGGCCTCGCGCACCACGGGGATGTCCAGCTCCCTGACCCATGCATCGAAGATGTTCTCCGCCACATGCGGCTCAAAGATCCACATCGTGCGCGCCTCGCCATCCATCGCCGCCGTACCCTGGCCCTTGTTGCCGTACTCCTCCTGCTTCTGCTGCCGCCAGGCCTCCGGCTTCTGGTAGTGCAGATAGACGCGGTGGTAAAACTCGCGCGACAGCCCGCCGATCACCGCCTTGTTGCCGCTGTCCGTCCAGCCGAGGCCGCCGCTCGTCAGCCCGCCCAGATGCTTGTCCGGGCTGACGATGATGACGGACTTGCCCATCTTTTTCACCTGCACCGCCGCCGTGATGGCCGCGCTCGTGCCGCCATAGATGACCACATCATGCCCGGCAGCGGCGGCAGACAATGACGGAAGAATGAACGCGGTAAGGGTGGTCAGTTTCATGACCACACCCCTGCCCGGATGGCCTGCTTTGTCAATTCAGGACCCGCTACCCAGCGCTTCACGCAATCCCGTCCAGCGCCTGCGGCTCGTCTGCTTTTTGACCGCCATCTCCAGCGCTTTCGGATCACCCACGAGCACCACCAGCCGCCGCGCGCGAGTCACCCCCGTGTAGAGCAGGCTGCGCTCCAGCATCACGAAATGCTGCGTGCTCACCGGCATCAGCACGCAGGGAAACTCGCTGCCCTGGCTCTTGTGAATGGTCAGCGCGTAGGCCGGCTGCAATTCATCCAGCTCCCCCGGCTCATAGTCCACCAGGCGGCCTCCCTCGAAGCGCACGCTCACCTTCAGCGGCTCCGTCTCGATGGCCGAAATGTGGCCGATGTCGCCGTTGAAGACCTCCTTCTCGTAGTTGTTCCGCGTCTGGATCACCTTGTCCCCCGCGCGGAAGGTGGTGCCGAAGCGCTCGATCTCATACTTGATCTCGTTCGGCGGGTTGAGGGCGTTTTGCAGCGCCTCATTGAGCGCGCGCGTGCCCAGCGGGCCGCGGTTCATCGGCGTCAGCACCTGGATGTCAGACACCGGGTCAAAGCCATACTTTGCGGGCAGGCGGGTGCGCGCGAGCTGCACGAGCGTCTCGCGGATCGCGTCGGGATCGCTTTCCTCCAGGAAAAAGAAATCGCTCGCGCGCGAGGGGCGCAGGTCCGGCACGCGGCCTTGATTGATGTCATGCGCGCTGGTGATGATGCGGCTTTCCGCCGCCTGGCGGAAAATCTCCGTCAGCCTCACACAGGGCACCGCGCCGCTGGCGATGAGGTCGTGCAACACCATGCCCGGCCCCACGGAGGGGAGCTGGTCCGCGTCACCCACCAGCAGCAGATGCGCGTCCTCCGGCAGCGCCGCCAGGAAGTGGTGCATCAGCGGCGTGTCCACCATCGAGGACTCATCGCAGACAAAGGAATCCCCCTCCAGCCGCCGTCCGCGGTGCCTGCCCCACGCGCCGCCGCCCTGCGCCTCCAGCAGCCGGTGCAGCGTGCGCGCCTCCATTCCCGTGCTCTCCGCCAGGCGCTTCGCCGCGCGGCCCGTGGGCGCGGCCAGCACGATCTTCATTCCCGCCTCCGCCAGCACGGTCAACAGCGTGTTCACCAGCGTCGTCTTGCCCACACCCGGACCGCCCGTCAGGATGAGGCACCTTTCCTTCAAAGCCGCCCGCACCGCCTCCGCCTGGCTCGGTGCCAGCGTCTTGCCCGTCTTTTGCGCGGCATCCGCCAACGCCGCCTCCACATCCAGCGCCGGCCACCCTGGCGGCTGCGCGCGCAGCTCGCGCAAACGCCGGGCCACGGCCTGCTCCGCCGCGCGCAGGTGCGGCAGCCACAGATGCGGCGCGCCCTCCAGCGGCTCCCGCGCCAGCGCCTGCTCCGCCAGCAGGGTCTCCAGCGCCGCGCTCACCGCCTCGGCACCCGCCCCCACGAGCTGCATCGTCTGCTCCACCGCCTTCGACTCCGGCAGGCAGGAATGCCCCCCGCTCGCCGCCGCCGACAGCGTGTGCAGCACCGCCGCGCGCACCCGCTCCGGCGCGTCCTCCGCCATGCCGAGTTGGCGGGCGATCTGGTCCGCCGTCTTGAAGCCGATGCCGTGAATGTCCTGCGCCAGCCGGTAAGGGTTCGCCTTCAGCACCGCCACCGCCTCCTCCCCGTAGGTCTTGTAAATGCGCAGCGCGCGCGCGGAGCTGACACCGTGCTCGTGCAGGAAGATCATGATCTTGTGAATGCTCCGCTGCCGCAGCCACGACTCGCGAATCTCCAGCCGCCGCTTCCGCCCGATGCCCTCCACCTCCTCCAGCTTCGCCGACTCGTGCTCGATGATTTCAAACACGCCCTTGCCAAACCGCTCCACCATCCGCCGCGCATACGCCGGACCGATGCCCTCGATCAAGCCGCTGCCCAGGTAACGCTCGATGCCCTCCGGCGAATCCGGGCGCGTCAGCCGCAGTGTCTCCGCCTTGAACTGCCGCCCGTGCTCGCGCGAATTTTCCCACACACCCGAGGCATGGAACTCCTCCCCCGCCACCACGCGCGGCGCTCGCCCGATGAGGCCCACCGCCTCCCGCCGCTCCTGCGGCACCACCGTAAGCGTCATCCGAGACACCT
>DDQZ01000014.1 GCA_002343505.1 Verrucomicrobiaceae bacterium UBA2429 | reverse complement strand
GGGCCTGCTCGGCGGGCGGGCGGGTGCCGCGGGCTGCGCCGGGGGGGATGAGGGTGGAGGCGACGGTGAGGAGGCCGATCCTGCCGACAAACATGTTGAGGATGATGAGGGCCTTGGCGGCGGAGGTCAAATCCGGGGTGGCATTCATGCTGAGGCCGACGGTGGCGAAGGCGCTGACGAGCTCGAAGACGAGGCGGGTGTCATCCAGGCCGGGCTGGAGCTGGCGGAGGAGGGCGAAGCTGGCAAACAGCCAGCCCATGGTGAGCACGAGCACGGCGAGGGCGCGCGGGCCGAGACCGGCGGGCAGGCGGCGGCGGAAGATGACGAGGTCGCCGCGGCGGCGGAAGAGATTCCACAAGTGCATGGCGGCGACGGCGAAGACGGTGGTGCGCACGCCGCCGGCGGTGCCGCCGGGGGAGCCGCCGATGAGCATGAGCATGACGAGGATGTGGACGGTGACGGGGCCGATGGCGCCGGTGTCGGTGGTGTTGAAGCCGGCGGTGCGGGCGGTGACGGAGTGGAAGAGTGCGGTGAGCCAGGCGCCGCCGTTGCTCTGGCCATCGGTGAGGACGAACTCGCCGAGGTAAACGAGGACCGCGCCGGCGATGACGAGGCCGGCGGTGAGGGCGAGCACGAGGCGGGTGTGGATTTTGAGCCTGGGCCGCGGCCCGGCGGGATGGCGCGCCAGGCGCAGGCGGGCGCGCGCCCAGGCGAGGGCGTCGCGCGCGACCATGGCGCCGAGGCCGCCGCTGATGACGAGGGCGCAGATGATGAGCTGGAGGGCGGCATTGTCCCGCGTCCAGGTGTCGGCCAGGCCGGCGGGGAGGGTGGAGAAGCCGGCGTTGCAGAAGGCGGAGACGGAGTGGAAGACGGCCTGGAAGGCGCGCTCGGCGAGGCCGCGGTCCTCCGGGAGCGCGTGGTAGAGGAGGGCGGCGCCGAGGAGCTCGGCGGCGAAGGGGAAGCCGACGATGAAGCGGACGCTGCCGGCGACGTGGGAGAGGTGCTTTTCGGAGATCATCTCGCCGAGCACCTGGCGGTCGTGCAGGCTCATGCCGCGGAAGAGCAGGGTGGTGAGAAAGTAGGTCAGCGTCATGATGCCGAGGCCGCCCATCTGGATGAGGCCGAGGAGGATGACCTGGCCGGTGGGGGAGAAGAAATCCGCCGTGCTCACCACGGCGAGGCCGGTGACGCAGACGGCGCTGGTGCTGGTGAAGAGGGCGTCGAGCCATGAGAGGGTGTGGCCGGGCTCGACGGCGCGCGGCAGCTTCAGCAGCAGGGCGCCGCCCGCCACCAGCAGGGCGAAGCTGCCCATGAAGATCCAGCCGGGGCGCAGGTTCAGCCGGGCCACCTGCGCCTGCCGGCGCAGGAAGCGCAGGCCGAGGGAGGCGAGCATGCCGCCCTGGATGAGGCCGTAGAGGAGGAGGGTGAGCTTTTCGTCATGCGCGCGCAGCCAGCCCGCGCCGAGCAGGGCGGCGGCCATGAGCGGGAGCAGGGCGGCGGCCAGCCAGACATGGACGGCCCAGGCGCGCGCGTAGTCCGCCGGGCGCGCGGCGCGCCAAAGGCCGGCGGCATGCTCGGCGGCGAAGAGCAGCACAAGCAGGGCTGTGGCCCACCGCATGAGCGGAGTCACGCCGCCGGTGAAGCCGACCTCATGGACGATGACGGCCAGCACGAGCAGGCCGAGCAGCCGGGAATACCAGCGCGGCAGCCTGTGCCGCATTTCAGGGTCTTCGGTGCCGTGGAGGCTGGAGGTGTCGAGTGACACAAAAAGGGGGGGCGCTCAGAAGCCCGCCTGCATGAGCGCGCGGTCGAGCTGGCGCTGGAAGGCGGGCACGTCGGCCGGGGGCGGCTGGTAGCCCTGCGGGGCGCCGCCGAGGCCGAGGCGGCCCATTTGATCCACATACCAGGTGGCGGTGACGCCGTCGCTGAAAGTGACCTTGCCGCTGGCCATCGTGCCGGGCACGGCGATCTGGTCCACGCGCAGGGTCAAAGAACCGCCGGCCGGCGCGGCTGACGGGTCTTCGGAGGGCGGCGCGGCAGCGTCTTCATCCCTGCCGGGCGGCTCCGGCTCCGGGTCGGGCTTTTTCTCGGCGGGACGCTCCTTGTCTTTGAGGCGGACGCCGATTTCGGTCATGAGCAGGCGCGCCTCGAGGTAGGTGAGGGTGATGCCGAAGTCGTTTTTGAGGCGGTCCTGGATTTGGTTGAGCGTGGCTCCTCCGGCGGCCCAGGTTTCGACATGGGCGAGTTGATCAGGGGTCAGTTGCGGCATAGGTCAGAGTTTCATGGCGCCGGTGACGATGCCGGCGAGGGCGGCGGCGCGGGTGTGGAGCGCGCCCACCTCCGCCTCGGTGAGGGTGGCGCCTTCAGGCTTGTCCATGAGGGGGGCGATTTCTTTGAGACCGTCGCGGATTTTCAGCAGGGACTCGTGGTTGGCGAGGCGGGGGTTCAGATGGTCGAGGCTCATCTGGTAGTAGCTGGCGATCTCGGCGCGCAGGAGGCGGGTGGTTTTCTCCGGTGTGTAGTGGTCGGCCACGCTGCGGGTGGCGATCTCGAAGGCGCGCAGCCAGCCGCCGAGGCTGACGAGGTGGGCGATGTCCACATCGCGGAGCTGGACCATCTCGGCCTCGACATCGGCCTGGGTGGCGGCGAGCTCGGTGCGCAGCTTGTCCCACTCGCCCTCGATGCTGTGCTCGAAGAGGCTCTGGGTGTGGCGGTTCATGCGCGCGCCGGCGCCGAGCACCTTGGCGTATTTGATCAGGGCGCGGCCCACGTCCTCCATGGCCTCCACTTTCTCGCATTGCACGATGAGGAAGCCGTCGGCGATGAGGGTGCCCAGGCCCATGGAGACGAGCACGCGGTCGGAGGGCGTCTGGCGTGTGATGGGGCGCTTGAGCGCGTCATAGGAGAGCTTGCCGAGGCCGTCGAGCATCTCGAAGAGCTTGCGGATGCTGGGGGTGGTGAACTGGTTCACGCCGAACTCCTCGCGCACATGCTCGTCCCCCAGCAGCTCCTCCGGGATGGCCGGGCGCTGTCCCTCCGCCGCGGGCAGGGGCGGCACCGGCGGCGGCGCGGGCGGGGTCGCGGGGCCGGGCGTCTGCGCGCCGGCAAAGCTGAGGAGAAGGCAGCCCGCCACGCCGGTCCAGGCGGCGCGGGAACAAGGAATTCGGGAGGGGGACATGATCGTGCGGGGAAGCAATAAGGCAGGGGTTTCAAATTTCCAGCAAATGCTTTGCCTGTGACCGGCCCGCGGCTCCTGGTGATGGGGCGCGGGGATTCGCCGAACCGTCCGCGGGAATCCGCGGGAAAGGCGGGCGGGTGTGATTTTTGGGTGGATGAACCGGCGGAAACCCGCCAGCATCGCCGCTGATTTATGTCTCCCGTCCTCGCCGCCGCCTCCCCCGACTCCTGGCCGTTCATCGTGCTCGCCATCAGCGTGGCCTTCATCATCATCGGCATCAGCAAGCTGCGCCTGCATCCCTTCCTGGCGCTGGTGCTCGCCGCCATGCTCGCGGGCCTGCTCACCCACAAGGAGAGCTGGGATGTGGTGCAGAAGGACGGCAAGATGAAAAACCTGCCCGCCATGGTCGGCGTGGTGGAGATGGTCTCCAAGGGGCTGGGCGACACCGCGCGCGACATCGCCATCTCCATCGCGCTCGCGGCCATCATCGGCATGTGCCTGATGGAGAGCGGCGGCGCGGACAAGGTGGTGCGCCGCTTCCTGGCCTTCTTCGGCGAAAAGCGGGCCGGCTGGGCGCTGCTGTGGAGCACCTTCATCCTCAGCGCGCCCATTTTTTTCGACACCATGTTCATGCTCATGGCCCCGCTCGCCATGGCCCTGCGGCTGCGCACCGGCAAGGACTACACGCTTTACATCCTGGCCGTCTGCTGCGGCGGCACCATCACCCACTCGATGACCGTGCCGCACCCCGGCCCGGTGGCCGTGGTGGATGATCTGCGGCTCAATGTGGGCGAGTCCATCATCGGCGGCATGGTCATCGGCGCCGTCACCTGCTTCTTCGGCTACTTCGTCGCCAGGTGGCTCAACAGCAAGACCGACACGCCCCTGCGCGAGACCAACGGCCTCTCCCTGGAGGAGCTGGCCGGCGTCAGCGCGCGGCAGGAGAGCCAGCTTCCCGGATTCTTCTGGAGCATCACGCCCGTCATCCTGCCCATCGTGCTCATCAGCATGACCACCGTGTTCGAGCTGGCCAGCCTCTCCTCCAAGGCCGGCCCCGGCTGGGGCGCGGGCTTCATCGCCCTGTGCGGCGGTGACGCGGGCTTCGCCACGGTGCGCGGCTGGGTGGACTTCATCGGGCACAAAAACATCGCCCTGCTCATCGGGGCCGTCATTTCGCTGTGGGTGCTGGCGCGGCAGCGCGGGTTCGGCCTGAAAAAGCTCGAGCAGCTCGTGGGGCCGCCGCTGGAGACCGCCGGCATGATCATCCTCATCACGAGCGCGGGCGGCGCCTTCGGCCTGGCCCTGCGCAACGCCGGCGTGGGTGACGCCGTCGAGTCGCTGGCGCAGGGTTACAGCCTCAATCTCATCCTCCTGGGCTGGCTCGTCGCCGCCGTCGTCCGCGTGGCGCAGGGCTCAGCAACTGTCGCCATGCTCACCGCCTCCTCCATCATGGCGCCGATGATCGCCGGCGGCGCGCTCGACTGCCACCCCGTCTATCTTTTCACCGCCATCGGCTTCGGGGCCATGTTCTTCTCCTGGATGAACGACAGCGGCTTCTGGGTCGTCTCCCGCCTCAGCGGCATGACGGAAAAAGAGACCCTGCGCACCTGGAGCATCCAGCTCACCGCCAACTCCGTCATCGGCCTGCTCGTCACCCTGGCCCTCAGCAAGCTGCTGCCGCTGGTCTGACGCGGCGCGCTGGCGGGCGGGATGAGGCGCGCATTTGCGGGCCTGTCATTTGAAGAATCCGCCGCCCGGACGCCGTACCAGTGGCGTGACCGGCCTCCACATGCCACCCGCCGCCTTCATTCCCCGCCGTGAATTCCTCACCGGCCTCTCCGGCATCGCGCTGCATGCCCTGCTGGCGCGCGAGGCCGGCGCCGCGGGCAAGTGGCGGCCGCCCGACGGCCTGCCCATGCACGCGCCGAAGGCGAAGCGCGTCATCTGGCTCTTCATGCGCGGCGGCGTCAGCCACATGGAGAGCTTTGATCCGAAGCCCGCTCTGAACCGCCACGCGGGCAAGAGCATCGGCGAGACGCCCTTCGCCAGCGTGCAGGATCCCGAGAAGCTGAAGAAAGTGCGCGTGGTGGTGGTGAACGACGCCAACGGCCAGCAGCGCAACTTCATTTACCCGCTGCAGACCGGCTTCAAAAAATACGGCCGGTGCGGCGTGGAGATCAGCGACTGGTTTCCGCACATCGGCTCCTGCGCCGACGAGATCGCCTTCATCCGCGGCATGTGGACCACGGATGACAACCACGGCGCGCAGGTGCAGTTCCACAGCGGCCGCCACATGCTGGAGCCGCGCGCGCCCACCCTCGGCGCGTGGGTGAACTGGGGTCTCGGCAGCATGACCGACAACCTGCCCTCCTTCATCGGCATGGGCCCGCGCTACTTCGACACGCGCGACGGCCATTACCTCGGCCCCGCGCACGATGCCGTGAAGCTCAGCGTGGATCCCAAAAATCCGCTCGCCTTCGCCGTGTCCGAAGGCGGCACCGGCGCGCGCGAGCAGGCCGCGCAGTTCCAGCTCATCCAGCGGCTGAACGCCATCACCGCCAGGCAGCACCCCGGCGATGCCATGCTCGCCGCGCGCATGAGGAGCTACACCCTGGCCGGCAACATGCAGACCTCCGTGCCCGAAACGCTGGACCTCGACAGCGAGAGCGAGGAGACAAAGCGCCTCTACGGACTCGACCACAAAGTCACCGAACCCTTCGCCCGCCAGCTCCTCACGGCCCGCCGCCTGGCCGAGCGCGGCGTGCGCTTCATCCAGATCATGCATGGCGACGGCGCAGCCGGCGCGTGGGACTCGCACTCCGGCTTGAAAAAAAACCACTCCGCCCTCGCGGAGCAGGTGGACAAGCCCGTCTCCGGTCTTTTGAAGGACCTCAAGCAGCGCGGCCTGCTGGATGACACCCTCGTCGTCTTCGGCACCGAGTTTGGCCGGACGCCAGGCTCGCAAGGCGCCGACGGGCGCGACCACCATCCCTACGGCTTCAGCGTCTGGATGGCAGGCGGCGGGGTCAAAGGCGGAGTCATCCACGGCGCCACAGACGAACTGGGCTTCCACGCCGTGGAGCATCCGCACTACGTCACCGACATCCACGCCACCGTGCTGCACCTGCTCGGCCTCAACCCCCACCGAATGGAAATCCCCGGACGCAAACGCCTGGAGCGCGATTTCGGAAAAGTCATCCGCGAGGTGCTGGCGTGAGGTGTCATTCGACACACGCGGTCGCGGAGGTTTTCACCCCATCTTCGCCAGCGCGCTCTGGATGCGCCCAAGTGTCCGCTCTTTGCCGATGAGGTGGGCGATGGTGGCGACGCCTGGGCCGCGAGTCTGGCCGCTGAGGGCAAAGCGCAGCAGGGGCATGAGGGCGCCGGGTTTGACGCCGGCACCTTTTGCAGCGTCCTCGATGGCGGTGTGGACGGCGGGCTCGGTCCATTCAGTCAGAGCCTGGAAGGCGGCGGCAGCGGCCTGGAGCAGTGCGGGGTTTTCGGGCTTGGCGCGCAGTTTGGCGAGGGCGTCTTCCTCCGTGGGGTAGTCCTCGCGGAAGAAGTAGTGGACCCATTCGGGGAATTCGGCGAGGCGGCTGACTTTTTCCTTCACGCTCTGGAGGGCGGCGGCGGCGAGGGAGTCATCGGTGACGATGATGCCGGCCTTTTCGAGAAAGGGCCGGGCGGCGGCGAGCAGGGCGGCGGGGTCGAGTTCGCGCAGGTATTGGGCGTTGAACCAGGCGCACTTGTGCATGTCGAAGCGGGCGTTGGCGCTGTGGACGCCGGCGGGGTCGAAGAGGCTGACGAGGGTGGCGCGGTCGAGCTTTTCGCCCTCGGCGCGGGGCGTCCAGCCGAGGAGGCAGAGGTAGTTGAAGACGGCGTCGGGGAGGAAGCCGGAGTCCACATAGCTCTGGATGGAGGCGCCTTCGTCGCGCTTGCTCATTTTGGAGCCGCCGGGGTTCAGAATGAGGGGGATGTGAGCATAGACGGGGGCGTCTTTGCCGAGGGCGGCGAAGAGGTCCATGTGCTTCCAGGTGTTGGAGAGGTGGTCCTCGCCGCGGATGACGTGGGTGATGCCCATTTCGGCGTCGTCCACGACATTGACGAAGTGGAAGATGTAACTGCCGTCGGGGCGGCGGAGGGTCATGTCGGGCTCCTCGGTGGGGGCGAAGGTGACATCACCGCAGACGAGGTCGCGCACGGTGATGGCGGTGCGGCTGAACTTGAAACGGACGGCGCCGTTTTCCTCGGTGTAGGTGCGGCCGGCGGCTTCGAGCCGGGCGAGGGCGGCGTCATAAATCGGCTTGCGCTGGCTTTGGAAATAGGGGCCGTGGTCGCCGCCAGCTTCGGGGCCTTCGTCCCAGTCGAGGCCGAGCCAGCGGAGACCGTCGAGGATGGCCTGGCGGGCGGCGTCGGTGTTGCGCGCTTCGTCGGTGTCCTCGATGCGGAGGATGAATTTGCCGCCGTGGTGGCGGGCGAAGAGCCAGTTGAAAAGGGCGGTGCGCGCGCCTCCGACATGGAGGTAGCCTGTGGGGGATGGGGCGAAACGGACGCGGATCATGGTGGGTGCCTGGTGGTGGGGATGCGGTCCGGCCGCTGTGGCCGGGGGAGGCGTTAAAACAAAACGTGGCGAATGCAAAGTGGCAGTTGTGCGCGCGGGGGCGCGGGGGATGTTTTGCGGGATGAATGCAACCTACGATGTGCGGGGTCTGAGCGTGCTGGTCATGGGCGGGACGACCGGCCTGGGTCTGGCGGCGGCGCGGGCGCTGGCGCGGCAGGGAGCGCGCGTGGTGGTCACAAGCCGCTCGGAGGAGAATGTGCGCGCGGCTTTGGCGGAGCTGGGACCGGAGGCGCGCGGCTTCGCTGCGGACGCGGCACTGCCGGAGACGGCGGAGCGGGCGGTGGCGCTGGCGGTGGAGGCGCACGGGCGGCTGGACGCGCTCTACCATGTGGCGGGCGGCAGCGGCCGTAAAATGGGCGACGGGCCGCTGCACGAGATGACGGACGCGGGCCTGCGGCACACGCTTGCACTGAACCTGGAGTCGCTGATGCTCTCGAACCGGGCGGCGGTGCGGCAATTTCTGCGCCAGGGGGACGGCGGCTGCATCTTGAACATGGGCAGTGTGCTGGGGTGGTCCCCTTCCCCGGAGTTTTTCGCCAGCCATGCCTATGCAGCGGCGAAGGCGGGCATCCTGGGCTTTAGCAAGGCCATCGCCAGCCACTACGCGCGGGATGACATCCGCGTGAACGTGATCGCCCCGGCGCTGGTGGAGACGCCGATGTCAAGGCGGGCGGCGGGGGATGAGGAAATCCTGCGCTTTGTGGCGCAGAAGCAGCCGCTGGATGGCGGACGCGCGGGCGTGCCTGAGGATGTGACGGGGGCTGCGCTGTTTTTGCTGTCACGCGCGGCGCGCTACATCACGGGCCAGGTGCTGGCGGTGGACGGGGGCTGGACGGTGTCGGAGGGGCGTGTGGAAAGTTCGAAACTCGAAACTCGAAACTCGAAGTCCGAAACATGAAGCACGGGGCTTCGAATTTCGAACGGTAGTCTTCAACACCCCGCCCCATGACATTGCACTCCACATTCCCCTCCGACCGGCTGGCCATTGGCATTGACCTGGGCGGCACGCAGGTGAAGGGCGCGCTGGTGGACCGGGAGAGCGGCGAGATCCTGCGCACGGCGCTGCTGCCGACACGGGACGGGGAGTTTGAAAACGAGACGCCCGTCTTTGCCATGCAGGTGGCCGGGATCATCGCGGAGTTGGAGACAGGAGGCGCGCGTCTGCCCGTGGGCCTGGCCGCGCCGGGGCTGGCCGCGCCGCACGGGCGCTGCATCACCTGGATGCCGGGGCGGATGCACGGGCTGGAGGGCTTTGACTGGCCGGAGTTTTTACAGCGTGAGACGCGGGTGCTCAATGACGCGCAGGCCGCCCTGCTTGGCGAGGCATGGACCGGCGCGGCGAAGGGCTGCCGGGATGTCTTCATGGTCACGCTGGGCACGGGCGTGGGCGGCGCGGTGCTCACAGGCGGGCGGCTGCTCACGGGCGCGAGCGGGCGCGGCGGCCACCTGGGCCACATGTGCGTGGATGTGAACGCGCCGAAGGATGTCTTCAACACCCCCGGCAGCCTGGAGGCCATGATTGGCAATGCCACCGTGCGGGAGCGCAGCGGGGGACGATTTGCGAGCACGCTGGAACTCGTGCAAGCCGCGCAATCCGGCGATGAAGCGGCGATGCGCGCATGGCATGACTCGGTCAGAAAACTCGCCGCAGCACTGGTTTCGCTGGTCAATGTGTTCGATCCGGAAGTCATCATCCTGGGCGGCGGCATCGCATCCGGCGCGGGAACGGCTTTGCTGGAGCCGCTCGAGCGCTGGCTGGACGAGTATGAATGGCGTCCAGGCGGCCTGAAGGTGCCGCTAAAAATGGCGAGCGCCGGCGAATGGGCCGGCGCTCTCGGGGTGGTGAGGGGATTAAGGTCGGAGGAATGAGCGGCCTCAGTTTCCGAAACTAACTGGAAGAATCTCCGAGGCCACAGGGAAAGAGGCAGTCCCAAGGCCGGCGAGTTCGCTCAGACGGTCGGCGGGTGCTTCGGAGGCCAGGACCTCGCCGTTGAAGCTGAGTTGAATGGCCTGAATCTCAAGAGTGCGCGCTGCCGGCTCCGCCTTGATCAAATCACTCTCCACAGCGAGCACAGGCTGGAGCGGAATGACTTCCGGCAGAGGGGCAATCGCCAACTCCGCATGTCCCCCACCACCGCCATTAACCAGACTCAGAGCGCCCCATGCCGCAATGACTGCCACAGCGGCTGTCGCGGCGGCGGTTGTCCAGCGCGGGGAAAACATGTCGTCCATGAAAGTGCTGATACGCTCCCAGAGCAGCCCCCGCGCCGATTGACGGAGGAGTTCCGCCCTTTGCCTCTCCTTGAAGCGGGCGAGGAAGTCCTCGACGAAATCTTCGGGCGGCGTCTCGTGGCGTTTGAGGCGGATCAGGCTCTGGATGTTCTCGAATTCGTTCATCATGGCAAGTGTGGGAGCGGGTGGATTGGGAAGAAGTCAGAGAATGTTCATTTCACAAAATCTTCGAGATAACTTTGCAGAAGGCGGTGGGCGTAGAAAAGCCGCGACCTCACAGTGCCTTCGGACACACCGAGAATCTTGCTGATCTCGTTGTGTTGAAGACCCTGGATGTCATAGAGCGTGACCACGGTCCGGTGGTCCTCCGACAGCTTCATCATGGCATCGTTCAATCTTTTTTGAAGTTCGTGGATGTTCACCTCCCGGACGGTGTCCCTGTTCGCGGTGGTGATCTTGATAAATTCCGGGTCGTTTTGAATGCCGGAGTCCACGTCGTCCAGGCTGACCTTGGCGTAACGCCCCCGCTTTTTAAGGTAGTTGAGAGTCATGTTCACCGCGATCGAATAGATCCAGGTGTAGAAGGAGGACTTGCCAAGAAAGCGCTTCAAGGAGCGGTAAGCCTTGGCAAAGATCTCCTGGAGCAGGTCCGCTGTGTCCTCGCGGTTGGAGGTCATGTTGTAAACCATGCCGTAGAGCTTCGGAGTGTACTTCCGCACAAGCTCGTCAAAGGCCCGGGTGTCACCGGCCTGGGCGCGCTCCACCAGTTCTCGATCCTCCGCCGCGCCGCCGCCCTTGGTTTGTTCGGATGAGGTCTCCATAATGCCGCTGTCCGCCCTCACAGGGGCGCATGTTTCTGGGAGAAGACCATCCATCGGAGTTTGCGGGAGTACAAGGATTGCTTGGTTTTCGGAATTATCGGATGATACGCCGCATGTCACGGTCGGGTCAACCTCACAAAAACCTCGTCGCATCCGTGAAGCACCCGCTTGCGCAGATCGAGAGTGACGCCGGTCAGAGGAAACTCCGAAAGCAAACGCTCCGCGATCTCAGCGGCAAGAGTCTCAATGAGCCTGCGCGGGCGCTCCGCCGCGACACTGCGCGCAAAAGCGGCCACAGCGGCGTAATCCGGCGTCATTCTGATGTCGTCCCCCATGTCCTCGAAGCGCCTTGCGAGACGCAGGGTGGCATCCAGCCGCAGGTTCTGCCATGCGGCACGCTCCTCATCCGGCACGCCGACGCGCGCTGGCAGGTCCAGTCCGCGCAGATGGATTTCATCGGTAGGCGGCTTCGTATTCATCATGACGGCAGGCGGAACATGCGGGTGAGAAAGGAAAGATTCCGCACCAGGACATCCGGACCGGCGGTCAGCAGAACAGGAACGGACTCGTAACCCGTGGCCGTGGCGATGGTGGTGACGCCGGCTGCCTTTCCCGCGTGGATGTCATGGCGCATGTCGCCGACGAAAGCGGTCTCGGAGGCGTCCAGCCCGTGCTTTCCGAGCAGCTCATGAATGTGGCTGCACTTGTCAATGACACCACAGTGCAGATGCTCGAAGCAGCCAAGAACTCCGTTTGTCCGGGCCTGTTCGCTGACATGCTCCAGGGGCGCGCTGCTGAGCACGAACATGCGCCGGCCGGACTCCGCCGCGTGCCGCAGGAAATCCTCCGCGTGCTCGATCATCGGCACGGGATGGTCTTCGGGAAAACGCTCCAGATACACCTGCTGCAGCTCGGCCAGGGGCGCGTGCGGCAGCATTTCCTGATAAAACTCCGTGTAGGGCAGGCGGAACACCGCACGGAACTCCTCCCGCGTCAGGGCGGACCTCCCGAAATGAGCGAGCACATGGTTGGTCGCCTCGACGACAGCCCCCAGGTCGTCGGCAAGGGTGCCCGACCAGTCGAGGATGAGATTGCGGATCATGGATTCTCTATATGTGCGCGGACCCGCCCTTGTGGCAATTTTTGACCGCATGGCGAGGGAACAGAGTTTTTGCGGCAAAACAAGGGCGTCGTGGCGTTCATGTTGCGGAAGTCTCCTTCCTTGACTCTTGCCCACCCCCCGTTGAGTTTTTCCTCACCACATGTCTGAATCCGCACCTCCCACAGCCGTCCCCGACCAGGAAACCATCGCAAGAGCCTCAGCCTGGGTAGCCCCGCTGAGGTCGGAAATCGCCCGGGTGCTGGTGGGCCAGACCGAACTGGTGGACCGCTTGCTGGTGGCGCTGCTGACCAACATGCATGTGCTGCTCGAAGGCGTGCCCGGCCTTGCCAAAACGCTCGCCGTGCGCACGCTCGCCAGCGCTTTGCACGCCGACTTCAAGCGCATCCAGTTCACACCCGACCTGCTGCCCGCCGATGTCATCGGCACCATGGTGTATCATCCCAAGGAGGGAAATTTCACCCCGCGCCTCGGCCCCATTTTCGCCAATCTGGTGCTCGCCGACGAAATCAACCGCGCCCCCGCCAAAGTGCAGAGCGCCCTGCTCGAAGCCATGCAGGAGAGGCAGGTGACCATCGGCGAAAACACGTACAAGCTGCCGGACCCCTTCATGGTGCTGGCCACGCAAAACCCGATTGATCAAGAAGGCACCTACACCCTGCCCGAGGCGCAGCTCGACCGCTTTCTCTTCAAAGTCCGCGTCGTCTATCCCACCCCCGCCGAGGAACGCCGGGTGCTCGACGCCATGGCCACCTCCGCGCCGAAACTCGATGTCAGCCAGGTCACCCAGGCCAAAGACATCGTGGCCAGCCGCGCTGTGGTGAACGCCATCCACATGGATGAAAAAATCCGCGACTACATCGTCAGCATCATCCAGGCCACGCGCATGCCCGACGCCGTGGCCCCGCATTTGAAGCTGCTCATCCGCTGCGGCGCCTCCCCGCGCGGCACCATCAATCTCGCCCTCGCCTCCAAGGCGCTCGCCTTCCTCAACGGCCGCAACTTCGTGATTCCCCAGGACATCAAGGACCTCGCCCCGGACATCCTCCGCCACCGCATCCTGCTCTCCTACGAGGCCGAGGCCGAGGGCGTGACGAGCGAGGAGGTCATCAAGCAACTGCTCGACAAGCTGCCGGTGCCTTGAGGCTTGCCGCACGAGCAGCACGAACTAGATTCCCAGCAAAACCGACGATCATGAGCACGCCATCCGTCCAGGAAATTTCCGACAAGCCAAACCTCGGCCCGGTGACCCTAGGCGGTCATCTCTATCCCGCCGACCCTGCGTCACCCGCATTCACAGAATTGCTGATGGACTGCTTCAATCGCGGCAGAAACGCGGCAGCGGCGAGACAGGCGCAAACAGAGGCCCTGCTTCACTCCAAGCAGGCCCCTCCTCTGCCTGAAAAAGCGCGGAAACTCAAGGCCAAGACTGTGAAAGCTCATGCCTGAACCGCATTTTTGGATCATCGCCGGTCCGAATGGCGCGGGTAAGACCACACTGGTGCAGCATTCCAGGCAAGCTCCGAAAGGCCAATGGAGGGTTGATCTTGATGACTCAAACCAGACATTTCATATCTAAATGCCCATCATCACCGAAACCGACGACGAAAAGCTCGCGCGCATCCTCAAAAGGGTGCGGCGCATTGAGCTGATCACGCGCGGCATGGTGAAGGAGACGCTGGGCGGGCAATACCACTCGCGCTTCAAGGGCCAGGGCATCGAGTTCGACGACTTCCGCGAGTATCAGGCCGGTGATGACGTGCGCTTCCTCGATTGGAATGTGACTGCGCGCATGAACGAACCCTTCGTGCGCAAATACATCGAGGAGCGCGAGCTGACAGTCATGCTCGTGGTGGATGTCAGCGGCTCGGGCGACTACGGCAGCCAGGAGGACAGCAAGCGCGAGCGCGCCGCCGAGGTGGCCGCCGTCTTTGCCTTCAGCGCGGTGCAGAACCAGGACAAGGTGGGCCTCATCCTCGTCAGCGACCGCGTGGAGCACTACCTGCCCGCGCGCAAAGGCAGCGCGCACGCCCTGCGCATCCTGCGCGACATTTTGACCATCCACCCGCGCAGCCGGCGCACGAACCTCACGCCCGCGCTGGACACGGCGCTCAAGCGCATCGCCCACCGCGCGCTGGTGGTCATGGTGTCGGATTTCCACATGCCCGACACCGCCTGGGAGGCCAGCCTGCGCTCCCTGGCCGCGAAGCATGACGTGGTGGCCGCTGAAATCCGCGACCCGCAGGAGTGGCAGCTCCCCGACGCCGGACGCGTGTGCCTGCAAGACCCGGAGAGCGGTGAGCAGTTCATCCTCAACACCAGCGACCCCGCCGTGCGCCGCCGCTACGCGGAGGTCATCAGCGGCAGGCAGGAGGAACTGACGCGCCTGCTGCGCAAAAACGGCGTCGAGCGCATCAACGTGCGCCTTGATGAGGATTACGCCCCGGCCATGAAGGCTTACTTTCGGGCACGCAGGAGGAGAAAAAGGTGATGTGGATTTTCCTGGCCCAGCAAGCGCAGCCCAAAGGCCCGCCCCTGCAACCCCTGCCCCACCCGGACCTGCCGCCGGTGGAACTGCCGCCGCCGGGTTATCCCGCCTGGCTTTACATCGCTGGCGCGCTGCTTGTGCTGGTGATGCTGGCCCTCGTCATCTGGCTGCTCATGCGCCCGGCGCGCGGCATTCCTGTCGAGCCGAAGCGGCCTTTTCACAACGCCCTGCGCGCCCTGCGCGAGATTCTGGCCCGCGCTCCGGGTCAAAAGCCGGGGGACACCTCCGCCCAGGTCTCCGCCGTGCTGCGGACGTATTTTTGGGAGCGCTATCACATCCCGGCGCCCTTCCGCACGACGAAGGAGCTTTTCCAGGATGCCTCCATTCCCGCCACCTCCCAGCGCCTGCGCCGCTACTCGGCACTGGCGGATTGGTGGGACAGGCTCTCCTTCGCCCCGGTGCCCGCCACGGCGGATGAAGCGGTGAAACTCGTCGAGCAAGCCCTGGCGTATCTGGAGGAGGACCGGCCATGAGCATTCCATTCATCCATGACCACATCTGGGCAAGCCCGCTCTGGCTCTGGGCGCTGGCTTTGCTGCCCGTCCTGGCCTGGTGGCGCGGACGCATCGGGCGCGCGCCTGCGGTGGTTTTCCCCACAGCCTTCCTGCTGCGGGAGATGGGCTTCAAGGCCAAGGCGCGGCACGGTGGACTCACCTTCGGCCTGGTGCTGCTGAGCCTGGCCTCGGCCATCATCGCGCTGGCCCGGCCGCAAAAAGTGATCTCGCATGATGAGGAGAAATCCGAGGGCATCGCCATCTGCCTCACGGTGGATGTCTCGCTGTCCATGCTCATTGAGGACTTCTACATTGACGGCCGCCCGGTGAACCGCCTCATCGCCGCCAAGCGTGTGATGCGCGACTTCATCCGCGGCCGCACCAGCGACCGCGTCGGCATCGTCGCCTTCGCCGGCGCGCCGTATTACCCCTGTCCCATGACACTGGATCGCGAGTGGCTGGAGGCGAACCTGGAGCGCGTGCAGACCGGCATCATGGAGGACGGCACCGCCATCGGCTCCGGCATCGCCGCCGCCGCGCGCCGCCTGGACCGTGAGAACAACCCCAGCAAGGTCATCATCCTGCTCACCGACGGCGCTAACAACAGCGGCAAACTCAGCCCGCAGGACGCCGCCAAGCTCTCGGCCACGCTCGGCCAGAAAATCTACACCATTGCCATCGGCACACCCGGCGTTCACATGATCCCTCTGCCCAACGGGCGCGTCATCACCAGCGGCAGGCAGGAGTTCGACGAGGGCACGCTCATGGAAGTGGCGCGCATTGGCAGCGGCCAGTTTTACATGGCCCAGGACCTCAACGCCCTCCAGGACATCTTCAGCACCATTGACCAGCTCGAAAAGACCGAGATCAAAAAGCGCAGCATCATCGAGACCCAGGAGCGTTTCTTTTATCCCCTGCTCGCGGCCGCCGCGCTGCTCGCCCTGGCTCTGCTGCTGCGCCTCACCCTGTTGAATGCCGCCCCGGTCGCCGTGGCCACCTGACACGATGAACCTCACCTTTGAAGACCCCAAACTGCTCTGGTGGCTGCTCACCCTGCCCGCCCTGGCACTGCTGCGTCTCTGGACCGGCTGGAAGGCGGGCCGGGTAGTGGGCCGGATGACCGCGCCGCGCCTGCGCGAGGATCTTGTCGTCGGTGTCTCGCGCTGGCGGGCGGGCCTCATTTTCACCCTCCAGATTCTCGCCCTCGGCTGCTTCATCTTCGCCCTCGCGCGGCCGCGCTGGGGGGAGGACCGGCAGGTGCAGATCGAGTCCGGGCGCAATGTCATCCTGGCCATGGACACCTCGCGCTCCATGCTGGCGAACGACATCACACCGGACCGCCTCACCCGCGCCAAGCTCGCCGCGCAGGACCTCATGGGCGCGCTCAAAACCGACCGCGTCGGCCTCATCGCCTTTTCCGGCCATGCCTACCTCCAGGCCCCGCTCACCACCGACCACGAGGCCATCCTGGAAGCCATTGACTCGCTCGACTTCACCTCCGTGCCGCGCGGCGGCAGCGAGATCGGCCGCGCGCTGAAGCTGGCGATAGAGACCTTCGATAAAAACCCCGCCCGCAACCACGGTCTCATCCTCTTCAGCGACGGCGGCGAGCCCGACGCCGAAATCCGCGGCTACGCCGAGCAGGCCGCGAAGAAAAACATCCTCGTGCTCACCGTCGGCGTCGGCACCGAAAGCGGCGCCCTCATTCCCGATCCCGATCCCGACCGCCAGGGCGAGTTTGTGCGCGACCGTCAGGGCAATGTCGTGCGTTCACGGCTGGAGGAGGCATCCCTGGTCGAGATCGCACGCCTCACCCGCGGACGCTATCTGAAGCTCGGCTCCCAGCCTCTTGCCGCCTCGGTGGTCCGCGAGCTGCTTTCCGCCCTCCAGGCCCAGGCCAATGAAGCGCGGGAAATTGTGAAGCCCATCGAACGTTTCTACTGGCCTCTGTCTATAGGAGTTGCCCTTCTTATGATCGCCTGGTTCATCCGCCCCTCACCCCCGCGCCGCCTGCCCGCCATCCCGGCTCTGGCCGCGGTGGCCTTTCTCATCAGCCCGCCCGCGCAGGCGGCGGACAGCACCTTCTGGGCCGCGCTGTTCGGGAAAAAAGACGACCCCGTCGCCAAAGCGCGCGCCGCCTTTGAAAAGGGCGACCACGAAAACGCCGCCAAACTCCTCGACCGCAGCCTGCGCGAGAAGCTCCCCGAAAATCTCCGCCCCGGCTACGCCCAGGCCCTCGGTTACTCTGCGCACCAGCTCAAGGATTACGACCGCGCCGTGGCCGGCTTCAGCACCGCCTTGGAAAACACCGAACCCAAGGTCCAGGAGCGCGCCCACCAGGGCCTGGCGCACAGCCTTTATGAACAGGGAGACCGCGCCCTCGCCAAGCAGCCCAAGTTCACCCTGCGCGCCTGGCGCGACTCCGTCCGCCACTTCGACGCCGCCCTGGAAAAAAACCCGGAGGACGAAGCCATGCGCGAGAACCGCGAGTTCGTGAAAAAACGCCTCGACGAGCTTCAGCAGCAGATCGCCCAGCAGGAGCAGCAAGGCCAGAAAGGCAAAAAGGGCGACAAGCAGAAAGGTGAAAAAGGCGAGGAGGGGGAAGAGGGCGAGGAAGGTGACGAAGAGGACGGCGAGTCCGGCCAGGACGGTGAAAAAGACGCCAAAGGCAAGGACCGCAGCCGCAAGGAAAGCCTCGGCAAAAAAGACGGCGAAGGCGAGGATGAGGAACTGCCCGAAGGCCAGATCCAGGCCGCCAACAAAGGCGAGGAGGGCGACGAAGGGGAGGAGCAACAACAGGCCGAGGCTGGCGAGGAGGGCGAGGACGAGGCCACCGGCTTCAGCCGCAACGAGGCCCGAGCCTTCCTCCGCACCTATGCCGACGACCAAAAGAAAGCGCAGATCGTGCGCCCGCGTGATCCTGCGGTGAACGGAAAAGACTGGTGACCATCATGACAGGCAGACTTCGATTTTTTCTCCTTCTCCTCATTGCCGCCGCCGCGTCCGGCGCCCGCGCCCAGCAGGTGCGCGCTTATGTGGAGCCGGCCATCGTGAAGCCGAACCAGATCACCACGTTTATCATCGCGGTGCAGGACGGGCAGATCAATTCCTTCAACAACCAGCTCCGCCTGCCGCTGCAAATTCAGCAGACCTCCGTTGCCTCCACCTCGCAGCAGTTCAGCATCGTCAACGGCCGCCAGTCCTCCTCCATCCGCCTGAGCTGGGGCGTCATGCCCGTCGAGCCCGGCGAGTTCGTCATCCCATCGCAGGATCTTGTGGTCAACGGCCAGACCGTGTCCACCAACGAGGTCAAGCTCATCGTCGAGCAGGGAGGTCCGCCTCCGGGTGCTGGTGGAGCGCATGATGAGTTGGAGCCGATCCTGCAAATCGAGCCCGGCCGCAAAGAAATCTATCAAGGCGAGGTCATGCAGCTCAACTGCTCCCTCTATATGCCGCGCCAGACCCAGCTCCGCAGGCTCGGCCTTGTCGAAATTGAAAAGAGCGACTTCGCCATCGCCCGCTTCCCCCAGCAGAGCGATCAGACCATGACTTCCATCAACGGTGTCGGCTACTATGTGCTGACTTTCCGCAGCACCCTCTCGTCCCTGCGCACCGGTGATTTGAAAATCGGCCCCGCCTCCATGGAAGTGCTCGTCGAGGTGCCCGTCGAGCGCGGCGCCCGTCAGAACATTTTCCCGCCCGGCTTCCCCCAGCCCTTCTTCAACGTCCAGACCGAGCCGCGCAAGCTCACCGTCAAAAGCCAGACCGTCACCCTCAAAGTCCTGCCCCTGCCCGAAGAAGGGCGGCCCGCCAACTTCAGCGGCGCCGTGGGCGACTTCACACTCAGCGCCACCGCCACACCCACCACCCTCACCGTGGGCGACCCCGTGGCCGTGGACCTCGTCATTTCCGGCTCCGGAAACTTCGACGCCCTCACCGAGCCCCAGATGCAATCCAACGGCGGCTGGAAACCCTACCCGGCCAAGCGCTACTCCATCGAAGGGAATCTGGATCAAAACCAGACACCCACTCTGGAGCGCAAAATCGGCTTCTCCCAGGTCTTCATACCCGAGGCCGTTCACGACGAGGTCCCTCCTTTCGAAATCAGCTTCTTCAACTCCGAGAAAAGACAATACATCACCCTGCGCACCGAACCCATCCCGCTGGCCATGACGCCCGCGCCCGTCACTGCGGCCACCGAATCCGCCCAGGGTGCCAGTGCTATCGCCCCGCTCCCCATCCCCGCCGCCGATCCCCAGCCTGACATCACCGACATCGTCATCCAGCCGCGTCCCCAGGCCAGGTGGCTGGCTCCCACCGCCGTCTTGTGGCTGCAAAGCCGCGCTTTCTGGACTGCGCAGGCCGCTCCTGTCGGCATGCTCGCCTTCGCTGTCGTGCTCGCATGGGTTCGCCGGCGCAAAGAGGCCCTGCAAGCCGGACGCGCCGGGGAGATACGCAAAGCATGGCGCTCTCTGGAATCCGCGCGCCAACTGCCCGACTCCGGGTTTCTGCACCAGGCGGCGCAGTTCATCCAGGTCGCCCACGGTCTGCATGACGTGCGTGATCCCGAATTGAAAAAAATCCTCGACCGCTGGCAGAATGGGAACTTCGCCGCAACTCCCGCCCCGCCCCTGACCAGCTCTGAGCGCGCGGGCATGTTTGAGAGTCTCGTCCGCCTCCTGCGCGCGTCGCTGGCAAAGACTGCCGTCTTGTTGTTTTTGATCCTCTCCATGCGCGCGGCAGCAGCCGTCGAAGCCGCCGGGGAAGAAAGCCCCGACTCTGTTTACCAGGCCGCCATCGCCGAACTGGAGCAGGGAAATTTCAGCAAGGCTCAATACCTCGCCGAAAGTCTGACCAAAAAAGACCCGCCTGTCCTCGGAGCGGATTTGTTCGAACTCATCGGCCACGCCCGCTACCGGCAGGAGGACCCTGGGCGCGCCGCCCTCTGGTATCAGCGCGCCCGCCTCATTGACGCGCGCTCACCCGAACTGCGGCAAAACCTCCGTCATCTGCACGAGCAGCACCGTTTTTTGACTTTCGGAGAAAGCTCCACGCTCTCCGAATGGAGCCTCTGGCTCACGCTCAACGAGTGGCTTGTCCTGGCCAGCGTCGGGCTTTGGCTCGTCATGCTGCCGCTGGCTTGGCGCGTGCTCAGCGGACGCCGCACACAAACTTGGCCCGTCACCGTTTCCGTGCTCGGCCTCATCCTGCTTGTGCCCGCCGGAGCCTTCGCCGCGCTGCGTCCCCAGAGCGCCCTGCGTGTGGCGGACATTTCCATCATCACCCCGCGCGATGTGCGCGCCTACACAGCGGCAACGACCACGGCGGGCACCGTCATGGACCTCCCACCGGGCAGTCAGGTGCGCGTGCTTGAAAAGCGCGGAGCCTGGACCTACGTCGAGATTCCCTCACGACCCGAGAACCTTCGCGGCTGGGTCGAGAACCGGGTGCTCATCCCCTACTGGCCTTGGGACAGCTCCCTCATCCCCTGAGATGGAAGGGCGCTGCGTAAAATAGGGAAATCCGCGGCCTTCTGACTGGTCCGCGTTTTCAGGCTCAGTCCTTGGCTTCGACGGAAGCCGGAGCTTCCTCGCTGCTGGCAGTCGTCTCCTCCTCCACAGTCTCGGTAGCGGATGATGATCCGGTGTCTTCGACGGGAACTTCTGCGGTGACGACCTCTTCAAGCGCTTCCTCAACTGGCGCAGTCGCCTCCGGCACAGGCTCCCCGGCAGCCGCGTCGTCAGTGACACTCGCGGCATCATGTGTGACGGCTTCGGCGCTCTCAGCCAGCACGTTCGCGGCAGACACAGGCTGCTCCTCAGCCACAGGCACGGCCTTGGGTTCGGGTGCGGGCTTATCCGTCTTCGGCTTCGCCGATGCAGGCTCGCCCTGGACACCGAGGAAGACCATGCCGTCGGAATATTCGATGACGTAGCCTTCGTTGGTCAGCCAGCGGATGTCCTTGAGCACGGAGATTTGCTCGTCGGTGAGTTGGTGTCTGACTGCGGGGGACGCGGCGTTTTCGGCTGAGACCGGCTCGTCCTGCGCAGTCTCCGTATTTTCCGGGGCGGCACCGGGGATGCTCACATCCGAGGATTTCGCGGGGGCAAGTTTTTCCACAAGGTCGTTGATGGCGATGCCCTGGGTGGATTTGAGAATCTCCACGATGCGCGAAACGCGCTCGGAAAACACGACACCCGGGTCCACCGGCCTCGGCTTCACGCGGCAGACAAAGAGCTTCCCGGCCCTGCGCTTGAAGAGTTTCAAATGCCGGCGCTCGAAACCGCCCGCGAGTTTTTGCGACATTTCGAAGAGATGCTTGCGCGCCGCGTCCACCGCGTTGCGCGCCAGCAAAACGAGCGCGTGGGAAATGCGCGTCTTGTCCGGCTGGCCGGTGAAGACAGCCTCGCGCACCTCGGCGCAGGCGTCATCGCCATGCGTGCGGCGGAAGTGCGCCTCCATCTCGGCGCGGCCGGCAAATGCCACGGGCTCCGCGTCCCCGGACTGTTCCTTGATGTAAATCCAGCGCTGACCCTTGCGCTGCTGCTCCTTCCACTTCGCCACCACCTCCTCGCCCGTCTCGGTCCGCACGCGGCGCTTGTAGTCCTCCAAGGGCAGGTTGGAAAAACGCTCGCGGTGCAGGCGCAGGAGAGCGGTCTGGAAGCTGTGATGATTCGGCGGGCCAAGCAGCTCCCCGGAGATGCCGCAGACGCCGACCGCTTTGAAGTCCCCCTTCGGCTCCTCCAACTCGATCTCCTCGCAGCGGTAATACTGCTCGATGCCCGCGCCGCGCAGCACATGGGAGAGAGCCTCCTCGCGAGTGAGGTAGAGGCCCACGTTCGCCGGAGTCTGGAACAGCCCCTGCGCGCGCTCAGGCGCGCAGATGAAGCGCGCCTGGAAGCGCTCGCCATCGGCCAGCACGAGACGCGCGGCATCGAACATGCTGAAGGCGTGCCCGCTGGCGCGGATGTGCGCCGCCAGCGCCTCGACGGCTGAATCGCGCGGCTCGATGACCACCTGGATGTCCTTTGGCAGCTCCATCCGCTCGCGTGGCTGATGCCCTTGCTCGCCTTGATGGCGCTGGCCTTCGCGCCTGTCACGCTGCCCTCCTCCCTGGCCCTCGCGGCGCTCGCCGCGCGGGCGGAATTCCCCCCTGCCTCCCGCGCCGCCGTCACGGCGCGGCGGCGGGCCGTCTCTGCGGGGTGGCGGACCGTCTCTGCGGTCCCTGCCGCCGGGCCGCTGGCCGCGGCGTTCTTCCCGTTCCTCGCGCTCCTCATACTTGGCCGGGTTCGCAAGGCTGCTCATGCCGGCGACCCAGGCGGGCATCATGCGCAGTTGGGAGAGGTCCACCTGCGCGGCGGAAGGCTGCGCAGGGTTGTCGGGAGTCGCTTCAGATTCGGTCATGTTCGGGAGATGGGCGCGCAGTATGGCGTACTTCTTCGCTGTCGCCAACATTGTTCATGCGGCGCGTGAGTGACATCTCCTCTTTTCATCCGCGATCTTCCGGCTACATCTGCATTGCCAGCCAAACTGCCGACCCAAATGAAAATCACACATCTCCTCGCCGCGCTGTTTCTCACCTCCTCCGCCATTGCCGCGGACAATCCGTATCTCGGACGCTGGGCTTTGGAACTGCCCGGCGGACGCGCCGGATGGCTCGGCGTCGAGGAAAAGGACGGAGCGCTCACCGCCAGCGTGCTCTGGGGCGGCGGCAGTGTCGTGCCCGCTCAGGGGGCGGAGATCAAGGATGGCAAACTGCTCGTCACACGCCTCTCCAATGCCAAACGCAAGAACAAGGCCGGCGGGGAGATCAACGAAATAGTCACCGAGACGCTGACCGTGCAAGTCAGCGGGGACGCGCTTACCGGTGCCACCGTGAAGGCAAAGGATGACGGCAAGGAATTCGGCCAGGGCGAGTTCACTGGCAAACGCATCCCGGCGCTGCCGCCGCGTCCAGACCTGGCAAAAATCAAGTTCGGCATGCCGGTGTCGCTTTTCAACGGCAGTGATCTCAGCGGCTGGCGGCTGGTCAACGAAGCCGACCTCAACGGCTGGAAAGTGGAGGACGGCGTGCTCATGAACCGCGTCGTCAAGGAGCCCGGCAAACACTTTGGCAATCTGCGCACCGGCGCAGAGTTCGAAGACTTCAATCTGACTCTCGAAGTCCGCACCCAGGAGGCCAGCAACAGCGGCATCTACCTGCGCGGCATCTATGAGGTGCAGGTCATGGAGAGCTTTGGCAAACCCGTGGACTCGCACCACATGGGCGCTCTTTACAGCCGCATCACGCCATCTGTCGCCGCCGAAAAACCCGTCGGTGAATGGCAGACCCTCGACATCACCCTCGTGGACCGCCACCTCACCGTCATCCTCAACGGCACCACCATCATAGACAACCAGCCCGTGCTCGGCTGCACCGGAGGCGCCCTGACCAGCGACGAGTCAAAGCCCGGCCCCATCTTCCTCCAGGGCGACCATACCAACGTGGACTACCGCAACATGCTGCTGCGCCCCGTGCTCAAGTGATCCCGCCGAATTTGGCTTCTCTCCTCGCCTTGCGCCTCGCCTCATCATGACGACGGGGCGCGGCCCGGCCGCGGAGGAAGATGCAGCGAAAACTGATGCTGGCCGGTTTCCGGCACATGGAGCGCGCTCTCCACGAGAAAACCCCGCCCCACCTCATAAGTCAGCACATCCACGCGCTGCTCCGCAGGTAAAAAACGCATGAGACGCAGCACCGGCTGACTCATGTAGTCGCTCAGCAGGGAATGAATGACGTGGCCGTCATCAGCCCTGTCCTCGCGGCGGAGGGCGGTGACGCGGCTTTGGTCTCCGCAGAGGATGAAGCGCAGATTGGCATGTTTGCGGTAAAGCTTGCCCCACATCCACGCGCCGCTGTTGCCGCGCTCCCCGTGGATTTTCGTCCAGCGCATGCGGCCCTTCGGATCATGGATATAGCCCTCCGTGGTCGCGGGTTTGTTCTCGATCCCGAGGTCCATGTGGGTGGTGATGATGGCGAGCCTTTCCGGGTGCCTGCGCAGCACCGCGTCCGCCCAGGCCAGCACATCATCCGGCGCGTTGCACTCCAGGCTCAGGTGCAGGAAATCAAGGCCGCCGGCGCTGAACACCTGCGCGCTGTTGACGTTGTCCGCCGAGACGTGCTGATCCCTGCGGTCATGGCGGTAGGATTCGAGATACCAGGGTTGATCCGCGAAGCTCGCGGCGGGAAAATGCCGCTGGAACAGCCGCGCGTCGCCATTGCTGGTCATGTCATGATTGCCCACCGTGAGCGCGAACGGCGCCACGCCACGCAGTTGGTCGAGATGCCGCTTCGCAACCGACCATTGCTCGTCGTTGTTTTGGTCCACGATGTCGCCGACATGGGTGACGAAGACAATGTTCTGCGCCTCGCGGTTGGCGGTGATCCACTGAACCTGCGCCTCCAGGTTGCTGTTGGTCACTGAATCCGTGCTGTCAGGCGTGGCTTTGCAGCCTTTGCCCGCGTAGGATTGCGTGTCCGGGATCACCACCAAAGTGAAGGCCCCCTCAGGCAGGGGCGGCAGGGGTTTGCCTCCCGTCACATGCGGCGCCGCAGCCCTCAAACCGGCGGCAGCCGCGAGCAGTGGGAATGAAATGAAAACCGGAAGGAGGAGGGACGGGATTCGTTGGATGCGCATGTGAGCGGCCGGGCTGGATGGAGCGTGAAATGACCTGTGTTTAACGGTCCGCCACGCCGGTAGTTCGCGCGGATCACGACGAATCGAATGAGTTTGAATTTGATCGCCGAACCGGCAGCGGCAGAATGGCGGCCAATGACGGAAACCACGACCGCGATTCATAAATTCTCCTGTCCAGCCTGCGGCGCGGAGGCGGTGTGGACGCCCTCAAAACAGGCGCTTGTCTGCCCTTACTGCGGCACCGAATCCCCCGCCGAACTCAAGGCCGACGGCAGCCTCGTGGAGGAAAGCGACCTTGCCGCCGCCCTGCGCGCCATACCCGACGACCAGCGCGGGTGGAAGGCGGAGCGCAAATCCGTGCGCTGCCAGAGCTGCCAGGCCATTTCCGTTTTCGACGCCGCCCATGTCGCCAAAAACTGCGACTTCTGCGGCTCCCCCGCCCTGCTGCCGCTGAACGACACCGGCGCACCCATCCGCCCCGGCAGCCTACTGCCGTTCAAAGTCTCCCAGAGCCAGGTGCGGGAGGACATCCGCCTCTGGTATGGCAGCCACTTCTGGGCACGACGTAATCTCAAGGACAAGGCGCTAACCGACACTCTGCACGGACTTTACCTGCCTTACTGGACCTTTGACGCCCATGCCGACTGCCCCTGGCAGGCGGAGGCGGGTTACCACTATTACACACGCGACAGCCAGGGCCGCCAGCAGCGCCGCACCCGCTGGGAAAGCGCCAGCGGCAGAGTCAGCCACAGCTTTGACGACATGCTCGTCCCCGCGTCCAAAGGCGTGCATCCAAAGCTTCTCAAAGGCCTCGAACCTTTCCCAACGACCACCGGCCTCGTCCCCTATGATGCTGGGTACCTCTCCGGCTGGGTGGTGGAGCAGTATCAACTGGACCTTATCCAGGCCGCCAAGCACTCGCGCGAGCGAATGGATGGCGAACTGCGCTCCATGTGCGCCGCGCGCGTGCCTGGCGACACTCACCGCAACCTCCGCATCTCTCCCGCCTATACCGGCCAGACCTTCAAGCATGTGCTGCTGCCCTTGTGGCTGCTAAGCTACACATACGGGAAGAAAAATTATCAAGTCGCCGTCAACGGAGCAACGGGACGCATCACAGGCGAGTATCCGCTAAGCTGGGTGAAGATCGCCATCGCCGTCATCCTCGCCCTGCTCGTGGTGGTGCTGATCGCCCAGTTCTCAAAGTGAGGTTTGGGCAGCGTGAACCATTTCCGCTTCAAGACTTTTATCCGCCCACAGGATGCCACGTCGTCTTGAACTCGACCAGCGCACGGATCTCCTCCGCGCCCTGCATTTTGTCCGCGAACCAGTCGATGGGCTCCTCGGCCTTGCGCAAGTGCACGCGCTTCACACTCTCCGCCGCGCCGAGTCGCAGGGCTTTGCGCTCCTCCGCGTTCGCCACGCCGCTGAGGGCACGGAGGTGCTCGTGCGTGGCAAAAGTGGGGATCAACTCGCTGCGCACGCCAGTGAGCAGATTCACCACGCCGCCGGGCAGGTCGCTGGTGGCGAGCATTTCGCCCAAAAGGATGCTCGGATACGGCTGCATGGTGCTGGCGAGCGCGACGACGCTGTTCCCGGTCGTGATCGCCGGCAAAATGAGCGACAGCAGGCCCAAAACGGGCGCGTCATCCGGCGCGAGGATGCCGACGATGCCCATCGGCTCGGTAACGGTGAAATTGAAGTGCGCCGAGGCCACCGGATTCACGCTGCCGAGCACCTGCTCGTATTTGTCCGTCCAGCCCGCGTAATGCACCACGCGCTCAATCGCCGCCGCGACCTCCCGCGAGGCCTCCGCCTTCGAAACACCGCTCAAGGTGATGCTGTCCGCCAGCTCGACACCACGCGCCTCCATCATCTCCGTCAGCCGATACAAGATCTGCCCGCGATTGAACGCCGACCTCTTCGCCCAGCCCGGCCCCGCCTTCGCGGCGGCCTCGACGGCATTCCGCAGGTCCTTCCGCGTGCACTGCGGGATGTTCGCGAAAAACGCCCCCGAAGCATCATTCAGCTCCGTGACGCGTCCGCTTTCACTGCGAATGAAAGCACCGCCGACGTAGCATTTGGGGGTTTTGGTGATGTGAAGGCGGGACATAAGATTTTTTGAACCACGAATGGTCACGAATAAACACGAATGGATTGAATCAGAGAATGACACGCTCCCATTCGAGCTTGGGTTTGTGAAAGTTGATGATGAGGCCGACGCGCAGACCTGTGATGCGAAGGTAATTGAGCATCTGGCCGCGTTCCAGATTGGTGATGCGGTCAATCACCTTGGCGTCCACGACCACGGCTCCATCCACGATGAGGTCGGGAACGAACTCGCCGACATGCTCGCCTTTATACGCGACTTCAAAGCGTCTCTGCTGATCAAGCGCATGCCCGCGCAGTCGCAGTTCCACCACCATCGCGTTCTCATACGGCTTTTCATGCAGGCCATGTCGCAACCCCTTCAAAACCTCATAAGCAGCGCCCACAATCGAGTACACGAGTTTGCCATGCAGCAACTCATCAGAAAAACATTCGTGTGTATTCGTGTCCATTCGTGGTTTTACTTCAGTGAACGGTGAGATAATCCAGCAGCCCCTGCTTCCCACCCTCACGGCCAAACCCGCTCTCCTTGGATCCTCCAAACGGGCTCGTGGGATCGAACTTGTTGTAGGTGTTCGCCCAGACGACGCCGGCTTTGAGCAGGGTGCTCATTTTGAGGATGCGGCTGCCTTTGTCGGTCCAGACGCCGGCGCTGAGGCCGTAGGCGGTGTTGTTGGCCTTCTCGACAGCTTCTTCGAGCGTGCGGAAGGTGAGGATGCTGAGCACGGGGCCGAAAATCTCCTCGCGGGCGATGCGGTGGCTCATGCTGACGTTCGCAAAGATCGTGGGACGGAAGAAGAAACCCTTCGCGGGCAGCTTGCAGCCGTTGTCGTGCTTCTCCGCGCCTTCCGCGACGCCGCTTTTCACGAGGTCGGTGATCTTCGCGAGCTGCTCGGCGCTGTTGATGGCTCCGAGGTCGGTGTTTTTGTCGAGCGGATCACCCACCCGCAGCACGGCGATGCGGCGTTTGAGCTTCGCCAGCACCTCATCGGCGATGCTTTCCTGCACGAGCAGGCGCGAGCCCGCGCAGCAGACGTGGCCTTGATTGAAGAAGATGCCGTTCACGATGCCCTCAACGGCCTGGTCGAGCGGCGCGTCGTCGAAGATGATGTTCGCGGCCTTGCCGCCGAGTTCCATCGTCATCTTCTTCTCCGTGCCCGCGAGACTGCGCATGATGATCTTCCCGACCTCCGTGCTGCCGGTGAAGGCCACTTTCGACGTGAGCGGATGATTGATCACCGCCGCGCCGGTCTCGCCCGCGCCGCTGACGATGTTCACGACGCCATTCGGCAGGCCAGCTTCCTGGCAAATCTCGCCAAATTTCAGCGCGGTGATGCTGGTGGTCTCCGCCGGCTTCAAGACGACGCAATTCCCCGCCGCGAGCGCCGGGGCGATCTTCCACGCGAGCATGAGCAGCGGAAAATTCCACGGGATGACCTGCCCCACGACGCCGTGCGGTGCGAGTTGCCGACCGGGGGCCAAAAACTCCAGTTTGTCCGCCCAGCCCGCGTGATAAAAGAAATGCGCCGCGGCCATCGGCACGTCGAAATCACGCGATTCCTTGATCGGCTTCCCGCCATCCATCGTCTCGGCGACGGCGAACTCCCGCGCATGATCCTGCAGCAGCCGCGCGATGCGATACAGATACTTTCCGCGCTCCTTGCCCGGCAAACGGCCCCAGTTGATAAAAGCCCGCTGCGCCGCCGAGCAGGCCGCATCGACATCCGAAGCATCCGCGAGAGCGATGTCGGCGATTTTGGCCTCCGTAGCCGGATTGATCGTCGCGAAGTATTTGCCGGAGCGCGACGGAACGAAGCGGCCATTGATGAAGATGTCGTATTTCTTCTTCAACTTCGGATCAGCCGTCTCCGGCGCCGGATCAAACTCCCACAGATCGCCAAACACGAGTTCGCGGGCAGGATTGGTCTTGGGTTTGGATGGGGAGAGTGTCTTCGGCATACAAAAACGGGATCAATAGCCTTCCGTCGCCTCGCTGAAGTTCCACGGGGCCTGGTAGGCGCCGGTGCGTTCTTTTTCGAGCTGGCGGACGAGATCGTTGAGCAGGGCGGAGGCGCCGAAGCGGTAGCGGCGGTTGTTGAGCCACTCGTCGCCGAGGGTCTCTTTGACGGCGATGAGGAAATGCAGCGCCTGCTTCGCCGTGCGGATGCCGCCGGCGGGCTTCATGGCAATCGGCACGCCCGTGGCGAGGAAGTGATCACGAATGGCCTCCAGCATGACCTGGTTGTTGCCGAGCGTGGCATTCGAGCTGGTTTTGCCGGTACTGGTCTTGATGAAGTCATTCGGACGGATCACGCGCATGGCCAGGAAGCTGGCGGCGCGGATGTTGTGGTAGGTTTCGAGTTCGCTGACTTCCAGGATGACCTTCAGCCTCGCCACACCGCAGGCTTCGACCACGGCGGCGATCTCGTCCTGCATGAGGCCGAACTCGCCGGACAGGAAGGCACCGCGATTGATGACCATGTCAATCTCGTCCGCGCCGTCGTTCACAGCGGCGCGGACTTCGGCGAGGCGTGTTTTCAGTGGCGCTTGGCCGGACGGAAACGCCGTCGCCACCGAGGCGACCTTCACCTTGGTGCCGGCGACATGCTTCTTCGCGTGCTTCACCATCGCAGGATAGACGCACACCGCCGCCGTGGAGGGAATGCCGCCCGTGTCATGCGGCGTGAGCGCCTTCTGGCAAAGCGAGGCGACCTTGCCGGGCGTGTCTTTGCCTTCAAGCGTGGTGAGGTCCACCATGGAGACGGCGAGGCGCAGGCCGAAGACTTTCGATTTCTTTTTGATGCTGCGTGTCGTGTACTTGACCACGCGCTCCTCGATGCCGACATGATCCACGGTGCCGATTTCATCGAAGAGGCGGCGGAGACTGGCGGGCGCTTTGACTGCGGCGGGCATGGGCGCGAGTAAACAGCGGCTTTGCCGGGGGAGTCAAGGGCGCGTGATGTGGTGCCCTACTTCCTCAAATAATACGTCAGCATGAGTGAATTCCGTGCCTCGCCCGGCGGGATCGGTGTGTCCACGCCGTGAAAGCTGTGATCATGGACGGCGAACGCATGTCCCGTTGCCGGCATGAACTCCATCTTTTCAAACTCCGCAAATCCTCCGCCAGCAGCCCTGCGATAGTAGGTCGTCCCAAGCTCCTTTTGCGATGCGTCGGCAGGCAGGTAAAACTGCACGGTGATCGCCTTTTGAAAAATGTCCGTGTGAACGCCGATCCGGTAGCCCGGCAAATCCCGGATGAGTTCAATGACCGGGCGCAGCACCACCTTGTCAGAGACCTCTCCAAAACGGTGCCGGAAGCCTTCTTTCAAAGCGTTGAGGAAAGCGGCTTCCACTCTGCGGTCTTGAAGCGCCGAAAAAATGTTCAGCCAAAATGCCCTGTGCGGCGCGGGCAGCCTGCCCATCTCCTCTGCCCCGAAGCCGAACCGCAGGCGCGCGCTTCGTCCGTCAGGCTGGATGGCGTCCCTGTGCCGCAGTTCATGGTAAGCCGAATCCTCCGGCAACTTCTCCAGCATGGAACGGTAGATTTCCGCCGGAAACACCGACTCCAGCCTGAGATGAACAAAAGGCTCGCTCCTGGCCGGACTCGACTGAATGACACGGATCAGGTGGTTCAGCAGCGGCAGGTCCGCCTTTCTACCGTTCTTCAGCCCCGGCACCGGAGATTTCCGCAACTGGGGGGCCGGCGTTGGTTGTCTGGCCGGTGCTTGAGGCTTTGGCTTGCTGTCCTTGTACCTGTCAACGTACATCCCCGCCGTTGAAGCGCTGACATCAATCTCCGCCGCCTTCAGCTCCTCATCGAGATCAGCCTGCGGGAACACCTTCAGCCTGCTCTCCGGGTTGCAGTTGAGGATCTTGAAATCCGCCTCCTCGAAATGCGGCCGCAGTTGCTCGAAATACCCCGTCATGATCTGGTAGCTGTTCTGGTTGTTCGAGATGGCGCTCTTGGTCCGGTCCTCCTCAAACCAGTAACGGTGTTTCTCATCCATGTGGAAGTCGCACCCCAGCAGGCAGACCCGCCGGAAGCCGAGCAGAAACGCGATCCGCAAAGCCGCGAGCATCACCGAGCGTCCCCCGCCCCTCTTGGAATGGTTCCCCCAGTTGATCGTGTCCTCGAAAAGCCACTGGGCGGCATGAAACGCCTCGTTTCTCCGGTAGCCGAAGACATTGGAAAACTCCCTCACACGCCGCTTCGAAAATGTCCCCGCCGCGCTGTCCCAGACCGGCTTTTCGAAATGCGCCATCGGCACAAATTTCATGATCGCCGGATCCTCCCAGATGGAAGGCATGAAGCGGGTGGGATCGTCCACACAGGTCCAAAAGTTCGGGCGGAAAGCGTGGGCGCCATTGTTGACTCCAAAAGAGCAAATGCCCGGCTTTTTCAGCCTGCCCCAGTCAAAGCCCGCCAGGCTTCCGCCATTCAGGACAAGAAAAAGAGTCTTCCCTGGAAACAGGTCCACCAAATCCGCATGCATGCCATTGCTGCGGAAAAACATCGGGGCGTTTCTCAAACGCCCCGCCGCCAGACAGCCGGTTCCCCGCTCGCCATTCCACTGGAGCTGGTTTTCATCATGACGATCCACAAACTTTTCCTCCATTGCCACCGGGGATTTGCCAGCCGTCTCCATCCAGGCGGGCTCCCGCGTGATCAGCTCCACATCGAAGCTTTGCTGCAAATTCACATGGCCCTGCCTCAGCCTTCCGGCCAAATCCTCCACAGGATGCGCCACCTCGATCATCCGGCCTGACTGTTTGACGCGCGTGATGACCTGGCTGCCTCTGCAGGTTTTGAGGGTTTCCAGCAGACGCTGCCCGTCCTGTCCCCAGCGGACGTTCTGCCATTTGATGATGTGGCTGTCATAGATCGCGTTCATATTCGGTTAGGGTCACGGGTTGATTGGCTTCTTTTGCAGCATGAATTCGATGTGGCAGACCGCGCCGCGCCGGGTTTGGTCCACTTCGCTGGGCAGGTCTGGATGGTAATTGTCATCGCACAAAGCGGCATAGCGCAGGCTGAAACCGCCCGCCAGGGTGCTGCCCAGCAGCTCGATCACATTGTAAAGCGGCACCGTCATGTCCGATGGACGGTCCAGGGAAAACGCCGTCTTGTGAAACCGGTTGCGGATGGCTTGCCCTCCCTCATAAAGCTCAAAATCAGGCACCGCCACATACAGGTAGCCGCCCGCCTTGATCACCTCCGCCCATCTTTTCAGAGCAGCCGCCGGATTCTCCAGATGCTCGAGACAATGGGAGGCGTACACATAATCCATGGAGGCGTTTGCCACTCCCGCCAGCTCGGCGGCGTCTCCATCCTCGTGTTTAGGGTCCCAGGCCCGGCAGACGCCCGACAGCGGACGGAAGGGATCATCCCCCGCGCCGATGTCCAGCCCGGTCCCGGTCAGCTTTTGCAAATGGCCCTGGGCCATTCTGCGCGCGGTGCATTTGGAGGTTTCAAAGCTCATGGCTGGCGGATGAGTTGGTCTGCCACATCAGCGATGTCCGCCGGAGCAAGGCGGTCCATGCACACACCCTCCTCCATCACGCACTCCTCATGCCGCCGCACACGGCATTTGCGTCCTCCGCAGTTCCATGACTTCTCAATGACAAAAGTGCGGTCGTACACATTCCAGAATGCGGAGGGATGAATGCCCGACTGCAGGATCAATGCCTTGCGATGCACCCCGGAAACCAGGTGCGTGGGACCGGTCTCCACGCCGATGTACAGCTTTGCCGCCTTCACCTGTGCCAGCAGGTCCGCCAGCCTCAGCCGTTTCTGCACCCCGCCTTCGGAGAGATTCAGCACCGTGTAACCGCGCTGCCGGAGCAGCTCCGCAAGCTCATCCCCGCGCCGGTAAGCGCGCACCGGCTTCCACCCGCCGCAGTTGGTGCACAGCACCACATCATAGGGCCTGGCTGCGGCGGGCAGCCCGCGCACCGGCAGCCCTTGATACGGCACCCGCATCTGCCCAACCCCGAACTCCTCCAGGCATTGGAACAGGGTGTTGACCTGGCGGTGCATGTGATACCGAAAATCCAGAATGAAATCGAAAGGATGCCTCCCGCCCTGATGATCCACGCCGCCCTCATAGCCCCTTGGCACGGGCTGCTCGGGCAGCGGGTGCTCGCGCAAGTCGGGCTGGTAGCGGTAGCAAGGGATGCCTTTGAGAATTTTCGGAAAATCCCGGTCATGAGGATTGTGGCGGCAGCCATACCAGACATCCAGCCCATGCTGCCGGCGCAGGATGTCACAGCACATCGCGTTCATCACCATGTCACCCAGCCCCGGCTTGCGCGTCCAAAGCAGGATTTTCTTGCCACGGAAATAACTGAGCGACCGGTTCGAGGGCAGATTTCGGGCGGCATCGGGCTTTGCCGAGATCTTGCAATATCTGCGCCGCTCCTCATGAATCGAAGCCTGCGAGCGCCACAACGCCCTTGGTATTTCCAGGATTTGACTCGTCATGGCTGGAGAAGCGTGAGGAGAAAAAAGTTGGCGCGGCCATCAAGTGAGAGGACACAGCTTCATGATCCAGCGGAACAGCCCGTCATAGACTTGCAGTGCTATTTAAATAACTTTGAAACACGCATTTTTTCTTGTAATTTTTTTCAATCACAAAAAAGCGAGTCAAGAGCATTCGATAGAACAGTCGCATAGAATTTATGGAGGCTGGAGAAATGTTGCAACCCCAGCAGAATCAGTGATTGTTGCCGCAACTAGTTGATGTTTAGCCAATTGCCCGCCAGCATCCCCATTGAAAATCGCTTCGTAATCATAGTCTTTTTTAAATTCCATTTTCGCATGTGTTTTCGACATTAATATCCATAACGTGTCTTGGCTTTCCAGCGCCCACGGAATTGTTATAGCTACCATAATGCAATCAAGGCTTCCGTTGACAATTTTTTTTGATTTCCTCTCATGGAATGGCCAAGCTCCAGCAAACATTCCAAGAGTCATGCAATTACTTGACTTTATTGCTTTTATTCTTCCAAGAGTCGCAAATACAAGATTCATGGAGGTGCCTGCTTCCATGTGATCATGGAAGACATTTATCAAATGTGCTCTGCGATATTCAATCGAAATGCCTGTGTCATTAACTAGTTCGATTAACTTATCAAGTTTCTTGGAATCGGCGCTGCATTCCATAAATGAATGCATCAACATGAGAGCGATGAATAAAATCTTTTTCATATGCTACTGCGGTTCGAGTATTCTTGTTTTTCTATAACAGCAATCAGTTGCAGGGTTAGTCATGTCACTGTTTTTGCAACAATTCCAACGAACTGAGAGCCTGAAATGTATTACATTACTACCACCAGAGTTGAATGGTGAACGATGACCTATCGCGGATGGCAAAGAACGAGCCTCCAGGACATTTCCTGGACTAAAGTAAGCTGGCAATGTCAGATGACCGTCGAAATACTGGGCAGTGCCTTCAATTGACGCCGTTCCTCGTGTACATTCCCCTCCGATTGGAAAGGCTATGGAAAATGTGTCATTCGACAGTGCTGTATTCGTTCTATTATTTCTAAAAATGCTCCATGCTTCGGTGTAATGGAATCCATTTTTATATCTTCCAACGCTAGAATCAGAGCCATCGCATTTCGTCTCATTATTTTGAAATGAAACTTTTTGTATCACATAGCCTCCTAGCATTGTGGCTTCTGAAAGTTGCCAGCGTCTGACAACTTTTGCGTATCCGCACATACTTTCACTGGGACCAGAAATTATGTCACCTGATAAGGTAGGAACCAAGCCAAAAACATCCAGATCATTTAATGGATTGTTACCTGTTATGATATACAAATTCACCCCGCCCTCCTCCCCAACGGGGTCCCTGCTCAGCCACCTGCCCAGCTCCGGCGAGTAATACCGGTAGCCGTAGTTGTAGTAGCCGGTGTCGAGGTCCAGGAACTGGCCTTTGAACGCGAAGTCCCAGGCGTGCCACGTCTCGGCGCGCCCGCTGAAATCGGAGGCCAGCACGGCGCGCCGGCCGAACGCGCTGAACCTGTAGCGCTCCACCACCGCGCCCGCGTTGTCCACGATGGCGGTCGGGTCGTAGTAGTCCATCAGGCACCAGAGCCGCTCGTCGAACTCCGGCGGGCCGGAGCTGCTCTCACTGCTGGCGGGTGTCGTCACACGGTCGCGCAGGATCAGTTCGTCCCGGTGCCCGGGGCGCGCGCCCCACACATACTGGCACACCACCCGCGCCTCCAGCGCGCCCGCCCCCTGCAGCAGGCCCTGCGCGCCGCCCTCCTGCTCCAGCAGCAGCGCGCCAAACTCCCCGAAACCCCCACCTTCCCCGCCTTCCTCACCACCGCCCATCAGACCCATCATGCCCTGCTGCTCCTCGCTGCTGGAGGATATGCTGGAGGAGAAAATGGGGGCTATGGATGATGACCGCGGGCCGAAGGACGACGAGGACGGCGGCGGCGGCGTGATGGACGAGCGCGAGGAATACGACCACGAAATGAATGACGACCAGGAACTCTGCGAGAGCGACGAGTACGGCCAGGCCGATGAACTGGACGAGGAACCCGGCGGCGGCTCGGCCGCGCGCTCCTCCACGCACTTCCACTGGTCGTTGTAATAGTAGTGGCGGATTTCCTCCACTGTCAGCTTCATGATCCGGCGGAACAGCCCGTCGTAGGCGTGCAGGGCCAGCGGCTGGCCCTCCTGCCCGCGCACGGCCACCAGCCGGTTCCACGCGTCCCACACCAACTGCTGCGGGCAGCTCCACATGCCCTCCGCGTCCGGCGGGATGAGCACCGTGTTGCCCGCCAGGTCATGGGCGATGCCCTCGCACGAGCCCTGGATCTGCGTGATCTGGTTGTCACGGTTATGCACGCGGCTTTGTTCCAGCAGCGGCACGCCCTCCGCCGCCTGCCGCCAGCGCCGCCAGTTGCCCGCCGGGTCGTACTCCCAGTCCTCCGCCCGCGCGGGGATGCCGCCGATGGCGCTCTGGTTGAGGTTCAGCGTGCCCAGCGCGGAGCTTTGCACCTGGTGCAGACCGTCGTAAACCCAGGCCTGGTCCTGCCCGCCGGAGACCGCCGCCAGATTGCGCCGCCACAGGCGGTTGCCGGCGCGGTCGTAGCCGTATTGAATGCGGTCGAGCACGCCGCCTTCCCCCTCCCCGTGCAGCCAGCGCATGTCGGCGGTGCGGCCAAAGCGGTCGTAGCCGTTGTAGGGGTCGCCAGCGTCGCCCACGGGCGTGCCTGCAGGCTTGCGGTAACTGAGCCGCGCTGCGGGCTGCGGGTAAGTGATTTCGACGCACGTCCGAGGTTGCCGGGGACTATTGCTGGATATTGGTGGCCCTTGCATTGGAGCGTTCGGAATGTAAGGGAAAGCCGATCCGCCGTCGTTGCGGACCGTGAAGTAGCGAAGATCTGGCGCGGGTGCGACTTTCAAACGGGATATGCTTCGTGTTGCAGTTGGTTGCATCATTGTCTAATGCGGAAACAAGCGTACTCCAAACGGAATCTGACGCAAGGACTTGAAATAAAACAAGTAGATATCAAATTGCATTTTACTGTGTGATCTAATTATTAACTTAGACGATGCATTACTCGTGGTAAAATCTTCCGAAACTTGACCTTTCCATACCCATGCCATTTTTGTTAGGTTATTATTTTTTGAAATCCAATTTGTTTTCTGTATTTCATCACCTGATGTCATTTTGCGGAAATTTCCATGAGTGTCAATGTATGCCATGTGGCTTATATTCGGTCTTTCCGTTGTTTTCTCTGTCACTATAACAATTTGTTTTGCAAACACATTGCTAGGCTCATGGAATATAAATTCATTATAACCGAACTTGCAATTTCCAATTTTTTGACAACTTCCAATGCTCGTAATATTGTTGTTGGAACAACATGAAGCTAACACAGCCAGTTGAAGCAACGATATTAAATGATAAAAATTCGTCATTTTTTTATTTGGTTGTCTTTTTTATTCTTTCATGCATTTGGAAATGGCTTTTTCACGCCAATGCCAACAATTGCTGAATAGTGAATAATATACTCCAGTTTCACCCGAAGAACATGCATTTTTCATGCAATTGTTAAATTTCGTTATATCATAAACGCAATCATTTAATTTCACATCGCTCTCTTTGTTCTTGAGGCAATTCACGACCTGGCTGCCGACGGCTTTTGCATGCGGCAGTTACGCCACGGAAGCGGCGTTTTTGAGCGTGATCTTCGCGTTCAACCTCCTGAGCCTCTACCAACAAGCCACCGGCACGCGCAGCGAAAAGCACTATCAACGCCCCGCGACACTGCGCAGCGCGGTGTTCATCGGTGGAGCTATCCTGGGCAGACGGGGACGTCAGCCGGTGCTCTACATCGCGCAAAGCTGGGGTGGCACGAAGAAGCACCAGCCCTTGATCGACAAGCTCTTGGCTTGGCGAAAACGAACTTCGCCGAAGTTGGAACCTGAGGTGGCCGCTCCGTCTCTAAACAACCTCAAAAACGCCGCCTAACTTCGGTATCCGGGTTTAAATCACTTTGTCTTATACTTGATGATCGAGCTTGTCGCAAGACCCATTTCAAGTGAACAAGCTGATGACAGAAGCCATCGAACGAAGCCTGCATCTCACATCAACTCGGCAAGCGGCTGGTGCGCGCCTTCGATGAGGTATTGCGGGCGGCCGCTGAAGTCATTGAGGGTGACTTTGCCCACATCAATGCCGAGGTGGTGATAGAGCGTGGCGAAGACCTCGCCAAAAGCCACGGGGCGCTCGGTGGCCTCGCCGGCCACTTTGTCGGTGGCGCCGATGACCTGGCCGTGGCGGAAGGCGCCGCCGGCGAGCATGGCGCAGGAGACGCGCGGCCAGTGGTCGCGCCCGCCCTGGGCATTGATGACCGGGGTGCGGCCAAACTCGCCCCACACGACCACGGCCACGTCCTTGTCCATGCCGCGCTCCCGCAGGTCGGTGAGCAGGGCGCTGAGGGCGCTGTCGAGCAGGGGCAGGTCCTCGCGGAGCTGGCCGAAGTTGTTGCTGTGATAGTCCCAGCGGCTGAAGCCGAGGGTGACGACACGCGCGCCGGCCTCGACGAGACGGCGGGCGGCGAGGAAGTGGTCGGTGAGGCGCGGGCCGCCGTCGTCGCGGTTTTTGTTCTCGCCTTTGCCGTAGCGTTCGGTGATGCGGCTGTCCTCGCGGGTGAGGTCGAGCGCTTGCAGCAGCTTCGGGCTGGTGAGCACGCCGAGCGCCTGCTCGTTGAAGGCGTCCATGCCCTCCATGAGACCGGAGGCGTCGAGGTCGCGGCGCAGTTGGTCGAAGCTCTTGAGCAAACCGGCGCGGTCATGCAGGCGGTCGAGTGTCATGCCGCGCAGCGTCATGTCATCGGTGCCGCCGCCGCGGTTCGGCTCGAAGGGCGCGTGCGCCACGCCGAGGTAACCCGGCTCGCCATTGCGCGCCCAGGGCATGTGGCCCATTTTCGGCGAGAGGCCGACAAAGGGCGGCATGGCTTTGTCCACGGTGCCTTGCAGGCGGGAGACGATGGAGCCGAAGGCGGGCCAGCCTCCGGGCGGCTGCTGGCGCGCGCTGCGCCCGGTGAGGCACTGAAAGGCGTCGTGGCTGCTGTCGCAGTCGGCCATGGAGCGGATGATCGTGCAGCGGTCCATCATGCGCGCCAGACGCGGCAGGTGCTCGCATATTTGAATGCCGTCCACATTGGTGCCTATGGGCTTGAACTCGCCGCGAATCTCCGAGGGCGCGTGCGGCTTCAAGTCAAAAATGTCCTGGTGCGAGGGGCCGCCGGGCAGGAAGACCATGATGACGGCCTTGTGCCCGGGCTTTTGATTTTGAGAGGCCTCGGCGCGCAGCAGCTCCGGCAGGGAAAGCCCGCCCATGGCGAGACCGCCGATCTTGAGGAAATCGCGCCGCGTTTTGCCGTCGCAAAAACCGCGATGGGAGGAGCCTGGGATGGAAAGCATGGCCGGGAGGTGGTTGGCAGAATACGCGGTGCCCATGAGACCTCTTGCCGCGGCGAGAAATCACATCAGGCCGGAAATCGGCGACCCCATGTAGAGCGGGTGCGGGCGGCTGGTGAAGTCGTGCCACATGATCTCGCGCGGCAGGCCGAGGGCTTCGTAGATGGTGGCGGCGAGGTTTTCGGGCGTCTGCGCTTCGCTGGCGGGGTAGCCGCCGATTTTGTCGCTGCTGCCGATGACGCGCCCGCCTTGGATGCCGCCACCGGCGAGGAGCACGCTTTGCACATGGCCCCAGTGGTCGCGTCCGGGCAGGGCGGTGGCGGTGATTTTGGAAATCTTCGGCGTGCGGCCAAACTCGCTGCCCATGACAATGAGCGTGTCATCCAGCAGGCCGCTGGCGTCGAGGTCCTCGATGAGCGCGCTCACGGCCTGGTCCATGGGCGGCAGCAGGTAGTCTTTGAGGTTGCGCCAGGCGGCCTGGTGGGTGTCCCAGCTTTCGTTGTTGCCGAGGTTCACCTGCACCATGCGCACGCCACTTTCGATGAGCCGCCTCGCCATGAGCAGGGACCAGCCGAAGCTGTGCCTGCCGTAACGGTCCAGCTTTTCGGGCGGCACTTTGTCGAGGCTGAAGGCGTCGTGGACCTGGCGGTTGCCGAGCAGGGAGACGGCGGCTTCGCGGTAGGTGTCGAAAGCGGGATCGCCTGCAAGGGCTGCAAGGTTTTCTGTCTGCGTTTCCAGAGAGTCGCGCAGTGAGACGCGGTCGAGCACGCGGTCCAGCGAGAGGCCCTGCGGCAGGGAAAGATGCGGGGCGCGGAAGGTTAGTGTGTCGTCGGTCTCGGCGCCGCGCTCGTGATGGAAAAGGTAGCCGGGATAGGCGCCGTAGTGGTTGGGATGGTAGGGCGCCATCTCCAGAAACCAGGGATCGTGCTGGGAGCCGAGCGTGCCGGCGAACTGGCCTGCCAGAGTGCGTCCGGTGCGGTGGACGATTTTGTCAGGCAGGACGATGGAGGGCGGCAGGTTGTCCTTGCGCCGCGGCAGCAGGGCGCTGGCGAGGGCGGCCATGCTGGGGTGGTCGGACTTTTTCGGCTTGGTCGGGTCAAAGTCCGGCGGCACATCGCTGCGGCCTGTGAGCATGACGTGATGGCCCTGGGAGTGCTCGCTGTTTCCGTGGGTGAGAGATCGGACGAGCGACCACTTTTCCGAAATGCGCGCCAGCTTCGGCAGGTGCTCGCAGATGTGGGTGCCGGGCGTGCGGGTGCGGATGGGCTTGAACTCGCCGCGCACTTCCATGGGCGCGTCGGGCTTCATGTCGAAGCTCTCATGCTGCGCCAATCCGCCGGAGAGGAAGATGTAGATGACGGATTTCGCGCGCGGCTGCGGCGCGGCGCCTGGAGCGGCCAGGGCGCGCAAACCCGTGAGGTGGTTCATGCCCAGCCCCAGGAGACCCACCGCCCCCGCCTGGAGAATCTCTCGGCGGCTGAGCGGATGCGCTGGGTGCGGGAGGGGCATGATTCAAATCAGCTCCGGCATGGCCTGCCAGCCGTCCACGAGGTATTGCGGGCGGCCGGTGAGGTCGTTGACGGTGGTTTTGTGCGGGTCAATGCCCATGAACTGGTAAAGGCTGGCGAAGACCTCGCCGAAATGCACAGGGCGCTCGGTGGGCTCGCCCGCGAGGCGGTCGGTGGCGCCGATGACCTGGCCGGTCTGGAAACCGCCTCCCGCCAGCAACGCACCGCCCACGCGCGGCCAGTGGTCGCGCCCGCCCTGGGCGTTGAGGGTGGGGGTGCGGCCAAACTCGCCCCAGGCCACGACCGCCACGTCCTTGTCGAGACCGCGATCATGCAGATCCTGCACCAGCGCGCTCATGCCTTGATCGAACAAGGGCAGGTGGCGCAGCAGTTGCGGGTAGTTGTTGTCGTGGAAGTCCCAGCGCCCGAAGTTCAGCGTCACCACGCGCGCGCCGGCCTCGACGAGGCGGCGGGCCATGAGGAAGTGCTCCAGGTTCAGCGGCGCGCCGTCGCCGTAGTTTTTCGGGTCGCCCTTGCCGTAGCGTTCGCGGGTTTTTGGCGATTCTTTTTCCAGGTCGAGGGCGTCGAGCAGCTTGCTGGATGTCAGCACGTTGAAGGCTTGTTGATTGAAAGAGTCCATGCTCTCCACCAGGCCGCTGTGGTCCACATCGCGGCGGAATTGATCGAAGCCTTCGAGCAGCGAGCGGCGGTCGTCCAGGCGGGCGACGGAGACATTGTTCAGCTTCAAATCCTCCACTCCCGCGCCGTTCGGACGGAAGGCGGAATGCGCGGGCCCCATGTAACCCGGATGCCCCGGCGAGCCGTAAGGCGGATGGCCGGCTTTGGGCGCGAGTCCGACAAAGGCGGGGATGGCGGGGTCGGCCTGGCCTTGCAAAGAGGAGATGACAGAGCCGAAGGAAGGATGGTCCGACTGCGCGCCAGTGGGCGCGGCTCCGCCGGCGGGGTTCGGCGCGCGGCCGGTGTAGCAGATGAAGGAGTCGTGCGCGCCGGTGGGGGAGCCCCACATGCTGCGGATGGGCACCAGCTTGTCCATCATCCTCGCCAGGCGCGGCGCGTGCTCGGAGATTTGGATGCCGGGCACGTTCGTGGAGATGGGCTTGTAGGGGCCGCGGATTTCCAGCGGCGCGTCCATTTTCAGATCCCACATGTCCTGGTGCGGCGGCGCGCCGCAGAGGTAGATCATGATGATGGACTTGTAGCTTCGTCCCGTTTTCGCCTCAGCCTCGGCTTTGAGGAGGTCGGGCAGCGTGAGGCCGCCCATGGCGAGGCCGCCGATGCGCAGGAAATCACGACGGGCCATGCCGTCGCAGAGTTTGCCGTGGGAATTGCCGGAGAGAGTGAGCACGGGCCACATACGCGGCTGACACAGGCAGGCTTTCAGATGGAAAAGTGAGACGTTTTGACTTTTTCAGCGCCTTGTCCAAGATGCGGCAGCACCATGACCAACCCCGCCTCTGTCCTCATTGTGGATGATGAAAAGCACACCCGCGACGGGCTGCGGCTGTCACTGGAGGACGACTTCGACTGCTATGCGGCCGCCAACGCAGCCGAGGCATTGGAGCATCTGCGCCATGACCAGATTGACGTGATGCTCACCGACCTGCGCCTCGGCGAGGACGACGGCATGAGGCTGCTGGAGGAAGCCCTGGCGCTGCCGCACCCGCCGGTCTGCATCATGATGACCGCCTACGGCAGCGTGGACACGGCGGTGGAGGCGATGCGGCGCGGGGCCTACCATTTCGTCACCAAGCCGCTGAATCTCGACGAGGTGGAACTGATCATCAAACGCGCCCTGCGCAGCCGCCACCTCGAAAAGGAAAACACCGCGCTCAAGCAGCAGGTCGGGCAGAAATTCTCCATCGAGGGCATCATCGGCAAATCCGACGCGCTCAAGCCCGTGCTCGAAACCATCCAGCAGGTGGCGCCCACACGCGCCACCGTGCTCATCGAGGGGGAAAGCGGCACCGGCAAGGAACTCGCCGCCCGCGCCATCCACCATCTCAGCGGCAGACCGGCGGCGAAACTCGTCACCGTGCATTGCGCCGCGCTCTCGCCGCAGATCCTGGAAAGCGAGCTCTTCGGCCATGAGAAGGGCGCCTTCACCGGCGCGCAGGAGCGGCGCATCGGGCGCTTCGAGCTGGCGGACGGCGGCACGCTTTTCCTCGACGAAATCGGCGAGATAGACGCCTCCACGCAGGTGAAGCTGCTGCGCGCCCTCGGCGAGCAGACCATCGAGCGCGTCGGCAGCGCCAAGCCCGTCAAGATCAACGTGCGCGTCATCGCCGCCACCAACCGCGACCTCGGCAAAAGGGTCGAAGAGGGCAAATTCCGCGAGGACCTCTACTGGCGGCTGCGCGTCGTCACCCTCCAAATGCCGCCGCTGCGCGCGCGCAAAGGCGACATCCCCGTGCTGGCCGGGCATTTTCTCAAAGAACTGTCCGCCGCCAACGGCAAACCCTTCAAGCCCCTCGGCGAGGACGCCCTGCCCGCGCTCATGAGCTACGACTGGCCCGGCAACGTGCGCGAGCTGCGCGCCGCCATCGAGCACGGCGTCGTCATGAGCAACAGCACCCGCGTCATGGCCAGGCACCTGCCCGCCTACCTCTCGAAACCCGGCGGGCTCGGCTGGCGCGTGCCGCCCTCCTCCCAGCCCCAGCCGGCGCAGGCGGAGAGCGCCGCGCCGCCCAAGGCCGAACTCGACGTGCATGAGATGGAGAGGCACCTCATCCTCCAGGCCGTGGAGCGCTGCGGCGGCAACCGCAGCGATGCCGCCGCCCTGCTCAACATCAGCCGCCGCACCCTCCAGCGGAAGCTCAAGGAAATGGGCATGGTGCGCAAACACAGCCGCCGCGCGCCGCAGGACGCGGACACTTCCGCCGGATCCAACGGGCGGGCACGCTCCACAGCGGATTCATCATGATCACCATCGCCAAATACTCCCTCCCCGAGCAGGCCCACCTGGCGCGCATCAAGCTGGAGGGCCAGGGCATTGAGGCGCATGTGGCCGATGAAAATGTCATCCAGTGGCATTGGTACCTCTCCAACGCCATCGGCGGTGTCAGACTGCTGGTGGCCCAGGAGGATGAGGCGGCGGCGCGCGCCTGCCTGGCTTCCGAGCTGGACCTCTCCGACACCGAGCTGGACGAGGAGGCGGGCTGCTTTCACTGCCCAGCCTGCGGTTCCAGGGAAGTGGCGCCCGATCCAGATGGCAAAAGCTTTTTCTTTGTCACCGCCCTCATCGGCATTCCCCTGCCCCTGCTCTGGCCACGCTGGAAATGCCAAGCCTGCGACTGGCGCGGCAAAGAGTCCGCCCTTGCCGAGACAGCCCCCGCAAGCGGCGAATAAAATCCAGACCGGAGCCAGCCTGCCGGTCCAAACAAAAGCCATACTGCCACAGACAGCCCTCGGAAGCACCAAGCCGGGCATCGTCTTCATTCAAACAGCGGCAAAAAGCATGATTCCGGCCGCCAAAAGCATCTGTTCGAAGGCTGTCTGTATGAAGATGACCGCCGAAAGCATCCTTCCGGCCGTCAAAAGGATCAAGACAGCCGTCAAAACCATCCTTTTGAAGGCAAAAACGACCAAAATCATCGTTATTTTGGTCGTTTTTGCCTGAATTATCATGCCAAAAGAAAACAGATAGCATCTTTCATATTAACCATAAAGTTTGCCCAGCCCTCCCGCCTCTAGCCGGATTTTTGTGCAAAACTTGCCCATCGCAGGCAAAAACGCCCTGCCGTGCGCGCGTTTAAGGCGTCATGCACGCTTCCCGACGCACTTTCCTGCAAACCACCGGCTGCGGTTTCGGCTGGCTGGCCGCCTCTGCAATGGCCGGCGGTTCATCCCCGTTCGCGCGCCTGCAGCCGCACGTCACACCGAGGGCGAAGCGTGTCATTTTTCTCTTCATGCAGGGCGGGGTGAGCCATGTGGACTCCTTTGACTACAAGCCGCGGCTCATTCGCGACCATGAAAAGACGCTCGATCTCGCCGATCCGCGCACCGTCGCCAAGACCGGCAGGGGCGCCCCGCAGAATCTCATGAAGCCGCTGTGGGACTACGCCCGGCACGGCGGGAGCGGGCGCTGGGCCTCCGGCCTTTTCCCGCACATGAACCGGCATGTGGACGACATGTGCTTCCTCCACGGCATGCACACCGAGGGCGTGGCGCACGGGCCGGCCACCCTTTTCCTCCACACCGGCACCACCAGCTTCATCCGCCCCAGCATGGGCGCGTGGGTGATGTACGGGCTGGGCTCGGAAAATGAAAACCTGCCCGGCTTTCTCACCATCAGCCCCAGCCTGGGCAACGGCGGCCCGCGCAATTACGGCAACGCCTTCCTGCCCGCGGTTTACCAGGGCACGCCCATCGGCCGCAGCGGCATCCCGGCGGCGGACTCCGGCATCAAAAACATCGCCAACGCGGCCTGGACACCGGAGCAGCAAAGGCGGCAGTACGAGCTGCTCGGCGCGCTCAACGCCCGCCAGGCGCGCCCCGGCGACACCGAGATCGAGGCCGTCATCGAGAGCTACGAGCTGGCCTGGCGCATGCAGCAGCGCGCGCCGGACGCGCTCGACCTCGCGCGGGAGTCCGAGGCCACCTTGAAACTCTACGGCATCGGCGAAAAAGCCACCGACAACTACGGCCGCCAGTGCCTCATGGCCCGCCGCCTCGCCGAGCAGGGCGTGCGCTACATCCAGGTCAACTACGGCGACAACTCCAACAACCCCGCCTGGGACCAGCACAGCAACATGCCCAAGCACGCCGACCACGCCGCCGCCGTGGACAAGCCCGTCGCCGGCCTGCTCACCGACCTCAAACAGCGCGGCCTGCTGGAGGACACCCTCGTCTGGTGGGGCGGCGAATTCGGCCGCACACCCTACTCGCAGAGCAACGGCACCGGGCGCGACCACAACCCCGGCGGCTTCACCGTCTGGCTGGCCGGCGGCGGCGTCAAGGCAGGGCACGCGCACGGCGCCACGGACGACATCGGCTTCCAGGCCGTGGATGGCAAAGTCCACATGCACGACCTGCACGCCACCATCCTGCACCTGCTCGGTCTCGACCACGAAAAGCTCACCTTCCGCCACGCCGGGCGCGACTTCCGCCTCACCGATGTGCACGGCCATGTGGTGAAAGAGATCCTGGGCTGAACCGGGCCGGGCGACATTCCCGAAAGCCCGCCATGCGCGGCGCGTTCCCCTGCCCCGACCATGAAGACCGCCCTCGCCCTTGCATTCACCCTCCTTTTTTGCCTGAACCTGCGCGCCGCGGACCGGCCGAACATCCTCTTCCTTTTCGCCGACGACTGGGGCCGCTACGCCAGCATCTATGCCGAAGCCAACGGCCCCGGCGGCATCAACGACGTGGTGCGCACGCCAAACTTCGACAGGATCGCGAAAAAAGGCGTGCTCTTCCGCAACGCCCACGTCAACGCCCCCTCCTGCACGCCCTGCCGCAGCTCCCTGCTCTCCGGCCAGTACTTCTGGCGCACCGGACGCGGCGCCATCCTGCGCGGCGCGGTCTGGGACGACCAAATCCCCGCCTACCCGCTCCTGCTCAAAGACTCCGGCTACCACATCGGCAAGACCTACAAAGTCTGGAGTCCCGGCACACCGGCGGACGCGCCCTACGGCCAGCAGGCGCACTCGTATCAAAAGGCGGGCGGCAAGTTCAACCAGTTCTCCCAGAATGTGACGAAGATGGTCGCCGAAGGCATGGACCTCCAGGCCGCCAAAGAAGTGCTCTACGACGAGGTGCGCGGCAACTTCCGCGACTTCCTCGCCGCGCGCGAGGCGGGCAAACCCTTCTGCTACTGGTTCGGACCCACCAACGTCCACCGCACCTGGATCAAAGGCAGCGGCAAAGCCCTCTGGGGCATCAACCCCGGCGGCCTCAAAGGCAAAATGCCCGCCTTCCTCCCCGACGTGCCCGAGGTGCGCGAGGACCTCGCCGACTACTTCGGCGAGATCGCCGCCTGGGACCACGCCATCGGTCTGCTCATCGAAGCCGTCGAAAAAGCCGGGGAACTCGACAACACCCTCATCGTCATCAGCGGCGACCACGGCGCCCCCGGCTTCCCCCACGGCAAGTGCAACCTCTACGGCTTCGGCACCGGCGTCTCCCTCTCCATCACCGGCCCGGGAGTCAAAGGCGGCCGCGTCGTGGATGACTTCGTCAACCTCACCGACCTCGCCCCCACCTTCCTCGAAGCCGGCGGCGTGGCCGTGCCGGAAGTCATGACCGGGCGCAGCCTCTGGCCCGTTTTGAAATCCGACAAAACCGGCCTCGTGGACCCGCGACGCACCTGGGTCGTCACCGGCCGCGAGCGCCATGTCGAAGTCGCCCGCGCCGACTACACGCCCTATCCGCAGCGCGCGCTCACCACGCACGATCATCTTTTCATCATCAACTTCCGCCCCGACCGCTGGCCGCTCGGCGACCCCTACGGCCTGCGCCCCGGCGAGACCGAGCCCACCGCCGAGGAGATCACACAGACCACGCGCGTCACCCACCCCGACGAGGACGCCGGCCCGACGAAGGCCTGGCTCATCGGCGCGCGCAACTCGGCGGAATGGGCGAAGCATTACCAGTGGGTCTACGGGCAGCGCCCCAAATACGAACTCTACGACCTCAAAAAAGACCCGCACGAGACCACCAACGTCGCCGGCGACCCCGCCTACGCAGCCGTCAAAGCGGAGATGGAAAAACGCCTGCTCGACGAGCTCCAACGCACCGGCGACCCGCGCCTCATTGACGACGGAAGGTTCTTCGAGACCCCGCCCATGGCGGGGCCGCTGCAGGATGAGAAGGAGTTTTGGGACAAGGGCAAAGGCAAAGGGAAGAAGAAGTGATCGTCCTCACGCCGACAAAGCCCGCAGTTCCCGGACGTTAAAGGGGCATGGCTTTCCCCCGGTCCATCCCCCTGCTCTGCCTCGCCAGCGCCGCCCTCTCCCCTGCCCTGGCGGAGGTGGACTATGCGCGCGACATCCAGCCCATCCTGGCCGAGCACTGCCTGCTCTGCCACGGTCCTGACGACTCAAAGGGCGGCCTGACACTCACCTCCTTCGAACTCGCCACCAAAGCCCTCAAAAGCGGCGCGCACGCCATCGTGCCCGGCAATCCCGGGCAGAGCGCCGTCATCAAGCGCATGACCACCACCGATCCCGACGAGCAAATGCCGCCGCCCGAGCAGCGCGCCAAAAAACCCGTCACCGAGCGCGAGACCGAGCTGCTGCGGCAATGGATCGCCGCAGGGGCCAAATACGACGCGCATTGGGCTTACAAGCCTGTGGTCAGGCCGGCAGTGCCGGAAGTTCGAAATCCGAAGCTCGAAAAGCCGCACCCCGTGGATGCTTTTGTTCACGCCAAACTGCGCGAGGCCGGGTTAACGCCCTCACCGGAGGCCGACGCGCACACCCTCGTGCGCCGTCTTTCCCTGGACCTCACAGGCCTGCCGCCCTCGCTCGATTTGATTGAGCGCCACTGTCAACCAAGTCAGTCAAGTCTCACCGACGCCGCCTACGAGCGGCTCGTGGACGAGCTTTTGCAGAGCCCGCACTTCGGCGAGCGCTGGGGCAGGCATTGGCTCGACATGGCCCGCTACGCCGACAGCGACGGCTATGAAAAAGACCGCCCGCGCCCGGATGCCTGGCGCTACCGGGACTGGGTCATCCGCGCCATCAACGACGACATGCCCTTTAACCAGTTCACCATCGAGCAGCTCGCCGGCGACCTCCTGCCCGACGCCACCGCCGAGCAGCTCGTGGCCACCGCCTTCAACCGCCAGACCCTCACCAACACCGAGGGCGGCACCGACCAGGAGCAGTTCCGAGTGGAGGCCTGCATGGACCGCGCCGAGACCGTCGGCACCGTCTGGCTCGGCCTCACCGTCGGCTGCGCGCGCTGCCATACCCACAAGTATGACCAGATCACCATCCAGGAGTATTACCAGCTCTACGCCTTCTTCGACAATGGCGACGAAGTCACCCGCCAGGCGCCCGTTTCCCCCGAGGCATGGGCCGAGTATGAAAAGAAAAACGGCCAGGCCGCGCGCCAGCTCATCCCGTTGCAAAAGCGGCTCGACGAAGCCAAGGCCGCCCTGCCTTTGAAGCTGCCCGAATGGGAAAAAACCATGCAGGCACGGCTGACGAAGGCGCGCGCCGGCAAACCCGCGCTCCAGCACGAGCCGGTGAAAATCGCCAAAGTGGACAGCAAAGCCGGCGCGAAATTTGAGACGCTCGAAGACGGCTCCGTGCTCGCCAGCGGCAAGCAGATCAAAGACGAGCGCTACACGGTGAGGCTGGCCCCTTCGGACAAAGCGGTCACCTCCCTACAGATCGAAGTGCTGCCGCACGACACACTGCCCAAGCAAGGCCCCGGCCGCAGCAGCGGCGGCAACTTCGTGCTCAGCGAGGTGCGCGTGACAGCCGCCGGCAAGACCCTCGTGGCGCATTCGCCGAAGGCCAGCTTCGAACAAAAGAGTTTCAGCGCGGCAGGCGCCGTGGATGGCAAAGGCGACACCGGCTGGGCCGTCAGCGGCGGCGCGGGCAAGCCGCACAAGCTCACGCTCCACCTCGCCGATCCCGTGCCAGAAGGCGCGGAGATCACGCTCGAACTCGATCAAAACTACGCCAAGGACGCCACGCACACCCTCGGCCGTTTCCGCATCCTCGCCGCCAGCCAGGAGACCGAGGAAACTCTGCTCCCTGCCGCTGTCATCCGCATTCTCAACGAGGAGCCGCGCCGCCGGAATCCCGTGGTCATCCAGGCGCTCTATGACTGGCTGGAAAAAACCGACGCCGATGTCATCGCCGCAGCGGCCGCCCTGCGAAACGCGCAGGACAAGCTGCCCAAGCCCCCGCTCATGGACGTGCGTGTCATCGCCCAGCGCGCCGGCAACCCGCGCCAGTCCCATGTGCTGCACCGTGGTGATTTCCTCCAACCCGCCGAACCCGTCACGCCCGCCGTGCTCGGCGTGGCCAGCCAGCCAGGAGCACAACGCGAAGCCGCCAACCGTCTCGACCTCGCCCGCTGGCTCGTCAGCCGGGAAAATCCCCTCACCCCGCGTGTCACCGTGAACCACATTTGGGCGCGCCTGTTCGGCATCGGCCTCGTCCACACACCCGGCGACTTCGGCGTGCGCGGCGAGCGCCCCACGCACCCCGAGCTGCTCGACTGGCTCGCCGCCGAATTCATGGAGCGCGGCTGGAGCCGGAAGCAATTTCTCAAGACCGTGCTCATGTCCGCCACTTACCGCCAGAGCAGCGCAGCCGCGCGCCCCGCCGCCGAACTCGCGCGCATTCAGGAGCTGGACCCGAACAACCACCTGCTGTGGCGCCAGAACCGCCTGCGCGTCGAGGGCGAGATCGTGCGCGACCTCCACCTTGCCGCCTCCGGCCTGCTGTCCCCGAAGATCGGCGGCCCCAGCGTCTTCCCGCCCATGCCCGAGGATGTGGCCGCGCTCAGCTATGCCAACAACTTCAAGTGGACCACCAGCAAAGGCGGGGACCGCCACCGGCGCGGCATGTACACCTTTTTCAAGCGCACCTCCCCGCACCCGGACCTGATGACTTTTGACTGCCCGGACTCGAACATCACCAACATCCAGCGCACCGTCTCCAACACCCCGCTGCAAGCCCTCACCACCCTCAACGCCGAAACCTATGCAGAGGCCGCGCAGGCGCTCGCGAAACGCATGCTTTCCACACCCGGTTTGGAATCCGATGAAGAACGCCTCTCCCACGCCTTCCGCCTCTGCCTCAACCGCGCCCCGTCAGCGCGCGAGCTCGCCGCGTTGAAGAAACTCCTCACCGAGTCCCGCTACCACTACGAGGCAAGTCCCGACGAGGCCAAAGCCGCCGTCAGCCTCCATCCCGCGGCGGACATCCCGCCGCGGGAAAACGCCGCCTGGACCGCCACCGCGCGCATCCTGCTGAACATGGACGAGTTCATCACGCGCGGCTGAACTCACACCGCCACCTGCAGCTTGAAGGCGGCCGGGCGGAAGGTCACCGGAGTCATGCCGGAGGAAAGCTCCCCATCCAGCTCCACTGGCGCGGCCGGCTCCGAGGTCACGGTGAACTCGCGCAGTTGCAGATAGTCAATGTCCTCCGCGGGTTCGTAGCCGCCGGTGAGGATGGCGCGCAGCATTTGCGCGAACTCCCAGCCGCCCAGGCCGCGAAAAATGAGCACATCCAGCAGCCCGTCCTGGTTGTCCGCCTTGGGAAACACCGGCACCGGCCCGCCGTAATGCCTGCCCGCGCCGATGAGCACCACCGAGCCATGCAGCGGCGGACGCCCCTCCACATGCACCGAGAGCACCGGCGGCTTGCGCGTGAGCACCTGCATGGCGGACATCACATAGCTCAGCGGACCAAACTTTTTTTTCCGCTCCCACGGCGTCTCCTGGATGATTTCCGCGTCGAAACCAACGCCCGCCAGTTGCACAAAATAATGCTCCCCGGCCAGCCACAAGTCCACCTCCTTGAAGCGCCCGCCGGAGATCATCCGCCAGCAGGCGGCGATGTCGGCGGAGGGCAGGCCAAGTTCCAGGGCAAACACATTCATCGTCCCCAGCGGCAGCACGCCCAATGCCGTGTGCTTCGCGCCGGCGGGCAGCGCGGAATTGGCCCGGCACACGCCCTGGAGCACCTCGTTCATTGTGCCATCCCCGCCTGCGGCCACGATAAGAGGCCGGCCAGCGCGCGCCAGCCGTTCCGCGATCTCCGCAGCCTCGCCAGGAGCCGAGGTCAGGAAAAGCTCCGGCTCAGGCCGAAGGGACCGGATGGCCTGCTCCCGCGCCGCCGCCTGGGTGCTGCGCGCCGCCGGATTGAGTATGACTGGAATGCGCCCGTTCATGGCGGGCCGCCTATGCGGCAGGATGCCCTCTTTCTCAAGCCCTAACGCGCCGCAAAAAACGGCCCTTTCATCCGGCGCGCCACCGGCTGGCGCGGTCATGGTTTTGCCGGTGTTATGCCTCGCGTCACCACAAATTGTGAAACCGGCAGTTGGAGTCATGGAGTGCTGGAGCATTGGAAATTCATCACTCCACAACTCCAACACTCCAGGATGGGAATCACAATTCGTGCTGACGCTCGGCATGCTTGAAGGCTGCGATTGGAAGCCGGCGGCGGCAACCCGGCGCGCGGAGGCGCGCGCCAGACAATCCATGCGCGGGTTCATTGGAAAAAAGGGGCGGTTGGAGGCGTGTTTTGGGATGGCGCGGTCTTTGAGCTTCGCGCCACCAACCACAGCCATCCCGCCATGATCCGCCGCATCTCCCGCCGCCGTCTGCTTCAAAACGCCTGCGCCGCCAGTGGCGCGGGGCTTTTCTCCCCCGGCCTCACAGCCGCGCCGGAGGGGCTGCGCATCGCGCCTTTCCGCTTTGATGTGACACCGCCGGCGGGACATCCGCTGTGCGGCGGCTGGATCACCCCGGCGGTGGATGTTGAGGACGCGCTGGAGGCCATCGGCTTCGTGCTGCTGGGGGCTGGCGCACCGGTGGTGGTGTGCGCGGTGGACTGGACAGGCATTCTCAACGAGGCGCACATCGCCTGGCGCGGCGCGCTGGCGGAGGCGGCGGGCACCACGCCGGAGCGCGTGGCCGTGCAGTGCGTCCACCAGCACGACGCGCCCTTTGTCTGCCCGGAGTCGCAGCGGCTGCTGGACGAGGCGGGCGGCGGCCTGGTCAACATGGACCGGGCTTTTTTCCAGGACTGCCTGCGGCGCGGGGCGGAGGCGGTGCGCGCGGCGGCGGCCCGTGCGCGGCCGCTGACGCACATCGCCAGCGCCGCCGCGCGCGTCAGCCAGGTGGCCGGGAACCGGCGCGTGCTGCTTGATGCCAGCGGCCGGGTGGCAAAGATGCGCGGCAGCTCATGCCGGGACCCGGAGCTCATCGCGCTGCCGGAGGGGGTGATTGACCCCATGCTGCGCACGGCGGCCTTTTACAGCGGCGGGGAAAAGGTGGCCGCCTGCCACTACTACGCCTGCCACCCGATGAGCCATTACGGCAAGGGCCATGTGAGCAGCGACTTCCCCGGACTGGCGCGCAAGCGCCTGCAAACGGAGGAGCCCGGCTGCGCGCACATCTACTTCACCGGCGCGGCGGGGAACATCGGCGCGGGCAAATACAACGACGGCTCCCCCGAGGCGCGCGTGGCGCTCACCGCGCGCGTTTACGAGGCCATGACCGCGGCCGGGAGGGAACTCAAGCCGGAGCCGGTGCGCGCGGCGGCGTGGCGCGCGCATGAGTTCGTGCCGGAGGTGAACCCGGCCTTCACGCTGGAGTCGGAGACGGCGCTTTACCGCAATGAAAAGAACGCGCCGGCCAACCGCATCCGCCCGGCCATGCGCGCGGCCTGGATCCGGCGGGTGGAAAAACGGGTGCCTCTGGTCTTGAGCGCGCTGCATGTGAACGCGGTGACGCTGCTGCACCTGCCGGCGGAGAGTTTCGTGGAGTATCAACTGCGCGCGCAGGAGCTGGCGGAGGGGCGCTTTGTCGCCACCGCCGCTTACGGGGACGGCGGACCGTGGTACATTCCCACCGCGGCGGCCTTCCCCCAGGGCGGCTACGAGGTCAGCGTGGCGAATTGCGCGCCATCCATGGACCCGGCCATGATGGCGGGCATCGCGGAGCTTTTGCGGGCGGCTTGAGAGGAAAGGCCACGCCGCGCCAATCGCCGCGCGGGCATTCCAGCGGACGCGCCTACACAGCCAGGGGCCGGCCCAGCACCTGGCGCACCGTGGCGTGGAGAGTCTCGCTGTCGCAGGGTTTGGCCAGGGCGGCGGCAAAGCCGTGGGCGGCAGGCTGGAGCACCGCCGGATGCTCGCGGTCGCCGCTGAAGACGATGCCGCGCACGCCGGGGTCGGCCTGGAGCAGATGCCGCATGGCCTCCGCCCCGCCCATGCCCAGGGGGATGCTCAGATCGAGCAGCACGGCATCGAAGGGCCGCTTCGCCACCAGCGCGTCCACATACGCGCGCACGGTGTCCGCGCCATCTTCGGTCTCGGTGATCTCGAATCCGGCGGCGCGGAGCTGGCGGGCGATGATCTGGCGCAGCAGGGAGTCATCCTCCAGGATCAGCAGGCGCCCCGCTCCGGCCGGCGCGGGCGGCGGGACAGGGGGCGCGCCCTGGATGGGGACGGTGAGCGCGCCGTGCAAGGCGGCTTTGAACGCGGCGGCGTTTGGATGGCGCTGCTGGCGGTCCGGCATGAGCGCGCGCACGATGACGGCGTCCAGGCGCGGGTCGGTGCCGGCCAGGACGGAGGGCGGCTGCCAGGCGCCGCGCGGCACCTGGCCGGTGAGCATCTGGTAAAAGACCACGCCCAGCGCGTAGATGTCGGCGCGGTGGTCTATCTGCGTGCTCGTGTTGTATTGCTCCGGCGCGGCGTAGTCCGGCGTGCCGAGGGTCATGTTGGTGCGGGTGAGCAGCGTCTCGTTTTGATCAAAACGCTTCGCCAGCCCGAAATCGGCCACCTTCACGCGGCCGTCGGCGGCGATGAGGATGTTCGCGGGCTTGATGTCGCGATGCACTAGGCCCTGGCTGTGCGCGTAGTCCAGCGCGTCGCACACGCTGGAGATGACATGCAATGTCTGCGCCAGGGGTGGCCGCCCCTGGGCCAGCAGGCGGTGCAGGTCCGTGCCGTCCAGATACTCCATCACATAATAAAGGTAGTCCCCCACCATGCCGAAGTCATGCACGGCGACGATGTTCGGGTGGCTCATGCGCGCGAGGGCCTGCGCCTCGCGCTGGAAGCGCTCGGGATACGCATACTCGCCGCCGTGGGAGCGGTGCAGGATTTTCACGGCCACGGCCCTGTCCAGCCGCACCTGGCGGCCTCGATACACGGCGCCCATGCCGCCCATGCCGATCATCTCATCCAGCACGCACGAGCCGTCCGGCATCATGCGCGTGAGTTCGACCGGCGCGGGGTAGGTCTGCACCGGCTGCCAGCCTGCCGCGCCCGCCGAGGCGGAGGGCGGGTTGGAGGGGCGTCTGCCGAAGGAAAAAAAGCGTCTCATGCGCGGGTGGGCGGCCTGGACGATAAGGTCCATCCTCCGGCATGGCAAACCCTGTCTGGCGGCGGAGCCATCGCGGACTCAAAAGCCGACGACATAGCAGCGGTCCTGGGAGACGAGGGCGGCCTCTTTGAGGGTGATCCAACGCTCGACATAGTTCTCACCCCAACTGTCGCTGAAGGCGATCTCCTCCGTGTCCTTGTTGTAGCCGATGATGAGCACCACATGAGCCGTGCTGGTGTCTTTGACGAGCTTGTTCTCGGCGGTTTCAGCGGCCAGCTTTTGCTTCCAGGCGGCCCACTCGGTCACGTCCTTGCGCTCCTTGGTGCGGCGGTTGGCGGTTTCATTGAACTCCTTGGTGCTGAACAGCGCCCAGATGACGGGCACGCCCTTGTCTATGTGCTTGGCCAGGTCGCGCAGCTTCGGGGTGTCCTGCCAACTGTCAAAGGAGCGGCCTTTGGCGCGAATGTGCCGGCCCACGCCTTCCAGCAGCTTGTCCACACTGGTGCCGCCGCCGTAGCCGGTCTCGCCGGCGTTGGCCAGCACATACATGTCGGCGGCCACGCCGAGGTAGCGCATGGCGCGCTCGGCGGTGGCGGGCACGCAGTAGCCTTTCGGCCCCTGGTCCACCATGGGGATGTCCTGGATGACCACGTCGCCGTTCGGGCGGGTCTGCACGTTGGCCTTTGCCCGCTCGCGGATGGCCGCGTCGGAAACACGCACGGACTTGCCGCCCGCGTCGGCGAACGCGGCGGGCACGACCTGCACTCCCACATATTCGCCCTCGGCCTCGGCCAGCAGGATGGAGTGGCCGCGCCAGTCCCAGCGCTGCATGTTCATGCGCCCGGCCTTGCCCTCGCCGAAGCGCTCTTTCTTCGGCTCGCCGAGTTTGGCGCTGAGGGTGTCGGCGATGGCCTTCAAATCGGCGTCCATGGCTTTTTTGACGATCTTCGCAGCCTCGGCGGGGGGCGTGTCCTTGTCGAAGTGATCCTCGCTGCCGCCGCGCGCGCTGAACAGGTCGCCCTTGTTGGCATAGACGAGGGAGAGGCTGGCCGTTTTGCCCTCCTCGGCATAGAGCGCCACGGAATGGGGCCGCGCGCCAAACAGGCGGTAGTCGTCCGGCGGATAGGAGCGGTAGCTGCTCTGCGTGGAGGTCTGCGATTCGCGGTCGAGTCCGAGGCGCTTCGCCGCGTCCTCCGCCGGCGCGTCCCAGAGCGGGCTGTCGCCGAAAAGCTCATGACCGGCCAGGGCGTTGAGGGCGGCGGCGTCCAGGGTGTCATTCGGCCCAGGCGCGGCGGGCCTCGCGGACGGCGCGGAAGGCGCGGCGGCGGGTTTCCACTGGCGGATGTATTCCTGGTCCGCCGCGCTGAAGGCGGTGACGGCCACGGTGAATTGCGCGCCATCCTCGCGGCGGATGGTGGCCTGGCCGCCGGCCACGCTGACCAGCGCGGCTTTGATGGCCACCCCCTGGCTGTTGGTGAAGACGCGCATCTCCTGCGCGCTGGCGGTCATGCTGGTGGCGAGAGCGAGCAGGAAGATGAATTTTCGCGGCATGGGCGGAGGCTAAATGCGCGCGTCCCCGGCCTGCAAGAAAAAAAGCCGCGGCCTCAGGCGGCCCGCGCTCCGAAGTGCCGCACCAGCGCCAGGGCGAGGGCGAACAGCCAGCCGTGGGTGAACTTGTCCAGCCGCAGCAGCTCCTGCCCCCGGCTGCGCCGCCACGCGCCGAGGGCGGACATGAGCAGTCCGGCGATGACCGGAGTGACAAGCAAGTTCACCAGGCGCAATCCGGGATCCGTCACCCAATGCGCGGGAAAAACTAGCAGGCTGGCCCCGCCGAGAAGCCCGCCAAGGACGAAGTAACCGGCACCGGCCAGCCAGGCGGGAGGCGGGCCGCCCTCGCGCCGGCGGACAGTGCTGCGGGTGCCCCATTCGGCGAACAGCTCGATGACGATCTGGAGACCGAACTCGAAGAAGATTTCAATGAGAGCCTCGATCATGAGCGTGCGGCTGACTCTGGTTGTTTGGATATGGAATCATGACCGAGCCGCCGTCATCAGGACTCCGCAGGCGGTGGAGACGGCAGGTCAGCGGATTTTGGACGGCGCGGAGGTGAACTTTCAGACTTCTCAGCGTCTCTCGGACGGCGTGGAGGTCAACCTCCAAACTTCCCGGCGTCCCTCGGACGGCGTGGAGGTGCGCCTCCGAACTTCTCAGCGTCTCTCGGACGGCGTGGAGGTGCGCCTCCAAACTTCCCGGCGTCTCTCGGACGGCGTGGAGGTGCGCCTCCAAACTTCCCAGCGTCTCTCGGACGGCGTGGTGGTGCGCCTCCGAACTTCTCAGCGTCTCTCGGACGGCGTGGTGGTGCGTCACCAAAGCGTGGAGACGCGCCTCCAAAGCATGAAAAATGGCCTTCCAACCTTCAAAAACACGCTTTGGAGAGCCAGGGAGCGCATTTTCCCGACTGAATGTCAGTCACTTGCGCAAACGGGTGATTTTCAGGCCCCGCTCGAGCTGTGGGGTCCCCTTCCCTCCGCACTCCACCGCCTTGCGGCGGCAGCTACAGGCGGCGGCAGCTACGGCGCGGAGGCCACGGGCTTGCGCCTGCGGCTACGCTCACTCAGACATGCGGAAGAAACCGGAGTGGTCCAGGTCGCCGCCGCCTTTTTCATGGACGAAGGTCTCCCACTGCGCGCGGCAGTTTTCGAGAGTGGGGGAGCAGAAGCCGAGGGACTCCGCCAGCTCGCAGATGAGGCGCACGTCCTTGAGCTGGAGGGTGGAGCGCCCGCCGGGGACGAAGGCGCGCCGCACCATGCGGTCCCCATGCAGGTGCAGGACGCTCCAGGCCGCTCTCGCGATGAATGACCCGCAGAGTTACGCCCGCAATTATTGAATCCCCTTGGTTCATGCCCGACCACCACTGCCGGAAAACTGCGGACCAACATCCGCGGCTTCCCGCTTCGTGTTCAACTCACGCCTCCAGCAGCTTCGCGCTGAGGCGGTCCACCATGATGCGGAAGTCATCCTTCTGGTGCATGCGCTTTGACACGACTTTGCACGCATGAATGACCGTGCCGTGGTCGCGCCCGCCGAATTCCTCGCCAATTTGAATGAGCGGCAGTTTGACCATCTGGCGCGTGAGATACATCGCCACCTGGCGCGCCTCGGCGATGTTTTTCGGACGGCGCGGGCCGGTGAGATCGCTGACACGCAGGTCATACTGTGTGGCCACCGCGCGCTGCACCCGGTCCACGGTGACGCTCTTGGCCGGCTCGTCCTCGATCACGTCGTCGAGGAAGGCGGCGAGGGCGGCCTCGTTTGGAATGTCTCCTTCCAAAGACACGCGCGAAGCGACGCGCATGAGGGCGCCCTCCAGTTTGCGCACGTTGGTGCGCACGCGCTGGGCGATGAACTCGATGATCCAGGGCGCCAGTGTCACGTTGAAGCCGGCCACCTTGTGCCGGAGGATGGCGGTGCGCGTCTCGAGATCCGGTGTCTGGATCTGCGTGGTCAGCCCCCAGTCGAAACGGGACACGAGACGGGCTTCGAGATTCTTCATTTCCGCCGGCGGACGGTCGCTGGCCAGGACGATCTGGCGCGCGTTGTTGAACAGCTCGTTGAAGGTGTGGAAGAACTCCTCCTGCGTGCTGTCCTTGCCTCCGAAGAAATGCACGTCGTCAATGAGCAGGAGGTCCACCTTGCGGTATTTCTGGCGGAAGAGGGTGAAGTTCTGCTTCTTGATGGCCTCGACAAACTCGTTGGTGAACTGCTCGGAGGTGACGTAGCGCACCACGGCGCGTTTTTTGCGCATGAGCACCTCCTGGCCGATCGCCTGCATGAGATGCGTCTTGCCGAGTCCGGTGGCGCCGTGCAGGAAGAGCGGGTTGTAAATGCGGCCCGGCTTTTCCGCGACGGCGCGCGCCACGGCGGCGGAGTAGCTGCAGTTGGCGCCGACCACGAAACTGTCGAAGTTGTACTTCGGATTCAGCCCCGCCTCAATCAGCGCCCTCTCCGACACCGGCTCCGGGATGCCGGACGGCGCCTGGTTGCGCGGCTCGCCCTGGCGCGTGCCGACCACGCGCGCGGCCTTCACATCCTGCGGCGCCGCGTCCTTGGAGAAAGGCTGCGCGCTTTCCAGCGCCACGCTGAACTCGATGCGCGCGGCGGTGCCGAGCACCTCGGCGGCGGCGTCATTGAGCACGCCCTGAAAATTGCTCTCGATCCACAATTGATGAATCGGATTCGGCACGGAAATCACGAGCCTGCCGCCTCCGGTGACGCGCGCGCTGGTGCCGGCGAAACAGCGGCTGAAATTGTCCTCGCCGAGTTTGCGGTGGAGGATTTCGCAGATGCGGTCCCAGCCGCCGGGCACTACATCGAAAAGCTCTTGCGTCGAAGCTGCGCCGTTGTGGGAGTGGTGGTTTGGAGCGGGAGGACATTCATCGGGATTGGTCTCCATAGGGGTGGTGTTGAGGCTTCGGGATGCGTTCGGGAATCGGGACAAATTTGGCGCTGATTCGAGAGTGAATTCAGCGCCGGAATTTGTTTTTAAAATCTGCTCACTTGTATGGCGAAAACGCCATCATTCACAAGAAAATCTTGTCATGTTTTTAAAACTCCGATGTGGAACGTTCCGCGTCATTCCAGAATTTTTAAAAGCTTCGTCCGCAGGCTTGTTCATGACCCGGTGAACAACTCGTGAACACCCTGCGAACACTCGCGCGCGGCACCTTTTTCCTCCGGCCTCATCATGCGCCGCGCCGTCTCATTGGAGCTTGCCAGAAGCGTGCTTTGGCTCTTTTTAGACACAGCGCCAGATTGTTCACAGCGGCCTTCGCAGTGTCATTCACATTCCGGCGGCACACACGCTTTTCATGTCCGACACCGCGCTCACTCCGGCACAGATCGCCCGCAAGGCGAAGTCCAATCTCGCCCTCGCGCTTGCCTGTCTGCCCGCGCAGCGGCGGCATGACATGATCGCCTTTTACGCCTTCTGCCGCGTGGTGGACGACATCGCCGACAGCCCCCATCTCAGCGAAGCCGAAAAGGAGGGCCGGCTTCATGAATGGAAACGCTGCGTCAGCGAGGGCCGCGCGCCGGGCCATCCCGTGCTTGATGAGGTGGTCGTGCTGCCGCGCAAATACGGTTTCCCGCGCGCCTGGCTGGCGGAGATCATTGACGGAGTGGCCAGCGACATCGGACGCGTTCGTTACGAGACCTATGAGGAGCTGCTCGCATACTGCTACAAAGTGGCGTCCGTGGTCGGCCTCGTCAGCGCTGAAATCTTCGGCTGCCAGAACCCCGCCTCGCGCGACTACGCCATCAAGCTCGGCTACGCGCTCCAGCTCACCAACATCATGCGCGACGTGGGGCAGGACGCGCGCGAGACAGGCCGCATCTACCTGCCGCTGGAGGACTTGAGAAAGTTCTCCGTCACCGAGTCGGAAATCCTCGACGGCCGGCATAACCAGAGGTTTGTCAGGTTGATGGACTTCGAGCACGAGCGCGCCGCGAAACTTTTCAAGGACGCCGAAAAAATGCTGCCCGCCGACGACCGGCGGCATCTGCTGCCCGCCGCCATGATGGCGCGCATTTACAGCGAGATTTTGGAGAAACTCAGACGCGAGCGCTACCAAGTCTTCACGCGACGCTGCCGCCTGCACCCCCTGCGCAAAGGCTGGATTTTGTGCTCCTACCTAGCCCGGGCCTGGATGGGGCGGCGCGGACGCTGAATCCTTTTGCAAGACGGCTGAACATTCCCAGCGCCCGCCGCGTCACAAATCCCCCCCCCAATCAGGCATGGCCGGCAGGCGCTCCAGCATGAGCGCAAACAAAAGGCTTGATGCCCCCGAAAACTTAAGAGAGCTTAACAACATGAAGACCTACCCCCTGACGACCTTGCTGGCAGCAGCCGGATTTGGCGTTCTCATCGCACCCGGCCAGACCCCGGCCCAGCAGCCCTACCAACCCGCGCCGCAGTATCAAAGGCCTCCGGGCTACTCCGCGCCGCCTGCCTATCCCCAGCAGCAGCAGCCTCAATACAGCCAGCCTGTTCCGCGGACGGAGTATGTCAGTCCCATGGAATTCCTGCCCACCTTCGGACGCAAGTTTGGCGACATGTTCCGCCGCCTGTTTTATGGGGACAAACCGCCCTCCGGCTATCAGCAGGGAGGCTATCCGCAATATGGAGGCAGGAGCCTGGACCAGGCTCCGGGTTATTATCAAAGCCAGCCCCGGCAATACCAGCAGGCTCAACCGCAATACTACCAGCCGCAGTACGCGCCGCCTCAGTATCAGCAACCCCAATACGCGCAGCCGCAGGCCCCGCGTTACGAGACCCCCCCTGCGCAGCAGCAGCGCCCGCCCGCGCAAGGAACGCCTGCCCAAACCCGGCCGGCACAGCCGCAGTCCCCCTCCGTGACCTCCAAATCGAAAAGCCCGGCCTCCTCAACCAAGTCCGGCGCCGCAACTCCCGCGAAGAAATACACCCCGCCTACCATCACCCGCCCGTCGGAAAGCAAAAGCGCGGGCACGCCTCCCTCCACGGCGGGCGCTGCGAAAACGGACACGCCGCCCAAAACCGACACCGCCAGCGCCGCGCGCACGGAATACTTCCCGCTGCCCGGCTCCCAGCCCAAGGACACGCCAAAGGACGCGACCGCATCCGCCGGCAAACCGAAAAGCGACTCACCGCCCGCCGCCAACACCGGCGCCTTTTTGAAAGGCAAACGCACCGCCAAAGAAGGCCGCGTCACCAGCCCCTACCCTCCCTACCAGGAGCTGGATGTCACCGGCCTCGGCAGCGGCTCGCTCGCGCTCGACCCGACGACCAACAAAGTCTTCGAGGTGCCCTGATCCCTTCTTTCGCCAGTCTCGCCAGTCGCAAAAGCCCGGAGCAGGGAAACCCGCCCCGGGCTTTTCGCGCCCTTACTTCTTCAGCAGGTCGCGGATTTCCGTGAGCAATGCAATGTCCGCCGGAGTGGGCGGCGGCGGCGCGGCAGCCTCCTCCTTCTTCATCATGGACAGCAGCTTGTTCACCGGCTTGACGATGACGAAAAAGATCACCGTGGCCGTGATCAGAAAGCCGATGAGCGCGTTGATCACGACACCGACGTCGAAAATCCACAGCTTCAGGGTGACATTCGGATCTGTGCCGCCGCTGGCCAGCTTGATCAGCGGCTCCACAATGCCCTTGGTGAAGGCGGTGACGATGTTGCCGAAGGCGGCTCCGATGATGACACCGGTGGAGAGGTCCACGACGTTGCCTTTGAGGATGAACTTTTTGAATTCGTTGAGCATGGGGAGGATGGTTTGATTTATCGGGCGCATTCCACCGGAATGTCGCGGGAAAGACCAGCCAAATCTTTGCCAAGCAGGGAGGGATTCGTTTCGGCTCTCATGCGCCGCATCTTTTTCAGCGCCTCCTTGTCCACAGTTACCCGAAGCGCGTGGCAGCCGCTGTCATGAACCGGCCCCTCAATCCAGCGCGGTGTGTGGCGGAAGACATGCTGCGAGGGCTGGTAAAATGCCGCGCGCCCCACATTTTCGTCTATGAGATCCGAGCGCGCGCGCCCTGTCAGATGCGCCACGGCCACGAAGCATCCCAGCTCCACCGCGCGCGCCGAGGCGCAGCGGTCCACGCGCTCCACGCCAAGGATCGTCTCCGTGGCGCTCGGACACAGAATGAGGTCCACCCCCAATCCGCGCAGACGCGCCGCCAGCTCAGGAATCTCGATGTCCAGGCAGATGATCACCGCCACGAGCAGCCCGCCGAACTCCCACAACCGCACACTGCCGCCGGGCGTGAATTCCTTCTCCCACGGCGTCAGGTGCAGTTTGTCCTGATGCGTCTCCTTCCCATCGTGAAAAATCACCGCCCTGTTGCGAATGCCGCCCTCCACAGCACACGGGCATGTGCCCAGCACCACCGCCTTGCCGGGACGTGCCAAAGCAGCGCGCAGCCAGGGAAGCAGATCCTCCCGGAAGAGCCACGCCACCCGTTCAAGAGCGGATCCTTCAGGCTCGTCCGGCGTGTGCGGCTCCAGGCCCATCCACAGAAACTCCGGCAGCAGCACCAGGTCCGCGCCTTCATCCCATGAATCCAAGACCCGCTTCGTTACATGCCTGGCATATTCCCTCGCGGAATCGCAAACGATGCCGGGATCATAGGTCAGGATGTCGAGAGTCATGCATGCAGCAAAGCCCTGGATGATGAACGCGCACTCAAAAAATCCACCTGTCACGGCTTTGCGGGTTGAGAACATCCCTCCTCGCGCCTACCACGAAGAGGGAAATGCACGAAGAAACCTTCATTGACGAGTTGGGCTGGATCGTGGTGGGAGCGACGTTGTTCGCGTTCCTGGCGCGGCGCATCGGCATGCCCTCCATCGTCGCCTACCTGCTCGCGGGGCTGGTGCTCGGGCCGGCGACGGGGCTGGTGGAGATGTCCCCCGAACTCTCGCTCATCTCGGAAATCGGCATCGCCCTGCTGCTTTTCCTCGTCGGTCTGGAACTGAGCTTCGACAAAATCCGGGATGTGGGAAAAGTCGCCGTCGTCGCCGGCATCGGCCAGGTGGTCTTCACCGCCGCAGGCGGCCTCATCCTGTGCTGGCTGCTCGGCTTCCCGCTCATGGAGGCCGTTTTCCTCTCCGTCGGCCTCACCTTCAGCAGCACGGTGGTGGTGGTGAAGCTGCTTGATGAAAAAGGCGAGCTGGACAGCCTCTACGGCCGCATTGCCGTGGGCATCTTCCTGGTGCAGGACCTCGTGGCCATCCTCATCCTTACTTTCCTCGCCGGCCTCGGCGGCGGCGCGGGCGGCGGCGTGGCCCTGGATGCGGGAGCCGTGCTCAAAGGACTCGGCGGCGCCTTTGGCGGCATGATTCTGCTGCTGGCGGCGGCGCTGCTGGCGGCGCGTTATGTGCTGCCGAAGCCCTTCGCCTGGTCGGCGCGGCGGCCGGAGGTGCTGCTCATCTGGAGCCTCTCGTGGTGCTTTGCCCTGGTCATGGGCGCGCACGCGCTGCACCTCTCCCTGGAGATCGGCGCCTTTCTTGCCGGCATCAGCCTGGCCCAGCTCCCCTACAATGAGGACCTGCACCGCCGCGTGCATCCGCTGATGAATTTCTGCATCGCCGTCTTCTTCGTCTCCCTGGGCGTGAAGATGGAGATCGGCGAGGCGGTTGCGGAGTGGCCCACGGTCACCGTGCTTTCCCTCTTTGTGCTCATTGGCAATCCGGCGATCTTTCTGTGGATCATCGCCCGCATGGGCTACGGACTGCGCACCACTTTCTACACCAGCGTCACGGTGGCGCAGATCAGCGAGTTCTCATTCATCGTCGTGGCACTCGGCGTGAGTTCCGGGCTGGTGGGGGAGGGCGTCATGTCCCTGACCGCGCTCGTCGGCCTGGTCACCATCACCTTCAGCGCCTACATGATCCGCTTCAGCAGGCCCCTGTATGAATGGGTGGTCCGCCTCGGCCTGCACAAGCCCTTCGTCCCCCGGCGGCTGTGGCAGGTGGACGAGCAATACGCCGCCGAGGAAGCGTTCGCGCCCCACGGGCTGGAGGGGCATATCATCGTCGTCGGCATGAACAGCCTCGGCCGCCGCCTCGCGCGCGAGCTCACCGCCGCCGGCCACACCGTCGTCGCCGTGGACACGGACCCGCACAAGCTCGCCGGCCTGCCCTGCCGCACCGAGCTGGGAAATGTCGGCTACCGCGCCGTGCTCGACCACCTCTGCCTGCGCCGCGCCCGCCTGCTGGTCTCCGCCCTGCGCATAGACGCCACCAACGACCTCCTGGCCTACCGCTGCCGCGAGGCCGGCGTGCCCTGCGCCATGCATGTGCATGATGTGCGCGAGATGGACCAGCTCCTGGAGATCGGCACCGACTATCTGATGATCTCCAAAGTGGACGGCGTGAAGCGCCTCAACACCCAGCTCAAACAAATGGGCTGCCTGCCCGGCAAAACCCCATGACGGAACTCGCCCTGCTCCTGCTGCTCGCCGCCATCGGCCACGGCCTCTCCCGCTGGACAGGGCTGCCCGTCATCCCCCTGCTCATCGGCCTGGGCATGGCCTTCTCCTTCAGCGGGCTGGCCGCGCATCCAGGCGCGGAGGGCGGGGTGGAGGATGACCCGCTTTTTTTCGTCCTCGAACTCGGCCTCACCGTGCTCGTCTTCGCCTCCGGCGTGGAGCTCAACCCCCAGCGCTTCCGCCGCCAGCGCCGCGCGGTGCTCTGGGTCGGTCTGCTCCAGTTCACCGTCATGGGCGTGGTGGGCTGGGCTGGCGCGCTGGCGCTCGGCTTCGCGGGAATGCCGGCCGTTTATCTGGCCTTCGCCGTGTCCGCCAGCTCCACCATCGTGGTGCTGCGGCAGCTCCAGGTGAGCCAGCAGTCCTTCGAGCCGCACGGGCGCATGGTCGTCGGCGTGCTGCTGCTGCAGGACGCGCTGACCATCGTCACCCTCGTCGCCCTCACCCATCTCGGCGCGGGTGTGGCGCCGCTCGCGCTCGGCCTCCTTTACGCCGCCCTCATGGCCGCCGCCGCCTGGCTGCTGCAATGGCGCGGCGCGCGCTGGCTCATTGAACGCTGCCGCAGTGACGAGGAGGCCATGCTGCTGGTGGTGCTCTCCGTCCTGTTCGTCTTTCTCGGCGCGTCCGGCCTGGCCGGCCTGCCGCTCGTGGTGGGCGCCTTTCTCGCGGGCTACGGTCTTTCCAGCTTCCCCGTCAGCGGCCTGGTCGGCGGCCTGCTGCAATCCCTGGCCGACTTTTTCCGCGCCATCTTCTTCGTGGCTCTCGGCGCGCTCGTGGTCGTGCCGCAGCCGGGCGCGGTCGGCGTGGCCGCTGTGCTGGCGCTGCTCGTGCTCGTCATCACCCCGCCGCTGGTGGCCGCCGTGGCCGAGTGGATGGGGCTGACCAGCCGCTCCGCCATCGAGAGCGGCCTGCTGCTGGCGCAGACCAGCGAATATTCCCTCGTCCTCGGCCTCGTGGGGCTGCGCTTCGGGCACATTGACGCGGAGGTCTTCGCCATCGTCGCGATGATGGCCGTGGCCACCATGACCTGCACGCCGCTGCTGGCGCGCGAGTCCGTGGCGCGCCGCCTCATGCGCCTGCATCCCCTGCGCCGCCGCAGACGCCTGCCCGCGCTCGAGTGCCGGGAACATGTGCTCGTGCTTGGACTCGGCTCCGCCGGCATGTGGGTGCTCAAACCCCTGCAATCCGCAGGCGTGCCCATCCTCGTCGTTGATGACGACCCCATCGTCATCGCCGAACTGGACAAAAAAGGCGTGCCCTGCCTGCGCGGCGACGGCGCCGACGAGCACACCCTGGAGCGCATCGGCGCGCGTCATGCCCGCCTCATCATCGCCTCCATGCGCCGGGTGTCCGACGCCCAAAAAGTCCTGGCCCATGCCAAAGGCGTGCCAGTCCTGGCGCGCGTCTTCGAGGACCACGAGGCCGAGGCCATCCGCCGCCTTGGCGGCATCCCCGTCTCCAATTCCGAGGCTGCGGTCGAGCAGTTCATGAAGTGGTTCCAGGCCGGGCAGAAAACCGCCGCCTGACCCGGCGTCCGGGTTTCCATGCAAAGCCCCGCCAGAGGTGAAATGCCCCCCTGGCGCGCATATCCGAACTTCATCTTTGACAGCCATTTTTTCTTGGCAGCCGCTGTTGGCGCGCCAGAATGCCGCGTCCCCGTCCGATGGAACTGCACCGTCATCCCAGCGGGTTGTATTACTCGCGCCAGTTTGCCGACTACCTGCGCTCGAAGCAGGCGGAGGAGGAGGCGCGGCATCCCGGCGAAATCCTCTCCCTGGAGTATGTGCGCTGCCGCGAGGGCGAGCAGGCCGGCGCCTCCTGGCTGCGCCTGGCCTGGGTGAGCCTGTTCAGTAAAATGGCCGAGCAATGCCTCGACATCGAAGCCATTCGCATCGCCCTCCACCGCCAGACTCAGCGCGGCTTGAAAAACCGCCTCCTGCACTATGCCGACGGCCAGGTGCTCGTGAAACGCTGACTCCCGGCCCCGCCGATGGATAATCCCGCCGCCGCTGCAAACACAAGGACGCGCAACTCGTATTTTTGCCGCCGTGATTGATATGAAAATCCTCCTCTCCGCCCTCGTGCTCACCTCCCCCGCCCTCTTCGGCGCGGCGGGCAAGGCCGAGTTCAACCGCGACATCCGCCCCATCCTGGCGGACGCCTGCTTCCACTGCCACGGGCCGGACCCGGGCACGCGCAAAGCCGGGCTGCGCCTCGACACGGAAGCGGGCTTTTTCACGGCCAAAGAGGGCGAGACACCGACCGTCATCAAAGGCAAACCCGGGGACAGCCCGCTCTACCAGCGCCTCATCACCAAGGATGAGGACGACATCATGCCGCCGCCCGAGTCGCACAAGGAGCTGACGCCGGAGCAGATCGCCAGGATCAAACGCTGGATCGAGGAAGGAGCCCCCTGGCAGGCGCACTGGTCGCTGATCCCGCCGCAGAGGCCGGCGGTGCCGGAAGTTCGAAGCTCGAAATTCGAAATTCGAAACCCTGTTGACAGTTTTGTCCTCGCGAAACTCCAGGAGGCCGGTCTCGAACCCGCGTCCGAGGCCGATGCGCACACTCTTGTCCGCCGCTTGTCTTTGGACCTCACCGGACTGCCGCCTTCCGCTGACTTGATCCAGCGGTATGCCAAAGCCCCGCTCACCGATGCCCGCTACAGCGCCCTCATTGACGAGTTGCTGAAAAGCCCCGCCTACGGCGAGCACCGCGCCCGCTACTGGCTGGATGCCGCGCGATATGCCGACACGCACGGGCTGCACTTTGACAAGTATCGCGAGATCTGGCCCTACCGCGACTGGGTCGTCTCCGCCTTCAATCGCAACCAGCCCTTTGACCAGTTCACCATCGAGCAAATCGCCGGCGACCTCCTGCCGCAGCCCAACGAGCAGCAGCTCATCGCCACCGGCTTCCAGCGCTGCAACATCACCACCAACGAGGGCGGCACCATTGATGAGGAAAACCTCGCCAACTACGCCGCCGACCGCGTGCAGACCCTCGGCTGGGTGTACATGGGCCTGACCACCAATTGCTCCCAGTGCCACGACCACAAGTTCGACCCCATCTCCCAGCGCGACTACTACTCGCTCGCCGCCTTTTTCCGCAACACCACGCAGAAGCCCAAGGATGGCAACGTGAAGGACGGCCTCGGACCCGTGCTCGTGCTGCCCGATGCCAAGGACCGCCCGCGCTGGGACGCCCTGCCCGCCGAGATCGCCACCGCCAAAACGAAGCTCGACGAGAACCGCAAACTGGCCCGGCCCGAGTTCGACACCTGGCTCGCCTCCGCCAAGCCCGAGGACCTCGACAAGGACATTCCCGCCCAGGGCATGGTGGCGCATGTGCCGCTCAATGAAGGCACCGGCAGCGAAGTCACCGGCGTTTGCGGCTCCACGAAGACCTTCAAAGCCACCGGCGAGGTGAGCTGGAAACCCGACGGCAAGATCGGCCCCGCGCCTGTCATGAAGCCTAACGGCACCTTCGACATCGGCGACGCGGGCGACTTTGAGAAAGACAAGCCCTTCAGCTACGGCGCCTGGGTGCGCGCGGGCAAGCTGGGCATCAGCGGCGGCATTCTCGCCCGCATGGATGAAAAGGGTGCCTACCGCGGCTGGGACCTCTGGCAGAACGACCGCAACTACGCCGTCCACATCATCCACCGCTGGCCGGACGACGCGCTCAAAGTCAGCACCGCCAAGCCCACCGTGCGCCCCGGCGTCTGGCAGCATGTCTTCGTCACCTATGACGGCAGCGGCAAAGCGGAAGGCGTGAAGATTTACATAGACGGCGAGGCGCAGCCTTTGAAGAACGAGGTCAACGCGCTCAAGAACACCATCCGCACCGCCACCCCCACCCGCATCGGCCAGCGCAGCCATGTGCAGGTCTTCCACGAAGGCAGCGTGCAGGACGTGCGCATCTACGAGCGCCTGCTGCGCCCGGCGGAGATCCAGACCCTCGCCAAAGTCGGCCCGCTGCGCGAGATGCTCGCCAGCGCCAAGCGCGGGCCGAAGCAGGTGGACGCCCTCTTTGCCCACTACCTCGCCACGCGCCATCCGGGCTGGATGGCCGCCGACAAGACGCACAAAACCCTCGAAGCCGAGCAGGCCGCCATCAAGAACCGCAGCCCCATGACCCACATTCAGGAGGAGAAAATGGACAGCCAGCCCATGGCGAACATCCTCATGCGCGGCCAGTATGACCAGGTCGGCGAGCAGGTGCCCGCCGAAGTGCCCGCCGCCCTCGGCAAGCTCCCGCAGGGCGCGCCGCGCAACCGCCTCGGCCTCGCCCAGTGGCTCGTCAGCGCGGAAAATCCGCTCACCGCCCGTGTCACCGTGAACCGCCTCTGGCAGGAGATCTTCGGCCAGGGCCTCGTCAAGACCAGCGAGGACTTCGGCATCATGGGCATGCCGCCCACGCACCCCGAGCTGCTCGACTGGCTCGCCGTCGAATTCCGCGAGAGCGGCTGGGATGTGAAGCGCTTCGTCAAGCTCATCGCCAGCAGCTCCACCTACCGCCAGGCCGCCACCACCACGCCGGAAAAACTCGCCAAAGACCGCGACAACTCCCTGCTCAGCCGCGGCCCGCGCTTCCGCATGGATGCCGAGATGATCCGCGACTACGCCCTCGCCGCCAGCGGCACCCTCTCACCCCGCATGGGCGGCCCCGGCACCTACCCCTACCAGCCCGAAAACGTCTGGGAAGTCGTCGGCATGGGCACCGAAAAGTATGCCCAGGACAAAGGCGAGAACCTCTACCGCCGCACCCTTTACAACTTCTGGAAGCGCATGGCCCCGCCCGCCAGCCTCGATGTCTTCAACGCCCCCAGCCGTGAGACGAGCTGCGTGCGCCGCGACCGCACGAACACCCCGCTCCAGGCGCTCGTCGTCATGAACGACGTGCAGTTCGTCGAAGCCTCCCGCAACCTCGCCCAGCGCGTCATCGCCTCCGCCGAAAAAGACGACGCCCGCCTTGACGAGCTCGCCCTGCGCCTGCTCTGCCGCCCGCTCAAGCCCGCCGAGCGCCAGGTCCTCAGCGCCAGCCTCGCCGACCTGCAAACGCACTACGCCGCGCACCCCGAGGACGCCAAAGCCCTCATCACCGTCGGCGAGACCCCGCCCGACGCGAAACTTCCCGCCCCCGCCCTCGCCGCCTGGACCATGGTCTGCAACCAGGTCATGAACCTCGACGAGGTGCTCAATCAATAGCAGCATCCCTCCCGCACCCGGAGGCGTCATTTCACAGGCAAGACAGACCGCCGGCTGCCGTAGCATTTTCACCCCTCATGAAGCACCTCCACCGCCGTCAATTCCTCCGCGACCTGGGCGTCTCCGCCGCCGCCCTGCCCTTCCTCACCGGGCTGCCCGGCGTCACCGGCGCGCCCGCGCCTCAGAAGCGCCAGCGCCTTGTCATCATGTTCTCGCCCAATGGCACCCTGCCCGGCGAGTTCTGGCCCGACCAGGAGGGCGCCGGGTTCAGCTTCAAGTCCATCCTCCAGCCCCTCGAGTCCTTCAAGGACAGCATGCTCATCCTCCACGGCATCGCCAACAAAGTCCGCGGCGACGGCGACAGCCACATGCGCGGCATGAGCTGCCTGCTCACCTGCGACGAGCTGCTCAAGGGCAACATCATGGGCGGCGGCGGCAACCCCGCCGGATGGGCCGGCAGCATCTCCATTGACCAGGAGATCAAAAACTTCCTCCAAAGCCGCCCCGACACCCGCACCCGCTTCGGCTCCCTCGAGTTCGGCGTCGCCGTGCCCGACCGCGCCGACCCCTGGACCCGCATGTGCTACGCCGGCGCCAACCAGCCCGTCGCCCCCATGGACGACCCCCACCAGGTGCTCAAAAAGGTCTATGGCAAAATGAAGGACAAGGAAAGCCTCGTCAGCATCCTCGATGACGTGCGCGCCGACCTCAAGCGCGTCTCCGCCAGGCTCAGCGCGCGGGACAAAGCCCTCCTGGACCAGCACATGGAGCTCGTCCGCGGTTTGGAGAAAGACCTCGAAGCCGCCGACAAAATGGGCGCGCTTTCCCACCCCGTGCCCGACGTGGACCCCAGCATCGAACTCGTCAACGACAACACCCCCCAGATCAGCCGCATCCAGATAGACCTCCTCGTCAACTCCCTCGCCAACGACATGGCCCGCGTCGCCACCCTGCAATACATGCGCAGCGTCGGTATGGCCCAGATGCGCTGGCTCGGCGTCGAGGAGGGCCACCACAGCCTCTCCCACGACCCCGACGACAACAAGGACAGCTACGAAAAGCTCAAAAAGATCAACACCTGGTTCGCCGGCGAGTTCGCCCACCTCGCCAAACGCCTCGCCGAGACCCCCGAGCCCGCCGGCGGGGGATCCATGCTCGACAACACCCTCCTCGTCTGGACCAACGAGCTCGGCAAAGGCAACAGCCACACCCTCGACAACATCCCCTTCGTCATGGTCGGCGGCGGCTTCGGCTTCAAAATGGGCCGCAGCCTCAAGTTCGACAAAGCCGCCCACAACCGCCTCTGGCTCGCCATCGCCCGCGCCATGGGGCATGACCTCCAGACCTTCGGCAAAAAGGAGCTCTGCGAAGGCGGCCCCCTCGTCCTCGGCTGAGGCTCCGCGGCGTAGCCGTCGCCGCAAGGCGGTGGGGATTGGCAAAGGCAGCGCCCCTCGCTGCCGGACCGCCACGCCCTTGCGGCCGCCGCAAGCGCTGCGCGAAGCCGCGCCCGCCGCGCGTACCCTCCCGCCATGTCCCAGCCCGCCAGCATCCGCCGCGTCGTCGCCGCCAGCTTCATCGGCACCACCATCGAGTGGTATGACTTCTTCCTCTACGGCACCGCCGCCGCGCTGGTTTTCGACCGCCTCTTCTTCCCGAACTTCGACCCCTTCGCCGCGCGCATGGCCGCCTTCGCCACCTTCGCCGTCGGCTTCTTCGCCCGGCCCCTGGGCGGCGTCATCTTCGGGCACTTTGGCGACCGGGTCGGGCGCAAGTCCATGCTGGTGACCACCCTCATGCTCATGGGCGCGGCCACCGTGCTCATCGGCCTGCTGCCCACGCACGCGCAGATCGGCGCGGCGGCCCCGGCGCTGCTCGTGCTGCTGCGCTTCGCCCAGGGCATCGGCGTCGGCGGCGAATGGGGCGGCGCCGTGCTCATGGCCGTGGAGCACGGGCATGAGGGGCGGCGCGGCTTCCATGCCAGCTGGGTGCAGGCCGGCGTGCCCGTGGGCCTGCTGCTGGCCAACGGCGTCTTCCACCTCGTCTCCGGCATGGAGGAAAAAGCCTTCCTCTCCTGGGGCTGGCGCGTGCCCTTCCTGCTCGGCGTGCTGCTGCTGGGCGTGGGCATGTTCATCCGGCTGAAAATCATGGAAAGCCCCGTCTTTGAAAAAGCCCGCCAGCAGGAGCCTCCCCCCGCCGTGCCCGTGCTCGCCGTCCTGCGCCAGCATCCGCGCGAGGTGCTCCTGGCCATGGGCGCGCGCTTCGCGGAGAACGCCTTCTTTTACATCTTCACCGTGCTCGTGCTCAGCTACGGCGCCGGCCAGCTCGGCCTCGGCAGGCCCGGGCTGCTCCAGGCCGTCATGCTCGGCTCCGCCGCCCAGCTCTTCCTCATCCCCTTCTTCGGCGCCCTCTCCGACCGGCTCGGCAGGCGGCCCGTGTATCTGGGCGGCGCGCTTTTTCTGCTGCTCTACGCCTTCCCCTTCTTCCGGCTGCTGGAGACGCGGCAGGGCTGGGTCGTCAGCCTGGCCGTCGTCATCGGGCTGGCCGGGCACGCCGCCATGTACGGGCCGCAGGCCGCCTTCTTCTCCGAGCTCTTCGGCACCCGCGTGCGCTACAGCGGCGCCAGCCTCGGCTACCAGCTCGCCTCCCCGCTGGCCGGGGGCCTGGCGCCCATGATCGCCACCGCCCTCCTGGCCTGGAGCGGCGGCAGGCCCTGGCCCGTGGCCCTCTACCTCTGCGGCATGTCCCTCATCACCCTGCTCAGCGTCTGGCTGGCGCGCGAGACGCACCGCCGCCGGCTGGACTGACCCCGCCGGCCTTGATGGCCTGCTGACCTCGCTGACCTCGTTGCCGCATCAATAAAGTCAACAAAGTCAATCCGGTCAAAAAAGCACCCGCCCCCCGCAGGCCGGGCAGTCTCACACCGCCACCCGGCCCGCAGCCGCCTCACACCCCCACCACCTTCGTCACCACCGGGCTGGGCGCCGCCTCCCCCGCCGGGTTTGCCGCCACCACATAGGCGTGCAGCACCGCGCCGGGCGTCAGGCCCTTGATCGTGTGGTCGAAGTCCGTGTCCCGGTCCAGGAAGCGGAAGTCCTCGTCCACGCCATCCACCTTGATGAAGATGCGGTAGTAGGTGGCCCGCGCGTCACCCATCAGCAGGCATGCAGCATTTCCCCCAGACCAAGATGGCGGGCGCCCGCGCCCCTCGCAGCCAACTTCCCACCCACCCGGCGTCCGCGCGGGATGCCGGCACCCTTTTCACCAAGCTGTGAACGAGGCAGCGTATGGGAATTTCCGGATTGATTCCTGGAATTCTTTCCACGCCAACAAAAACAGCCGTTTGAGGCAATGCCAAATTTCCCCCGCCCGCCACAGCCGCCCCGCGCCGCGCCATGCCGGGCGCTTCCGCACGGCGCGCGCGGCGGTCAGCGGGCTTTTGCAGTCAGGGTGGCTCCGGTGGATGCTTTTTTCCGCTTCATTCTCATTTTTGTTTTTCATTTCCCGCGCCGTAGGGTTAATTTCCCGGCTTTAATTCAGAAAGTTGGCGGTTTTTTTCAAAGCACTCCCATCAATCCCCCGCCCCGCCCGCTCATGCACCCGCGCCCAGTCTCCCAGCCAGGCCGTCAGCCGGCTCCTTTCCTCCGCTGCCTGCTTTTCACCCTGCCGGCCTGCGCCAGCCCCCGTCTCCCGCGCCTTTTGATTCCGCCGTCTTTGTTGCCTTCGTCCCTCCCTTTCATGAACACATGCTCCTCCCTCCTGTGCTTGCGCCGCGCCCTGCTCGCACCCGCCCTTGGCCTGCTGGGCCTGGGCGGCACCCTGGCCGCTGATGCACCTGTTGCGCCCGCCGCGCCTGCGGCCATCCCCTTCTCCCAGCTCGGCGCGGAGGCGGACAAGCAGGGCGCGCAGGCGTCCAGCTCCATCACCCCCACCGCCACCGGCGCGCATCTGCGCGCGCTGATGCAGGACCTGGAGGCCGAGGCCACTCCCGAGGGCCTCTGGCTCACCTCCACGGCGGATGAGGACGCGGGCAAGCCGCACCGCTTCCGCGTCAAAGCCGCCGCCGTGGCCCGCGCCGCATCATTCGCCATTCCGCATTCGTCATTCGCCATTCCCGCCACCGGCCCCGTCCGCGCCTCGGCGGAGTCCGCCCTGTGGCTGCGGCCCGGCCTGGTGGAGGAATACCGCGTCAGCACCGATGGCGTGCGCCAGGACTTCATCGTCCTGCAGCGCCCGCCGGGCGCGGGGGAGGAGCTGGCCGTGGACCTGGAGGTCACCGGCGCGCGGGCGGAGACGGCGGCTTACGGCGTAAAGCTCACCGTCAGCGCCACCGGCCGCGAGCTGGCCTACAGCCGCCTGAAGGTCACCGATGCGGCGGGCAAGGAACTCACCGCCCGCCTGGAGGTGGTGGATGCCGGGCGCCTGCGCGTGCTCGTGCGGGACGCGGGCGCGGCCTACCCCGTGCGCATTGACCCCACCTTCTCCGACGCGGACTGGGTGGCGCTCAATCCCAGCATCCCTGGGGCGACCTCCTCTGTGCAGGTCTTCACGGTGGATGGCAGCGGCAATCTGTATGCGGGCGGGGATTTCACCGCCATCGCCACGGTGGCGGCCAACCGCATCGCGAAATGGAACGGCAGCGCCTGGAACGCCTTGGGCACGGGCATGGACAGCACCGTTCGGGCACTGGTGGTGAGCGGGGGCGATCTCTACGCCGGGGGAGACTTCAGCACGGCGGGCGGGATCAGCGCGAGCCGCATCGCGAAATGGGACGGCAGCGCCTGGAGCGCCCT
>DDQZ01000089.1:47804-48219 GCA_002343505.1 Verrucomicrobiaceae bacterium UBA2429 | reverse complement strand
GCCGCTGCCGCTCATGGGCGTGTTACCGTGGCAAAAGCATGTGCTTCCGCGGCAAAAGCATGTGCTTCCGCGGCAAAAGCATGTGCTTCCGTGGCAAAAGCATGTGCTTCCGTGGCAAAAGCATGTGCTTCCGTGGCAAAAGCATGTGCTTCCGTGGAAAATGCATATGCTTCCGTGGCAAAAGCGGCTCATCCGGGAAGTTGGCGCGGAGTTTGCGCAGCAGCGGCACGGAGGGGTTTCCAAACGGGTTTTGAAGTGCCCGGCACCCTGGACTGCGGCAGCCTGCTGCCGCTTTTCCGAGGCAGCCTGCTGCCGCCGCTGTCTGCTGGCGCGCGCAACGCCCAGGACTGGCGCAGGGGGGATCCATCCAAAAGAAAAGTCTGTACGGCAAGCTCGACGGCCAGCAGGCTGGCCT
>DDQZ01000089.1:25361-47662 GCA_002343505.1 Verrucomicrobiaceae bacterium UBA2429 | reverse complement strand
CCGAAAGCGGCAGCAGGCTGCCGCAGTCCAAAGGCTGCCGCCGTGAAGATGCGCTGCCCACGCGGAACCCAAAACTCCGCACCAACTTCCCGGATGAGCCCAAAAGCATGTGCTTCCGTGGCAAACACATGTGCTTCCGCAGCAAACCATTAAGGGTTTTTGCCCTGGCCCTTGCTCCCCACTCCGCGTCAGCGGTCTTTCGCCGGACGGGCCACTGCGTGTCCCTGCCAGAGTCAACAACCCCAGCCGCCGCGCCGCCGGGCTGAGGGGCGCGGCGGTTTCGGAGGCAGCGTTGACTTGCGCGGCGGATGATCCGGGCCATGATCCACGCCCTTTCGCGCCGGGCGGGCGCGCGCTTTCCCGATCATGCTTTCCGAACTCGACTCCCTCCAATCCGAGGCCCTGGCGGCTCTCGAATCCCTCCAAGACGAAGCGGCGATGGAGGCATTCCGCATTGATTACCTGGGAAAAAAGGGCCGCCTCACCGCCATCAGCGCGCGCATGAGGGAAGTGCCGCCGGAGCAAAAGAAGGATGTGGGCGCCAAGCTCAATGAGGTGCGTGAGGCCATCACCGGCGGGTTGGACAGCCGGCTGGAGGCGCTGCAGGCGGCAAAGGACGCGGCCTCGGTGGCTGGGATTGATCTTTCACTGCCCGGCAGGCCCGGCACGGGCGCGGGCAGTCTGCATCCTCTGACGCAGATTCGCGACCTGGCGGTGCGCACGCTGCGGCGCATGGGCTTCACGCTGGCGGACGGGCCGGAGATCGAGACGGAGTGGCATTGCTTCGACGCGCTGAACACTCCGGAGGACCATCCGGCGCGCAATGAGAGCGACACGTTTTACATGCCGGATGGCAAACTGATGCGCACGCACACCTCAACGGTGCAGATCCGCACGATGGAGACGGTGAAGGAACTGCCGGTGCGCATCATTGCCCCCGGCGCGGCCTACCGTCGGGATGAGATTGACGCCACGCACCTGAGTGTCTTCAACCAGATCGAGGCGCTGTATGTGGACAGGGAGGTGAGCCTGGCGGATTTGAAGGGCACGCTGGAGTTTTTCTTCCGCGAGGTCTTCGGGCCAAAGACGGCGGTGCGCTTCCGCCCGCATTTCTTCCCCTTCACGGAGCCGAGCTTCGAGATTGATGTGAAGCTGGAGGCGAAGGGCAAAGAGGACCGGTGGATCGAGATCGCCGGCTGCGGGATGGTGGACCCTGCGGTGTTCGCGGCGGTGTGCAAGACGCGCGGGGATTTGCTCTTCGATCCCGAGGCGGTGACGGGCTTCGCCTTTGGCATGGGCCTGGACCGCCTGGCGATGATCCTGCACGGCATCACGGACATCCGCCACCTCATCGAAAATGACGCGCGTTTCCTGCGGCAGTTTTGACGCGGGTGGAAACCACGAATGGACACGAAACAACACGAACTTTTCCAAACCCTCTGACACGATCATTAGTGCGAATTAGTGAGCATTAGTGGTTAGACGCTTTTTTTGACATCCCATGCAAGTCTCCCTCTCCTGGCTCAGCACTCATCTCGACCTCTCCTCTTACACGACGGCGCAGCTTTCCGATCTCCTGACCTTCGCGGGTGTGGAGGTGGAGGGCATTGAGGAGAAAGGCGTGGCGTCGGACAAGGTCGTGGTGGCGCAAATCCTTTCCTTCGAGCAGCACCCAAACGCGGACAAGCTCAGCGTCTGCCAGGTGGACGACGGCTCGGGCGCGCCGCGGCAGATTGTCTGCGGGGCGAAGAATTTCAAAGCGGGCGACAAGGTGCCGCTGGCGCTGCCGGGCGCGCAGTTGCCGGGCGGATTTGAGATCAAGGAAGGCAAGCTGCGCGGGGTGGTCTCCGGCGGCATGATGTGCAGCGGCAAGGAGCTGGGCATCGGCGAGGACCATGGCGGGCTGCTCATTCTGGATGCCGGCGCGCCGGTGGGCAAACCTTTCAAGGAGCTGGTGGAGCCGGACACGATTTTTGATCTGGAGATCACGCCGAACCGCCCGGATTTGCTCAGCCACCTGGGCCTGGCGCGCGAGCTGGCGGCTTTGACCGGCCTGCCTCTGAAGCAGGCGCGGGATCACACGGCATCATCCACGAAGACCCGCCATGCGAAGGCGGACGAGGTGCGGCTGGATGCGCCGGATGGATGCCCGCTTTACACGGCGCGCGTCATCAAGGGCGTGAAGGTGGGGCCGAGCCCGGACTGGCTCAAGGCTCGGCTGGAAAGCATCGGCCTGCGCCCGATCAACAACATCGTGGACATCACGAACTATGTGCTCATGGAGATGGGCCAGCCGCTGCATGCTTTTGATCTGGCGAAGCTGGAGGGCGGCATCGAGGTGCGCTGGGCGGCGGAGGGTGAGACGATCCGCGCTTTGGATGAAAAAGATTACGCGCTCACTGGCACGGACCTGGTGATCGCGGACTCGAAGAAACCGGTGGCCATTGCGGGTGTCATGGGTGGCGCGGACACGGGCGTGACGGAGGGCACGACGGACATCCTGCTGGAGGCGGCCTATTTCACGCCTTCCATCGTGCGCCGTGGCGCGCGCAGGCTGGGCATCAGCTCGGACTCCAGCTACCGCTTCGAGCGTGGCGCTGACCCGATGCAAGTGCGCGGCGCGAGTGATCTGGCCGCGCATCTCATCGTTACGCTCGCGGGTGGCACGGCAGGGGAGGAGATCGTCGTCGCGGGCGAGGCTCCGGCTTTGACAGGCGAGGTGGAGCTGGACGAGGCGCGCGCGCATCGCCTGCTCGGCATGCCTGAGCTGAGCGTGGACGAGGCGCATGGCATTCTGGAAAAGCTCGGCCTGGTGAAGCAGGCGGCCACGAAGGAAAAGAGCCGCTGGCAGATTCCCAGCTACCGGCTGGATTTGCAGCGCGGCGTGGACTTGGTGGAGGAAGTCGCGCGCGTGGTCGGGCTGGAGCGTGTGCCGTCGCGTTTCAGCGCGGGCATGGCCCAGGGTGATGCCACGGACCGCCAGTATGATCATGCGATGCAACTGCGCCAGGCACTCGCCGCGCGCGGTTTTCATGAGGCGCAGACCTTGCGCCTCATCGCCGCCAGCCAGCTCGGTGACGCTCTCGGCGCGGGCGACCCTGCCGCATCCGGCGCGGCTTTGAAAAATCCGCTCAGTGAGGACCACACGCACCTGCGTCCGAGCATCGTGCCGGGTCTGCTGGCCACGGCTGAGCTGAACATCCGCCAGGGCGCGCAGAGGCTGCGCTTCTTCGAGGCGGGGCGCGTGTTTTTGAAAATGCCCAACGGCCAGGTGCGCGAGGAGGAGCGGCTGGCAGTGCTGCTCAGCGGTCCGGCGGCGGAGAGTTCCTGGCATGAGAAGGAGCCGCGTGGCGCGGATGTGTTCGATTTGCGTGGTCTGATCGAGGCGCTGCCGGGTGTCGCGGCCTTGGAGGTGAAGAAACTGGATGACACAGGCACGCTGCTGCTGCGGCATGAGCTGCGCGCGGGCAACCGCGTGCTCGGCTGGCTGGCCCAGGTGCATCCGGCGCGCGCGCGCGCCATGGACGCGCGGCACCCGGTCTATGTGGCCGAGCTGCTGCTCAGCGCGCTGCGCCAGGGCAGCGGGGGACCGGCGAAGTTCGAGGAATTGCCGCGCTTCCCTGCGGTGACTCGGGACGTGGCCTTCGAACTGCCGCTCGACTTCCCGAATGCCAGGGTGAGGGCGTTTTTCACGGGCGTGAAGGAGCCGCTGTTCATGGGCGCGGAGATCTTCGACGTCTTCACCGACAGCGCCGGGGTGAAAATCGCCGCCGACCGCAAATCAACCGCATGGAAGCTTACTTACCGCGCTTCGGACAAGACATTGGAGACTGCTGAAGTGGACGCTGTGCATTCACGCATCGTCGCAGCGCTGGAGAAAAGCCTGCCCGCTGCGGTGAGGCGGTAGCTTGTCATGCTGCGCTTCGGCGTCCTGCGCGTAGCGCGTTCCAGGCCATGCCGAAGCCGCCGAAGACGAAGAGCAGCGGGAACCAGATGGAGTAAAGCGCGGCGCGGGTGTCGTGCTTGAGCACCGCCTCATCCGGGGCGGCCGGATTCACAAAGCAAGTGGCCTCGGTGCCGACGGGCCAGGCTTCGAGCTTTTGGCGTGCCCTTTCCTCATGCTGGCTGGCGGCGTCCACGCGCTTGATGCGGGTGCCGGTGCGCGGCTTGCCTTGGAAGGTGTATTCGTAGCGAATTTCGGTTTTGTGCGCGGGGTTCGAGTTGGGCGTGGGTTTCTCTGAAACGACGCGCGCGGAGACGATGCGGCAGGGCAGGGGAGTCCAGCGGCGCGTTTCCTCGGCGCGCTGCCAGGAGGTCCAGAGCACCCAGGTAAAGAGCAGGCCGGCCGCGGCGATGAACAGGCCCATGCAGGCCAGCCAGACGCGGCCTGCGAGTGTGGATTCAGCAGAGGAGGACATGAAAGGGGGAGGGATGCTTTGACTAGCCTACGAGCCTGCTGCATACAAGGAGGTTGCACTTGATCCATGGCGCTCGCCTCTGAAAAGCCCCTGCCAAACACCCCCGCTCCGCGCTGGCTGCTCAAGCCCGTGCCGGAGGGGGCTGCCGAGCTGGCAATGGACACGGGCATGCCGCCGCTGATCGCCACCCTGCTCATGCAGCGCGGTGTGACCACGCCGGACATGATCCGCGATTTCCTGGTGCCAAAGCTCGCCAGCCTGTCCGATCCCTGCCGCCTGCCCGAGATGAGCCTCGCCGTCGAGCGCATCCTTCGCGCGGTGGATGAAAAGCAGCGTGTGGCTCTTTACGGCGACTATGATGTGGACGGCGTCACCTCCATGGCGCTGATGCACCTCACCTTGAAGGCATACGGTCTCGACACGCATCTCTTCCTGCCCTCGCGCATGGAGGAGGGCTATGGACTCAGCCTCGACGGATTCGCGCGCCTGTTCGAGGAGTTCGGCAAGCCGGACCTCCTCATCGCCCTCGACTGCGGCACCACCTCCATCAACGAGCTCGCCTGGCTGCGCGAGCAGGGCGTGGACTGCGTGATCGTGGACCACCATGAGCTGTCTCCTTTTGGCCGTCCTCCATGTGCGGCTTTGGTCAATCCGAAGCTGGGCCACGACTATCACTACTTTTGCACGGCAGGCTTGGTCTTTAAGGTTGCCCACGCCTTGCTCAAGACCCGCCGCGTGGAGAGTTTCGACTTGAAAGAAGCGCTCGATCTTGTCGCCCTCGGCACCGTGGCGGATCTCGTGCCGTTGGTGGATGAAAACCGGCTTCTCGTCCGTCGCGGCCTGGAGGCGCTTGCGGAGACGCAGCGCATCGGTCTGCGCGCCTTGAAGCAGTCCGCTGGAGTGGATGGTTTTATTCAGACCCATCATGTCGGTTTCCGTCTCGGTCCGCGTCTGAATGCCGCGGGTCGTCTTGACACAGCCGCCACCGCCTTGCAGCTCCTTCTGGCCGAGGATCCCGAGATCGCCAACGAATACGCCGCCCTGCTGGAGAGCCACAATCGCGACCGCCAGGCGGTGGAGTTGGAGGTCTTCAATGAGGCGGAGCGCATGGTGCTGGAAATGGGCAGCCTCGACGAGGTGCCCGCCATCGTTCTAGGCTCGCGCAACTGGCACCCTGGAGTCGTCGGCATTGTGGCGTCCCGCATCTCGCGCATCGTCCACCGCCCGACCATTCTATTTTCCTTTGATGAAAACGGCATGGGCAAGGGCAGCGGGCGCAGCATCCCGGGCTTTTCGCTCGTCGAGGCCATAGACTACTGCCGCGAGCACATTGAGCGCGGCGGAGGTCATGCGATGGCGGCGGGTTTTTCGGTGCTGGAAGACAAGCTCGACATCTTCCGAAAGCGATTCTGCGAGGCGGCCAGAAATGTCCTCGGACCCGACGCGCCCGCTCCGGTTCTAGAGTTCGACGCCGAAGTGCGTCTGCGTGATCTGAGCCTGGATTTCCTCGAATACTACCGCCTGCTCGAACCCTTCGGCCAGCGCAACCCGGAGCCGGTCTTCCTATGCCGGGGAGTGACCCCGCGCCTGCCCGGCCGCTGGATGAAGGAAAAGCACCTTCGAGTCATGCTGACCCAGGATGGAGCCTCCATGGAGGCGCGCTGGTTTAACGCGCCTGCGGGCAACCTGCCCAAACCGCCCTGGGACCTGGCCATGCGTCTCCAGCGAAACACCTGGCGTGGGGAGGAGCAGTGGCAGTTGACGTTGGAAGCCGTGAAATCCAGCGGTGGCGAGTGATTTGAATCACTCGAAGGTCTGAAATCACAACAATTTCAGAAAAAACTTGCTGTTTTCTGGCTTTGCAAGATTATTTAACAAATCCAAATAATCAGCACATTCATGAAATCCAGCGTGCTTTGCTCTCTCGTCTCCTTTGCACTGACCACTCCAGTGCTTTTGGCGCAGAATTATGGCTATCCTCCGGCTGGCGCAGGCCTGACTCCGCCTCCCACCTATCCACCGGTGAATTACAGCGCGCCTCCGCCCAACTACGGAGCGCCGCCTTCAACCTACAGTGCCCCGCCTCCCCCTGCCGCCTATGGTGCCCCGGCTTCAAATGCCTATCCCGGCATGTCCCCCACACTCCCGCCACCTTCGCTGGGTTCCTCATATGCCGGTCCCACGATGATGGAGCCAGTGCCTCCGCCGCCATCGCCTTATGGCTTTCAGCAACCCACGCCCACAAACACCTGGGGCAGCATCCAGGAAAGCGCCGAGGGCAGCATGCTGAACTATCAATACCTTGAGGTCGGCTACCGCTATCTCGATCCGAAAGGCGGCGACTACAATGGAAGCCACGGTCTGGGCGGAACTCTGGTGCTGAAACTCCCGGCCATGTTTTTCCTCAAAGGCAGCGTGAACTGGACCAGCGGCAGCGGCAACAAGACCGTCAGGGGCGTCAAGGACGCGGATTACAGCCTGTCCACCATCACCATCGGCGGCGGCTTGTTCATGGCCATCAAGCCGAACTTTCACTTTGTCGGCGAGGCGGGCTTTGTGTACGCGAACTTTGACGGCGCCAACCGGAATTACAGCTTCACCGAGGCGGGCATCTACATCCGCCCGAGCCTGCGCTACCAGATGGTGGACTGGCTTGAGCTTCAGACCGGCGTCACCGTCACCAGCACCAGTGATTTCGACAACCGCATCTGGGATCTCGCCGGTTATTTCCGCGTCATGCCGCAGTTTGACTTGAACATCGGCTTCGACATCGGCAATGAAAGCCGCGTGCTGCGCGCCGGCGGTCGTCTCCGCTGGTGAGCCGCGTCATTTTTCTCCCGCGCTCAAGACACAAAAAGGCGTCCTGGTGACAGGGCGCTTTTTTGCTGTCATCACGCTGCGATGACGGCAGACTGCGCCCGTTCCCTCCATCATGCTGACTTCCCTCCAGGATCTTCCACACCGAAAAAAAGACGGCCCGCCGCTCGCCGTCCTCACCGCCTATGATTATCCCCTGGCGCGCCTGCTCGACGAGGCCGGCGTGGACCTCATCCTGGTCGGGGACTCTCTTGGCATGGTCGTGCATGGGCTGCCCGACACCACCGGAGTCACCATGGAAATGATGCTCCACCATCTCGCGGCCGTGCGCCGCGGCGTCGTCCGCGCTCCAGTGATCGGAGACCTGCCTTACCACTCCTACCGCACGCCCGGCGTGGCCGCACAGAACGCCCGCCGCCTCGTCGAGGCTGGAGCGGACGCGGTGAAGCTCGAAGGTGGCGCTGACTTCGTTCCCCAGGCGCGGGCCATCATTCAGGCCGGCATCCCCTTTGTCGGCCACATCGGCATGCTGCCGCAGAGCGTGCGCGAGGAGGGCGGCTACAAAAAAAAGGGCCGCACCCCTGAGGATGCCGCCCGCCTTCTGGCCGACGCGCGCGCGCTCGACGATGCCGGAGCCTGCGCCATCGTCCTTGAAAGCATGATGCACGATGCCGCCGCGGTGATCACCCGCCAGGTGAGCGCCAGCACCATAGGCATCGGCGCGGGGCCGGCGACAGACGGCCAGGTGCTCGTCACCCACGACCTCATCGGCGCCTTCCCCTGGTTCCGCCCGCCCTTTGCCAAAGCCCGAGCCGACATCGCAGCCGAGTGCAGTCGCGCCGCGCGCGAGTTTGTGCGCTCGTGCCGGGAACCGTCGGGGGAAAAACACGGCTGACCGGCGGGATGAAGCGCGCCAGCGTCTCATTCTGAACACTCCGGGCATGGTTGGTGCTCAGGCAGTGCCGGCCGCTTTTTTCCTTTCACTCGCCTCCTTCCATCTTATTCCTCAGCCCCCATGTTTCGCATCCCACGCTCCAGCGGCATCCTCCTGCATCCCACCTCCCTGCCAGGCAGGCACGGCATCGGCGAGATCGGGCCGGAGGCTCTGCGCTGGCTTGAGGAACTGGCCCGCATGGGGCAGCGGCTCTGGCAGATGCTGCCGCTCGGCCCCACGGGCTACGGCGCCTCGCCCTACCAGAGCCTGTCCAGTTTTGCCGGCAATCCCCTGCTCATTTCCTTCGACTCCCTCATCATGGACGGCGTGCTGACTCCGGGCGAAGTCGCCGGACTGCCGCACTTCCCGGAGGAGCAGGTGCTTTTCACCGAGGTGGAGGACGCGCGCAACGACCTGCTCAAGACAGCGGCTGGCCGCTTCCTCAAACAATGCGCGCGCAGCCCCCTGGTCAGGCGCGCCTTCGAAGCCTTCTGCGAGAGCGAGTCCTCCTGGCTCGACGATTACGCCATCTTCATCGCCTTGAAGGTCCGGCATGGCGGGCTGCCGTGGCATGAGTGGCCGGAGGAAGTCCGCCGCCGGAGTCAGGCAGCCCTGGAGCAGGCCGGCAAGGAACTGCGCCGGGAGACCGACGAGGTGAGGGCGCTGCAGTTTTTCTTCCACCGGCAGTGGCGCAAAGTGCGCGCCCGCGCGCTGGAGTTGGGCATCTCCCTCATCGGCGACATCCCCATCTTCACCGCGCACGACAGCGCGGACGTGTGGGCGCGGCCGGAGCTCTTCGAGCTGGATGAAAACGGCGCGCCCCTCGTCGTCGCGGGCGTGCCGCCCGATTACTTCAGCGCCACCGGTCAGCGCTGGGGGAACCCGCTCTACCGCTGGCCCTCCCATCAGGCCGAAGACTTCGCCTGGTGGCAGGCCCGTCTGCGCAAGACTCTGGAAATGGTGGACATCGTGCGGATAGACCACTTCCGCGGCTTTGCCGCCTACTGGGAGATTCCCGCCGGCGAGCCCACCGCCGTGAATGGCCGCTGGGTCGAGGCGCCGGGAGACGCGCTCTTCGAGGCGCTCAAGCGCGGCCTTGGCGCCGAGCTGCCCGTCATCGCCGAGGACCTTGGCATCATCACGCCGGATGTCACCGCCCTGCGCGAGCGGCACGGCTTTCCAGGAATGAAAGTCATGCAGTTCGCCTTCGGTGCCGACACCCTGGCGCAGGATTACATCCCCGAAAACTACCCCGACGACTGCGTCGCCTACACCGGCACGCATGACAACGACACCGTCCTCGGCCTCTTCCGCAGCGGCGAGGGCGGGGACACCACCCGCACCGCCGCGCAGATCGAGGCCGAGCGCCGCACCATCCTGGGTTACACCGGCACCGACGGCTCCGAACTCCACTGGGACTTCATCCACGCCGTGCTCGGTTCGCGTGCGCGCCTCGCCATCACCCCCTTGCAGGACCTGCTCGGACTCGGCAGTGAGGCCCGCATGAACACACCGGGGAAAATGGGCGCCCATTTCTGGAGCTGGCGCTTCACCTGGGACCAGCTCACCCCGGAAATCGTGGAAAAAATGCGCGGCCTCACACAAAGCTCCGGACGCGCCCGCGACTCCGACCAGGCTTGATCTACAACCCTCCGCTTCGGAGTCGCTTCTCGGTCACCTACGCCCCAATTCACGGGCATGGGATACAGCGCATGGCAGCAAAGCCGATCAATTCCGCATTGGCACCAAAGGCTGACAGGGGTGGACATGAGGCGCGCGTGGTCCGCGCCCTGGCTTGACTCGTCTTCGCAAGGACGATAGGTGAGACGAATGCACTTTCCATCCTGGATCAAATCTACGTCGTCTTTGTTCGCCTCCGTCTTGATGACATTAGCATCCGCAGGCTCCGTGCGCAGCCTGCAGGCGGCGGAATCCGCCGGTATTGATGGAATGATTTTGTCTGCTGTTGGAGTGACGCGCGCGGACACGACTATCGCATGCCTCATCCCGGCTGATGGCTTGAACTTTGACTCTGACAGGCATCGCGTGCTGCTGGTCGGAGGGATGGACGGGAAGATGGAATCAGTGGAGGCAGTGAAAGCCATTCTCAAGGCGCCGAATGCGGATCTGGCGGTTTCAGCGGTTCCCAATGTGATGCCTGATTCGGCAGGCGGCGAGGTGCCGCCAATGGTTTTCCCACCTGCGGGCAATGCCTACAACCAGCCCGATAACGACGCGGCCCACTATCTCTGGCGCTGGATCGGGATGCATGCGCCGGATGCGGTGATCCTTGTGGCCGCGAAGGGGGATGCCTCGGCGGCTTCATTGGCTAAGGCTTTGGGCGAGACGGCTCCCTGCGGTGTGGGAACGATCCCGTGCAGCGTGGTTACTCCTTCCGGGGTTCAACAAGCACTGGCATCAGCGGCGGCCAGTGCTCAACCCTCACCTGCGCGGCGGGAAATGCGGCGCCGCATAGCGCGCAGCGCCACTGGAGTGGCGGCGGAGCTGGCTGAAGTCCATGGACACAAGCTCGACGCGGTGGCCTACATTCCCGCTCTGGCGATTGTTGGCCGCATGCGGCTGGGTGAGCTGACCGGCGGCGACGCGGCCCTGCGTGACGCGGAAAAAATCTGCGCGCCTTACAAGACTGGTGGAAAAGAGTCCATGCCCTCCAACGGCAACGGCGGCACGATTTCAGGGCACCTGGTTTTTGCCGAACTGGCCCGCCGCTCGGGCGATCCCGACTGGACCGCCCTTGTGAAAAAAGCCGCCGATTACGGCTTCGACGCTCAGGGACAGCCGAAGGAGTCAATGCCCTTTCACAGCGAGATGAGCGACTCCGTCTTCATGGGCTGCGCGATCCTGGCCGATGCCGGGGCTTTGACCGGTGACAAAAGGTACTTCGAGCAGTGCCTTCGCCACCTGCGCTTCATGGAAAAGCGCTGCCTGCGCGCCGATGGCATTTACCGTCATTCGCCACTCGATGAATCCGCCTGGGGCCGCGGCAACGGCTTCCCGGCGCTGGGCCTCTCGCTTTCCCTCAGTTCGCTGCCGCCAGAGTCCACGGAGCACGCCGCGTTCCTGCGGAGCTATCGCGCTCACATGGCCGCCTTGAGAATGCACCAGGATCCGACGGGAGCGTGGCACCAGGTGATTGATCATCCGGAGAGCTACCGGGAGTTCACCAGCACCTGCATGATCACCTTCGCCATCGTGCGCGGCCTTCGGCGCGGCTGGCTGGAGACGGCGGAATGGCAGCCGGTGGTGGACAAGGCATGGACGGCGATCAAGAGCCGCATCGGCAATGGCGGTCACCTCGTGGATGTCTGCACCGGCACGGGCAAGATGAACTCCCTGCGCGACTACCTCGACCGCACTGCCATCCTTGGCCGCGATGACCGCGGCGGAGCGATGGCACTCATGGTGTCCACCGAGATCGCCTTTTGGGAGAAGGAAAAGACCGTGCGTTAAAATGCGAATGCAAAAAGCCCATCCCGGTTTTCACCGGGATGGGCCGTTGGCGGGGATTGTTTGGGTTTCAGATCACTTCAGGTCGAAACGGTCCAGATTCATGACCTTGGTCCAGGCGGCGACGAAGTCGTTCACGAACTTTTTCTCGTTGCCTGAGCTGGCATAGACTTCGGCGATGGCGCGGAGTTGGGAGTTCGAGCCAAAGACGAGGTCCACGGAGGTGGCCATCCATTTCATCTCGCCCGTCTTGCGGTCGGTGCCTTCGTAGAAGTGCTCGCAGCGCGGGGAGACCTTCCACTCAGTGCCCAGGTCAAGAAGGTTCACAAAGAAGTCGTTGGTGAGGGCACCGCGGTTCTTGGTGAGCACGCCGAGGTCAGGGTGGCCGGTGTTGGTGCCGAGCGCGCGCAGCCCGCCGACGAGCGCGGTCATCTCCGGGGCGGAGAGATTCAGCAACTGGGCGCGGTCCACCAGCGTCTCAGGGCCGGGGCGGTCCAGCTCGTGGCCGAGGTAGTTGCGGAAGCCGTCCTGCTTCGGCTCGAGGAAGGCGACGGACTCGACATCCGTCATCTCCTGGGTGGCATCGGTGCGGCCGGGGGTGAAGGGCACGGTCACGTCATGACCCGCTTTCTTGGCGGCGGCTTCGACTGCGGCGCTGCCTCCGAGCACGATGAGGTCGGCCATGGAGATTTTTTTGCCGTCGGACTGGGCGGCGTTGAACTCCGCCTGGATGGACTCCAGCTTCGCCAGCACTTTGGCGAGCTGCGCGGGGTTGTTGACTTCCCAGTCCTTCATCGGGGCGAGGCGGATGCGCGCGCCATTGGCTCCACCGCGCTTGTCACTGCCGCGGAAGGAGGCGGCGGAGGCCCAGGCGGTGGCGGCGAGTTCGGAGGTAGTGAGGCCTGAGTCGAGCAGCTTGGCCTTGAGCTGGGCAATGTCCTGGTCATTGACCAGCGGATGGTCCACGGCGGGCACGGGGTCCTGCCAGACGAAGGTTTCCTTCGGCACTTCCGGACCATGGTAGCGCGCGAGCGGTCCCATGTCGCGGTGAGTGAGCTTGAACCAGGCTTTGGCGAAGGCGACCTCGAACTCTTTCGGGTTCTCCAGGAAGCGCTTGGTGACCTTGGCGTATTCCGGGTCCATCTTCAGCGCGATGTCCGTCGTGAACATGATGGGCGCGTGGCTCTTGTTCTTGTCATGCGCGTCCGGCACGGTGCCCTGTCCAGCGCCGTCTTTCGGTGTCCACTGCTGCGCGCCTGCGGGGCTCTTCGTCAGCACCCACTCATAGGCGTAGAGGTTGGAAAGATACATGTGGGACCAGCGGGCAGGGGCGCTGGTCCAGGCGCCTTCGAGGCCGCTGGTGATGGTGTCACCGGCGTTGCCCTTGCCGAATTTGTTTTTCCAGCCGAGGCCCTGCTCCTCCAGCGGAGCGGCTTCGGGATCGGGTCCGACGTTGTCCGCAGGGCCTGCGCCGTGGGCCTTGCCAAAAGTGTGCCCGCCGGCGATGAGCGCCACGGTTTCCTCGTCGTTCATGGCCATGCGGCCAAAGGTCTCACGAATGTCCTTGGCGGCGGCCAGCGGGTCAGGATTGCCATTGGGGCCTTCCGGATTGACGTAGATGAGGCCCATCTGCACGGCGGCGAGGGGGTTCTCGAGATCACGCTCGCCTTTGTAGCGTTTGTCGCCGAGCCACTCGCTTTCAGGCCCCCAGTAGATGTCCTCCTGCGGCTCCCAGACATCGGCGCGGCCGCCCGCGAAGCCGAGGGTTTTGAAGCCCATGGATTCGAGCGCGACGTTGCCGGTGAGGATCATCAAATCGGCCCAGGAGATTTGGTTGCCATACTTCTGCTTGATGGGCCAGAGCAGGCGGCGGGCTTTGTCGAGGTTGGCATTGTCCGGCCAGCTGTTGAGCGGGGCAAAGCGCTGCGTGCCGTAGCCCGCGCCGCCACGTCCGTCACTGACGCGGTAGGTGCCGGCGCTGTGCCAGGCCATGCGGATCATGAGCGGGCCGTAGTGGCCGTAGTCGGCGGGCCACCAGTCCTGGGAGGTGGTCAGCAGCTCCTGGATGTCCTTTTTGAGGGCGTCGTAATCGAGCTTTTTGAACTCCTCCACATAGTTGAAGTCCTCACCAAGGGGGTTCCCCTTCGGCGAGTTCTGATGGAGGATGGAGAGGTTCAACTGGTTGGGCCACCAGTCACGGTTGGACATGGCGGAGGCGGCGGTGTGGCGGCTGGCCGGGGCAGGCGCGCCCATGACGGGGCATTTGCTGAGGTTATCCATGGGTTTGTCGGAGTTGGGTTTGGCTGGGCCGTCTTGCGCTGATGCAAACACGACGGGTGTCAGCATCAGAGTGGCGAGCACAGCCCGGAGTTCTAGTGATTTCATGGTGGGTGGCAGGTTGGTTTCTCGTGTTAAATCCGTCAGGGTGGCTGAACCGGACTGTGAATGCTTCGTGCAATCCTGGAATGCCTCCAATGCATTAAATCTATGCTTGTCATGCAGTGCGCGCATTGCTAAACCCTGCTCATCCCACGATGAGGACGCAATTCGAACTTCACTCCCTCGAGCAATTCGTCGCCCTGGCGCGCGCGCGGAACTTCACCCGCGCGGCGGCGGACCTGCATCTTTCCCAGCCCGCGCTCAGCCGTGCCATCCAGAAGCTGGAGGACCAGCTTGGACAGCCCCTGTTCGAGAGGCATCCGCGCGAGGTGATCCTGACCGATTTGGGCGAGCTGCTGCTGGCGCGGGCAAAAGAGATTCTCAAGCTGGTCGAGGACACGTTCTCCGAATTGTCAGAGGCCAGCCGCCGAGGGCGCATCCGCCTGGGGGCGATCCCGACCATAGCGCCGTATTTTTTGCCCGGATTGCTGAGCGGCTTCGCCCAAAAGCACCCGGACATCTCGGTGGTCGTGCAGGAGGACACGACGGAGATTTTGATCCAGCGCTGCCATCACGGCGAGATTGATCTTGCGATCCTGGCGCTGCCCATCATCGCCAAGGGGCTCGAAGTGGCGCCCCTGTTCAGCGAAGAGCTGCTCCTGGTGGCCCCGGTGGGGCATCCATTGGCGAAGGTGACGCCTCTGACCATCCAGGCCGTGGAGGACTTCCCCTTCGTCATGCTCAATGAGGCGCACTGCCTGGCGGAAAATATCTCATCCTTCTGCCGGCAGCATACCGTCCAGCCGGTGACTGTCGAGCGCACGAGCCAGCTTGCGACGGTGCAGGAGCTTGTGGCGCTGGATCATGGAGTGTCCATCGTCCCTGAGATGGCGCGCAGGATTGACGGCAGCGAGCGCCGTGTGTACCGCTCCTTCCATGGCGAAAAACCGGCGCGCACGGTCGCCATGATGTGGAATCCCGCGCGCCACGAATCCAAGGCGTCGAAAGCGATGAAGGAATACCTGCTGCGGAAATCCAAAGCGTCACAGACCGCCGGCAAACACGGCCGCTGACCGGGACGGGGCGTTATTTAGAATCCTTCACGGGCAGGTCGGCCACGCGCTGCTTGAGCTCCATGCCGGGCTTGAAGCGCACCACGAACCGCTCGGGAATGACCACCTCGGAACCCGGGCGCTTGGGATTGCGCCCGATCTTGGATTTGGCCTTGCGCAGTTCGAACGTGCCGAACGTGCGCAGGGTGACCTCGTCTCCCCGCTCAAGAGTGGCGCTGACCTCCTCGATGAAGGCCTCAACCATGCTCATGACCTCGCTCTGTCGAAGGCCCAGCTTGTTGCTCAGTTCGATGACAAGTTCGCGTTTGGTGACATTGGCCATGAGGTGAGAGAGTTGGAGTGGTCGGTGCGGTGGACTTAAATACGGGGGAAAAGTCAGGAGGCTGCAAGCAATTCGGCGGTGGTGCGGAAATGTGTCTTGGTGAAATGAGGCAGAGCGTCAGCCCCCCGCGAGGCAACGATCCGGCGCGCGCTTTCTTTGACGGCGGGTGAGACTCCCTTGGGCAGGGCAATGCCAATGCTCTCCCCGGTTTCGCGCAGCCATCTCACAAAACGCTCCCGCGCCAGAATGGAGGCCGCGGCCACGGCTGGGTCGCTTTCCGCCTTGGTTCGCTGAACAAGCTCGATGCCGCGGCCTTTTGCCTGGAGGGCGCGCTGGAGCACGACGGGGTTCGCAAACTGGTCGGAGACCGCGCGCGGGCAGTCCGGCACTTTTTCCAGCAGCAGTTCGATGACCTTGGCGTGCCCCCAGGCCAGCAGGCGGTTCAAGTTGCCGAACTTTTCATACAGCGCGTTGTAGCGTTCGGGGTTGATCTGCACCACCTCCCAGCGCAGGCCGGGAATGTCCCTCACCGCCTCCGCGAGCTTTTCAATTTTCTGGTCGCTGCTGATCTGCTTGCTGTCCACGGCTCCGCATTCGCGCAACATTCGTGCCACTCCTGCATCCGCATACACCCCTGCGATGACCAGCGGGCCGAAAAAGTCGCCTTTCCCGCTCTCATCCACGCCAAGATGCGGCTGGTAAAACTCCGGGTGGTGGACTTCCTCGTATCCCAACTCGGCCACTCCCAGCACGCGCGGCTCCAGGGTGTTGAGCACAAAATTCTCGGTTTCCTTGCCCTGGACCACAGCCTTGGGGCCTTTTTCATAAACCAGCACGTTCACCTTGCCGCGGCTGGCGGCATAGAGGCACCAGGCTTTGTCCTCGAAAGACCAGCCCTCCTCCTGCAAAATGCCGCGCAGCTTTTCCGCCTGGGCGGTCGTCAGCGTCTTGGTGTAGGTGGAGAGGGCGGGCATGGGAAGGCACGGTCAGGCATTCGCGGAGCCGACGAGTTCCTCCCGCGTGAAGGCGGCGACGACGGGGCAGGCTTTGCTTTCGATGTTCGCCCTGCCCCCCTCCTGCCGGTCCACCAAAACCAGGGCGAAGGCCACGCTGCCACCCTCCTCCTGGATGGCCTGGATGGCTTTCAAAGTCGAGTCACCCGTGGTGATGACGTCGTCCACGACGACGACCGGCTGATGCGGCGTGAAATTTCCCTCGATGCGCCTCCCGCGCCCGTGGCCCTTGGGATCCTTGCGCACGGTGAATGCCTGCACGGGGCTGGCATCCCCCGCGAGACTGGAGGTCATTGCCACGGCGAGCGAGATGGGGTCGGCGCCCATGGTGAGACCGCCGAGGGAGCCGATGGAATGGCCGCGCGCCGCCTCCTCGCGCCGCAGCAAGTCATGCAAAACGCGGCCCACCAGCACAGCGCCGCGCGCATCCAGTGTGGTGACCCGGCAGTCCACATAAAGATCGCTCTCCTTGCCGGAGGCGAGGGTGAATTTGCCGGTTTTGACAGATTTGGCCCGCAGGATGGCGGCGAGCTCGGCGCGGTCGGATTCTAAGGACATGGGGAAAGAAAGAAGCAGGGAGATTGAGGCTGGAAAGCGCGGACGGGACTCAAGCTCGAAATTCGAAATTCAAAATTTCGAGCGTCAGTCTTCGAATTTTCAGCCGAGACTGTCGGCGGCCAGGGCCGCATTGCCGATGATGCCGGACTCGTTGCTGAAGCGGGCGGGGAGGATTTGCAGGCGCTCCCAGACCACGGTGCTGAGCATGGACTGCACTTTGCGGTTCAGCGGACCAAAGATAAGGTCGCCCGCCTGGGCCACGCCGCCGCCGATGACGAAGGCATCTGGATTCAAAAGCCAGGCGATGCTGGCGAGCGCTGTGCCGAGCCAGTCGGCAATCTCATCCCAGACCTGGCGCGCGATGTCGTCCCCGGCCTGGGCTGCTTCGGCGATCTTTTTGGGCGTGCAATCCTCGGCGGATTTCTGGATGTGCGCCTCGGCGTAGCGGCGCATGGCGTGCTCGGCGATCTGCTGGTTGCCGGTGTATTTCTCCAGCGCGCCGAGATTGCCGTAATGGCCGGCCACTCCGTCAAAGTGGATGCTCATCTGGCCGATCTCACCCGCCGCGCAGCCGCTGCCACGGTAGAGCTGGCCGTTTAAAATGAGGCCGCCGCCGATGCCCGTGCCCATGGTTAGCGCGACGACATTGTTCATGCCGCGCCCCGCGCCATAGCGGAACTCGGCATAGGCCATGGCATTGGCGTCGTTCTCGACGATGACAGGCAGGCCCGTCTTCTCGCCGAGGATGGCCTTCAGCGGCACATGTTTCCAGCCGGGCACGTTGGTCAGCACATGGACGAAGCCGTGCTCGAAGTCCACCAGCCCAGGCACGCCCACGCCGATGGCGGCGATGGCGGGGAATTTTTCCTTCAACTTCGCCACACGCGCCGCCATCTCGCCGATGAGCGCCGCCGGGCCGGGAAAATTCGCGGTGGGGATGGGGGCATCCGTGCAGAGCAGTTCCCCGTCGCGGCACACGCCGAGTTTGACAGAGGTACCGCCGAAATCTATTCCGACAGAGGTGGTGTAGGTGGGCATGGGAAGGACGGCTTTGAAAATTGGCGCCTGCGGCGGGATCAAGCCCGTGGCGGGTGGCGTCAAACGGCGGCGAGATTGCCCACCAAACGCAATCCATGCAAGGTCAAATCCGGGTCCACAATGATGGGCTCGGCCATGCCGGCGGTGATCCACCCCGCGTCGCCGCCGGTGGCGACGAGATGCACCGGCCCCTGAGGCAGCTCTTTGCGCAAAGCATCGAGAATGCCCTGGATCATGCCTCGGTAGCCGATGGCCGCGCCAGCCAGGATGGCCTGCACCGTGGACCGGCCGATGGCGCATTCCGGCTCGTGCAACTCGACTTTGGGCAGCAGCGCGGTCCGCTCGTGCAGGTAGTCGGTCATCAGGCGCAGTCCGGGAGCGATCACCCCTCCGATGTAATGCAGGTCGGCGGACAGAATGTCGAAAGTTACGGCGGTTCCGAAATCAATGACAACCCCGGGAGCCCCGTGCAAATGCGCCAGCGCCGCGGCATTCGCGAGCCGGTCGGCGCCAATGCTCTCCGGGCATGGGTAGCGCACGCCGATTCCCATGGGCGTGTCATGACGCAGTTCGGTCATTTTTTCTCCCAGCACGCCGCGGAAAACCGCCGCTGCGGCGGGCACCACGCTGCAAAGCACGGCCCTGCGAAAATCCCATCCATTCAAAATGGCGCGCACTGCCCCGGGATCGAGACCGGGAGTAGGGCAGTCACGCCGGTCCAGCAGAGCTTCCGGCGAGGCCAGTGCCAGCTTGGTGCGGCCATTGCCGACATCTATGAGGAGATATTCCGCGTTCATGTCCGGCTTCTATGAACGGGCGGCTCGCCGGGGCAACGGCTTTCCCCCGCATTCAAATCCAGCCAGGCATTGCAATGGCATCACGGATCAACTGTCATATTCATCTTGATTCCCCGGATCACGGTGCCAGGATGAGCATCCCCTTCAGAACACGCACACACCATCATGGGCCAGCAACTTAACAAAGTCATCAAACAACGTCGTCGCAAACTCTACCTGGCGCGCAAAAAAGCCCTGGCCAAGTCGGGTCTGGCGCGCAAGGCGCCCGCTGCCAAAGCTCCCGCCTCCAAACCTGCCAAAAAGGCTCCCGCCAAAAAAGCTCCCGCCAAAAAGTCCGCTCCGAAAGCCGCTCCGGTTGTGGAAACACCCGATGTTGAAACTGCGGTCGAAACTGCCGTCGTCGAATAAAGCTGAAATGCCGGCCGCATGGCGGCCGGGAAATCCAATAAAAACCATTTGATTTCCCCCCGCCGCCCCGCAGTTTGCGCGCCCTTCAAATCCAGCATTTAAAAAAATCACATCCATGTCAGTCGCCATCCGTCTCCGCCAAGAAGGCTCCAAAGGCCGCCCGATCTATCGAATTGTCGCCGCCGACAAGCGTTATCGCCGTGACGGACGTTTTCTGGAGATATTGGGGTCCTATGATCCCGCGCGGAAGGACAACAAAGCTGAGGTCAACCTGGAGCGCGTGGACGCCTGGATCGCCAACGGCGCGCAGCCCAGCGACACCGTGCGCAGCCTCATCAACAAGGCCCGCGCCGCCGCGCAAGCCTGACCCGGCGCCCGCGTCGGACACCGGACATGAGCCGGGAAGACAGTTGGATGGACGATTTGAAGCAATTCCATGGACGCGCCCGAAGCATTGCGAGAATTCCTGGCTTATGTGGTGGCCAATCTGATTGACCACCCCCGCCAGGCATCCATAGCAAGCGGGCGCAACGCCTCAGGCACCCTCGTTTTCCGAGTCATGCTCGACCCTGACGACATGCGCAGGGTCCACGGCAGAAACGGCATGACCGCCAGCGCCATACGCTCGCTGCTCTCCACTGCGGCTGAAAAACACGGGTTGCGTGTCAGTCTGAAAATCTCCGCCAACAAGGAGCAGGACGACTCCGCCGAACCGGGGGAGGGCGCCCCGCCTGCGGACGGGGACCCTGACACAAATGGCGGCGAAGACTAACCCGCATCCGCCGCCATGCCGCTGACACTGCACGACACCCTCACACGCGAGGCGCGCGTCGTGCGCGCGCTTGATGGCGGAACGCTGAAGTTTTACTGTTGCGGCCCCACTGTCTATGGGCCGGCCCACATTGGCAACTTCCGCACCTTTGTCGTGCAGGATGTCTTCCGCCGCGTGGTCGAGCGCGACGGCACTGCCACCCTTCATGTCCGCAACATCACCGACGTGGATGACAAGACCATCCGCGACTCGCAAAAGGCCGGGCTGAGTCTCGCGGATTTCACGCGTCATTGGACGGAAAAGTTCCATGCGGATTGCGCCGCGCTGAATCTGCTGCCTCCGCATGTCGAACCTGGAGCCGTGGCCCACATACCGCACCAGATCCGCATGATCGAGAAGCTCATCGCCAAGGGCCATGCCTACGCGACCTCAGGCGGAGTTTATTTCAAAGTCTCATCCTTCCCCCAATACGGGCGGCTCTCGCATCTGGAGGACCGGGAGATCAAGCTCGGCGCCTCGACCGCCGCCACTGACAGCGATGAATACGACAAGGATTCACTGTCCGATTTCGCCCTTTGGAAGGCGCGCAAACCCGAGGATGGCGCAAATTTTTGGCGCAGCCCCTGGGGCGAGGGTCGGCCCGGCTGGCACCTTGAATGCAGCGCCATGTCCCTCGAATACCTCGGCGAGGATTTCGATGTGCACAGCGGCGGTGTGGACCTTGTCTTTCCTCATCACGAAAACGAGATTGCCCAGAGTTGCTGCGCCACTCATGGACGCTTCGCCCATCATTGGTTTCATGTGGCTCATCTGATGGTGGATGGCGGCAAGATGAGCAAGAGCCAGGGCAATCTTTACACCCTGGAGGATTTGGCAAACCGTGGATACACGCCTGAGGAGGTGCGTTATGTGCTCATCAGCGGTCATTACCGCGCGCCATTGAACTTCACCTTCCACTCCCTCGACGCCGCGCGGCATGCGCTGCAAAAAATGGCCCGCTTTCAGAAAAGCGCGCTTGAGCGGCTAGCCATCCATTCCGTCGAGCCGTCAGGACCGGGACCGTTTGCCTCCGCCTGGGAAACACTCAATCACGACCTCAACACACCAGGCTGCCTGGGCGAGGTTTTCACCACCCTGAACCGTCTCAAGCCAGCCCATCTCTCCGATTCGGAAATTGTCGAAGCTCTGGGCGGACTGCGTTTCATTCTTCAGGCTCTGGGACTCAAACTTCCCGAACTCAAAGAAGACACGGCGACCGACGTTCCGACTGAGGTCGCCACTCTGGCCGCGCGGCGTTGGGAGGCCAAAAAAAACAAGGACTGGGCCGCCGCCGACATCCTGCGCAAAGAGATCGAAAGCGCGGGGTGGATCGTCAAGGATGGCAAGGATGCCTACGAACTCACGCGCAAGTGAGCCGTGCGGTCTCGCACGCGGGACTCGAAGATCCAGGCAAGTCCGGCGGCACTCTCGAAGGCAGACTGCCAGTTTGCCGGGGAGTGAACTCCGCCCTCATGCGCTGACAAACCGGGTTCGCGCTGAAATCCCCGTTTGACTCACGGGGCATCCTGAAACATATCAACGCATCCTGATACGTTGATTTGAATCGTTTCAGACCCCAAACCTGAACCCACATCCGCCCACTATGAGCGACTACAAAGTCAAAGACATCGCCCTCGCCGACTTCGGCCGCAAAGAACTCGAGATCGCCGAGCACGAAATGCCCGGCCTCATGGCCACCCGTGAGAAGTATGGCCCGAAGAAGCCGCTCGCTGGCGTCCGCGTCACCGGCTCCCTGCACATGACCATCCAGACCGGCGTGCTGATCGAGACCCTGAAGGAACTCGGCGCTGACGTGCGCTGGGCCTCCTGCAACATCTTCTCCACCCAGGACCACGCTGCCGCCGCCATCGCCGCCTCCGGCACCCCGGTGTTCGCCTGGAAGGGCGAGACGCTGGAAGAATACTGGTGGTGTACCTGGCAGTGCATCATGTTCCCCGGCAACAAAGGCCCGCAGCTCATCGTGGACGACGGCGGCGACGTGACCCTGCTCATCCACAAGGGCTATGAGATGGAGAACGGCGACAAGTGGGTGGATTCCCCCTCTGACAACCACGAGGTGAAGGTCATCAAGGACCTGCTCAAGGACATCGCCAAGAAACAGCCCGGCATCTTCCACGAGATCGTGAAGGACCTGAAGGGCGTCTCCGAAGAGACCACCACCGGCGTGCATCGCCTCTATGAAATGGCCAAGGCGGGCAAGCTGCTGATCCCGGCGATCAACGTCAACGACAGCGTCACCAAGTC
>DDQZ01000089.1:0-25188 GCA_002343505.1 Verrucomicrobiaceae bacterium UBA2429 | reverse complement strand
TTCGACAACCTCTACGGCTGCCGCCACTCCCTCACGGACGGCATCTTCCGCGCCATGGACGTCATGCTTTCCGGCAAGGTCTCCGTGGTCTGCGGTTATGGCGACGTGGGCAAAGGCTGCGCCCAGGCGCTCAAAGGCCAGGGTTCCCAGGTCATCGTCACCGAGATCGACCCCATCTGCGCTCTCCAGGCTGCCATGGAAGGCTACCGCGTCATGCCGATCGAGGACACCCTCGGCATCGCCGATGTCTATGTCACCACCACCGGCAACAAGGACATCATCCGCCTCGAGCACATGGAAGCCATGAAGGACCAGGCTATCGTGTGCAACATCGGCCACTTCGACAACGAGATCCAGGTGGACAAGCTCAACGCCCGCACGGACGTGAAGCGCGTCAACATCAAGCCGCAGGTCGATCGCTACACCTTCCCGAAAGGCAACAGCATCTACATGCTGGCCGAGGGCCGCCTCGTGAACCTCGGCTGCGCCACCGGCCACCCGAGCTTCGTGATGAGCAACAGCTTCACCAACCAGTGCCTCGCGCAGATGGAACTCTGGGCCACCAAGGACAGCCGCCCCGTCGGCGTCACCGTCCTGCCGAAGCAGCTCGACGAAGAAGTCGCCCGCCTGCACCTCGACAAGATCGGCGTGAAGCTCACCAAGCTCACGAAGGACCAGGCCGACTACATCGGCGTGCCCGTCGATGGCCCCTACAAGGCTGAGCACTACCGGTATTAAAGTAGCCATCTCGCTCCGCGAGATGAGCCTCCGACACTCACCATCCCCAAAACCCCACAACGCGTCCGGTCGAAAGGCCGGGCGCGTTATGGCTTTCATTGCCCGCCGTTCTCAACCTGCGCCTTCAGGTCCAGCAACGCCTTCTGGTTCTCCGGCGGGGTGCGTTCGAGGGCAAAGTTGATCGCTTCCTTCGCCTCGGTGTTGAGGTGCAGTTTCTCGTGCATGATCTTCGCAGCCCAGGCGGCATACTCCGCCAGTGTGTCCCTCCCATAGAGATGCTCATGAGCCTCTCGCAGGCGTTTCAGGGTGAGACGGGGTAGGAAGGTGGGCTGCAAGGCCCCTTGAACGGCATCGTAGTTCCAGTCTGCGGGTCTTGGCTCCAAACGTGCAAGTGAGACAGGCGAGAGCGGATGCCAGGGGGCTTCGTCGGCAGTGTCTGTGATGATGGAGTAGGACTTGCCCGAGGCTTGCATGAACCAATGTCCCGTTGCGATACGTAGAGGTTCTGTGGTCCAAGGCGACGTAGGACGCACGTCAGGAAGCTGTTGTGCCCATGTAAGAATGTCATGTTCCCAATGGCGATCTGCGGGAGGGGGTTCTTGCAGGAAGCGAGCAATGGCTTCCTGAGCGCCTTTGGAATCCTGCGTGGCCAACGGCACCAATCTTCCGTCGGCTTGGAAGTGCCGCCTGGCCTGCCTGCGCAGCATTTCCCGCCAAAGTTCGCTTCCTTGTGCAGGAACATTAAGCCACAAGCAGTCGATCACCCTGATGGTATCATAACCTACTACTCGAGCCAGCGCCCATCGGGGCTGAAACTCACGACCTTCGCTGCATCGCCGAACGCGGTCCTACCAACCTCCTTGCCCGTCGCTGCTTCAATCACCCTCAATTCGCCCTCGTCCCCATCCAAACTACCCGTCGCAACCACCAGCAATCGTCCATCGCGGTTGAAACACATTGTTTTCACGGTAACGCCAACGACGGTCTTGCTGACATCTTTACCCGTTGCCACTTCAACCCCTGCACGGTTTTGTCCATACTGGAGACCGCGAGCCAGCGCCCATCAGGACTGAAACACACACTTCGCACAGAGTCGCCACAGACGCTTTCGCTGACTAACTTGCCTGACGCCGCTTCTCAAAACAGACCACTGCGCCGGATCGGCCTTCCGAGCCGTCAAAGCCTCCAAAATCGAGCTCGCCGTCGGTTTGCGTCGCATCGTGGCATTTGAAGCAGAAAGACTCGAAAGCAGCGGGAGCCGCGTGGAGTAAACACACAGAGGCAACGAGCACACAGAGGATTAGAGCCTGCTTTTTCATCTCGGTGTGCTCCGTGTCTCTGTGGTTAAAAAAATCAGCGCGTGCCGAGCTCGAAGTGGCTGACCTCCAAATGGCGGTCCTCGCGGAAGGTGCTGATGATGGCAGAAGTAATGACGTTGCCCACGGCGGAGGGATGGCGTTTGCGAAGGTGCGGACGAGGATCGATGGGCTCGTAGCGATTGATCGGGATGGCGATCTCGCACCAGCCATCCGGGCCGGGACGAAGTTCCTCGGCGGGGATTTTGCATTCGAAGTTGCCGCCAAAACCACCTTCCGTTCGATTCGTCAGCAGCATGAGTTGCAGATCGCCCGGCTGATCCTGCCGCAGGCGGTATTTAATGACGCTGAGCTCAGTGGCGATCAGGCGCAGGGGCTGCTCCAGCATTGCGGTGCGGATGGAGATGCCGTGGTGGGTGACAACGCGACCATCGGGCATTTTTTTGGCGACGTAGGGGCTGGCGTGCATCGCGCCGTTTTTGGAAAAGCCACGCCAGTCGCGTGGCGGAGTGCTGCTGGTGAAATCAAAGCGCCACGCGGTCAGCGGCTCCGGCGTGGAGGCTGTGTCGAGCGCCGCGCCGGTGTCCAGCGAGGCCACGGCGCTGCGATTGGCGGGCACGTCGATCTCGCTGCCATCGGCGAGGCGTTTCAGCTTCACCAGGCCCTCGTTGACCTTCAGCAGCGTGTCTTCCGACCTCGTGGAAAGGTCAAACGCGGTGCCCACGACCTCCGCCACGGCGCTGGGCGTGCGGATCAGCATCGGACGACCCGCAGGCTGCGGCCGCACCTCGGCGGAAAGCGTGCCGCGGGTGAGCGAGAGCACTTTTTGATGCTCGCTGGCAAAAGAAAGCTCCGCGTCGCCATGCAGCGTGATGAGCGATCCATCGTCAAAGCGCAGCAACGCGCTGCTGGCCTCGCCCACCGTCTCCAACGTGCCCGCGGGCAATCTCTCACCGCTCGCGATAAGCGTGCCATCGCTCCATGCAACGGTGCCGGTGCTTTCGACGAGCGTGAGCACCGCATCGGGCTTGCTGGCGAAGAAAAGCCACGCACTGGCCGCCAGCACCGCGATGGATGCGGCGAGGGCCAGAGAAGTGAGCCAGACACTCTTGTCTGGCTGTTTGGGAGAACAGACAGGAGTGTCTTTTTCACGATGTTGCCGTGCCAGATCACCGAATGCCACCACTTGCTCCGCGATGTCCCGCAGATGCTGGCGCAAGTCCGCGTTGTCACGCAGGCGCTGATTCAGCACCGCGATGTCCTCACGCGAGAGGCTTCCATCGATATAGCGTTGGATGAGAAGGTCGTCGTTCATGGTGTTGCTGGTTTCAGCCGCTGCTCCACACACTGCTTGAGCTGCCGATGCAGCCGCGAGAGCCTTTGATAAACCGCATCGACATTCGCCCCGACCTTCCGCGCGACTTCATCACACGAATGCCCGTCGAAGTAGCGCAGATGCAGAAGCTGACGAGACTTCTCCGGCACGGAAGCCAGGCACTCTCGCAGCGCCTCCATGCGCTGGCCCTCGGGCTGCGGATGCGCGGACCACTCCTCGCTGATCAAATCAAGCACCTCCGGCTCCAGGCCGAGTGTCTCAGGCTTGCGCTTGCGCAGCCAGTCGATGGACTCGCGCTTGATCGAGACCATCGCCCACGAAAGCAGCGCGCCCTCGTGCTCGAAGGCCACATTCTTCGTCACCGACTTCAGCGCGACGTTTTGAAACAGATCCTCCGCCGCCTGCGCATCCCGCACCATGAGCCACGCCACCCCGCTGAGCCGCTGCCTGGCCTCAAAGAGGTGTTTCAAGATGGTTTCGTGATCGAGTGGCATGTCTCTGGGCAACGGATGAAGTCAGCGCGGCCTGACAGTGAAACAGGCGCTCTTGTCTGTTTGTCTCCCAGAATGCAGACAGGAGTGCCAGCATCACTTTTGGCCAGACAGGAGTGTCTGGCTCACGGCCTGCCAAGTCTCCCAAGCCACGGTTTCGAGGTAACAGGCCGTTTCATCGTCCAAAGTGGCCGTGGCGTGCATGGACATGTGTTTGAACATCCACTTCGCCATCTTCGCCTGGTAGGCATCGGGCTGGAAGGCGGCTAGCTTGGCTTCATCGGCCTCATACTTGCCGTGGGGCCAGACGGGGTAGGTGCGCGGCAGTTTGCCGACGGGCGATTCACGCGTGAGCGCGGCGTAGAAACAGGCGAGGTTCAAAAAGTGGCCTGCATCGCCGGGATGCGCGTTGTCCTGCGGATGCTGGAGAGCGAGATCGGGTTTCTCGGCATAGACACGCGCCCAAGCCGTGGAGCAGGGTGCGAAGAGAGTGACCTTGTTCTTCTTGGCGAGTTCGAGGATGCGCTGGCGGCCCTCGGCCTCGCGTTCGGTCTTGCCCCAGCCCATCTCATAAAACATCGGCTCGCCTCCGGCGGCGCGGATGGCCTCGCAGTAGCGGGTGATGGCCGTGGCGTGGTCGGGGTTGCCATTCGTCGGCGCGTCGTCGCCCATGATGAAACGGCACACGACCATCATCGGCACGATGTCGGGCTTCTCCGTGGCGATTTTGTCGAGGAAGCTTTGTCCGGGCTTCACGCCGTATTCGTAGCGATTGAAGCCGGGCTCCAGATACACGCGGATGTCACTGCCGCTGCGGCCCACGGCTTCGGGAATGACCTGTTCGCCGAGGTGACCGGCGATTTTGCCATCGACGAGCTTTGCAACTTCGCGCGGCAAATCGTTCCAATACATGCTGCTGCTGCCGGCGAAGAGCAAAGTAGTTTGGGCATCAGCCCAAAGCGAAGCAACGGGTAGCAGGAGGTAAGCGAAGAGAAGGTGGAGTTTCATGAGGTCTTGTGGAAAGTGACACAGACACTCTTGTCTGTGGTTCGGGAGAAAACAGACAGGAGTGTCTGTTTCACGGAAAGGCGGTCATCGCTGCTCATAGCCCTTCTTCTTCGGCAAAGCGTCGCGATCTGGCGCTGGTGGTGGCTCGATGCCATTCGCACGCATGATCTCGCTGATGGCAGTGATGGTGGGCACGCTGGGTTTGAAATTTCCGGGGCGGAAGCCTTGCGCGATGAGCAACGGTGTCCAGCCGCGATCGTTCTTTTGATTCCACACGGCAATCTTCGCGCCTTTCGCGGCAAGGAGTTGGGCGACCTTCGGCAGGCTTTTATAGGCCGCGCCGTGCATGGCGGTCTGGTTCTTATTGTCCACCGCATTCACTTCCGCGCCGAGGCTGATGAGGTAATTGCAAGCCGCCACGCATTCATCTTCCGTTCCGGCTTCTTCATCGGGCGCGTAGCAGCCGAGACCCGCAGCGGCCATGAGCGGCGTGGAGCCGTCGGCGTTGGGCTTGTGCGGGTCCGCGCCGAGTTCGACGAGCAGCTTCATCATTTCCAGATCGGCGTTTCGGCAGGCGAGCAGAAAAGGCGTGGCTCCGTGGAAGTTGATCGCGCCAAACGCCTTTGCCTTGGCTACTTTGGCGAGCGTGGCATCGACCTTGGCGCCCGCCTTTACGATCTCGCGGATGAAATCGAGGCTGCTCAGTTTGCCATGCGTGTCCGGCGGCGGCTGGCCGGCCTCGTCATCGCCATGCGGCGGCTTGCGCACCCAGGTGATCGTGTGCAGCGCGGTGAAGCCGTTGCGCATGTCATTCGGATCGGCTCCGGCGCGGATGAGATCCATCGCCAGCTCGAAGTGGCCATTCTCCGCGGCCAAAAGCACCGCGCTGGTGCCATTCGGCGCGTCGCGGCCTCCGGTGAACTCTTTCGTATCGATGGCGTCATGCACATCGGCACCGAGTTGAAGCAGCTTCTTCACCGCCGCGCTCTTTCCCTCGCGTGCGGCGAACAAAAAAGCCGTGAAGCCCGATTTGAGCCGATGATCGACCTTCGCGCCGTGCTTCACGAGCAAGTCGATGACCTCCGCATGACCTTCCGCCGCAGCCCACATGAGCGCGGTTTGATCCTCACGATCCTGCGCGTCCACTTTCGCGCCTTTTTCGAGCAAGGCCGCCACCGCGCCGACTCGACCCGTGCGGCTGGCAATCATGAGCGCGGTCTCACCACCACGTCTTTTCGCCTGCGGATCGGCCCCCGCTTTCAAAAGCGCCCGCACGATGCCTTCACTGCCATTTTCACACGCGAGCAGCAACGGCGTGATGCCATAACGATTCGCCACATCGGCCTCCGCGCCCGCTGCGAGCAGCTTTTCGACGATCTCGGCCTTGTCATGGTAAGCCGCCCAGTGCAGCGCCGTCGCTCCATCGGCCTGCGCGGCATTCAAATCGGCCTTGGAGGCAATTTGAGCGGAAACGGCGTCCCAGTCCTGTTTTTCGGCGCATGCGGGGAGGTCAGTAAACGCCCTCGCCAGTGTGAGGCTGGAAAAGAGAAGAACGATAGCTGGGAGGGTCCACGGCATGCTCAGGTAGCAACGCTCGGTGCGCTCGTCTCCTGACAGGAATGATGGCTTGCCGATTCCGTGCCAGTCGTGCAAACTCAGGGCATGACCTTGACCTTGAATGTTCCTGACGAACTGGCGGCCTACATGCCAAAGAACGAAACGGACCTCGTCGCCGTGCTGACGGCAGGTCTGAAACGCTGGCGTGGAGCGCAACATCGAGAGGTTCAGCAGTTGAGCGATGTGACCGAGATGCTCGCTGCCCTGCCTTCTCCGCAGGAGGTGCTAGCGCTTCGTCCTTCGGCGGAGGCATCGGAACGTGCCGAGGCGCTGCTGAGGAAGAACAGCGAGATAGGCTTGACGCTGGAGGAGCAGGCTGAGTGGGATGAGATCAAGCGAGTCGAGCACCTCGTGCGGGTGGCGAAGGCCAAAGCAGCACTGAAGCTCAAGCCCGCATGAGCGCAGCGCACATCCCGGCAGATGTCAGGCGTCTCGTGCGTGATCGTGCGCACGAAGCCTGTGAATACTGCCTGTTGCCGGAGCAGTTTAGCTTCAACACGCATCATGTGGATCACATCATCGCGCAAAAGCACGGCGGCCAGACCACGGAGGAAAATCTGGCCCTATCCTTCATCCTCTGCAATCAGGCCAAGGGTTCCGATTTGTCCTCCATCGACCCTTTAGATGGTCGGCTCACCGCGCTGTTTCATCCACGTCTGGATGCCTGGAGTGAGCATTTCGAACTGCGTGGTGGCTTCATCAAAGGAAAGACAGCCACAGGCCGCGTCACGGCCAACCTGCTTCAACTCAACGCTCCCGAGAAGGTAGAGGAGCGGAGGTGGTTGATCGAAGCCGGAGTGCTCATCACAGCACCTCGATGATTCCGCTGCTATCTCCGAACTTGTCCAGCTTCACGCCTGCCTTGTCGAGCAGCGTGAGATGCAGATTCGCGAGCGGGATGGTTTTATCATTTCGCAGGTGGCGGCTGCCTTTGACGCCAGTGCTTGCACCACCGGCGACGATGATGGGGAGGTTGGTGTGGTCGTGGACGTTCGGATTGCCCATGCCGCTGCCGTAGAGGAGCAGCGTGTGATCGAGCAGCGTGCCGTCGCCTTCCTTCACAGAGGCGAGTTTGGCGAGGTATTCGGCGAAGAGGCTGACGTGGAAGGCATTGATCTTCGACATGCGCTCGATCTTGGCCGGATCGTTGCCGTGATGGCTGAGGGGATGATGCGGATCGCTGACGCCGATCTCGGGATAGGTGCGGTTCGAGGTCTCGCGGGCGAGCTGGAAGGTGATGACACGCGTGACATCGCCCTGTATGGCGAGGAGCTGGAGGTCAAACATGAGCCGCGCATGCTCCGCGTAGCTCGCAGGCACGCCGCTCGGTCGCGAGAGATCCGGCAGCTCGTTTTCCGCGACGGAGGCCTGCGCTTTTTCGATGCGGCGCTCGACCTCGCGGATGCTGTCGAGGTATTGATTCACACGATCTCGATCCTGCGGGCCGAGTTGCTTCGCGAGACGCTGCATGTCGTCCTTGATGAAGTCGAGCAAGCTCGCCCGTCGCTCCAATGCGGCCTGGCGATCCGTTTTGCTGCCGCCATCGCCAAAGAGCTGCTCAAACACGAGCCGAGGATGCGCCTCGGCCGGCAACGGCGTGGTGGGAGAGGACCACGACAGATTGTTTTGATACACGCAGGCGTAGCCGTTGTCGCACTGGCCGACGACCTGCATGAGGTCCATCGCGAGTTCGAGCGACGGCAGTTGCGTCTGCTGCCCGATGGCCTTCGCGGCGATCTGGTCGGCGGTGGTGCCATTGTAGTAGTCGCTGCTCTCCGTGTGCTTCACTCGCGCAGCGCTGAGGAAGCTGGCATTCGATGTGGCATGCGTGCCGGGATAGGCGGGCTCGAGTTCGAGGTTCGAAACGACCGCGCAATGCTGCCGCACCGGCTCCAGCGACTTCAAAATCGGCGAAAGCTGCTCCAGTGTGCTCGTCGCGCCGAGATTCCACCGCGAGTGATCCGTGCCCATCGGGATGTAAATGTAGCTCAGTCGTTTTGCTGGCTGCGCCACCCGATTCGCCGCCGTGGCGGCCGGGATCATCGCCTCCAGAAACGGCAGCGACAACGTCGCCCCCACGCCGCGCAGCAGATGGCGGCGGGACAAAGCTTTGCGCGTGGTGAAGGTGCTCATGACGGGTGAAACGGTGTTGAGGAGGGGAAACTGACACAAAGCCCGCTCTTGAGAAAGGCAATCATGCCGGGCAAACTGCCCGGCAATGCAGAACATCCGTCCCAAGCCCCCGCAAAACCTGAATCCCTTCTCCCGCGAGCTGCTGGAGAGCCTCGCGGGTCATGCGGAGGCGGCGGAAATCGTGCTCGGTGGTGGCGTGGCGCTGAGCCACTACCTTGAATATCGCGAAACGGTCGATCTGGATGCTTGGTGGCGCGAGTCGCCCCGGTCCGAGGTTCTCGCCTTTGTCGAGGGGGCCATGAAGTCTCTCGCCGCAAGGCACGGCCTCGACTACCGGCGGAGAACTTGGGGAGAAACCGAAAGTCTGGAACTCATGCGAGGAGGCCAGAAGGAGTTTTCATTCCAGATCAGCAAGCGCGGCCTTTACCTCGATGAACCGGTGCCGGCGGAATGGCAGCCGCTGTGGATTGAGACGCTGCGGGACAATGTGGCGTCGAAGATGACAGCGCTGGTCGAGCGTGGTGCACCGCGTGATCTTCGAGACATCCACCAACTATGCACGCAGAGCATTACCACCATCGAAGAGTGCTGGGCCATGTGGCAGGCAAAGAACACCCACCGCGACCCACCCGAGGGGCCGGAAAAGGTTCTGTTTTATGTGGAAAAGCTGGAACTCATGCGGCCCGTGTCGAAGTTGCCAGCCGAGTCCCGTGCTCAGGCGGCAGCCTTGCGCAGCTGGTATCGGGATGTATTTTGCCCAGCCGGTCCCCGATGAATCTCGATCACTCTGTTTACCCTGATCTCGCCGAGCCGCCACTGGAGCTTCACACCATGGCGGACCGGGCTGACTATGTGCATCGGATCTGCGGGGCATTTGACTTCGGTGTTTTCCCCGAGCGAGACGACTGGAAGCTGTTTGCCGGATGGAAGGATGTGTTTGACTGGATTCCTCTGCGGGACTCGCCGGCTTACCATACTTTTCGATCCCGCTTCGGCTGGGAACCGGTCACGCATGGGAGTCACGGACTGCCGTTTCACTGGAAAATGGCTGATGAGCGCGAAGGCCGCATCGATCCCTGCGAGGACTGGGTGTGAGGCAGGCACTCCTGTCTGCCGACGGAGAATCACAGACAGGAGTGTCTGTGTCACTGTGAGGTGCCAAACGAAGCACTCGTCACGATGCCGACGATGATCTCACTGAACTTCCAGCCATTCGCCTTCGCCCGGCTCACGATCTTCCGCACGGCGGGCATATCGCTGGCTTCGAGGCCGCGACCGAGGGCATAGACAATGAGTTTTTCCGTCAAAGCGGTGACGAAGAGTTCGGGGCGCTTCATGAGGGTGTCTTCGAGGCCGCCCACGCCTTCGAACTCGCTGCCGTCGGCGAAACCGCCGCGTGCATCGGCCTCGGCACGCCAGCGGCCGATGGCATCGTAGTTTTCCAAGGCGAAGCCGACGGGGTCCATGAGGTTGTGGCAACTGGCACAGGCGGCCATTTCGCGATGCTTAGCAAGTCGCTCGCGGATGGGGAGGCTTTCGGAGATGACGCCATCGAGGGCGGGCACGTTTGGCGGCGGCGGTGGTGGCTCGGTGACGAGCAGGTTCTTCAAAATCCAGTGCCCGCGAATCACCGGTGAGGTTCGAGTGGCGTAGCTGGTGACGGTGAGGATGCTGCCCTGACGCAGCAGGCCGCCACGTTGCGTTGGCGCGTCGAGTTTCACCTCGCGAAAGCGGCTTCCGTGGATGTGCGGGATGCCGTAGTGAGCTGCGAGGCGTTCATCGAGCCATGTGCGGTCGGTGCGCAGCAGATCGAGCACGCTGCGGTCGTTTTCGATCACATCGGCGAAGAGCAGGCTCGTCTCCGTGCGCAGCGATTCGCGGAGGTTGTGATCGAAGTCGGGATACAAGCGCGCATCCGGCGTGATGGCATCGAGATTGCGCAGGTAGAGCCATTGATCGGCGAAGTTGGTCACGAGCGCCTTCGAACGCGGATCGCGCAGCATGCGGCGGGCCTGCGCTTCGAGATCGAGTCGGCGCTGCGAGAGCAGTTCATCATCGGGAAGGCTGCTCCAGAGGAAAAAAGCCAGTTTGGAGGCCAAAGCGGCTTCATCGCCCTTTTGCTCCGTGCGGAACAAAAACTCGCGACTGACCAAAATGGCCGCGAGAGCCGATTCGATGCCTTTTTCGAGCGATTTCGCCTCGCGAACGAATGGAAGCATGCGCTCCAGATCGGCCGCCGTGATGTCACGTCGCCACGCACGACGCATAATCGGCTTCAAGATGGCCTCGGGGTCGGTTTGGCCTGCTCCGAAGATCAAACGACGGCTCGGCGTGTCGCCCGCGCCTTCGGCCTTGAGCGGGCCGGTGATGGTGACCTGATACACGGCGGGATTCAGACGCGGATGGCGATGCAGGTTGTAACTCGACTTGTAGGGCTGGCGGAGACGTTCGAGGACGGGCGAGCCATTCGGCAGAAACGTCACGCCGAGGTCATGCTGGCTGCCGGCGACGTGAACGCGGGCTTTGAGATGCGCGTCGATCTTCTCGTAGTTTTTGTCCTTCGCCGGCTGGATGGTGAACTCGCTGCGCACCTCGCGGTCGAGCAGGATTTGGAGCTGATGCTGGCCGTGCATGCCCTCGACCTGCTCGTTGCGATCCCGCTGGAGGCGCACCTGCACCTCGTAATCACCGCTTTGCGCGAAGACATGCTTCACCAGCACGCCGCCGCGTGTGCCGAGCGGCAATCCGGGCACATGATACTCCTGCGTGATGTCCGGCCGCACACGGATGGCGGTGATCTCCGGCTGTGTGGAGGTCCCCACCGCCTGTCGGGCGATCTTTTGCGCCGCGCTGATGTAGCGGTCGAGTAGCGCGGGCGGCAAATCACCGACGGTCACGTTGTCAAAGCCGTGGCTGATCTCGTCCGTTGGAAAGGCCGATTTCGCATCAAACTCGACCGCGAGCAGATCACGCACAGCGTTTTGATACTCGGTGCGCGTGAGACGACGAAACGCCGGGCCAGCGATGGCTTGGGGTGGTTGGGCATCGAGTTCTGTCGTCAACGCGGTGATGAGTTCATTGTAGCCTTGCTCATCAGGTCTCTTTTTGCCGATGGGCGGCATGTGACGGGCGTTGAGCTGCTTCACCACCTTTTCCCAAGTGGCCGGATGTTTCGCGATGCCATCTTGGAGGATCGAATCGAGATCCACACCGCCTTTCTTCGTCTCTGCATCATGGCAGTCGATGCAGAAACGCTCCAGCGCGGCACGCGGTGGCTGCGCGGCATGGAGGAAACCGCAGAGGGCGCAGAGAAACGCAGAGAAGAGATTCGTGAGCTTCGCTTTTGAACCACAGAGGCACGGAGCACACAGAGGATTCTTCTGTGTGGTTCTCTGTGTGCTCGGTGTCTCTGTGGTTAAACTCATGGTCATATCTCGGTCAAGATGCCCGTGCTGTCCGCAAAGCGTTCCTGCTTCACGCCGGCTTGTTGCGCCATCGTGAGCCAGAGATCGGCCAGCGGACGTTTGCCTTCGTAGTGGAAATGGCCGCGCTTCCAGCCGCCTCCGGCGATGAGGACTTGGAGGTCGGCGTAGTTATGCTGGTCGCCATCGCTGATGCCGCTGCCCATGACGAGCGTGGTGCTGTCGAGCAGGCTGGTGGCTTTGAGACGCTGGACGACGTGTGCGTAGAACTCCATGTGATAGCGGTCAATGAGGGCGAGCTTGTCCTTGGCTTCATCGCCCTTGATATGGGTCAGGACGTGGTGGTTCTGCGGTTTGTCGAAAAGGCCGTCGTAGAGCGTGGGATTGTCCCAGCGCTCCGGTGCGACGAGCAGGGTGGCGACGCGGGTGAGGTCATTTTGAAAAGCGTGGATGAACAGCTCGGCCATGAGCTTCAAATACTCGCTGCGCTTTTCAGGAATGCCCTTCGGCTCCGGCAGCGGGGGCTTGCCGATGCGTTTGGCGGCTGCCTCGGCGCGTTGGATGCGCTGCTCGGTGCTGCGGACACTTTCGAGATACTCGCCGAGCTTTTGTTTGTCCTCACCGCCGAGACGTTTCTCGAGGCTGTGTGCCTGCGCGAGCACCGCGTCGAGGATGCTGCGTTGCGGGCCGCCCTGGCCTTGACCAAAGAGACGCTGAAACACGGCTCGCGGGTTCTTTTCCGTATTCGCCGCGTAGCCGGGGCCATACCACGAGATGCATTCGAAGTATTTCGTCTCCTTGTTGTCGGTGAAGTCGTTCGTGCTGAGTTCCAGCGAAGGTAGAGCCGTGTCCGCGCCGATCTGGCGGGCGATGAGCTGATCGAGCGTGAGGTTCGTCGGGAAGCCGCCGTCGAGAGTCTCCTGCGGTGCGGATGACGTGAGCCAGCAAGAGCCTGCCTGCGCGTGAACGCCCGTTCCTGGCACAAACTGGCGGTCCAGGCCGGTGATGAAGGTGAGATCGTCTTTGATCTTCGAGAGAGGCTCCAGCGTGGATGTCAGAGTCAGCGGGTTCAGGCCCTGCGCGGCTTTTTGCGGAAGCAGTTTGCTCTGCAGGTAGCCGTTCGGCGTGTAGATGAAGGCGAAGCGGCGCGGTGAGGCTGCTGGCGCGGCCTTGGCAAGGCTTTCAAAAAGCGGCAGGCCGAGCGTGATGCCGGTGGAGCGGAGGAAATGGCGGCGATTCATCATGAGCGGCGCACGTGGGTGAACGGATAAGATCGGACGATCTCGACAATGATACGGCTGAATTTACAGCCATCAGCCTCGGCAGCGCGCTGGATGTGGTCCACCACGGGCATGTCATAAACTTCCAGCTTTCGGCCCAGCGCGTAGCTGAGGAGGTGCTCGATGAAACCTCTCGTAAACTCATGGGGATGGCGGGCGAGGATGCTCTTGAAGCCAGCGGGGCCGTCAAAGGCGCTGCCGGACCATTCGCCCTTCGCGTCCGCTTTTTCATCCCACTGCCCGACGGGGTTGAAGCGTTCCAGTGCGAAGCCGGGCGGATCCAGACGGATGTGGCAGGAGTAGCACGCGGCCTTGCTGCGATGCGCTTCGAACTTCTCGCGGATGCTCATCTGCTGCGCGGCTTCCTTGGTGTCGTTCTCAATGGCAAAGGCCACCTTGGGCTCCGTGGGCGGTCGGTTGAAAAGCGTCTCCAGCAGCCACGCGCCCCGCTTCACCGGACTCGTGCGGAAGGGCAGAGACGTGACGACCAACGGCGCGGCCATGCTCATGAAGCCACCACGATTCGCATCGCTCAGCTTCACGCGATGCCAGAGGGCGGCTTTGTCGCTCTTCGTCTTCAATTCGCGGTTCGTGTTGGCAGCGACTTCGTGCGCTTGATCATCAGCGCCGAGTTGAAGACCGTAAAGCCGGGCGAGCGGCGCGTTCAGCCAGGTGTAGTCTGCGGCGAGGAAGTCGAGAATGCCGCGGTCCTCCACGTGCACCGTTTCGAAAAGCAGCAGCGCCTCGGCAAGTGTCGCTCCATGAAGTGTGGATTTTCCCTGAGGACCTGAGTAGAAGCCCGGAAACAGATCACGGTCGGGTTTGGAAGTGTGGAGCTGATCAAGCCGCAGCCATTGCACGGCAAACGACTCGCTCAGCTCGCGCGAGCGCCGTTCTTTGAGCATGCGGCGGACTTGGTTTTCGAGGTTGTCTCGGAGTTTGCCTGCTTTGGCGAGAGCGAGCAGTTCGTCATCGGGTGTGGATGACCAGAGAAAGAGAGCGAGACGGGTGCCCAGCTCATGATCCTCCAGCCGTGAAACCTTGCCGGCCGTCGCGTCGCCATTGGCCTCAACGTAGAGAAAGCCCGGCGAGGACAGGACGGCGGAAATCGCGGTTCTCATGGCATCCGCCTCTGACCGGCCGCTTTTTCGTGCGTTTTGGAAGATCGAAAAAATGGGGGCAAGCTCTTCATCGGCCACCTCGCGACGAAACGCACGAGACATGAATGCCTCAATCCGTTCGTGGGGAGTGAGTGAAACAGACACTCTTGTCTGTCCTTCCTTTTTCTCAGGCTTCGCCGGTTCGCGGCCTTGAACAGAGAGGAGTGTCTGTGTCGCGCCATTGGTGATGATGCCGAGATCGTCGAGCAGCACATAGTCACCACTGAACTGCGAACCATCCACCGCGAGCTTCTTGATGGCCTCACCAGACGGTGCGGCGAAGGAATAGAACGTGGTGCCTGCCGCGCCTTCAGCGATGAAGGCGGTGATCGCGGCATCGGTGCCGTCGGTAAAGACAGCGGTGAGTTTGACCATGCCGCTTTGTTTTTGCCGTCCCATGACACAAACGCCGAGACGCTCGATGCCCTCATCGTCATCCTCGCTGACGATGTCGAAGGTCAGTTCAAAGGTTTTCACGCCTTTCACCTTGTTTGTGAGGATCGCAGGAGCTGAGGCGGGCTTGGTGGTCGCAAAAGAAGCGAGCCAGAGATCGCTGTCGGGATTGATGGTGAGCGCGCGGGCACCGAGGGCCGCACGAATCAGCCCGCCTTTGCCGGCGATGGTCTGGTTGGCGAGCGCACGCGGCACATCGAAGACACCTCCGCGGCCGTCTGCGTGCGCCGAGGCCACATGCTCCCGGAAGGGCTCCAGATAGTCGGGACTGCCCTCGGCTTTGGCGGCGCGTTCGATGTCCGGCGAGTAGACGGGCGCAAGAGTCGGAGCGTTGGATGAGACGTCCGCAGGCTCCTGCATTTCCTGCTTCATGCCAACAAGTTCGGTAAACACACGGCTGCGGCGCGGCAGTTCTGGCGCGTTCACGATCTCCAGCGCGGCCGCGAGGTATTTCTCCAGCAGCAGCGGCGAGAAATCCTGGGCATCTCCGCGATTGCGGTAGCCGTGTTCAGCACGGTTGTCCCCTGGCAAACCCAGTTGCGGGCAGAGCACCGGATATTTCGCCCCATACTCGCGCATCTCGATTTTGAGCTCGTCCGGCATCTTGCCATTCGCAGGCTGGAAGTAGCCCTTGTCGCGGATGGGCAACCGCTCCGGAAACATGAAGAGATCCATCTCCAGGCCAAAGAGGTCGCGAATCGCGTTGTTGTATTCCAAACGCGTCAGCCGCCGCAGCGCAGGTTTTCCAGGATCAACCGCTCCCAGGTCCGCATCCGGCCTCGCCGCGACGTCCATGATCCACGCCATGATCTCCTGCCGCTGCGCCTCGGTCGGCTGCGACTTCTGCTTCGGCGGCGGCATCTGATGCGATTCGATCTTTTCAAACACCGAGCGCCAGATCACGCGATCCCGCATCACCGCCGCCTCATCCGTGAACGACGACAAATCGAGATCGCCCTTCTTCATCTCATTGTCATGACACTCCAGGCAATGCGCCTCCAAGAAGCCACGAAAATCCGCCCCCATCGCGGAGCAGGTCAGCAGGATCATCACAAGCGTCGGAAATCTCATGTCTTCAGGCAACGCGGGAGTTCAGCCAACCCTGACATTTCACAGGCATGGAGCAGCCTTTGGAACAGGCCGGCATCGGAGGGCTGGCCTTGCGTCTGTTCATTGCTCAAAACGGCTGGAAATCAGGGCGCGGATGTTCGTTGTTCACCCTGTCTTATCATGAAAGCCGCGGCAGCAGCGTTCTCGGGCATCCTTTCCCAAAAAGGGGGCTTGCTCATTGACGCGCGGCTCGTTGAGCAGATCGCCGATTTGATGCATGACACGGCCTTTTTCATCAAGGATGCCGCAGGACGCTACCTGGTGGTGAACCAGTCGCTCGTGGAGCGGCATGGGCTGGCTGAAAAAGCGCAAATGGTCGGCCGGCGCCCCTGCGATGTGTGTCCGGGTGATTATGGACGCATCCCCACCGAGCAGGATGAGCAGGTGCTGCGCACGGGCAGGCCGATCATCGAGCGGCTGGAGTTGTTCTGGCGCAGGCCGAATGTGCCCGTGTGGGGTCTGACGAGCAAGATTCCCATCCGCGATGGCACGGGCCGCGTGACCGGCCTCATCGGCATTTCAAAGGACCTCACCGCGCTCGTGAGCCGGGACGAGGTGCAGCCCGCCGTGGCGCTGGCGCTGCGGCACCTCGAACGATCGTATGACCAGCCCGTGAGCCCGTCGTCGCTGGCAAAAAAGGCCGGCATGAGCGCCGCGCGCTTCGCCCGCGTGGTCAAACGCATCCACGGCCTCAGCCCGATGCAGCTCATCACGAAGACGCGCATCACCGCCGGCTCCCGCCTGCTGCGTGAAACGAACACCTCCATCGCCGAGATCGCGCTGGAGTGCGGCTTTGCGGATCACAGCGCCTTCACGCGGGCCTTCCGGGCCGTCACCGGCCTGTCACCCACCGAGTATCGCCGGCAAGACCGGCTGCGTTAAGCCATCACTCAGCCTTCGCTGGTTCCCCAAAGCTTTCCGAGCAGCGCGAACATTTCCGGATCATGCGCCCGCAGTTGCTCGCGCGTGAAGGGGAAAAAGTCATTTCGAGAAAAGAACGCCTCAGTGCATTCGGCGAAGTATTCCTTCGCGTTGGTCATCGCGTAAGCCTTGTCCAGCCTCATGCGGCCCTCGGCGTCCCGGCGCCGCACCTTTTCATAACCGCCCGCCGCCGCGGCCTTTTCATAGGCCGCCTTGATCTCCGCGTTGTCAAAGCCGAGCACCCGGTCATGAAAGGCGTGCGCCAGCTCATGCAGCGCGAAGTTGGGCATGCGCCGAGTCTCTTGCTCGAAGACGCGCACGTTGGTGAACTCCACCGCCTTTTCCATCACGGGGTCGCGCCCGTTTTCGCGCAGCCAGCCCGCGCCGGGATGATACTCGGCGCGTGGACGCGCGCCGGGATACTCGGGATTGATCCACAGCGGCACTTTGCGCAGCTCGGCCACGGCCCCGGGCGGAACGACCCGCGCGATCTCATCAAGCTGCGCCCGCAGGAGAGTGAGCGCCTTTTCCAGCGCCACCGCATCGTCCCGGAGCAGTTGCAGGCTCATGTTCACGGTCCAGCCCGCGATGGCGCGCGTGGCGTGCGTCTTTTCCTCCAGGCTGGCTGCCGCATGAGCCTCGACGGCTTTTTTCCTTATCAATGCGCGGGCTTTGATGAGCCGCTCCGGCCACTCGAACTTCGGCGCTTTGGCGGGGTCGTAACCGGCGAGATGTGCGACGAGGCGGGTCCGGGGTTTGGTGTATTTGAGGACGGTGTCGCCGAAGACCTCGCGGCACATGGCGGCGAGGCCGGGATCGTAGGCTGTCAACTCCGCGCGTGTGTTGACATGGTTGTGGTCGTGGTCGTTCTCCCGGTTGTCATCGAACCAGCTCTGCACACCCTCGGCGAAGTATTCGTGATGATTGCGCGAGGCGTAAAGCCCCTTCCAAAGCCCGGCTTTCATCGCCTCGTCATAGGCCGACTTCAAACGTCCGTCGAATGCCGGATCCACATTCGTCATGCCGCGCAGATGGATGTTGTGCGCGATCTCGTGGATGAGGATGTTTTCCGCGTCGTAAGGATCGCCCTCGTAAGCCAGGAGGTTCTCCTCCCCGCAGGTGCAGAAGGGATCCGTCAGGCTGCCGCCGGTGCCGCGCGCGCGGGCATCCCAGTAATCCTGCGGCGCCAGCTCCTCGTAGCCCTTCACCGGCCCCAGCCGCCCGAACTCCGGCAGGCCGGTGGTGAACTCGTTGTGCGCGATGATGCACAGCCTCGATCCGCTGGCGATCATCGCCTCGCGCACATCGGTCCGTTTTGCCAGCATGAGGTCCACAAGGTAGGCCGCCTCCTTGAGCGCATACGGACTCACATTTTCCGAGGCGCAAATGGGATAGCCCCCGGCATGAACCACCTGGGTGTAAAAAGCCGGGATGCCATCCCTGGCCGCCGGATCGTAGCGGAAACCCTGGACGCGCGCCTTGCTCACCACCTCCGTTTCCCGCCGCCCGTCCACGATGACAAAGCGGTGGCCGAGGGTGGTGCCGATGATCTTGTCCTCACCCGGCCCGACCCTGCCGTTCGACACGCGCTTCCCGTCCGGAGCCAGCCAGAAGACTTCGACGGCGTCCGGCGCCGCGTTGATGATTTGCAGGCTGGGCCGGTCCAGCGAGAGGGCCGGCCGGGCCAGGAGCAGCAGGGCGATGCAGATGTGTTTCATGGTGGGAAAACGAGGACCGGCGCCCATCTACCACAAAACCGGGGCGCGGCGTGATATTTCGGATTTCGAAACGCGGCGCGCGTGCTAGGCTCGGCGTCCCCGGCCGCCATGAGGCCGGGACTTTCAAACGCATGAAGCTCACCATCATTGGTTCAGGATACGTCGGCCTCACCACGGGGGCCTGTTTTGCCGAAGTCGGCCACCACGTCGTGTGCGTGGACAACGATCCCAAAAAAATCGAGAAACTCGTGGCAGGGGAGATACCCATTTACGAGCCGGGGCTGGAGGCCCTGGTGAAAAAGAATGTGGCGGCGCGCCGGCTGCGCTTCACCACCAGCACGGAGGAGGGCGTGGATCATGGCGAGGTGCTTTTCATCGCCGTGCCGACCCCGCCGCAGGAGGACGGCAGCGTGGATCTGAGCTTCATGGAGAAAGTGGCGCGGGAGATCTCCCAGTATCTGGAAAGCTACCGCGTGGTGGTGGACAAAAGCACCGTGCCGGTGAGAACGGGCGAGCGCGTGGCGCAGACCATCCGCCGCTATGCGAAACCCGGCGTCGAGTTCGACGTGGTGAGCAATCCCGAGTTCCTCCGCGAGGGCAGCGCGGTGGAGGATCTCATGAAGCCCGACCGCATCGTCATCGGCGGCAACAGCGACCGCGCGCTGGCGCTCATGCAAAAAATCTACGAGCCCTTCGTCGCCCCCGTGCTCGTCACCGACATCAACAGCGCCGAGCTCATCAAGCACGCCGCCAACAGCTTCCTCGCCCTCAAGATCAGCTACGCGAACGCGCTCGCGGAAATCTGCGAGGCATCCGGCGCGGACGTGTTGAAAGTGGCCGAGGGCATCGGCGCGGACAAGCGCATCGGGCGCGGCTTCCTCAATGCCGGCCTCGGCTACGGCGGCTCCTGCTTCCCGAAGGACCTCGCCGCCTTCATCGCCATCAGCGAGCAGCTCGGCGTGCCCTTCCATCTGCTCAAGGAGGTGCAGAAGATCAACGCCCGCCAGCTTGAGCGCTTCCTCGACGCCATGCGCGAGGCGCTCTGGGTGCTCAAGGACAAAAAGATCTGCGTCTGGGGGCTGACCTTCAAGCCCAACACGGACGACGTGCGCTCCTCGGTGGCCGTGGCGCTGGTGGAGAGGCTGGTGGCCGAGGGCGCGCGGGTCACCGTTTACGATCCCAAAGGCATGGAGAAAGCCAGGGCGCTGCCCTTTGCCTCCGCCGTCACATTCGCCGCCAGTCCGCTTGAGGCGGCGAAGGGGGCCGAGGCGCTGGCCATCGCCACCGAGTGGGCGGAGTTTGCCAGCGTTGACCTTTCAGAGCTGCGCGAGGCCATGATGACGCCGCTGGTCTTTGACGGGCGCAACCTGCTCGACCCCGCCGCCGCGCGGGACTTCGGCTTTCAATACCGCGGCATCGGACGCGGCGTCATCGCGGAGCGCGGATGAAACCCCGGACCGGCACAGCAGACCCAGGCGCCCGCCACGGCCAGCCTCCCGGCATCCGCCGCATGGCGCTGGAGGTTCTGCTCGACTGGGAGAAGACGGGGCGCTTTGCCGCCGAGCTGCTGGACGAGCGCGCGCGCCGCGCCGTCCTCTCCGGCCCGAACGCGGCCTTTCTTCACGACATCGTGCTGACCTGCCTGCGGAATCTCTCCCTGCTCGACCATTGGGCCAGCCACCTCACCGGCGGCAAAAAACTCGACGCGCACACGCGCGGGTCGCTGCGCTCCGGCCTCTGCCAGCTCCTGCTGCTCGGCGTGCCCGCCCATGCCGCCGTGAATGAAACCGTGGCCGCCGCCGGGCGCGCCGGCGCGCTGGTCAATGCCGTGCTGCGCCGCGCCGCGCGCGAGGAGCGCGCCCTGCGCGACATGGGGCAGGCGCTGCCCGTCTCCACGCGCCATTCCCACCCGGAATGGCTCGCCCGCCGCTGGATCAAGATCATGGGCAAGGAAAAAGCGCAGGCTCTGTGCGAGTGGAACCAGGCTCCCGCGCCAGTCTTCGTCCGCTTGAACCGCCTGCATGACGAGGCTGCGGAAAAGCTGCCGCAGACAGCGGGGCTGCTGCCCTTCCCCGGAGACGACGCCTTCTTCGAATGCACCGCCGGGCCTCCGCGCGAGGCGCTCAGGCAGGGCTGGTGCTACGCGCAGGATCCGGCCACCGCCATCGCGCCGCGCATGCTCGCGCCGCAGCCCGGCGAGACGGTGCTGGATGCCTGCGCCGCCCCCGGAGGCAAGACAGCCCTGCTCGCCGAAATGATGCGCGGCCAGGGCGAGCTCACCGCCTGCGACGCCTCCGCCGCGCGCCTCGCCCGGCTGCGTGAAAACCTCGCCCGGCTCAAGGCGCGCCATGTCCGCGTCCTCCAGCATGACCTGCTCGGCGGACAGGCGCCGCCCTTCGCCGGGCAGCTCTTTGACCGCATCCTTCTCGACGTGCCCTGCTCGAACACAGGCGTCATGCGCCGCCGCGTGGATGTGCGCTGGCGGCTGCGCGAGGAGGACTTTGAAGCGCTGGCCGCCGCGCAGCGCGGCATCGTCGAGGCGGCCCTGCCGTATTTGAAGCCGGGCGGCTCGCTCGTTTACAGCACATGCAGCATAGACCCGGAGGAGAACCAGGGCGTGGTCAAAGCCGTGCTCTCAGCGCACCCGGAGCTGGAACTGCTGGAAAGCCGCCTCGTTTTTCCGCCGAAGGACGGCATGGACGGCGCCTATGCCGCGCGGCTGGCGCGGAAGGCGGAGAGCTGAACGGGAGGCAGCGAGACCATGCCAGAGCAGCCCGCCACCCAGCGCGCCGACAAATGGCTGCACCATGTGCGCGTCTTCAAGACGCGCGGCCTGGCCGGGCAGGCATGTCAAAAAGGCAATGTGACCCTGGATGGCAAAGCGGTGAAGCCCGCGCGCGACCTGCGCCCCGGCGACGTGGTGGAGGTCGCGCGCGGTGATCTGCGCCTGCGCCTCCGCGTGCTCGGCCTGCCGCCCCAGCGCCTCGGCGCGCCGCGCGTGCCCGAGTTTTGCGAGAACCTCACACCGCAAGAGTGGATCGAAAAAGCCGCCGAGGCGCGCAAGCAGCGCGAGATGGAGACACCACGCGGCCACGAGACACTCGTCAAACCCACCAAGCAGCAGCTCCGCCAGCTCCGTGAATGGCGCGCGGCCAACGAGGGGCTTTGAGTCCCGGCGCACCCGCGCATCATGCCGGGAAGGTTGGGCGCTAAAGAGCGGGCGGATCATGCGTTGAACCGTCATGAGCAGTCCAAATCCATCCGAAGGCCCCCTGCGGGAGGCGCGCTCCAAAGACTCGCCGGACCGGTTCCTTGCCGGCATGAGGCGGTTTCTATTTCCGGTGCTCACCGGCCTGCTCGGCGGCGCGGTGGTCTGGGCTGTCAGTCGCAAGCTGGAGGACCAGGCGGTGGCCCTCATCGAGTCGAAGCTCCAGATCATCGAGGCGAAGAACAGCCGGCTGGAGGACACCCTCGGCAAGGTGAGCGAAGCCTTCGGCCAGGCCAGGACGCGGGTCGAGGACCTGGAGCGCATGCACCAGGACATGGAGGACAAGCACAAAAAAATGACGCAGGATTTCGAGTCCGCGAAGTCCTGGCTCGAGGAGCAGCGGGAGACGCTCGCGAAAGTGCTCGCCGCGCATGACGAGGACATGAAATCCCGGCTGGAGCGCATCAAAGCCTCGGAGGAGTCCCTGCGCGCGGCGGCTTCGGTGGTCAAGGATGCGAACAAGACCGCGGAGACGGTCAGGACCACGGCGGCCTTTGCCAAAGCCCAGGACAGGCAGGAGGAGATCGTGAGCGCGCTGGTTCAGGACCGCGGCTTCATGGACAAACTCATGGCCGGCATCCAGGCCGGGAGCGCGCTTTCCAACGGCTTCTGCGGGGCGCATTACCGCGCCGAGTACGACGGCAAGGACGGCGTCACCTTCCACACCTCGCCGAACCAGAAGTCGGAGGCCGGCGTGGTGCACCGCATCTCACCCCCGGAGCCGCAGTTCACGCGGCTTTCCACCTCGGTTTACTGGAACGGCGGCACGCCCCGCTGCCATGTGCGCTTCCAGGGCTGGCTGTCCGAGGCGGCCTTCGCCGGCGGCAGCCTGCCGGACGCGGGGGCCGCGGCGCAGTTGGAAATCCGCCGCGACGCCCCCGCCGACGCGCGCTCGCTCAAACGCGCGAGCGCGGGAGGCACGCCGGTGCTGGCCGTGTTCAACCCCGGCGTCCCTGTCTTTGCCACCGGACGCAGGCAGGACGGGCATGTCGAGGTCACCTTCGACGGCTGGATCGCCGTGGAGACGGACCGCAGCGGCAGGCGGCTCATCGGCCCGGTCGCGCCCTGAGCAGCGGGGTCTTTTTCGCGCGCTGGAAAATGCCCGCCGGGGTTGCGCGCGCCCCATCCTGCTGTTTGCTGCGCGCCCTATGTCCCATGGCCTTGGCGCGACCGCCACCCAGTTTTTCCATCTCGGCTCCGCTGACGAACCCTTCGAATTCGCCAGCGGTGAAAGGCTGCCCGGCATCACCGTGGCATACGAGACCTACGGCAAACTCAATGACAAGGGCAGCAACGCCATCCTGCTCTTTCACGCCCTCTCCGGCAGCCAGCACGCGGCGGGCGTGAACACCGCCATCGAGGGCGTGGGCGCGCGCTGGACGGAGGACGTGCATCTCGGCTGGTGGGATCTTTTCATCGGCCCCGGCAAGGCCCTCGACACGGACCGCTACTTCGTCATCTGCGCGAACTACCTCGGCGGCTGCTACGGCTCCAGCGGACCGCTCTCCATCAACCCGGCCACGGGCATGCCCTACGGCAGGGATTTCCCCCCGGTGCTCTCCAGAGACATCGTGCGCAGCCAGGCCGCGCTGCTTGACCATCTCGGCATCCGCGCGCTGCACGCCATCATCGGCGCGTCAGTGGGCGGGCTGCTGGCCATCAACTTCGCCACCCTCTTCCCGGACCGGGTGCGCATTGTCATCCCCATCGCCACCGGCCTGAGCACCACCGTGCTGACGCGGCTGACTTTGTTCGAGCAGGTGCTGGCCATTGAAAACGACCCGCACTTCAACGGCGGCGACTACACCTGCGAGCGCAGCCCCGAATACGGCCTGGCCCTGGCGCGCATGATCTCGCACAAGACCTTCGTGCATCTCGACGCCATCGAGCGCCGCGCCCGCCAGGATGTGAGCCAGCCGAACGGCCAACTGGCCTGGTACAAAGTGGGCCACAACGTGGAGAGCTACATGCTCCACCAGGGCAAGAAGTTCGTGAAGCGCTTCGACGCCAACACCTACCTGCGCATCATCAACATGTGGCTGCGCTACGACCCGCTCGCCGACGCCGGCGTCGGCGGCTTTGCGGAGCTTTTCCAGCGCAGCAAAGCCGCCGGGCATCACTACCTGGTCTTCAGCATTGACTCGGACTTTTGTTTTTACCCCGAGGAGCAGTCCCTGCTGGTCGCCGAGCTGGAGAAAGCCGGCGTCTCCAGCATGTACATCACCGTGCATTCCGACAAAGGGCACGACTCCTTCCTGCTCGAGCCCGAGCTCTACACCCCGCATCTCGTGTACACGCTTGAGGGCCGCTGGGGCAAGGACTCCCGCCGCTCCCATGTGGCGCAGGTGGAGTGACGCGCGCGGCCTTGATCACCATGCGTCGCCGCCGCACGCCACCAGGCTGGAGCGCATCCGCTCCGCCTCCAGGATGGCTTTGAAGCGCGCCTCGTCCCGCGGCCGCTCGCCGCTGACGAGATTGTAGCGGTACTCGCGCCAGTGGCGCAGCTCCGCCTCGGCGTTCCTCAGCCGCAGCTCCACCACCTCGGCGCTGTCCGTGGCGCGGCCCAGCAGCCGCGCGCGCAGCTCTCCGATGCCCGGCGGCATGACAAATATGTCCGTCAGGCAGCGGCGCACCAGCTCATCCTGGCAGGCGCGCACCTGCGCCGCGCCCTGCACGTCAATGTCCATGAACACATCCACCCCGCGCCGCAGATTGTCGAAGACATGGCTCTTCAGCGTGCCATACCAGCGGCCATGCACGCGCGCGTGCTCGAAGAGCTCGCCGCGGTCCACGCGGGCCAGGAAATCGTCCTCGCTGAGGAAAAAATAGTCGCGCCCGTCCACCTCGCCGGGGCGCGGCGCGCGGGTCGTGCAGGAGACGGAAAACACCGCCCGCACCCCGTCGCACACCTGGCGGCAGAGCGTGGTCTTCCCTGTGCCGGAGGGGCCGGAGACAATGACCAGAAGTCCAAGGCGTGGCTGGTGGGAGTGCATGGGCAGCGTTTAGCGACAACGCCACCGCGCCGCAAGGTGGAAATGCGCCGCCGCAGCCCGGCCCACCCCGCGCCAGCAGCGCAAGGCTCAACCGCCGCCAACGCCGGGCAGGAGCGCCCCGTCAAACTGCATGTCGTCCGAGCCAGACTGCCGTCCTGCTGGCGCAAACCACCGATATTTTGGCCCGGACTACCGTTCACCCGCTCCAAGCTGCCATTCGTTTG
>DDQZ01000073.1:28749-52881 GCA_002343505.1 Verrucomicrobiaceae bacterium UBA2429 | reverse complement strand
GCGAAGAAGCTCATGTTCGGCTGCCGACCGCGCTTGGCCATGGAGCGGAACAGGCGCTCGAGCCCGAGCTCACCTTCCTCCTCGGCCATCTCCTGCGCCTTGCGGCGCAGCTCGGCGCCACCGAGCACGCCCTTCAGCTCCGTCGCCGTCTCGCCCGACTGCGAGCTGTGCGCCTCGTCGATGATCACCGCGTACCTGCGCGTGGGCAGGTGGCTGTTACTGCCCTCGCCGCGCTCCTCGGCGAGCTTCATCAACTGCCCGGACACGAAGGGAAACTTCTGCAGCGTGGTGATGATGATCGGCACGCCGGCTTCCAGCGCCTCGGCGAGCTGGCGCGAGTCCTCGTCGATCTTCTGCACCACGCCTTGCCGGTGGTCGAACTGGTAAATGGTGTTCTGCAACTGGCGGTCCAGCACCACGCGGTCGGTGATGACCACCACGCTGTCGAACAGCCGCTGGTCGCGTGCGTCGTGCAGGCTGGACAGGCGATGCGCCAGCCAGGCGATCGTGTTGCTCTTGCCGCTGCCGGCCGAATGCTCGACCAGATAGTTATGGCCCACGCCTTCGCTGGCGGCCGCCGCCACCATCCGGCGCACCGCCTGCAACTGGTGATAGCGCGGAAAGATCAGGCTCTCCTTGCGCAGTTTCTTGCCGTCGTCGGTGGTCTTCTCTTCGACGTCGAGATGCAGGAAGCGGGCGAGCAGATCGAGCAGGCTGTCGCGCTGCAGCACCTCTTCCCATACGTAGGCCGTCTTGTAGTTCCGTCCCTCGGGGTCGGGCGGGTTGCCGGCGCCGCCGTCCACACCGCGGTTGAAGGGCAGGAAGTAGGTGGCCGAACCGGCCAGGCGCGTGGCCATGTGCGCCTCTTCGGTATCCACCGCGAAATGCACCAGCGCGCGCCTGGAAAACACGAAGATCGGCTCGCGCGGGTCGCGGTCGTGGCGGTACTGGTGGATGGCGTTGGCGGCGGTCTGGCCGCTGAGCGGGTTCTTGAGTTCCAGCGTCACCAGCGGAATGCCGTTCACCGACAGCACCACATCCAGCGACTTCTCCGACTTAGGGCTGAAATGCAGCTGCCGCGTGAGCCCCAGCCGATTGGCTCGGTAGCGCGCCTCCAGCTCGGGGTTCAGGCCGTGCGCCGGGCGGAAGAAGGCGATGCGCAAGGTCTTGCCGAAACACTTGAAGCCGTGACGCAGCGTGGCCAGCGCGCCATGAACGTCCAGCCACTTGCACAGCGACTCCAGCACCCGCGCGCCGGTCTGCTCGCCGTGCAGCGCTTCGAGCTTGTCCCACACCTTGCCCTGGGTGGCGCGGATGAAGGCCAGCGCCTCGTCGGGGAAGAGCGCGCGTTCGCGGTCGAAGGCCTTGCTGTCCACCCGCGTGTAGCCGTCTGCGAGCAGGGCCGACTCGATAGCGGTTTCGAAGGCGGCTTCGCTGGTGCTCTTCATGCGGCAGCCCTTGATCGCCTTTTTTGTAGCCAATAGACGACGACCTGCGCAAATTCCGGCAATTCGCCGTTTTCTCTACCGTCCCATTTTGGCAACTCCCGCGCCGCGTCGAAACGGCGCACATCCTGCAGACGCTGCTGAAACGCTGCGAGGACTGCCTTGCGATTGCTCACCAAACGTGACTGATTCAGATTCAGAACCACATTGATTGCCTCATCAATCATGACATCGTCCGATCCGATCTTGCCGTCACCCATGAATCGAATCTTCCGCTCTATGGGGTGGGCGGGGTCGCATACGCTGAAACACAGGACGTTATTACCTTTTCGGGTATCACAATGCTGATCCCGCTCAGGCCTGCCGTGCCCACCCAGGCAAGCGCCGAGCAAGTTACCGAAATCAAGCTGGCGCCCAGGGTGGTCGGCTTGGCATTGCCAGTGTTCGATCTTCATGCCATCGGGCGTGGCCCGGATACGGGACTGGCAATAGCAGCACAGCCCGCGCTGTTCGATCACGAGCGCCTGCCGCAGGGCGGTCTTATCGCCATAGTTTTCGTAGTTGGCATGCGGTTGCCGCCGATGCTGAGTCAAGGTGGCAGGCTCTGGTCCCTTCTGTATGGTCCGCATTTAATCGGTGCCCTCCAGAAAGTGGATCAGCGAACTGGCCCTGGTCAACTCGGGCTCGTCATCGCCCAGCTTGCGTTCAAGTGCGGCAATCGCAGCACGAGCCTCATCGAAACGCTCTCGGTCGATCAATTCGAAGAGGATCGTTAGCTCAGCGTCAACCTGCCGGTTGCGCGCAGGGGCGCCCATGAACTCCTGCAGAATGCGATTGGCATCCATGCCATAGGCCTCGGTGGGCACAGTCACTCCTATCTTGCCGTTCACGAATTCGAGAAATCGAACGCAGCGCGCCGGCACTTCGCCGAGCACCAGCGGCGAGTGGGTGGTCACCACGAACTGGCAGGCCTTGAAGATGCCTCGCAGACGCTGCAAGACATCGCGCTGCCACTTTGGATGCAGGTGTAGCTCGATTTCATCGATCATCACCAGCGCCGCGCCCTCGGCAATGGGGTTGTCACTAGCCGGGTTGGCAATAGCCAAGCGCCGTGTTAGATCAAACACCAAGGCCAGCAGACCGCGCTCACCATCGGAAAGCTGGTGCAGATAGAAGGGCTGGCCGCGCTTATCCACCACGAAGCCAAGGCGCGGTTGCTCCTGAACGTGAAGATTACTGAACTCAGGTACCAGTTCACTGACCACGGCGCGCAGTGCGTCCAGTACCTTGCGTCTACGTGGCTCGTTGGCCGCGCCCAGCTTTTCCTGGGTGCGGAACCAGTGCATGAACTCGCGGAGCTCCACCTCACGGTCGTGCAGGGCGCGTCCGTAGGCGATGGACGGGTCGAAAGGCTTGGCATCAGGTGGCAGGCTACGAGGCTGGCCGGGCAACTGACGCTTTGGTGAGAAATACACCGCCAGCGGCGGGTGCTCAGTGCTCCTCAAGGTCGCCAGCGCGCCGCGGTTTTCCTTGATACCGGCCTCCAGTTCGCCAGTCAGCGTACGGGCGCTCAGCGCCTGAGCAAAGTCGGTGGCAGTGGCTTCAGATTCCACCTGCCGGAGCAGCATGAAGCGGTCACCCTTCTCGTCGGCAGCACGCAAGCGCTGTACCCCGGCGTTGATGGTCTGGCCGTCGATCTGGATACGCGCTGACACCTCCAGCGAGGCCTTGTCACCGTGAATGTCGTCATCGGTGAAGTACAACGGCGCCGAACGCGAGGGCGTGAACTCAGGCAGCGCCCGCGACAGTAGTACGGCCAACGCGTGGAGGACCGTGGACTTGCCCACACCGTTGACGCCGGCGATGAGCGTCACGTCGGGTTCGAAAGCGATGTCGAGCTGCTCGAAGCCGCCACAGTGCGCAAGGGAAAGGTTTTCCAGTTTCATCCCTTCATCTCCTCCCGCGGGATCTGTCCAGTAACCACAACGGTGATCAGTGCTGCACGGCGTTCTTTCAACAACTCCACGCTACCTCGGACAGCCTTACGTTGTAGATCGATTCGTTTGGTGCCATTCCCAATCTCAGAAACGATGGATTCCTGCTCATCAAGGGGAGGAACCGGTATGCGAATCGCGCTGAGGGTCTCTCGATTGATCTTCGGCATTGCTACCCGAGCCGACTCGAGTTCAGCCCACGCCGAGAAATCCTCCGAGAGGAGGAGATACTGGAGATACTTCGGGATGAGCTTCTCAGAAGGACGGAGCGGATACATGTCTGCACTGCACAAGCACTCCTCCTCTGCTAGAGCCACCTTGCGCAGGGCAGGTCGAATCTTGGAATAGAGAACATCACCCTTTTTGCATAAATACTTTCCGCTTATCGCCCCTTGATCTGCAGAGGTCTCGCGATGCGTAATCTGCCCAGTGAGTGACTCGATGTGGTTCGGTGCCACAAGGATCAAATCTGAAAATCTGTCGTCTTCAGGGTCGACCTGGCCTTCAGAAATGAACACGTCCCATGAGAATTTGGTCGTTGGCCAGTGCGCCGGAATCTCGCCGAGCCACTCCTGCTCCGAAGGTTTGAGCAGTGCGTGGGGGTCGAGGCCGCGGGTGACGACGCGGCTGATGAGGGCGGCACGCTTCTCTTCTAGCAGCGCCAGCATGCGTTCCTTCGCGGCAATCAGCCCATCGATACGGGCGGTTTCGCGGTCGAGGTATCGGGCGATGAGGCGTTGAACATCCAGGCTCGGGAATGGCAGACGGTGCTGCCGGAGCACATCTGGCGACACTCGCTTGAGTCCGCCCGCGCCCGTCATCGAGGCCTCGCCATCCTGCTTGAAGACCGAAGACTGAAAGTAATAGAAAAGGAACCGGCGCTCAGCGAGCGTCGGGCGGATCACAAACAGTTCTGAGCTACCAAACCCTTTCCCCCCGACAAGGTGCTCGGCTACAGCAATGTTGCCGTTCTCAAAGCAAGGCGTGACCTTCGCCAGGACGATATCGCCATCCTCGAAGGCGGTGTATGAAGAGCCGTATTTCGAGAACTTTTCAGAATTCGGGATGAAGTACCCGCTCTTCACCCTGTCCATGGGGAGAAAGGTGAGGTCATCGTCATCGTCAAGGTCATCGAAAGTGACCGACGGATTCAAATCGCAAACGTAGCGTAGCGGGATGGTTTTCCATTCCTCTGCACTCATTCCCCGACCTCCCGCAACTGCTCATCGATGAACAGCTGCATCTCTTCCTTCTGCGGCAGTTCGAGCAGGTATTTCGACACGAACAGTTGGTTGTCCATGCCGGCCAAGGCGTATTCGACGAGGGCGTGATTCTTGTCGGTGCACAGCAGGATGCCGACAGGCGGGTTGTCGCCCTCGGTCATCATGTGCCGGCGGTACCAGTTGACGTAGGTGTTGAGCTGACCGAGGTTCTCGTGGCTGAACTTTTCCAGCTTCAGCTCCACGAGCACATGGCATTTCAGGATGCGGTGGTAGAACACCAGGTCGACGAAGAAATGCTCATCGCCAATTAGGATGCGTTTCTGCCGCGCCTCGAAGCAGAAGCCGTGGCCAAGTTCGAGCAGGAAGGCCTGCAATTTCTCCGTGAGTTGCGCTTCCAGATGAGATTCGCTCATCACCTCGGCGGGTTTCAGGCCAAGAAACTCGAAGATGTACGGGTCACGGATGGGCAGCAGGGCCTGCGGCTCGGCTCCGTGCTGGGCCAGCTCGGCGAGCTTCTTTTTATCCAGCGACAGGCCGGAGCGCTCGTAGTAGAGGCTGCCGATCTGACGTTTGAGCTCGCGCACCGACCAGTTACCCCGGATGCACTCAAGCTCGTAGAAGCTGCGTTTGGTGGCGTCGTCGAGGCCGATGAGTTCGACAATATGCGAAAACGACAACCGCGAAACGATGGTGCTCGCGTTCGCTACGGGCTGCGACGCCATTGTCCCTGCAATCCGGGAGACGTCTCCCGATTCCGCCAACGGCGGAAGCCAACCTGCCAATTCGGGAGACAGTGTCTCCCGAATCTGCGGGTAAGCCTGATAGAACTGCCGGTAACGCCGAAGCTCGCGCTCCTCGCTTCTGGCCACATCGAGGCCCTTCAAGGCCTTTGCCAGTTGAGCGAACAGCTTTTCTCCGTACTCCGCCCGATCCTTGCCATTCAACTCGTACTCGGCGATGTAGCAGCCGATCAGCCAGTTGCGCAGGGTCAGGCTGATGTTGATGGCCTTGCCTGCCCGTGCTGCCAGCTCGCGGTGAGCGGTCTGAATGCTTTCGACCAGGCGAGTGAAAGTGGCTGCGTTCTTCACTCCGTCACCTCCCGCAGCAAGTCCAGGATCTCCTTCTCGACCTCGGCCAGCTCGGCGTCGATCTCGTGCAGCGGGCGCGGCGGCTGGTACTGGAAGAACACGCGGTTGAAGTTGATCTCGTAGCCGACCTTGCCGATGCCGCCGTCCTGCTCGTCCAGCGTCTCGCGGTCGATCCAGGCATCGGTCACGTAGGGGTGCACCTCGCGCAGCACATAGCCGACGATGTCCTCCTTCAACGGGATGTTCTCGGCATCCTTCAGCGCCGGGTCGGGCTCGTACTCGATGTGCTTGCCCGCACCAAAGGCGTGCAGGCCCAGGAGCGCGTACAGCTCAGCCTTCGTGACGTCGGCGGGTAGCGTCTGGCCGGGGAACAGGGCGGCGAGGTCGAGCGGCTCGATCTTGTGATGCCTGGCGATGACCGGCGCGGCCTCGGGATCCACGGTGGTGAAGCAGTCGCGGAAGATCTTCTTCTGCGCCGTGCCCTTGGCACCCTTGGCCCACCCGTCGACGTCGTCGGGCAGGTCCTTGAACACCTGCTGCACGGCATCCCAGGCCTGGTTCCAGTCCGGCAGCGCTTCGTCGCCGAGCGCGTCGCGCACCGCCTGCAGGGCGTCGAACAGTTCTGGGCAGGCATTCAGGAAGCGCTCGCGCGCATCGTGGGTGAACTGGAAGCGCAGGCGCAGCGGGCGCAGCACGGTGATGCGGCGGTAGCCGAAGTCGGCGTTGTCGAACACGCGGCTGGTCTCACCGTGCGCCATGCTGCCGTGCTCGCGGGTGACGGCGTCGAGCGCGGCCTGATCGAGGTAGCGGCGCTTGTCGCCGAGGCTGCGCTTCATCGGCGTGTAGCGCTCGCGCGCGTCGATGAGCTGGATCCTGCCCTTGCGGTGGGCGGCCTTGCGGTTGCTGACCACCCAGATGAAGGTGCCGATGCCGGTGTTGTAGAACATCTGCTCGGGCAGGGCGATGATGGCTTCGAGCATGTCGCGCTCGATGATCCAGCGCCGGATCTCGCTCTCGCCGCTGCCCGCGCCGCCGGTGAAGAGCGGGGAGCCATTGAAGACGATGGCGCAGCGGGAGCCGTGCTTTTTCTCCGCCGGGTTCACCTGCTCGAAGTGGCTGACCATGTGCAGCAGGAAAAGCAGCGCGCCGTCATTCACACGCGGCAGCTTGCCTGTGTAGCCGCGGAAGCTGGTGCTCTTGGAAAGAATTTTCTGCTCCTCCTTCCAGTCCACGCCGAAGGGCGGATTTGCCAGCAGATAGTCGAAGCGCTCGCCGGGGAACTTGTCATCAATGAGCGTATTGCCGAACTCGATGCGGCTGTCGCGGTGGCCTTTGATGAGGAGGTCGGAGGCGGCGACGGCGTAGGAGCGCGGGTTGTAGTCCTGCCCGAAGGCGATGACGCGGGCGGAGGCGTTGTGCTCGCGAATCCAGTTCTGCGCCTCGCTCAACATGCCGCCGGTGCCGCAGGTGGGATCGCAGATGGTGGTGATGACGCCGCTGGTGGTGAGGATGTGCTCGTCCGGCTCCAGCAGCAGATTCACCATGAGCCGGATGACCTCGCGCGGGGTGAAGTGATCCCCCGCCGTCTCGTTGGCGGATTCATTGAAGCGTCGGATGAGGTCTTCAAACACGAGCCCCATGGTGATGTTGTCCACACGGTCGGGATGCAGGTCTATTTCCGCAAAGCGGGCCACGACGGCGTAAAGGCGGTTCGACTCCTCCAGCTTCTCAATCTCCTTCTCGAACTCGAAGCGCTCGAAGATCTTCCGCACGTTCTCCGAGAAGCCCGCGATGTAGTCCGTGAGGTGCCGCCCGACGTTATCGGGGTCGCCTTTGAGCCGACGAAAATCGAGCGGGCTGTGGTTGTGAAAGCCGAGGTCCTCGCCACCGCCCGCCACCTTGTTGAGGATGGGGTCCATGCTGGTGATCTTGCGTTCGATGAGCTGCGCGCAACGCTTTACGACGGCGTCCTTCGTCCCCTCCAGCACACAGTCGAACCGGCGCAGCACGGTCATCGGCAGCATCACGCGCTCGTATTGCGGCGGACGGTAGGGGCCGCGAAGCAGGTCGGCGACAGACCAGATGAAGTTGGAGAGTTCTTGGAAGTTGGTGGGCATGGACAATGGCAGGCTAGGGCGCTGGAACTCTTTGATAAGACGCGATACAGGCTTCCGATGCAAGGCTTGAGGATGGCAGCGGGGGGCGATGTCGCCAATCACACACATTTTGTCGTGGTGAAGGCGGGCCGGACTTCGTTATGCTCGGCTCATGCCCAAGCTCGCCGCCTTCCCGAAAGCCTTCATGGTCGCCCTTTGCAAAGAAGGGACGATGACCGTCTCCGAATGGATCAGACTCGCCTCCACGCTCGATGTGCAGGGCCTGGAGTGGTATGCGGGCTTCCTCGAGATGGCCGATGAGAAAAACTGGCCGCGCTTTCGCAAGCAGGTCGAGGACACCGGCAAGGTCATCCCGATGATGTGCTGCTCGCCTGACTTCACGCATCCCGACGCCGCCTTCCGTGAGAAGGAGATCGCCAAACAGAAGCGCTGGATTGACATGACGCACACGCTCGGCGGCGGCTACTGCCGCGTGCTCAGCGGTCAAAGAAGGCCTGAGCTGAGCATTGATGAAGGCGTGAAGCTCGCCGCCGATTCCATCCACGCCTGTCTGCCGTATGCGCAGGAGCGCGGCATCACACTCATCATCGAAAACCACTACAAGGACGATTTCTGGGAGTATCCCGAGTTCGCGCAGAAGATGGATGTCTTCTGCAAGCTCGTCGATGCCGTGAACCACCCGAACTTCGGCGTGAACTACGACCCCTCGAACACCTACCTCGCCGGTGAGGACCCCATCGAGTTGCTGAAGCGCGTCTCACACCGCGTCGTCACCATGCACGCCAGCGACCGCTACCTCGCCGAGGGCACCATCGAAGACCTGCGCAAAGAGGAAGGCGGCGCCCAAGGCTACGCCAAACGCCTCCGCCACGGCGAAATCGGCAAAGGCCTCAACGACTACGACGCGATCTTCTCCGAACTGAAGATCAAGGGCTTCAACGGCTGGATCAGCATCGAGGACGGAGTGGATGGCATGGAGCAGCTCGCGCGGAGCGTCGAGTTCCTGAAAATGAAGATCGCGCATCACTGGCCATGAGTTGCTTGCAGTGCAGAGATCAAAGGACATGCTGAGCAGCAGTGAAAAACGACGTGAATCCAACAACGCTCCAAGAGCCCGTTTCATCGTCGCGGCTGCTTCCGCTGGTCTATGAGGAGCTGCGGCGGCTGGCGCGTGGGCAGATGGCCGGGGAGTCCGGGGCGCAGACGATCTCGGCGACGGTGCTGGTGCATGAGGCCTGGTTGCGGGTCTCGCGGGACAAGGAACAGCGCTGGGAGAGCCGTCGGCATTTCTTGGGCGCTGCGGCGCAGGCGATGCGCTGCGTGTTGATCAATCGCGCCCGCGACAAGAAGCGTCTGAAGCGCGGGGGTGAGGATGCGGAGCGGGTGGACCTCGATGCGCTGGGTGATGCGGAGGCGGCGCTGGCGTTTGATGCGCCGGATGAGGAACTGCTGGCGGTGGATGAGGCGCTGGACCGGCTGACGGCGGAGGATGCGCTGGCGGGTGAAATTGTGCGGCTGCGCTATTTCGCGGGGCTCACCTGGCCGGAGATCGCGGAGGTGACGGGCATGTCAGAGCGGGATTTGAACCGGCAGTGGGCCTTTGCGAGAGCGTGGCTGCGGGATGCGATGGAGAAGTAGAGATCGTAGGCCGGATGTGTTCGGTGAGGTGAGCATCGCTAACACGGAGGAGCTGCTTCACCGAACTATCCGGCTGGTTTGGAGGTGTGCGGGGGTGAAAGAGCATTCGTGCGCTCAAAGAGCCGGATAGTTTGGCGAAGTGGGCTGGGGGGTGAAATGACACGCTTTCCGCCAAACACATCCGGCCTACGACACGGCGGTAGGCCGGATGTGTTCGGTGAGGTGAGCATCGCCAACACGAAGGAGCTGCTTCACCGAACTATCCGGCTGGTTTGGAGGTGTGCGGAGGTGAGAGAGCATTCGTGCGCTCAAAGAAGCCGGATAGTTTGGCGAATTGGGCTGGGGGGTGAAACGACACGCTTTCCGCCAAACACATCCGGCCTACGACACGGCGGTAGGCCGGATGTGTTCGGTGCCGTGAGCATCGCCAACACGAAGGAGCTGCTTCACCGAACTATCCGGCTGGTTTGGAGGTGTGCGGAGGTGAAAGAGCCTTCGTGCGCGCACAGAGCCGGATAGTTTGGCGAAGTGGGCTGGGGGGTGAAATGACGCGCTTTTCGCCAAACACATCCGGCCTACGATACTGCGGTAGGCCGGATGTGTTCGGTGCCGTGAGCGTCGATGACACGGAGGAGCTGCTACACCGAACTATCCGGCTGGTTTGGAGGTGAGGGGGCATTCGTGCGCTCAAAGAGCCGGATAGTTTGGCGAAGTGGGCTGGGGGGTGAAATGACACGCTTTTCGCCAAACACATCCGGCCTACGACACGGCGGCTGGTGCTTCCCGGCAAAAAAGTTTCTTCTTTTTTGCCGGGTTCATTCTCTGACGGGGCATTGCCCAGTGGAAACCCATTTTCCACGTCATGAAAACCGCACTCCTCATCCTCACCTCCGTCTTTGCGGTCGCTTTGCCCGCTTCCGCCCAGTTCAAGGACACCGAACTCAAAGTCAGCCCCCGCACGCTCGATCGGGAAAAGCAAATCAACCGCCCCAAGCAGCAGGAGCTGACACGCGGCCTGAAAATCACGGTGAAAAACACCTCCACCCAGCCGCTCGGCGAGGGCGAGATCGAGTGGGCCCTCCTCGTGCAGCGGCCCAGTCTCCAGCGCAAGGCGCTGTTGAGCACCGGAAAAGAGAAGCTGCCGCCGCTGAAGGCCTCCGAGGTGGTGACTTTCAATGTAGGTGCCATCGCCGTGCAGGACACCGGCACGACCCGCCAGGAAATGGAATACCAGGTCATCGTGCATCGTGGCGGCATCGAGGTGGCGAAGGCGGAGAGCACGCCCAAGTTTTCCCAAATGGCTCAATCAGCCCGTGGGGCCAACAAGAAGGGCGCCGGGAACGGGAAGGCGAAATAGCCCGCATGAGCCCTTCATCCGCCCTTTTGCCTCCTCACGCCTTACCCACTCACGCCATGAAAAACACACACCACCTTCCGCTGCCACTGTGCCTTTTAATTCTCGTCATTTTGCATTCGTCACTCGGCCTTTTGCATTCGCAGGTGCCGCAGCTCGTCAGCTACCAGGGCCGCGTCGCCATCGGCACCGTGAATTTCGAGGGCACCGGCCAGTTTCGTTTCGCCCTCGTGAATGCGGCTGGCACCACCGTCTATTGGGGCAACGCCGCCGACACCACGCCCGCTGATGGCATTCCAGACTCCGCCGTCTCCCTCGCGGTGACGAAGGGCCTCTACTCCGTGCTCCTCGGCGACACCTCGCTCACGAACATGGCCGCCATCCCCGCCAGCGTGTGGACGAATGCCGATGTGCGCCTCCGCGTGTGGTTCAACGACGGCGTGAATGGCAACCAGCTCCTCACGCCCGACCAGCGGCTCGCGCCTTACGGCTACCTGCCGGATGGCAGCATCTCCACGGTGAAAATCGCCACCGGTGCCGTGGATAGCTCGCTGCTCGCTGCCAACGCCGTCACCGGCCCGAAAATCGCCAGCAATGCCGTCAACAGCGCGAAGCTCGCCAGCAACCTCACGCTCAGCGGCACCACCACGGGCACTTTTAGTGGAAACCTCACGGGTAACGCCTCCTCGGCTACGAACGCCACGAGCTTCACCGGCGCACTCGCCGGCGATGTCACCGGCTTACAGTCTGCCACGATCATCGCCGCCGCCACCGTGACGGGCAAAGCATTGACCGGATTCTCCTCCACCACCGGCACGATCACGGCCAGCGACACAATCCTCTCGGCGATCAACAAGCTGAACGGCAATGTCGCGCTCAAAGCACCGCTCGCCTCTCCGACCTTCACCGGCACGGTGAGCGGCACCTTCAGCGGCAACGGCGCGGCGCTCACCAACCTCAACGGCGCAAACCTCACGGCGGGCAGCATCGGCGGTTCCCAGCTCGCCGCCGCATCCGTCACCGCCGCCAAGCTCGGGACGGACGTGGGCCTCTGGAGTGTCAGCGGCGCGAATGTCTTCCGCAGCGCCGGCAACGTCGGCATCGGCACCAGTTCACCGGGGCGGGCACTTCAGGTTGATGGAACCTCCCCGGCGATTTCCATTGGCAGCGAATTCAATGGCAGGACCAGCCTGCTGATGGCAGTGACGGCGATTTCAGGAGGTTACTCCATCATTCAGAGCACCAGCAGCGCTGGTGGCTCCTATGGAGCGCTCAGCCTGCAGCCGAATGGAGGCGATGTCGGCATCGGCACTGAAACACCCACGGCGAAGCTTGATGTGAACGGCGGCATCAACTTTAGCGGGATCATCAGCGGTGACGGCTCTGCGCTCACGAACCTCAACGGTGGCAATCTCGCCGCAGGCACAGTGACGGCGGCGAAGCTCGGCACCGACGTAGGCACCTGGGCGGCGAGCGGCGGCAATGCCTACCGCACCACCGGCAACGTCGGCATCGGCACCGCCACGCCTGGATCTTTGCTCTCACTGGGATCGAGCGCCGCCAACAGCAAGCTGCTCCTCTACGACGACGGCACCTTCTTCTATGGAATGGGCATTCAGGGCCAGCAGTTCCGCCTGCACACCTCGAACGCGAATGACCGGTTCTCCTTCCTGAACGGGCCCGATGGAACCGAGAACGTCACCATCCGTGGCAATGGCAAAGTTGGTATAGGCACTGCTTCCCCAGACGCAACCTTGCATGTGGTTTCGCCATCCGCCGGGAGCGGGAACAACACGGCGGCGTTTTCAGCCCCGAACATTGGTTTGAATCAAAGCCACATTCATTACGGGACCAAGGGGGATTGGATCATTCGCTCTGCCTTAAGCACCGGCACCGTCATCATTCAGGACTCGGGAGGCAACGTCGGCATTGGCACGCCTGCACCGGGGGCGAAACTGGAAGTGTCCAATGGCACTGTCGGGCTGCAAGTCCTGCCAGGCCAGCTCTTCGGTGGATCACGAACCGATAGCGTGACACTGGACATCCCCGGAAGCCCCAGTTTTCTCGGAGTTTCGGATAGTTTGATCGTTCGAGGCACCCTGTTTCTTGAACAAACTAGCGGAGGAAACGCCTTGATCGCTGCTGGTTCACCGTTTGTCAGCGGCCCAGACAACGGTCTGACTTTTGCAGTCAGTAAGGCAGGAAGCTATTCCTATCCGATGACGATTAATGCCGATGGCGCCGTGATCATTGGGTTAACCAACACACCTCGTGCAAAACTGACCGTTTACGACTATCTCCCGCGAACTCGCTACACCAACCCGATCGGATACCTCGCCAGCAACTGGGCTAACTATGGCTACACGGACGGCGCCAGCGGCGCTGGTGGATCAGGGAATAACTCGATCTGGGCGCAACAAACCGTCGTGGCGGGAGATTTCGTGGCTTACTCTGATGAGCGGATCAAAAAAATCCAGGGCCGCTCCGACAGCGCGGCGGACTTGGACAAACTGCGGGCCATCGAAATCACGGACTTCTTCTACAAAGACGTGATCGCCAAAGGCAGCCGCCCCAAAAAGAAGGTCATCGCACAGCAGGTGGAAAGGGTCTTTCCGCAGGCCGTCAGCCAATGCACCGACGTGGTCCCGGACATCTACCAGATCGCCCCCCTCAAGGACGGCTGGGTGAGCCTGGCCTCTGATCTGAAAGTCGGCGACCGCGTCAAGCTCATCGCCGATGACAAGGAGGAAATCCAGCCCGTCACCGAAATCCGTAAGGGAGCCTTCCGCACCGCGTTTGCTTCCACAGCTGAAAAGGTCTTCGTATTCGGTCGTGAAGTGCCTGACTTCCGCCAGGTGGACTATGAAGCCATCGCCATGCTCAACGTCTCCGCCACGCAGGAGCTGGCGCGCAGGCTGGAAGCCAAAGACGCCGAGATCGCAGCGCTGAAAAAACAGCTCGCCGACCAAGCCATCACGATGAAAGCACAGGCTGCAAATCAAGCGGTGCGCAACGAGGCGCTCGAAGCGCGGCTCGCCCGGCTGGAACAGAGCGCGGCGTCCAATGCCGTGAAGGTTGCCTTGAAGAAGTAAACCCAAATCCGAATAGGCCATGAAACCATTCATCCCCGCCTGCATGCACGTGGTCTTCTCGTCATTTGCCTCGCTTTGCTCGGCCGTCTTTCTGCACTCGTCATTCGCTCTCGCCGGTCCGCGTTCGTCCGCGAACTACACCATCGCCTCCGACACCGTCAGCAATGGCGGTGCCCGCACGACAAGCGCGGCTTACACGAATGACGGCAGCGCAGGGGGTATCGTTGGCATCTCCACCGTCGCCGCCCCCGCCGAGACGATGAAGCACGGCCACATCGGCCAGCTTTACGACGTGGATCACCTGCACATCAATTCCGCGCCACCGGACACCATCACGGAACTCGGCACCAAGCAGCTCAGCTTGATTCAAATCCTTGATGACGGGAGTGTCCTGGTGGCCGATCTGATGCGGACCACCTGGACGACCACCACCGGCCCTGTCATCACCGTGGACAATACCGGCCTGGCACATGCCAGCGCGGTCTTTCAGGACAGTCTCACCACCTTGCGTGCCGACTATGAAGGCCTGTCGGCACTGGGCCAATGGACGATCCTCAACGTGAACACCGATGACCTCCCCGGCTACAGTGGCGACGGCCTCGACGATGCCTGGCAGGTGCAGTACTTCGGTCTCAACAATCCGCTCGCCGCCCCGCTGCTCGATCCCGATGGCGATGGGCACACAAATGTGTTCGAGAACCTCGCCGGCATTGATCCCACCAGCGCCGCCAGCTTCTTCCGCGTGACGCAGATCAGCATCAGCGGCGGTGTCTTCAACATGACCTTCCCCACCGTCCCGGGACGCAGTTACCAGCTCCAATCCTCCTCCAACCTCGCCAATCCCTGGATCAACATCGGAGCAGCGACCGCAGGCACCGGCGGCATGGTGACCCTGCCCGTGGATGTCACCGGCCAGACGAAGCACTTCTTCCGCGTCTCGGTGGGCGCTCCGTGAGAAGATCGTAGGCCGGATGTGTTCGGTGAGGTGAGCAACGCCAACACGGAGGAGCTGCTTCACCGAACTATCCGGCAGGTTTGGAGGCGTGCGGAGGCGAGAGTGCCTTCGTGCGCTCAAAGAAGCCGGATAGTTTGGCGAAGAGCGCTGGAGGCGAAATGACGCCTTCTCCGCCAAACACATCCGGCCTACGACACGGCGGTAGGCCGGATGTGTTCGGTGAGGTGAGCATCGCCAACACGAAGGAGCTGCTTCACCGAACTATCCGGCTGGTTTGGGGGTATGCGGAGGTGAAAGAGCCTTCGTGCGCTCAAAGAAGCCGGATAGTTTGGCGAAGAGCGCTGGAGGTGAAATGACGTGTTCTCCGCCAAACACATCCGGCCTACGCTAAAAATTGTGCCGCTTTCTCCCGCTGATGGGGCATGATCTCCAGAATCCCGCTCATGTCCGCCTCCGATCCAGCTTCCTCCTCCAGCCGTGAGAAAGAAATCTTCATGGCCGCACTCGATGTGGACGATCCCTTCGCTCAGGCGGCCTATCTGGACTCTGCATGTGCTGGTGATGCGGAGCTGCGGGCGCGAGTGGAGCGGCTGCTGGGCCTGGAGGCGGATTCGCGCTCGTTTCTCAAACCTCCGTCCATCTTGCGAAAAGGCGTGGAGGCTCTGGGAGAGCCTGACTTTGATGCCACGATCCAACTGGCGCCCGCCGCATTGCCACGGCAGGCCGCGCCGCCGCCTGTCTCCGCCTCGGCGGCGAATCCTGACTCGCCCGTGCCCTTCATTTTTGGGCGTCGCATCGCCCAGGGTGGCATGGGGGCGATCCTGGAGGCCAGCGATTGCAAGCTGGGCCGCACCATCGCGGTGAAGATCATGCTTTCCGAGGCGGCATGCAGTGAGGACCAAAAGCAGCGCTTCATCCAGGAGGCCGCCGTGCTCGGCAGGCTGGAGCACCCGAACATCGTGCCCATTCACGACCTCGGGCGTGATTCGGAAGGCTCTCTCTACTACACCATGAAGCTGGTGAAGGGCCGCACACTCCAGCGCATCCTCGATGATCTGCGCCACGAGGACAAAGAGGCCCTGGAGCACTACACGCTCGACCGCCTGCTCACGATCTTCCGCAAAGTCTGCGATGCGCTGGCCTTTGCCCATGCGCAAAAGATCATCCACCGCGACTTGAAGCCGGAAAACATCATGGTGGGCGAGTTTGGCGAGGTGCTGGTGATGGACTGGGGCATCGCGAAGATCCTCGATGGCCGCGCCGAGATCAGCGGTCACGATGCGCTCGCCGCTCCGGGCAGCGTCTCCGGCTCCCTCACCGGCACGCTCGAAGGCGCGGTGATGGGCACGCCGCAATACATGAGCCCGGAGCAGGCCCTCGGGCAGGTCACGGACATGGATGCCCGCTCGGACGTCTTCTCCCTTGGCGGCATTCTTTACGCCATCCTCACGCTGCGCCCGCCGGTGGAGGGGAAGGACGTGTGGGAAGTGATCGAAAAAGTCAGCACGGCCCGCATTGCCGCGCCGACGACCTATGGAGCCACCACCACGGGCAAGGGCAAACCAGCCGCGAAGGGCCAGGTGCTGGAAGCGAAGAAAATCACCCCGCTGCCGCACATGCCGGGCGGTCGTGTGCCAAATGCGCTCTCCGCCGTGGCGATGAAGGCGCTCACGCTCGACAAAGCCAGGCGTTACCAAAACATCGCGGCCTTCAGCGCGGACATCGAGGCATTTCAGGGCGGTTTTGCCACCACAGCGGAGCAGGCAGGGCTGGCGAAGCAGCTCGCCCTCCTCATCAAGCGCAACAAAGGCATCTTCACCACTGCCGCGGCGGCCTGGCTGCTGATCACCGGACTCGCGGTGTGGTTCGTCTTCAATCTTCGAGCGAAGGAGCAGCGTGCGACGCAGGCCGAAGTCATCGCCGTGCAGGAAAAGGAAACGGCGCGGCAGGCGCTGGCGAAGTCGCAGCTCGACCTCGCGGAGAAGGAATTCGAGCGCGGTAAATTCGTCGAGGCGGAGAAGATCCTCGGGGAGACGCCAGAGAGCTTTCGTGATGCAAACTGGCGCTTCCTCCAGGCCCACTCGCGCGACTACACCTCGCAGCTTTCCCTTGGCGTAGCAAAGGGCTCCGTGAATCGGCTGCAGTTTCTAGCCCAGGGAGATCGTTTCGCGGTCAGATGTTGGGGCGGCGTCATCGGCGTTTTCACCGTCGCGGGCCGTCAGATCGGCGACTGGATTCCAGTGAGCGGGGGCAACTACGATGCCTTCGGGATCGACCGCAGCGGGGACAGGATGGCTTTCCCGATTTCGGCCAGCGAGATCGCGGTGCAGGAAGTGGCCACCGGCAAACTCGTGGGCCGCTGGCCTTGTGAACCCGGTGAAAGCAAGAACGTCATTCTGAGTCCCGATGGCGGGACGGTGCTGGTCGCCGGTGGGAAGCAACTGATCGCCTATGCCGCGCAGACGGGTGCGCGGCTCTGGTCACAGCCGTTCAATGGCGTCCTCCCGGCCTTTAGCCCGGATGGACGGGCCGTAGCGGTTCTCGCGGCCAAAAACGGACTGGATTTGAAGATTCAGCTCCTCGACACGGCCACTGGGGCCGTTCTCAGCACACTCGCAGCCACGGCGGACAAGCCCAACATGACGGCTCTCCAATTCAACCAAGCTGGCGACCAGCTCGCATGCCTCGGCGAGGACGAAGTGATCCTCTGGAACGCGCAGACGACCGCAAAAATCCGCGCCCTCCATTTCCCCGGAGAAACGGTGAAGCTGCTCAGTCCGGGAGGCACCACGGTGGCGACCATCAGCGGCAGCCGCATCCGCCTCTGGGACACGATGACGGGGCGTTTGCTCCGCTCTCTCCATGGAGCAAGCGCTATCGTCAACGATGTCGCCTTCAGCCCAGATGGGAAGCTGCTCATATCGGGGCACGCTGTCGGTGTGCCGAACTTCTGGCCAATCCGACTCGATGAAGGCATCGCGTCAGCGCGGGTGGAGTCCAGCGGTGGACGTCGTGTTTTATTTGGACGCGACGGAGCTGGATTCTACGCCCTTGCGAGGCACACCATCGCAGCCTTGGAAACGCGGGGCAGCGTCCAGCGATGGAAATTTTTGTCCGAGCGCCTGCGCTTTTTGGATCTGGCCGAGCATCCCACCGATGGGTCCATCGTTCTGTCCGAGCAGAATAACAAGACGCTCATCCGCCTGTCCTCCACCGGGGAGGCAGCGGAAGCGTTTGGCTCCAGCGCGAATCCGAGCCTGAAGTTCAACCGCAGCGGCAAACTTCTCCTGAACACGGTGGACCGCGCGTTCGCTAGCGCCGAGTCCGGCTGGGCCTTCAGAGTGGCGGAATACCCGTCGGGCACCGTGCTACGGGAGATTAACCTCCCCACCCCCCTCCAGCCCTTCGCCACTTTTTGCCTCGACGATGCCGCTGTAGCCACCGCCGCGAGCGCCGGTGGGATCACGGTCTGGGATTGGCAGGCTAACAAGCCACTGCGCCAGATCGAAGCCGCGCAGACAGGCAGCATCGCCTGCTTCGCCGCCAGCCCCGACGGCCGGCACCTCGCCACCGGCGGACCCGACCGCTGGATCCGCGTCTGGGAAGCGGGGACGGGTCAGATGGAGGCCGCCTTCCGCGCTCACTGGGAGGGCGTGAGGAGCCTGAAGTACAGTCCCGACGGGCGGGAAATCCTCAGCGGCAGTGAAGACGGCACCGTGCGCATCCACGATGCAGCCAGCGGCGAAGAAAAGCTCGCCTTTTACGGCTTCACGGCACCCGTGGCAGATGTGGACATCAGCGCCGACGGCACACTGATCGCAGCGATCACCACCGATGGCTTCACCCAGGTGTGGGACCGTCAGATCTCCAGCGCCGCCGCCCAGCTGCCAAAGGTTGCAGGTGCCGTTGAGCCGGTGGCGGCAGCCAGCCCCGCAGCGAAAAACACACCTTCGACAGCACCCATGCCAAGTCTGCCGAAGAAGCCGAAGTCCGTGCTATCGAAAGATGCCGACGGCTGGGAAGACCTCCTCGCCCCGCTCACGCCGGCCAAGGTTGCTGAGACTGGCCACGGCTGGACCCTGAAAGACGGCGAGCTTTTCAGCCCAGCCACGAAATTTGCGACGCTGCCACTGCCCGCCGAAGTCCCCGGCACGAGCTACCGAGTGCGCGTGAAGCTGCGGCGGGTCAGCGGGCAGCAAGTTTTCCACATCGTCCTCCCCGTGGCGGATCGGATGTGCGGGTTCGAGTTGGAAGGTCGTTTCGGCGGCTTCTACACCGGCCTATCACTGGTGAATGGCAAGCTGGGCAAAGACCTGCCCGGAGTGGTGGAGGGCAAACAGGTGCACGACTCCGAGCCGCACGACCTGGAAGTGACCGTGCGCCTCGACGGCGCAAACGCGACCATCACCACCACGCTCGACGGCAAGCCGCTCTACGAATGGACCGGACCCACCGTTGCCCTCAGGCAGGCGAAGCCTTGGGCCACCACCGAGCCCGGCACCCTCGCCCTCGGCACCTACGCGGGCGGCTGGGCAGTGTCGGAGGTGAAGGTGAAGCGGCTGCCTGTCGAATGAAGCGATTAGAGGGACTTTTCCGGCACAGAGCACTGGGGCTGAGCGTTGCAGATTGCGTTGTTCAGCGTGTCAGTGAAGGCAAAGAAACACGCTGAAGCGTGAACAACGTGCAAAATCGGATCACCACACGGGATGTGAAAATCGGTGCGACTTTCTTTGTCGAAACACGTTCTCCAAACCCGCCATGACCATGCAGCCGCTTTCCAACCGCCTTGCCGTCCTCGCAGCCCTCGTTCTCCCATGCCTCGCCAGCTTTGCAGCCCAGCCGCTGCCGCGCAGCACGCCGGAGGCGCAGGGCGTCTCGACGCAGAGCATCATCGACTTCGTTAACGAACTGGAGAAGATCGACACGCTGCACAGCTTCATGATCGTGCGGCATGGCAAAGTGATCGCAGAGGGCTGGTGGAGTCCTGAAGCAGCCGACAAGCCGCATGTGCTGTGGTCGTTGAGCAAAAGCTTTGACTCCACCGCCGTCGGATTCGCCGTCGCCGAGGGAAAACTCAGCGTGGATGACCCGGTGCTGAAGTTTTTCCCCAACGAAGCGCCTGCGGAGCCTTCGGAGAATCTCAAAGCCATGAAAGTGCGCGATCTGCTCACCATGTCCTGCGGACACGAGCAGGAGCTGAAGATTCAAAATCACAACGCGACCGCGAAGGAGTTCCTGGCGCATCCCGTGCCCTTGAAGCCCGGCACGCACTTCCAATACAACACCTACGGCAGCTACATGCTCTCCGCCATCGTCACGAAAGTCACTGGCCAGACCGAGCTCGACTACTTGAAGCCACGTCTATTTGATCCGCTCGGCATTGAGAACCCGAAATGGGACGCCAGCCCCGAAGGGCCGTCGCTCGGCGGCTACGGGCTCTATCTCTGCACCGAGGACATCGCGAAGTTCGGCCAGCTTTATCTGCAAAAAGGCCAGTGGAACGGCAAACAGCTCCTTCCCGCCTCCTGGGTCGAGCAGGCGACAAGCAAGCAGGTGCCCAACGAAGGCAAATCACACACGAAACTCGGCATCGACTGGAATCAGGGCTACGGCTTTCAATTCTGGCGCTGCACGCATGACTCCTACCGTGGCGATGGCCGCGCCGGCCAGCTCTGCCTCGTCATCCCGACGAAGGATGTCGTGGTCGCGATGACCGCCGAAGCGAACGCCTTCCAGCAGCAGTTGAACGCCGTGTGGGAAAAGCTGCTGCCCGCCTTCGGCGATCAAGCTCTTCCAGAAGACGCCGCCGCGCAGGCGAAGCTCAAGGAAATGGCCTCCAAGCTCGTGGCGCATCCCAAGAAACCGTGAACCATGATCAAGCTCGCCTCATGGATCGGAGCATTCGCGCTCGCGTCCGCACTGACCGCGCTGGAAGCGCCGCGTGCGTCCTATTACAAGGATGGTGAACTCCACATCACCGTGCTCGGCCAGCCAGAGACGAAGGCCCTCACCAGCGGGCATTGGGACTTCAAGCCGTCGTGGTCCATCACGGGCGATCATCTCGTCTTCTTCCGCCGCCTGAAGGACGACCCGGAGGTGAACAACTGGATCACCGCCATGTGCATCATCAACACCGACGGCAGCGGCTTTCACCAGCTCAGCGACGGCACCATGACCGACTTCAACCCGACGTGGACACGCGACGGCAAGAACACGCCGGTGTGGAATCGCAAAGTGCCCGGCAAGCTCAGCTACCACATCATGGCCTCGAAGATCGGCGGCAAGCCCGGCGAGGAAATCCAGCTCACCGACCCAAGCTATCACGCGTGGGTCCACTCCGCGGTGCGTGATGGGCGGCTCTTCGTCTCCGCCGCGCCGCCGAAGCTCGGTCGCGGCTACTACCTCATGACGCCGCATCCCGGCGGCGAGCCGAAATTCGAGCGTGTGACCTGCGAACTCGCGCCGAAGGGCATTCTCGACCGCGTCAGCGTCTCCTCGAGCGAGACGAAAATCTGCTTCGAGTATCAAACTGGCTTCAAATACGCGTTTCCCGGCCGCACGCTTTACATGGCGGACTTCGACGTGACCCAGCGCACCATCACCAACCTCAAAGCCTTCGCGAACGCGGAAGGAAAGAAGGTGTGGTTCGCCTACCCACGCTTCACGAAGGGTGAAACGTCCATCGTGCATCACGCCGGAGGCAAACTCTTCCTCTACTCGCTCGCTGACGGCACCACGAAGCAAGTTTCCACCGAGGCCAAAGCCGACTACCGCTACCCGCACGGCGAAGCCACGCCGAACTGAATCCCCACCGCACCCTTCTCATGCAAAAACGCCTCCACCTCGTCCTCCTCGCCGCTTTATCACTCAACGCCGCTTCTCGCGCGGACCAGGCGGTCGCGCCTGTGCTTCAGCCTTTCGTGGAGCAGCAGATTCTGGCTGGCGCGGTCACACTCGTCGCGGACAAGGACAAGGTGCTCGATGTCACCACCGTCGGTTACGCGGATGTCGCGGCGCAGGATGCGATGAGCGCGGACGATCTCTTCTGGATCGCCTCGATGAGCAAACCGATCACCGGCGCGGCCTTCATGATCCTCGTGGATGAGGGCAAAGTGAGCGTGGATGACCCGGTGGAGAAATACCTGCCCGAGTTCAAAGGCCAGATGGTCGCTGAAAAAGGCGGCACCAAGGAAAAACCGACCACGGGTGCTCCACACGCCCCCAACCACCCCATCCTCATCCGCAACGTGCTCAGCCACACCAGCGGTCTGCCTTTCAAATCGCCGATGGAGCAGCCCACGCTCGATCAGCAGCCCCTCGCCGCCCGCGTGAGCAGCTACGCGAAGCTCCAGCTCGAATTCGAGCCCGACACGAAATACCAGTATTCCAACGCCGGCATCAACACCGCCGGGCGCATCATCGAAGTCGTCAGCGGCATGAGCTTTGAAGACTTTTTGCAGAAACGGCTGCTGGAGCCCTGCGGCATGAAGGACACCACTTTCTGGCCGGATGAGGCCCAGCTCAAACGCATCGCCAAAGCCTACAAAGCCAGCAAGGACAAATCCGGCATCGAGGAGACCCACGTGGCCCAGCTCCGCTATCCGCTGAATGATCACGCGCACCGCTTTCCCATGCCCGCGGGCGGACTTTTCTCCACCGCGGCCGATTGCGCGAAATTTTGCCAGATGCTGCTCCATGGCGGCACCTTGAACGGCAAACGCATCCTCTCTGAAGAGGCGGTGAAACAGATGACGAGCAAGCAAACCGCGCCTGGGGTGGAAAACAGCTACGGTTTCGGCTTCGCCACCGGCGGCGGCACTTTCGGCCACGGCGGCGCCTACAGCACGAACATGACCGCCGACCCGAAATCCGGCCTCATCACCGTCTTCATGGTGCAAAACGCCGGATGGCGCAGCGACGAAGGAAAAAAGATCGATGGCATGTTCCGCGAGGCCGCGCTGAAACTCTTCGCAAAGTGAGGCGCAGGCTCCATTTGCTGTCCGCGACTCTCACTTTCGAAAGTGCGGCTGGAAATGCGCGCGCGGGGATGGAATGAAATCTGCGTCCTGCCACCGCGTTCCTTTCCCATGCGCCCCCCTCCGAGAGCCATCCTCGCCTCACTCGCCGTTCCGTTCCTGCTGGCCGCCTGCGGCACCGGGCAGAGCCGGGCGCCGGTCGCGTCCGCCGCTTTGCCCGTGCCTGCGGCGGTTCCGGTGGCGCCCGCGGCCGGCTATGCGGCGGCGCTTGAAGGCGAGTCGCCCTACCGGCCGTCGCCCTACTTTTTGCCGGAGATAGACGCGCGTCCGGAGTTTGCCGCATCCAGCGTGCCCTACACGCGGGCCGAGTCCTACCTGCTCATAGACGCCGCCACCGGGCGCCATCTGGCCTCGCGCAACGCCGAGGTGAAGCGCTCCGTGGCCAGCACGCAGAAGCTGGTGACGGCGCTGGTGATCCTCGACGCGGGAAATCTGGACAAACCCGTGCGTGTGCAGGCGGGCGATCTGCGCGTGGAGCCCACCGTGCTCGGCCTGCGCGCCGGGGAGACCTACACCCGGCGCAATCTTTTGTACGTCATGCTGGTGAAGAGCTGCAACGACGTGGCCAACGTGCTCGCCCGCGACAACGCCGGCAGCATCTCCGCCTTCGCCGCCAAGATGAACGCCAAGGCGCGCTCCCTGGGCTGTTACAACTCCAGCTTCAAAAACCCCCACGGCCTCACCGCCCCCGGCCAGTACTCCACCGCGCGCGACATGGCGCGCGTGTCCATGGCCGCCTACCGCAATCCGGTGATACGCGACGCCGTGCGCCGCCGCTCCTACACCTTCCGCCGGAACAACGGCCAGATGGTGACCCTGAAAAGCACGAACGACCTGCTGGCCTTCATGCCCGAGTGCAACGGCATGAAAACCGGCTACACCAATGCCGCCGGACGCTGCCTGATCTCCACGGCGAGCCGCTCCGGGCGGAATGTCATCCTCGTCCAGCTCGGCACCAAGACGAAGTACATCTGGGACGACGGCCGCATCCTCATGAGCTGGGGCCTGCAACGCGCGCGCGGCAGCAGTTTCGCCTTCGCCCCGTGACCCGAGGCGGGAGTGTTCAAAAGTGCTGCCTTGCCATCTACGGAGCGTCATTTTCACGCAACAGTCTGTCTTTGAGCGGATTGCATGCCTGCAAGGGGGGTGCCCTGGGGGAGGTGAAAGGGTGCCCTGGGGGTGGTGAAAGG
>DDQZ01000073.1:0-28617 GCA_002343505.1 Verrucomicrobiaceae bacterium UBA2429 | reverse complement strand
GGGTGCCCTGGGGGTGGTGAAAGGGTGCCTTGGGGGTGGTGAAGGGGTGCCCGGAGGCACCGATGAACCACCCCGAAGGCTGCGGCGAGGGTGCCCGGAGGCACCGATGAACCACCCCGAAGGCTGCGGCGAGGGTGCCCGGAGGCACCGATGAACCACCCTGAAGGCTGCGGCGAGGGTGCCCGGAGGCCCGGTGAACCACCCCGAAGGCTGCGGCGAGGGCACCTGGAGGCACCGATGAACCACCCGAAGGCTGCGGCGAGGATGCCCGGAGGCACCAAGAAACCACCCCGAAGGTTTTTCTCCGGCGCTCAAGCCGGGCGTTTTCACTGCCGCGTCCAGCGCTGGCGCCTCACTCCGGTTTGAAGACGGGGGCCAGGAGGTCCATGAGGGCGGTGCGGGTGATGTAGAAGACGTCGGGGCCGTTGTCCACCTGGCCGAACCAGAGGGCGGTGTCCATGCCCTCCTGGGTGGGGGCGAATTTCAGCAGGGTCTCGCGGGTGGGGCCGGTGCTGACGCCGGGCTCGCCGAGGGTGACGCGGACCTGGACGGCGGGCTGGCGCAGGGCGTGGATGGCGGCGGTGATGTCCGCCGACCAGTCCTGGACGGTGAATTTGGCGAGCTTTCCGGCGAGGGTGTCGGCTTTGACGCGGTCTATCATGCCGGTGATGTCACGCCCGGCGCGCTGGCCGGTCCACTGGGCGGTGGAGGGATCATAGTCGAGCACGGTGGGCGGGGCGGAGCCGGCGGCGAGGGTGATGCGGCGCAGGGCGAACTGGGAGAAGCGCAGGGCGCCGAGGCCCTTCCATTTGATGCTGTCCTGCGGGATGGAGGGGAGGAGGGAGGCCTCGATGCGGTAGATGCTGGGCTCGTCACCGTGCTTGGCGAAAAAGGCGGCGCCCTCCGCGTCCTTGCCAAAGAGCAGGCTGTGCTCCGCGCCGGACTCGGTCCAGCGCACTTTCAGGAAGGGCTTGTCGAGGCCGTAGGGGACGAGGTTGGCGGCGGAGTCGGCGGTGAATTCGAGGATGTCATGGGTGTTGAGCGCCTCGAAGAAGCGCAGCACGCGCTCGCCGTTGGCGGGCTCCCACTTTTGATGGCGGCTCAAGTACCAGGAGCCGTCCTTTTTCTCCAGGCCGACCTCGGGGAAAAGGAGGGACTCGATCCGGATGGCGGAGACATTCTGGCCGTCAATGCGGGCGAGCATGCGGTCGCGCAGGTCATTGGGCTGCGACCAGAGATCCTTGAGCGTGTCCGAGCGCACGGTGAAGACGAAGCCGCGGTGGCCGCAGACGGCGCGTGTCTGGGCGGCGTCCTCACCCGGCCTGGTCAGCGTGATCTCAAAGACCTCCTCCGGCGGGCCGGAGGTGGAGGCGGTGATCTTTAAAGACGAGCCCGCAGTGTCCTCGCCGGCTGGCGCTGGCGGGGCGTCGAGCACGCCGGTGATCTCCAGGTTGAGGAGGGTGGAGAGCAGGCCGTCCACCTTTTCCTTGCCGACCCGCGCGCGCAGGGGCTTGACCAGCGCCCAGGGCCGCTGGTCTCCGGCGCGCGCCAGCTCGATCTGCCCGCCGTTCTGGCCGAGCTTGAGACTGATGACTTTGGCGGCGGCCAGGCGCAGGAGCTTGGCGTCGCGCCAGTCCTCGGGCTTTGTCTTCAAGAGGTCGGGCAGGGTGGTGCGGGAGACGTAGCTGGCGGTCCCGTCCGTGCGCCCTGGCTGGCGGACGGAGAGGTAATGAGCGCCCTCGACCGGGGAGACGGCGCCGACGGCGAGGTCGAGGATCTCCCGCTCCCCGGCCAGGAGGCGGATGTGGTGGCGGGGTTTGTCGAGGGAGGTTTTGGCCCAGCCGTCGCCGTCGAACTCGTCCTGGCGCACGCGCTGGATCCAGCCGATGGCGGGGATTTCGGCCAGGAGTTTGAGGACGCGCTCGGGGTCGGCCAGGTCGTCAAAGGGGCGCTGCACGCGCCAGCGCCCGTCCCGGAGGGCGAGGCTGATGCCGTCGCCGCCGGACTCGATCTCGATGGCAGTGACGAGGCGCGTGTCGAATTTCACCGGCCCGCGCTTCATCTCCCGCAGCTCGAGGGTTGAGGGGAGGTATTTTTCGACGCCGAGGATGACGGCGCCGAGCGCGGCGGCGAGCAGGAAGAGCAGCAGGGTCGAGCGCGGGTTCATGGCGGCGGGTCAGGAGGCGCGGCGGGAGGCCCAGACCATCAAGCCGAGCACGAGGACAAGGGCTGGAAAGACGCAGGTGGTCATCCAGAAGATGAGCTCGCCCTGGCGCGGGGTGAGCTGGATGCGGTAGTTCTTTTTGACCTTGGGGGTGATGCCCATGAGGCGGTCGCGGTTGATGAGCCAGTTCAGGCTGGCGGAGACAAAGTCGCGGTTCACGCCGAGGGCGGTTTTCTGGTCGAGGAGCGCGGAGTTCGCCACCACGACCATGCGGCAGGTGTCCACGCGCAGGCTCTCCTCCAGCACGCTGCCGCGCTCGACGGAGGCGGCGAGGAAGATGTCCTCGCGCGTGTCGGCCTCGTCGGCGACGGGCATCTCCTCGAGGTAGTTGCGCTCGCCCCAGTAGCGCTCGGAGGCGCCGATGAGCGGGTGGACGACGATGTTTTGATTTTGCAGGTAGGGGTCGTCGAAGGTGAGATCAAGGGACTGCGTCTGGCCGGGCAGGGTGGTGTTCGAGGTGGAAAGCGGAAGAGTGATGGGTGACTCGTTGTCGAAGACCGCCCGCACGGAGAATTCCTTGCGCCGGCCGGTGCTGGTGCTCTCGGCGTAAAGGACGCGGTCGGCGCGCGGGCGCACGCCATGCATGCCGAGGAAGGCGTTCAGGCGCGGGGTCTCGGCCTCGGGGTCGAGCAGCACGAGAAGGCCCGCGCGCCTGCCCTCCCAGTAGTCTTTGAGCATGGCCATCTCGCGCGCGGTGAAATCATAGCGGATGCCTGCCAGGACGACGCCGTCGGCGTCCTCGGGCACGCGGCTGACCTCGGCCAGGTTGAGCGGCAGGAGCTGGAAATTCTGCTGGCGGCCCAGCTCGCCGATGGCGGTCATGGCGTCCACCAGGGCCGCCTCGGTGCGCGCGCCCTTGCCGACGATGACGAAAAATTTCCGCTGCTCGCCCTCGACGACATTGATGATGGCGGAGGTCACGGCGTCCTCGCCGCGGAACTCGCTCACGGGCCGCACGGCCTCCGTGCCGGGTCCGCGCACAACCATCTCCTCCTCGCGGATGAAGCGGGTGCGGCTGCCGGAGCGGATGACCACGCCGTTCTGGTCGAGCGCGAGGCCGGTGTCGGCCTTGAGCTCCTCGGCGCGCTCGATGTCGCGCAGCGGGTCAATGGAGCGCACGCGGATGCGTCCGCGTCCGTTCGCCCGGTAGGACTCCAGCAGGGCCTCGACATCCCCGTAGAGCTTGCCGTCACGGGCGAAGACATTGGCGATGAAGACATCCTTGGGCAGCCGGGAGAGGTAGTTCAATGTCACCGGGCTGAGGGTGTAGCTCTGCTGCGGGCTGAGGTCCCAGCGGGTGTGGTGGCGGTAGCTGAGGCGGTTCACCCCGGCGAAGATGGCGGCCGCCAGCAGCACCTGCAGCAGCACATTCAGGCCGATGCCCCAGCGCCGGGGCATGTCCGGCGTCTCGGTTGCGGCGGGTTCGGTGTCAGTTCCGGGCATTGGCAAAATGGGAGGGGCCAACAAAGCCCATCCTACCCGGAGGGCAACCGCCGAACTCTCTTTTCAAAAGTCGCGCGCCTTCCTCCGGCTGCTTTGCGGGACGCGGCGCCGCGCCATCTTCCACCTTGACTCTCCAGGGCGCGGACAGCACTATCCGGCCCCTTTTTTCCCAGATAAAAAAACACCCCTCATGGCTCAAGAAACCTCCCTTCTCCTGCTCAAGCCCGACTGCGTCGCCCAAGGTCTCAATGGCGAAGTCCTCAAGCGCCTGGAGGCCGAGGGCTTCCGCGTGCGCGGCATCAAGATGATCCAGCTCACCGACGAGCTTTTGAAGGAGCACTACGCCCACATCGCCGACAAGCCCTTCTTCCCCGACGTGGCCGGCTTCATGAAGAGCAAGCCCGTCATCGCCGTGGCCCTCGGCGGTGAAAATGTCATCTCCCATGTGCGCGACCTGCTCGGCCCCACGGACTCGAAGGCCGCGCCGAAAGGCACCATCCGGGGTGATTTCGGCTCGGACAAAATGACCAACGTGGTCCATGCCTCAGACTCGCCCGAGGCGGCGGCCATCGAGCTGAGGCGCTTCTTCAAGGACGGCGAAATCTTCAACTATTGATGCCGCCGCGCGCCGCGCGCTCGTTCCTCATGCGGATGGACAGGCGGCACGAGCGTGCCCTGCCAAACTCACACGCCCATGCGCATCGAACTCGTCAACACCGGCACCGAGCTATGCATCGGTGATGTCATCAACACGAACGCCGCATGGATCGGGCAGCGCATGGCCGCGCTCGGTCTCGAAGTGGCGCGCCAGACCATCGTCCCCGACGGCGGCGCGGTGAGGGAGGCCATCGCCGAGGCCGCCGCGCGCTCCGATGTCGTGCTCGTTTCCGGCGGGCTCGGCCCGACCAATGACGACGTGACGCGCGAGTCCGCCGCGGATTTGCTTGGACTGGAGCTGCGGCAGGACGCGGCGGTGACGAGCCATCTGGACGCCTACTTTTCCAAGCGCGGCAAACCTGTGACCTCCGCCACGCTGCGCCAGGCCATGGTGCCCGCGGGTGCGCAGGTGTTGATGAATCCATTCGGCACAGCGCCCGGGCTTTACTTCCCGGCTCAGCTCGGGGCGGCGCGCGGATGGAAGGCGCACCTTTTTCTGCTGCCCGGCCCGCCGCGGGAGTTGAAGCCGATGGTGGAGAACGAGGTCGAGCCGCGCCTGCGCGCGCTGCTGCCCGACGGGGAGAGCCGCCGCGTCCTGTATCTGCGGCTCACCGGCATCGGCGAGTCCGACATCGTGGAGGCGGTGGAAAAACAGCTCGAAGCCGTGCCGCGCCTGGAGCTGGGCTACTGCATCGGCAAGGGCGATGTGGATGTGCGGCTCGCAGGGCCGCAAGAGACTGTGGACGCCGGCGCGCGGATCGTGCGCGAGCGGCTGGGGGAATTCATTTTGTCCGAGGACCGCCGTGTGATCGAGGAGGTGGTGGTGCATGCGCTGGCCGCGCGCGGCGAGTGGCTGGCCACCGCCGAATCCTGCACCGGCGGGGCGATTGCGAACCGCGTCACCGATGTCAGCGGCTCCTCGGCTGTCTTCGGGCACGGCTTGGTGACTTATGCCAACGAGGCCAAGCAAAAGCACCTCGGCGTGCCGGCGGACCTCATTGAAACTCATGGCGCGGTGAGCGCGGAAGTGGCGCGCGCCATGGCCGAGGGCTGCCTGGCCGCTTCAGGGGCGGATCACGCGCTGGCGGTCACCGGCATCGCCGGACCCGCGGGCGGCACGGAGGAAAAGCCTGTCGGCACGGTGTGGGTGGCGCTGGCCTCGAAGGGATGCGAGACGGCGGCGCGGCGCTTCTTTTATCCAGGCGCGCGGGACCGCTTCAAGCTGCTCACCTCCCAGGCCGCGCTGGAAATGCTGCGCCGCCGCCTGCATGGTCTGCCGCTGCCCGGCTGATGCGTCACTCCCTCACACTTCTGGTCATCCTGCTGCTGGCTGGGATCATCCTGCCCTTCCTCATCTGGGGGGAGGCGTTTGAGTCCATGCTGAGCCTGGAGGGCGCGCGCGCATGGATGGAGAACTACGGCTCCTGGGCCTGGCTGGCGGGCGTCGCGCTGCTGGTGGCCGACATCGTGCTGCCCATCCCCGGCACCGTGGTCATGTCCGCGCTGGGCTGGAAATACGGCTGGCTCCTGGGGGGCTGCATCGCCGCGGCGGGGTCCATGCTTTCGGGGGCCGCCGCGTATTTTCTCTGCCGCCGTCTGGGCCATGGAGCGGCGGTGTGGATCGCGGGGGAGGAGGGTTTGAAAAGGGGCGGGGTGCTGTTTGAACGGCACGGCGGCTGGCTCGTGGCCCTCTCGCGCTGGACGCCTGTTTTGCCCGAGGCGGTGGCCTGCCTGGCGGGGCTGTGCGGCATGAGGCGGCGCGTCTTTTTTCCCGCGCTGGCCTGCGGCTCGCTGCCGCTCGGCTTCGCCTTTGCCGCCATCGGGCACATGGGGCATGAAAGCCCCGCGCTGGCGCTCACCCTCAGCGCCGTGGCGCCTGCGGCGCTGTGGCTGGCGGCTTTGAGACGGCTGCGAAAGTGAGCGCTCCGGGCCGCGTCTCTTGCGCGCGGGCCGCGCCTTGTCATGATGGGCGGCATGTCCCGCATCGGCACCCCGCTTTCCTCCTCCGCCACCAAAGCCATGCTCCTCGGCTCCGGGGAGCTGGGCAAGGAGGTCGTCATCGAACTGCAGCGCCTCGGCGTCGAGGTCATCGCCGTGGACCGCTACGCGAACGCGCCCGCCATGCAGGTGGCGCACCGCAGCCATGTGATCTCCATGCTGGATGGCGAGGCGCTGCGCCGGCTGGTGGAGGTGGAGAAGCCCGGCCTCATCATCCCGGAGATCGAGGCCATCGCCACCGGCACGCTGGTGGAGCTGGAGGCGGAGGGCTTCACCGTGGTGCCCACCGCGCGCGCCGCGCAGCTCACCATGAACCGCGAGGGCATCCGCCGCCTGGCCGCCGAGGAACTGGGATTGAAAACCTCGCCCTACGTGTTCGCGCAGACGGAGGAGGAGTTCCGCGCGGCGATTGAAAAAATCGGCATGCCCTGCGTGGTGAAGCCGATCATGAGCAGCAGCGGCAAGGGGCAGAGCGTTGTGAAAACCGCCGCCGACATCGGGCCATCCTGGAAATACGCGCAGGAGGGCGGGCGCGCGGGGAAGGGGAAGGTCATTGTCGAGGGTTTCGTCGAGTTTGATTACGAGATCACCATGCTCACCGTGCGCCACGCCGGCGGCACCAGCTTTTGCGCGCCGGTGGGCCACACCCAGATCAAGGGCGACTACCGCGAGTCCTGGCAGCCGCATCCCATGTCGCACAAGGCGCTGGAGTCGGCGCAGGAGATGGCGGGAAAGATCACCGGGGCGCTCGGCGGGCGCGGGCTGTTTGGCGTGGAGCTTTTCATCAAGGGCGATGACGTGATCTTCAGCGAGGTGTCCCCGCGTCCGCACGACACCGGGCTGGTGACGCTGATCTCGCAGGACTTGTCCGAGTTCGCCCTGCATGTGCGCGCCATTCTCGGCCTGCCGATACCGAACATCCACCAGCACGGCCCCAGCGCGAGCTGCGCGGTCCTGGTGGAGGGCGAGTCGAGCATGGTGCAGTTCGGCGCGCTCGATCAAGTGCTGGCCGAGTCGGACACGCAGCTTCGTTTGTTCGGCAAGCCAAGTGTCAGCGGCCAGCGCCGCATGGCCGTGACGCTGGCCCGCGCGGAAAACATCAACACCGCCCGCGCCAAAGCGCACCGGGCCGCCACGGCGATGGAGATCCGGCTGTGAGTTAGCAAGGCTGACCTGAAAATATCCACACCTTTTCAACCGCGCACAGTCCGCCATGTCGTGGTCTGAAAGTGCTCTCCAACGACATCCCCCGACGGGATGTCACGTGTCTTCCGAAGAATGACGGGAGGCAGATTGAGGTTTTTTTCAGCATTTGCGCAAGTTCGCTGAGCGACCCGCATCAGGGGGATGAGGACACGGAACAAACGATTCCGATCCCGCCAACACTCACACCCTGAATCATCATGCAACCTGACATCATCATCATCAAAGCGCTCCAATCCATCTTCAAAGCTGGCAAGAGCGCCGTCATCGTCGCCCTCATGGCCAGTCAAACCTGGGGGGCCGGAGGTCTCGATCTGACACCACCGCTTCCCGGCCTTGGCGGCGGCACGTTTTCGCCACAAGGCGGCTTCCAGCTCACAGCCGGACAAATTGCCGTTATCCGCCAGCGGGCCAGTTTTCGTCCGGACTTCAGTCCGCAGGCGCGCAACTCCCGCCCGACTCTCGTGCTGCTCATCCACGGTCGCACTGCCCGTCCTGGGGATGAGCCCGGTGTTTTCGACCCACCTCTTCCGCAGACCGGTCTCAGCAACCGTCCAGGCACGGTCGGCTACTCGCGCTTTTACTGGGATTTCCCCTTTGTCTCCGCCATGCTGGGCGGAGCCGGCAGTTTGTTCACCATGGACGGAGGAGGCGCGAACCGCCTGATGGGACCGGCGGCATGGAAGCTGGCCCGGATTGAAAACGACCGCATTTCCAACCAGTTCGCCTTTGGGGCTGACCCCGCCCCACTGCGCGGACGTTTCACCGGCACGGCGGCCGCGCTCGTGCGTGCGGACGGCTCCATCGCCCTTGGACAGATGGCGGGCCAGGTCTTGCGGGAAATCAGGGCGCTTCGCGATGCGTTCGCCGCTTATGCCGGACGCGAGCCTTATGTGGTGCTGGCAGGGCATAGCAAGGGCGGGCTGGTCATCCGTTACCTCCTGAGCAACCCGGAGGGCCAGGTGGCAGGCTACCGGCTCAGCCCGGAGGAGAGGCTTTTCATTGAAGAGCTGCGCAATGACACGCGCTTTGCGATGACCATCAGCACTCCTCACACGGGCAGCCCCGTGGCGGATGTCTTTCAGGAGGTGCGCGCGGCCATAGACAATGCCGAGGGCTTTGCCAACCAGGTCGTGGAGGCCTGGAACCAGACCCGCTCCGTCGCCGCCTTGTTGGGCATCACCCTGCCCGAAGCTGTTCCGGTGGATTTCAGCGCCGCCAAGGAAGCGATCAGCAACGGGGAAGATGATCTGGGACACCTGAGCACCGCCTTTGTGAACGGGCTGAACAACGGTCCGCTGCATCCAAAAAACATGGCCCGGACAGATGGCACACGCATCCCCCTCTACCTCTACGGCGGACGCAGTCCCGGCGGGGTTTTCTTCCAGCTTGGCCGCACGGACGGCGCCGATGTCCGCGACTTTGCCGGCCGTCTGGAGAGCAGCATCCCTGACATCCGCGTCGCGGCGGCTTCCGCAGGCGGTTTGATGGGGCTGGATTATGTGATTCACAACGGCGTGTTCATGGACTGGGGTCGCATCCTGAATGGCGGCACCGGAGCCAAACCGCTGGATCTCGTGCGCCGTTCTTATGTGGTATACTTTCCGGGGATGCGCCCGCGCATGTCTCAGCCTGGAGAGCGGCCTTTGTCACTTTTCGAAGGAGTTCCAACTTACTACCTGCGCAATGCTGCTGACCAGGAGACTGATAACGACGGCATGGTGGGAATTGACTCAGCGCTGGGTATTGGATTGTTTTCCGGCCCTGTGGCCATCGAGGAACGCCTGGCCCGCCGCCAAGTGGTCAATGCGGAGATGATGGAGCCTTTCGACCACACCATCATGAGGGATGAAAATGGCCGCATTGATCAGCGCGGGGGCTGGTATCGCATGTATTCCGGGGCATGGAATTTTACGAACCATTTTGACATCATGAAACGGCCTGAACTTGGCATTGAGGCGCGCCGCCTGCTGAGTGGTGCCGGACCTCATGCCGGCGCGGGCGCTCTCAGTGTCTGGCCTGCCCGTTGATGGAGAGGTGGAAGAGAAGCAAGCCCCGTGGCTGATCGGCCACGGGGCTTTTTGTCAGAAGTGACAGTGCTTGGCTGCTCCATGTCTGGAGACGCATTTTTGTTCTACTTCAGTCGCAAGGCCGAAAGATTCTTGGCGGTTGGTCTCAAAAGATCTCCGGCTCCGGCACGGGCGGGCCGTGCTGGAGGAAGTCGAAGTCGGCGCCTTCATCGGCCTGGGTGACGTGCTCGATGAAGAGCCTGGCATAGCCGCGATGATAACGCGGCGGTGCGGGCTGCCAGTGGGCGCGGCGTTTGGCCAGTTCCTCATCGCTGACATGGAGGTGGAGGCGGCGGGCGGCGACGTCGAGCTCGACAAGGTCGCCATTTTCGACCAGGGCCAGGGGGCCGCCGACGGCGCTCTCGGGGGCGATGTGGAGCACGCAAGCGCCGTAGCTGGTGCCGGACATGCGGCTGTCACTGAGGCGCACCATGTCGCGCACGCCCTGGAGAATGAGTTTTTTCGGGATGGGGAGCTGGCCCCACTCGGGCATGCCGGGCGCGCCCACAGGGCCGGCATTGCGCAGGATGAGCACGGTGTCCGGGGTGACATCGAGGTCCATGTCCTCGATGGCGGCCTTCATCTGCGGGTAGCTGTCGAAGACCAGAGCGGGGCCGGTGTGCTGGCACAGGGCGGGTGTGGCGGCGGCGTGTTTGATGACGGCTCCGTTCGGGCAGAGGTTGCCGCGCAGGATGGCGGTGCCGCCGTCGGGCTGGAGAGCGTTGTCAGGCGTGCGGATCACGTCTTTGTCGTGGATCTCGCAGCCGGCGACGTTTTCGCCAAGCGTGAGGCCGGTGATGGTGCGCTCGTCCATGTGGAGGAGATCCCTCATGACGTGAAGCAGGGCTTTGATGCCGCCCGCATGATAAAACTCCTCCATGAGGTATTTGCCGGCGGGGCGCAGATTCGCGAGCAGTGGCACACGGCGGGAGATTTCGTCGAATTTCTCCAAGGGCAGCGGGATGCCGAGGCGGCCTGCCATGGCGATGAGGTGGACGATGGCGTTCGTGCTGCCGCCCAGGGCCATGTCCACGGCGATGGCGTTTTCAAAGGAGCGCTCGGTGACAAGGGCTGAGGGCTTGAGATCGAGCCAGGCATTTTCCACGATCTGGCGGCCAGCGGCGGCGGCGATGCGCAGGTGGGCGCTGTCCACAGCAGGGATGGAGGATGCACCGGGGATGCTGAGGCCGAGGGTCTCGGCGAGGGCGGTGAGGGTGGAGGCGGTACCCATGGTCATGCAGTGGCCGGGGCTGCGGGCGATGCCGTCCTCGATCTCGCACCATTCCTCCCAGGTGAGGTTGCCGGCGCGTTTTTCATCCCAGTACTTCCAGACATCGCTGCCGGAGCCGAGGGTCTCGCCGCGCCAGTTGCCTTTGATCATGGGGCCGCAGGGCATGTAAATGACGGGGATGTCCATGCTGAAGGCGCCCATGAGCAGGCCGGGGGTGGACTTGTCGCACCCGCCGAGGAGCACGGCGGCGTCGAGCGGGTTGGCGCGCAGCACCTCCTCGGTCTCCATGGCGAGCAGGTTGCGGTGAAACATGGCGGTGGGCTTGGTGAGCTGCTCGCCGGCGGATAGCACGGGGATCTCCATCGGGTGCCCGCCGGCCTGGAGGATGCCGCGGCGCACGGCGTCGGCGGTGAGCTTCAGGTGCATGTGGCAGGAGTTCTGCTCGGACCAGGAGTTGAGGATGCCGATGACGGGCTTGCCCGCATAATCCTCCGCGCCCCAGCCGGCCTGCTTGGCACGGGAGCGGTGGCCGAAGGCGCGGAGTTCGTCACGGCCATACCAGCGGTAGGAGCGGAGTTGTTCGGAGGTCTTGCGGGTCATGGTAATTGGTGGGTAGCGGAGGGGTTGATCCGGGTCAGGCAAAGGGCGCGGGTTTTCTCAAAGGGCTGAGCCGAGCTCCTCCAGGGCTTTCAGCAGGTGCGCCTCGGTGACTTCGCTGCTGACAAAGGCCTCGCCGAGCTGCTTCAAGAGCACGAAGCGGATTTTGCCGGACTCGAATTTTTTGTCCATGCGGGTGATGCGCAGGATTTCCTCCGGCGGGAAGGTTTTTTCCAAGACCAAGGGCAACTGATAGAGGCGCAGGAGGTCGAGCACGCGGGCGGCTTCACTTTCCGACAGGCCGCTCAGACGGGTGGAGAGGTAAAGGGCGGCGCGAAGGCCGAGGGCGATGGCCTCGCCATGCAGCATGCCGCCATAACCGGCGGCGGCCTCGATGGCGTGGCCGAGGGTGTGGCCGAAGTTCAGCAGGGCGCGCAGGCCGGTGGTCTCGTGCTCGTCGGCTTCGACGATGCGGGCTTTGATGGCGATGTTCCGCCGGATGAGCTCCACGAGTTCGCCGCCGCCCCGGCCGGCCTGCTCAATGGCGGGCAGCATGGCGGCATCGCGGATGCAGGCGTGCTTGATGATCTCGGCGAAGCCCTCGTTCCATTCGCGCCGGGGCAGGCTGGAGAGGGTGTCCACATCGGCGATGACATGGGCCGGCTGGTGGAAGTTGCCGACCATGTTTTTGGCGTCGGGCAGGTTCACCCCGGTCTTGCCGCCCACGGAGCTGTCCACCTGGGAGAGCACGGTGGTGGGCATCTGGATGTAGGGGATGCCGCGCTGGTAGATGCTGGCGCAAAAGCCGCCGAGGTCGCCGATGACGCCGCCGCCGAGGGCGATGGCGAAGCTTTTGCGGTCCAGGCCGGAGCGCGCCATCTCCGCGCAGACGGTCTCGGCGTGCGGGAGGGATTTGCTGGTCTCACCCGCCGGCACGGTGATGAGGCGCGGGGTGATGCCCGCGGCGCGCAGGCTGGCGAGCACGGCCTCGGCATAAAGCGGGGCGACATTCGAGTCGGTGATGACGGCGGTCCTGGCGCTGCCGGGGAATTTTTCCCTGGCCACCACGCCGATGCGGCTGAGCAGCCCGCGCCCGACCTCCACATCGTAACTGCGGGCGCCTAAGCTGACGTGGACGGTGGCTGCTGGGGTGGAAGCGGACATGGGAAATGGTGCAGGATGAGGGCGAGCGCGGATTCTGCGGCGGCATCGGCGGGCAGGCAAACGCTTTGCAGCCAGGACTCACGGCGGAACCAGGTGAGCTGGCGTTTCGCATACTGGCGGGTGGCCTGGGTCATGAGCGCGGCGGCTTCATCCAAAGGCATCTCACCGGCCAGATGCGCGCGCATCTCACGCAGGCCGATGGCTTTCTCCGCAGTGGGGCCGGCGGGTGGCAGGTGGCGGACTTCCTCCAGCAGGCCGGCCTCGATCATCTGGCGCGCGCGTTGCTCGATGCGCGCGTGCAGCACGAAGCGCGGCCACACGAGGCTGACGCCGGCGCCTGCGGGTGGTGTGGCGTCAAAGGTGCGCCGCAGCCGGGACTGGGGCTGGCCGGTGAGCAGGCAGACTTCCAGGGCGCGGTCCACATAGCGGGGATTGGCGAGCGGCACGTTGACCCCGGCATCGGGGTCGAGCCGCAGGAGTTGCGCGCGTTTTTCCTCATGGCTGAGGGCGGCCAGACGGGCGCGCAGGGCTGGGTCTGCGGCGGGCAGCTCGGCGAGGCCGTGGGAGAGGGCCTTGATGTAAAGGCCGGAGCCGCCGACGACGATGGGCGTGAGGCCGCGCGCGGAGATGCCCTCGATCACGGGCAGGGCCATCCGGCGGTAGCGCTGGGCATCACAGCTCTGCGTGAGCGGCAGCACGCTGTAGAGATGGTGCGGCACGCGGCGCATTTCGGCGCTGGAGGGCTTGGCGGTGAGCAGGTCCATGCCTTCATAGAGCTGGAAGGCATCCGCGTTCACGATCTCCCCCCCGACGCGCTCGGCGAGTGCCACGGCCAGGGCGGATTTTCCGCTGGCGGTGGGGCCGGTGATGAAAAAGGGGGCGGGCATGGTTTGCGTGGCGGGGGTGCGCGCGGGGCGTGGCATTTCATCACTAGCCAAGGCGCGGAAGGAGGGCAACATGACGCCGCCGCGTACGTTTTGATTTTTTCGCCATGAAAACCCGCTTCGCTCTGCTGACCGCACTCGTCCTCCACACACTGCCGCTGACAGCCCAGGATGCGCCTGACCCGCGCGCCATGATGCAGCGCATGTTCAATCCGCAGGCCACGAAAGAGGAACTGCTGGAGGCGCTCAAAGAGGCGGGCCGCGCGGGCCTCTCAAGGCAGAAGGTCATTGAGGCCAAGCTCATCTGGGGCCTGCGCCGGCAGGATGCGGACTGGCTGGTGAGGATGCTCCCTGAGCTGGAGATTCTGGCGAAGAATTTCGACCCGCAAGACAGCGCCGGGCTGAAGTCCGCCGACGATGTGCGCGGCTTCATGGAGTATGCGAAGGCGCTGCAGGCGCTGGAGAAAAAAGACGATGCCGCCTTCAAAACCCACATCCTTGAGGCGGCGTGGTCGGCTCCAGGGCAGGCGCAGCTCTTTTTCCAGCTCGTGGAAAAAACCCGCCGCGAGGCGAAGATGGCGAATCTGAAAATGGACCTCGGCCTGGTGCTCACCACGTCCTCGGGCGAGGCCACCACGCTGAAGGACCAGCTTGCCGGCAAAAAAGCGCTGCTCATTGACTTCTGGGCCTCCTGGTGCGGCCCGTGCATGCAGCTCATGCCCGCGCTGAAAAAGAAAGCCGCCGAGCTCGCTCCGCACGGCATCGTGGTCATGGGCATGAACAAGGACGACGAGAACGCCGAGTCCGTGGCCGAGAAAATCCGCGATGAGCAGGGCATCGAGTTTCCCTGGCTCGTCGAGCCGCGCGAGCGCCCCTTCACACAGTTGCTCGAAATCGAAAGCATCCCGCGCATGGTGCTCGTGGCGCCGGATGGAGCCATCCTCTTCAACGGTCATCCGCAGGATCCCGCGCTTTATGACGCGCTGCAAAAGCTGGATCCTGCGGTCAAGAAGCCGGAGGCGTGACGGGTATTGAATCCTGCTCAATGGGCGAGCGGCATCTGATTCAGCAGAGCGACCCAGGCAATGAATGCCGGAAGGAAACGCTGGGTCTTCAAGGGTCGGCTTGCGAAACAAAGGGCTGATACCATCCTGACGATTCAATCGGATTTTGGCGCGGACACGAAGCGTTTGCTTGATCCTGCAGCCAGGGACGACCAACCCATCTGAGAACGGCTTGAGCGTTCTGCCAAAGGCGCTTCAAGCCCGGCAGCAGCGCGTCGCGCAGCTTGTCGGTGCTGCGGTGGCATTGATTGGACACTTCTTCCTTGATCATGTCCCAGGCATGCTCGCAGCGGTTGCGTTCCGGACTGTGGGGCGGCAGCGCCACGATGCGCACCCGCTCCGGGAGCCGTGGGTCGCCGTCGCGCAGATGGAACCCGGCGTTGTCGCGGATGACGACACGCACTGCCTCAGCATCGCTCGCTGCGAGTTCTTTGAGATGCAGCGCGTCTTCTGCCAGCCGCCCCAGTTGGATGGCTCCTCGTGCCATGATGCTCCCGTTACAGCCTGCCCGCCATCATGCTGCGATGAGTGAATCGGTTTGGTATGAGATTTCCAGAGTCAACCCGGAGGCTTGGGCTGATTCCTTGGCCAGTCCGTCTGAACACAGACTGGAAAGACCCTGTTACTTCGCACCAAACGAAGCCAGCGCCTTGCCGGTGCTGTCCCAGATCCGCAGCAGGCTGTCCTCGCCGCCGGCGACGAGGGTAGTGCCGTTCGGCGTGCTGACGGCGGCCTGCATGTAGTCGGGGAGGTCGGGGATATTGCGGATCTCGTTGCCTTCGTCGTTCACGATGCGGACGCGGTTGTCGCCGGCGGAGGTGATGAGCTGGTTCGTCGCGCCGATGAATTGCAGCGAGGTGACCTCCTTGGTCCAGCCTTCGATCTTTCGCTTCCGCTCGCCGATGATCATGTCCCAGGTCACCACGGTGCCTTCCGCGCCAGCGCTGGCGAGCACGCGGCCATCGCTGCGGAATGCAACGGCGGTGACATGATGCGTGTGACCTTCCAACAGGTTCAATTGCTTCCCGGTGGCGACCTCGGTGACGCGCACGATCTTGTCAGCAGCACCGGAGGCCAGTTTTTTGCCATCGGGTGAGAAATCGAGGCACAACACCGAGTCGCTGTGTTTTTCCTTCCACGTCTGCGTGATCTTGCCGGTCGCGGCTTCGATGAAAAGGATGTCGCCGCTGCGCGAAAGCTCTCCGCCGGCCGTGGCGAGCGTTTTGCCATCTGGGCTGAAGCGCACCGCGTTCACACGATCGGCAAAAAGGCCCTTCGAGTCGATCTTGCGCTCCAAAGTCCAGCGCGGCAGTGCGCCGAGCGTCTGCGTGACCGCCTTGGTGGCAACAAAGGTGCCGTCAGGCGCGGCGGTAATCGTTGTGCTCGCAGCGGCGTTTGCGCCGCTTTCCTCAATCGGCGTTCCCGTGGCGGCGGCCCACACGCGGAGAACTCCATCCTCAAACATCGCGGCGACGCGCTGCGCGTCTGTGGAGAACGACACGGCAACAGGTTTGGCGGTGGTTTTGGTCAGCGATTGCTTCAGTGCCGCCAACTCGGCGGTGGCCTTGTCCTGTGCGGTTTTTGCAGCGGTGATGGCAGCGTTCGCAGCGGCGACGGCTTTGGTATCGGCGGCTTTCGAGGCGGTGATACGCTTCAGGTCATCCTCGGCATCCTTCACGTTGCTTTCTGCGGCAGAGACGGCGGCGAGCGCCGAGACTTCGGTCATTTTCGCCGTGATGAGTTTGTCCTGTGCCGTTTTGAGCTCCTTCTCGAGCGCGGTGTCTTTTTTCCCAGCGAGCTTCGCGGCCAGTTCATCGACGGCCTTCTGCGCGGCTGTTTTGGCTTCAGTGGTCGGCGGCACGGCCTTCTGCTTCTCCGGTAGCACCTTGGTCATCGTGGTGATCGCATCCTTGGCTTTGCCCAGCAGCACATCGAGTGCCTTGTCCTGTGCTTCTATTCGTGCGATCTCGCTCTTTTGAAACGCCTGCTCCAGCGTCTGCGCGGCGATGGTCCAGTCGAGCTGAGCCATCTTTTGCGCGGTCGCGACACTGCCGCGCAACTCGATGAGCGACTTCAGCGATGCGACATCCCAAACACGCACGGAACCGTCATCACAACCGGTGACGACTTGTTTGCCGTCCGCCGACAGTGCGCTGCTCAAAACGACCACTTTGCCTGCGGCAGCGAGTTTTTTGATCAAATCAGCGCTCGCTGGCGCAGACGACGTTTTCACAGCATTCGACGCTGGTTTTGGCAGATCAAGCTTCCACAGCTTCACCTCGCGAAAACTGCCGCTGGCAAGCCGCGTGCCGTCAGGACTGAACGCCAGCGACTGCACCAGCGCGCGATGCGCCGAGCCATTTTTCTCCGCAGGATCGCCGACCTGGGCGACAAGCTGCCTCGTGGCGAGATCATACACGAAGATGCGGTTCGAACGTCCGCAAGCGGCATAGCGGCCATCTTTGGAAATCGCCAAGCAGTAGATGGGATCCACGCTCGCGGCGAAGGCCTGCAGCACCACCGTGCGCTCCTGCGGCTTCGTGCTTTTCGCGCCCTGGTCGATCCATTGCTTCAGCGTGTCGATCTGCTCCGGCGTGAGGTTCACCGCGCCGGATTTGTTGTTCGCCGGCGGCATCTCCATGTCATTCGCGTGCAGTGAAGCCTGCACGACGAGGCTCTCCGCGCTTTTCCCCGGAATGAGCGACGGCCCCGACTCACCGCCTTTGATCATGAGTTCCGGCGTCTCCATGTTCAGATCCGCCTTCGTCGTCGTCTTGTTGTGACACGAGATGCAGTTGCCCTTCAGGAAGGGATACACATCACGATAGAACTCCAATTCCTCGGCCAATGCGATGGCCGGGCAGCAAAGGAGGACGAGGAAGGCGCTGGGTTTCATCACTTGGCGGCGGTGGTGACGGCTGCGGGCTTCACGCTGACGCGGATCGGCTGCGAGATGAGAATCTCGACCGTGTCCTTTGGATCAGCGGCGGAGGTGGCGGACTTCATCTTCGTCGTCGCAGCCGTCATCGCGGCTTCGGCGGCTTTTTGCTTCTCGGCGGCTTTCTTGGCGGCTTCCGCATCGGTGGCGGCGATTTTTTTGGCTTCAGCGGCCGCGGCGGCGAGAGCGGCTTCAGCTTTCTTTTGCTCCGCTTCTGCTAAAGGCACCGCGGCGGGGTTGTAGCGGTATTTGCAGATGCCGAGGCTTTGCAGCGCGAAGGTGTAATCGCCCGGCGCGATCTTCAATTCGGCCAGATTCAGCGCCAGCTCATGCGTGGCGGCCTTCAGCGGGATGTCGAACTCCTTCATGGCGCTGAATCCTTCACCGTAGGCCTTCACCTTGATCGAGGTGCCGTTGAACTCGTTCCGCCACGCGAGCTTAAGCGGGATTTTCAGCGTCTCGCCCGCCTTGGCCTCGAAGACCTTGTTTTCGGCCAGCGTGATCGAAAGCGGCGCTTGCTCGGAATCCGTCACGGACACCGGAATGTCCGCCATGAGCCGCGGCGCGGGGATTTCGCCCTTCGCATCCTTTACGGGCCATTCCATGCTCGCAAGACGCACGGGATGCGTGACTTCCTTGCCATTGATAACGGCCTTGCCGGTGATTTTCGCGAGCGAGAAACCTCGCGGCGCTTTTTCATCGGTAGTGAGGATGAGGTGGCCGTAGGTCTTGCCCTTGCCGATCTTCAAACCGGCGGCACTGACACCCGGCGGCAGGTTTTCCATGCCGATCTCGATCTCGCCGTCGAATCCATCACGGCGCTGCACGACGACCTCAAACGCACGCGCATCGCCCTGACGCAGCGCCATCGGCTTGGAAAGCGACGCGCGGTCGCCATTGCGTAGCGTCATGTGCACCGCCCACGCGGCGAGCGAAAAATCCGGCGCGGCCTGACGCACGAGCAAGCGATACACATTGTGCGGATCGCTGCGCGTGCCGCCAAACAGATCGCGCACCTGCAGACGATACGTGCCATCCTCTTTGACCTCGAATTTGCCGAGCACATCCGGCGAACCGGCATCGTAAGGCGGACCGTCGTAGCTGTAGCCATTGCTCGTGACCTTCATCGGCGGCGCGATGTCATACAGCTCGGCCACATCGGTGAATTTGCCGTCCTTCACCTGCTGCACGAGCACAAACGGGTCCGTGTTCAGCCCCAGACGCTCGCTCGCCACCTCCACCCACCAAGTCTCGCCCTTCTTCGCGGTGAACTCATAGGTATCGACATCCGCCGCCGGGAAAAACGCGCCGCCGATGTCGCAAGGCAACGAAATCTTCTGCGCGTCCTTGTTGTTCGGCTCGGTTTCCTTTGCAGCAGCCGTCGCCGCGAGTCCGGCAGGCGGCCAGGACATCGCGCTGACCGTTTGCGTCTGCGATTGCGGCTCCGCGGGGCTCTTTTGCAAAGCGAGCCGATAGAAATGCCGCTCGCCGCCCTGATACGTCAGATCGCTCACCTTGATGATGTAGCTGCCATCGGCCGGTGGCGTGAAGTCGATCATGCCGCCCGTGCGGTTCACCTTGAGGTCCGCGCCCTTGCCATCCGCGAGGATGAGCACCGGCGTGAGCCGCGAGTCGATCCCGACCGCCGCGCAATCAATCGCCACCGCCTGCCCCTTCACGCCCTGGAACGAATAAAAATCCACCGCACGCTTCGTCATCGTTGCGTTGCAGATCGAACCGACGGTGAGCGGCAGCGCCGTTTCGAGCGTGTTGTTCGCCTTCGTGCGCACCACCTCCGGCAGCTTGTTCACCGAAAACGCGCGCGCCGACGACACCCCGAGCCGCGACATCACCCGCGCATCGTAAACACCCACCGGCACATCCGCCGCGATGCTCACCGTGAACTTGTTCACCGCACCCGCCACCGGCTTCGCCGTGATCTTCGGTGTGGAAAAGGCCAGCTCCGTCACGTCCTCGATGTTTTCACCCGTGATCGTCACCTCCACACTCTGCCCGGCCTGACCGCCCATGGGCATGATCGTGAGCAGTCGCGGCAACGGCAGCGTGACCTGCTGTGCGAACGCGGAGACGGCAAAGACGGAGAGGAGGCAGATGAGTCGCGGAAACATGACCGCAAAACTACGCGACGAAACCGGCTGTTCTTGGCGCGTCCCGCAGTCTTGCTCAAAGCGGCGAAATCATGTCAGAGACTGGATACAGCACCAGCGCGCCCGAGACATTCTTTGGGAGCGACGTCAGCAAGGCAAAGCTCGTGTCTGTCGTTGGATCAGCCCAGGCCAGCGTGCCCGTGGAGCCACTGTGGCCGAAGGCGAGGGCGGAGCAACCTTTGCCGAGACCGGCAGGGCCGACCATGAAGCCGATGCCGCGATGGGCTTCGAGTTTGGGCGTGTAATCGGTGATCATGAGCTGTGCGGTGGCCACGCGCACTGCTTTGCCATCAGGATGCATGAAGCTGCGTAGAAATGTGGCGATGTCCGCCGCAGTGCTGTGAGCGCCGCCCCACGGCGCGGCAAGGTTTCGCCAGTAATCGCTGTTCCAGTCCCACGCGCGGGCGTTTGGATCACCGCCGCCTGCATCGGGAGCGGCGTGCTCGGTTTGCATCGGCACCATGTCGGTCTTGGAGAAGGCTCCGAGGCCCAAAACGGTGCGTTTCATGCCCAGCGGCGCGAAAACATGCTCCTGCAAAAACTTCGGCAGCGGCGTCTTGGTGACTCGCTCGACGATTTCAGCCGCGAGGAGGATGCCCATGCTTTGATAATGATATTGCGCGCCCGGCGCAAAGAGCAGCGGCGTGTGCACCGCACCCTTCACAAACTCCGCCAGCGGTGCGTGGCGTGCCCGCAGCGCGTTGTTATCCTCAAGCTGGTCCGGCAGGCCGGAGGTGTGCGTGAGCAGTTGCTCAATGGTGATTTCTTTTCGAGCGCCTTCGTTGAACTCCGGCAGGTACTTCACAGCCGTGTCGGAGAGCTTCACCTCGCCCCGATCCACTAAAACCATCACCGCAGCCGCCGTGAGCGGTTTTGTGATCGAGCCGAGTAGGAACATCGAATCGGGCTTAGCTTTGCCAAAGGCCTTCATCGTCAGTTCGGAGCCTTTTTGCACATGCAGCACAGCGTGATGCAGCGTTCCGTTGTCGATTTGCGTCTGGATGAGCTGAAAGGCGTTTTGCATGGCGGAGTTGCTGGCACGCGCCGGTGTTGTGAGCGCAGCCAAAGTGAGAGCGATAGTGTCGCGGCGGGTCATGCAGGCTTAACGCGCTTTTTGCAGGCGTTCATGCCGTGAGACGAGCGCACGCTCGAAACTGACGAGTTCGCGCAGCAGCGAATTGTAGTGCCTGTGGGCATCGTTACCGTGCTCGCGCCCCAGCAGAGCATAGAGTCGATGATCGGCGTCGAGCGCATCCTCGGCCGAAACGGCCACTTCGATGCCGCATCGCCGCATTTTGAGGCTGCCGATCTGCACGAGATACGACGCCACACTCTCACGGCGCGCCGCCAGATCGGCGAGGCCTTCGCGGATCATGTCCGCAGCGGGGAGGTCGTGGAGGTCGAGCATGGCAAAGGTTAGGTCACTTCGGCGCAAAGTCCATCACGGCGGCCCGAAGCTGAATTGGATTGATGGCAGGGTAGCGGATCAACTGATCTTCGACGCTCTCAAACAGTTCGCGGAGCCTCTCACCCTTCACCAGACCATCCCGCCTCATGCATTGGACATCGTGATGATCACGCGGATGACCGCGCTCCAGCTTGGAGAGTGCCTGCCCGTAGAAATCGTAGTGGTAGAATCCAAGCTGGCCGTGTTGAGCAATGAAACAGCTTCTATTCTGCCAGCCGGGCAACTCAGGGACGAACTGATCGGGAGCGGCGAGTTCGATGTTGATGTCGAGTTCGTCTTTGAGCCGTGGCAGGCACTCAAAGAAGCCCCGCGGCTCCGGCTCGGCCTTCAAGTCCACATCAATGGTCGTTTCACGCCAGCCCATCAGCACGGCCGTGACTCCACCGGTGAAATACACACGACCTTCCGACTTCACCGCCGCGCCCATCTGGCGCATGAGCTGGTCGATCCGGTCTTTGCTGGTGTGGGCACGCATGACGAAAGCTATAGCGTCACAAGTGGCAGCCAAAACCTTTTCTTCGGCATGGGCCCGCATCACCGGCCCCACACCGTCACCTCGGTGAAGCGACAGGGGCCGCCGGAATAGGCTTTGCCGCCCCAGATACGGACATATCGAGCTGTTTGGCCCTTTGCGGGCACTCCACGGCCATGATTGGTCTCCATGTAGGTCGGATCAGTGCCTTTGCCCTGGCCGCAGGAGCCGTCGTCGTCGGAATTGAACAGCGTGGTTACGCCAGATCCAAAATCCACGTCGTTCGAGAGCTGCACGATGACATCTTCGAAGACTTCGGGGGTCGCCCTGCGGAACAACGCTCCTTGATCATGCCAGAGCCAGACGTGATCTATTCGGCGTTCTGAGCCGAGATCAATCTGAACCCAGCACGGCAGATTCTCGAAGAAAACGGCATACTCGCCATTTCCTCCGCAAAAAGCATCACCGTCAGTGATCCATTCATTTTGTCCTTTTGAAGGTGATCTGGACGAGGTGACAGGTTTGTGGAGAGAAAGAATTTCCGCATCCGCGGGAGCTGTGAACTCCTTTTGCGGGGGAAACCGCAGCGGCTCAAAGTTTGGCAGAGTGCAGTTCCAGGGCGCTGAAATGAAAACCGGCTTGGGGAAATCAGGATGAATGATTTTCAGGTCAATCTGTGCGGGTGCGCTGTCCCGGTGGCATCCAGGCATGGCGCAACAAAGCACCACCCATGCGGATAAGAGCACCCCAATCTGATTCGATCTCCGGCTGCTCATGGCACCTCAATGATTAAACAAGAACTCCTTCGTGTTCAGCAGCGCCCACAGCAGGTCTTCGTAGCCGTTGCGTTTGGCGCGTTGGGAGTCGAGGGGCTTGCCGGTGGCGTCGATGCGGGGCTTGAGGAGGTGGGTTTCGGCGATTTGGACTTCGTCGGCGGTGGGTTCGCGGGAGAAGGCGGCGAGGTAGAGTTCGCGGATGCGTTTGGGCTCGGGTAGCTCGGCTTTGGTGAGCTGCTCGGCGCGGCCACCAGCGGCGGTGAGCTTGGCTTTCACGTCGCTCGCGTTCATGAGGTGCAGGCTTTGCGCGAGGCTGGCAGAGGAGACGCGTTCGCATTCGCAGACGCTGGTGTTGTCGGGTCGGCCGAAGACTTTCAAAAACGGCGAGGCGCGGGTGTAGCTGTTGTCGGGCAGTGAGATGGCGCGGGTGCCGGGAGGGAGGTCGGCGAAGTCGGTTTTGGACGCGGTGACCATGTCGATGCTGTCGAGCAGGACCTCGGCGGTGAGGCGTTTCGGGTAAAAGTGGGAGAATGCCTGGCGGTCGATGGCGTTGTGCTCGTTCGGCATGGCGCTGAGCTGGTAGGTGTGGCTCTGCGCGATGACGCGGACGATGGATTTGAGGTCGAAGTTGTGGTCGGTGAAGTGTTTTGCCAAAGCGTCGAGCAGTTCGGGATTCGTCGGCGGATTGGTGTCGCGGAGGTCGTCCTCGGGTTCGATGAGGCCGCGTTTGAAGAAGTGCTTCCAGTAGCGGTTCACGAGCGCTTTGGCGAAGAACGGGTTTTTCTTCTGCGCCATCCAATCGGCGAGCGCGAGGCGCGGATCGTCATCGGGCGCGATGTCGAGCGGTGGCTCGCCGAGGCCGGCGGGCTTCAGCATGACGCGTGTTTTGCGATGCTCGGTCTGCGCGGTGCCGCGCTTGTGGAAGATGAGGTCCTCACCGGCGATGGCGGTGGGTTTGCGGCCGATCTGGCTGAAGAAGGCGGCCATGTGATAGTACTCGGCCTGCGTCCATCGCTCGAAGGGATGGTGATGGCACTGCGCACACTGCATGCGCACGCCGAGGAAGAGCTGCGCGACATCCTCGACCTGCGTGGTGGGTTCTTTGACGCGTTTATACCAGGCGACAGGTGGGTTTGAAACGATGGTGCCGGTGCTGGCGAGGATTTGGCGGACGAGTTGATCGTAAGGCGTGTTCGCGAGCAGATTGTCGCGCATCCAGGCGTGGAAGGCGAAGTTCGCGGTGATGTCGGCGGCCTCGGTGCGCTGGTTTTTGAGCAGCGCGGTCCATTTGTTCGCGAAGTAGTCGGCGTAGTCGGGCGAGTTGATGAGCGCCTCGATGGCGCGGTCGCGTTTGTCGGGCGCTTTGTCGGCGGGGAATGCCTTGGTTTCTTCCATGGTCGGCAAACGTCCGCCGATGTCGAGCGAGACGCGGCGCAGGAAGGTGCTGTCGTCGCAGATCGGCGAGGGTGGGATGCCGATCTGCTTCAAGTTGGCAAAGATGAGCTGGTCGATGAAGTTTTTGGCAGGAGGCAGCGACTCGACCGGTGCACCGAGCGGGATCAAGACACTGCACACGCTCACTTTGCCGCCGAAGCGCACCATCACGGCGACATTGCCTGGCAGGTCGAGCGTGTTCACGAGCCCGCTGTCGGTCGCGGAGGCCATGGCGGTGTCGTTGGCTTCAAACAGCGCGAGCTTCGTCACATCGCGGCTGCTGCCATCGGAGTAGCGAGCGGTGACTTTGAGTTGCTGCGCTGCTTTTGGCTTCAAGGTGATGCGCGAGGGCTCGACTGCGATCGCATTGAGCACGGGCTCGTTCGACTGCGTGTAAGGCATGCCCTCGGCGATCCAGCGCACGAGTGTCTGATAAAACTCGGAGCCCGGTTCGAGGTGCTTGCCACCGGTGTGTGGCACAATGGCGGCTCCTTTGGTGATGAGCAGGCTTTCCTCCGGTGCCGGTGGGAACACGCGGCGGCCTTTGCCCTGCTTCACGATGGCCTCGTAGTCCTCCTCCGGCTCAAAACCGAGCACGCTGAGGCGAAAGCCGCGCTGGCCGGTGATCGCCTTCGCATGGCAAGCGCCCGCATTGCAGCCGGCCTTCGTCAAAATAGGCTGGATGTCCCGCACGAAGCTCAAAGGCTCCGCGGCGAGACTGGCCGTGGCGATGCAGCAGAGGAGGAGGGTTTTCCGAAGCATGATGCAAACCTACGCGGCAAGAGGGCGGTTTTTCATGCCGGACAAAGCCGCCCGCCTCACTTCGCCTCCGCCGCGGGCTTGCCGCGCTGGTCCTTCGGCAGCCAGCCGATGTCCTCCTTCTTCGTGCCCTTGCCGTCACCCCGCTTGCCAAGGAAAAGATCCCCCGCGTCCTTGAGCGTGACGAAGATGACGAAGCTGAAGAGCAGCAGCGCGCACGCCGTCTGCACATACTCCAGCGCGCGCGAGTGCAGCGGCTTGCGCCGGATGGTCTCGCCGATGGCCATGGTGATGTGGCCGCCGTCCAGCACGGGGAAGGGGAGCATGTTGAGGATGGCGAGGTTGATGTTCAGCACCACGCTGAACCACAGCACCTGGAGAAGAGCGGCGGGGTCCTGCAGCAGATTGTAATACACGCGCCCGATGCCGATGGGCCCGCTCATGTGGCCGGGGCTGATGTCCGAGGCGGGCGTGAACAGCTTCGTGATCATGCTGAACATTGCCCGCGAGGCATCCGACACCTGCTCATAGACGCCGGGATAGGCCAGCTTCCGCTCCCCCGTCGGATGAAAAACGATGCCAATCATGACGCGCGGCTTTTCCTCGGATTCCCACTTGTCCGGCACACGCGGCGTCAGCTCCAGTTCCATCTCCGCGCCCTTGCGGCGGATCGTCACCTTGATGGGCCGGTCCTTTTTGTCCTCCAAGTAATTCATGAATTGGGTCTTGCTGTAGAGCACCTGGCCGTCCACCGTCAGCAGCTCGTCCAGCGGCTTCAGGCCCGCGTCATCCGCCGGGCTGTGCGGCGTCACCGCGTCCACCATCGGCGTCTCCTTGCCCATGATGCCCACCTCGCGCAGCGGCGGGCGTTTGAAAATGCCCTGCCACCATGCCGTCGGCTCCTGCTCCTGCCAGTCCGCCTCCACAGGGATCGTCTTCATGCCCTCGCCGGGGCGCTCCACCTCGAACACGATCTCCTTGCCCTCGCTGGCGATGACGGCCCAGCGGATGCTGTCCACCATGCCCTCGAAGCGGCGGATTTCCGCGCCGTCAATCCGGCGCACCACATCCCCAGGCAGCAGCCCCGCCTTCGCCGCCGGGCTGTCCTCCTCCACATGGCCGATCGTCGTCGTCACCACCGGCTCCGTCTGGGGCTTGCCCAGCCAGGACACCAGCAGGGCGAAAAGGCAGGCCAGCCCGAAGCTGAACAGCGGCCCCGCGAAGGCCACGATGATCTTGTCCAGCGGCTTGATCGGCGGCAGCGGCTCGCCGCTGGTGGACTCGCCCTCGATGGCGTCCATCGGCGCCATCTGCGGCAGCTTCACAAAACCGCCCGCCGGGATGCTGCCCAGGCCGTATTCCACGCCGTTGATCGTCTTCCGCCACAGCGGCTTGCCGAACCAGATGTAAAACGCCTCCACCTTCAGCCCGCGCCAGCGCGCCGCCAGGAAATGGCCCCACTCATGCACCAGGATCATCAGGTTGAAGACCATCAGCACCTCGAAGATGAGGATCAGGAAATAGAGCGTCTCGCCGATGAAACCGAGTTGGGTGAGCCATTGCATAGGGGTAAAAAAAGCCGCGCCGGATGCGCGCGGGCCGCAAAGCTAACACCCGCCGCCCCGAGGGCAAACGCCGAGTGCGATTGTTTTCAGGCGCGTCCGCCCGGGGCCGCGATCACGCGGCGCAAGTTGGCGCTCCGCCTGCCGTTCAGCATGGACGCCATGCATTGCCCAATGGACCGCCTCACACTCAGCCTTGCCGCCGTTTTCCTGATGCTCGCGCCGGGTGGCAAGGCGCGGGAAACGACGCCCGCAGAGACGCCAAAGGCAGCCTTTCCCCAGGGATCGCCAGACGAGCCGCTGCGGGGGGATCTCTCGCTCGCGAAGGCCGCGGAGTCGCTGGATGGCACGGCGCTGGCCTGGGTGCGGAAGAACAAGTGCGGCTCCTGCCACACGGGCTGGCCGTATGTGAGTTCGCGCGCGTTGTTGATGAAGGAAGCGCCGACGGACTCGCTGGCGGAGGTGCGTGCCTTTTTCGAGGGCCGCATCACGAACTGGGACGCCGATGAGCAGGTGAAAAAGCACCAGCACCGCGAGATCGTCGGCACTGCGGCGGCGCTGGCGATGCACGATGCGCAGTCCACCGGCAGGCTGCATCCCGTGACGCGCCAGGCGCTCGACCGCATGTGGGCGCTCCAGCGCAAAGACGGCGCGTGGAACTGGCCGAAGTGCGGCTGGCCGCCGTTCGAGGTGGATGATTATTACGGAGCCGTGCTGGCCGCCGTCGGCGTGGGGCATGCGCCCGAAAACTACGCGCGGAGCGATGCCGCGAAGGCCGGTGTGGACAAGATGCGCGCATACTTGAAAAAGACGCCCGCGCCCAACCTGCATCACCGCGCCTGGCTGCTCTGGGCCGCAGTGCGGCTCGACGGGCTGCTCAGCGATGAGGAAAAGCAGGTCATCATCCGCGACCTGCTCGCCCTCCAGCGCGTGGATGGCGGCTGGAGCATGGAATCCCTCGGCCCGGAATGGACAGGCCGCGAGGGGGGGAAATCCAACCCCGACGCGCCGAGCGACGGCTACGGCACCGGCCTGGTGGTCTTCGTGCTGCGCGAGGCGGGACTGCCCGCGGGCCATGCGGCGCTCCAGCGCGGCGTGAAATGGCTCGGCGCAAACCAGCGCGAGTCCGGCCGCTGGTTCACCCGCTCGCTCAACGGCGTGCCGCAGCACTTCATCAGCGACACCGCCACCGTCTTCGCCGTGCTGGCGCTCAAGGCGTGCGCCTCCGGCGAATGAGCCTTGGCGCGGGGGCGGCCTCTCACCGCGCGGCCAGGCCGAAGGCTATAAATCATCGTCACAGACGCCGGCAAAGGGGTCGTCGGATTCGGGGGCTCTGCCCGCGCGCAGGTCCTGGGCGCGTTTGACGGCGGATTGCAGGAAGGACTCCTGCTTGATGAAGACAGGTGGGAGCGGGCAGATGAGCGCGTCAATGATGGTGGGGGCGCCGTCCGGCTCGCGCATGATGTTGTTTTCATGCAGGTCTCCAAGGCACCATGGCTGGTCGTTGAGCCAGAAGACTCTGACCTCCCGGCCAATGGAGCGGCGCGGCACCACGGCGTGGACTTTTTCGGCGGCGGATTTGCGGTCCGCGATGAAGTCTGGCGAGGGGAGGCAAAGGGGTTGTTTGACGATGAGGAAATCACCGCTCTCCGCCAGGCCGATGATTTCAGTGGGGCAGGCGCCCGCGTCGTGGAGCACGCAGAGCTTTTCCAGCGTGTCATCCAGGCTGGCGTCCGCATGAGTCATGTGAAAGCCGTCGGGCTCCCTTTGCAGGCGGAGCTTTTTGCCCAGCGCGCTGTTGGGGCGGACTTCGAAGAGCTTGTAAACGCAGCGGTTTTCATCGTCAGCCCAGGCGATGGCTTCGGCTCCCCAGCCCAGGCGGCGCAGGGTTTGCGAGGTGATGAAGCCCTCCGCGTCAAAGAAGACGCCCAAGGACTGGAGGGGGATCAACGGCACGCCCCACTCGGCGGCTCTTGCGGCAACAAGGGCATGCCAGCCATCAACCGAAAGCGGTTCCCCGGATGGAGCTGGTCGAGCCGCTTCCTTGATGCCGCGAGTTCGCTCACGGTTAATGCCGGAGCAAGCCTGGCGCTTTGCCGCGGTGATGTCTCCACGGGCGATGGCTGTGGGACGACCGGTGCGGAAGTCGAGCTCGAGTTGGAGGTGGGAAGGCTCATTCAAGGAGGATCATCATGCCCCGTCTGCGCGGGCTGTCGAGCGCGCTCACCGCGCGGCCAGGCCGGAGGCGGCGAGGAGGGCTTCCCCGGCGACGGGCTTACCGGCGAGCTCGGGCTTGCAGTCTGCCTTGAGCTCGTCGCGGAACTTTTGGATGAAGCTCTGGGTGGGCCAGGAGCAGGCTTCGCCGAAGGCGCAGATGGTCTTGCCTTCGATCTGGTTGGCCACGGTCTCCAGGGTGTCCACGTCGTCCGGGCTGGCGGTGCCGGCGACGATGCGGTCGCTGATCTTTTTCATCCACAGGCTGCCCTCGCGGCAGGGGGTGCATTGG
>DDQZ01000024.1:403-275639 GCA_002343505.1 Verrucomicrobiaceae bacterium UBA2429 | reverse complement strand
GGCAATGGCGTCGAGAGTCATGGAAGGGTCATCAGGTGGTCAGACCAAAACGGGAAGCCTGATCACATCTATCACGACTGCGCTGCCGCGAAGTGGCGTGTGTCCGCCATCACGGCGGCTGATTCTTTATTGTGAGGCGCCGCAGTGGCGAAGCTACTCAGCTAATGCATCAAGCGGAATCACCGCCAGCTCGGCGCTGTTGTTGTTCCACAGCTCGCGGCCTTCACCGATGCGGCCGACGTTGCCGCCGTTGTTCGAGTAGCCGACGTAGAGGCGGCCGTTGTGCTCGATGGCGTAGGGATACGAAAGCGAGGCGCGCTCGTGGCTCTCACCGGGGCCTTCGGGGAAGAGCGCGTGGCGGATGACGAATAATTTGCTGAACGTTGTCTCGCCAGGCTGTGACACGGCGATGGTCAAGGGGGCGCGGCGTCCACCGCCGTCGGCGCTGGTGCTGCACACGAGGTAGCGCTGGCCGGTGCTCAAGACGCCCGCGTAGGGCTTGCTCGTGGCCATGGGCAGGTTGCTCGACAGCATCAGTGTCCAGGTGCGACCATAATCCTCGCTGGTGGCGGTGAGGGCCCTCGCCTCGGCTCCGTAGCGGCTTAGGTTGGTGATGCGTTTGCCCTCGACGATCACGGTGGACTCGCCCCAGACCTTGCCGAGGCCGGGCACCTGCGAAATGCGCACGAGGCCCCATTTCAGAAAATTGTCGCCGTGGCTGATGGCAACAGCGGCGGGATGCCTGCCGCCTGCGGGCGCGTCGCCCCCGGCGGAGATGCCCGCCATGATCCAGTTGCCATCGTCCATGCGGATCGGCTCCTGCATGGGCCAGAAGCCGCCTTCGACCACCACGCCGAGCTTCTCAAACTCGCCGCTCGTTTCATTCAGCCGATAGGCCCGGGTGTGGATGCCTTGCATCGTGCCGGTATAGGCCCCCATGAAGGCCCAGAGCGTGCCTTGGTGAGAAAGAAAAACGCCGTGGCTGACTCCGAGACCCGGTTCGCCCGCGTCCATCGTCTTCACCGCGCCCCAGGTGCGGCCTTCATCGTCGCTGACGCAAAAACGCGCCTCCTCGGTGTCGGTGTTCTCGCCGCCCTGGTTGTGGCCGAAGCTGGCGTAGAGTTTGCCTTTGTGGAAGCAAAGCGCGAGGCCGTGCAGAAAACGGTAGCCGTCCTTCTGAAACTCGTAGGGTTTGATGACGGAGAAGCGCGCGCCTTGGATGACGGGCAGGTCGGCGGACTTGGGCAGGGTTTGTTTTTCATCCCAGAGCACGGGAATCTCCGGCAGGCGCGCGCTCACTCGCACGGCGCGGTAGCGGGCGTCGTCGAAGGCGAAATGCAGCCATTTTTTGTCGGCGCTGACAAAGCCATCGGGATAGTTCAAGGCAGCACGCGGACCTTTGCTCGACTCTTTCACCAGCACGCGCTGATAGGGCCAGGTCTTCATGCCGTCAAAGCTGATCCACAGTGCCAGCGGGTAGCGGCCAAGCGGATTGGGATTGTGCAGCAGCGCCACGCTGTCGCCACCGAGACCGTAAAGCGTGGCCTTGGAGCCGGGGTTCGGGATGCTCGTTTTGGCGGCGAAGTCCGGCCAGGTCAAACCGCCGTCGTTCGATTCGGCGTAATAGAGCACACCTCCGAGGCGGTCGGCGCGGATGATCATGGCGATGCGGCCATCGGCGAGTTCGACGATGTTGTTCTCCGCCCAGCCGCGATAGGTGTCGCTGCTGCTGAGGCGGATGTTGCCGTGCTCGCTCCAGGTTTTACCGCCGTCCTTGCTGATAAGCACGCCGTTGCGCGGATTGAGCGGGCCGGGGCCGCTGAGGTAATGCTGGAAAGGCAAAAGGATGCGGCCATCGCGGGTGACGATGTGATTGCGGATGAAGGTGCGGTCATGCAGGCGGCCTGGCGCGGGAGCGGGTTTGCCCCACGTCTTGCAGGAGTCCTCGCTGACGATCATCCATTCCTTCCAGCCGCTGAATTTTCCGTTGTGGGTCGCGAAAAACAGCGTGCAGCGCCCGTCGAGCACCATGAGTTCGCTCGGCACCGTCGCGGCGGTGTCGCTGGATCGCGGAAAGCCGAAGTCAAGCCGCTCGGGTGCGTTCCAGGTCTTGCCTTCATCAAGGCTGCGCTGGAGGAACACCCCGTTGCGCGGATCGGGTTCCCGGTCGCCCCCGCCGAGCATGACATGGACCCAGGACCCGTCGGGCATGGCACGCAGCGTGGTGTCGCAGGCGAGCCGGTCCGGACTTTTGCCGTCGAAGATGAGGTTGACCCGGTCTGCCTTGGCATCAAGCGCTGCCTGTTCGCTCCAAAACCCGGCCGGCTTGGGTGCCGAGGCCACAGGCGGCACGGCGGGCACTTTCAGGGTGGCGGTCACGGGTTTGTGCTGCGCGGCCATTTCTTGCGCGGTAAGTGCGCGGGGGAAAAGTTGCACGTCGTCCAGGGCGCCGAAAAACGTCTGCTTGAGAGTGCCGTCCAGAATGCCGCCGAGTGTGACCGGTGCGGCGGTGGCAGGAATGGCAGACTTCAACACGGTGCTGGCCTCGAGGGCGCCATTGACCCAGAGTTCCGCCTTTTCCCTGGTGAGTACGACTCCGACCTGATGCCAGTGCCCAGTCCTTGGCGTGGTCTTCGCTGTCACTGTCTGCCAGCCATCCTGCCACAGATAGAGTCGCAGCTTGCCGTCCCGGTCCAGCATCACGCCCCACTCGCGCTCGCTGCTGGAATAACGGTTCTTCGCTACGATCATCCGCTGCGCACCGCTCAGCACAAAGGGATTCACCCACACCGTGAGGCTGAGGCCCTGACCGCCCGCATGCAAACTCGCGGAGTCCTTCAGTTCGATCAAGGAAAGGCCATCGAGCTGCAAGGCGCCTTCCTGGACACCCGCCACGCTTTCGGCGTGGCCGTGAATGGTCAAAGCATCAGACTTGGACTGATCGAGCGGCCAGTGAAGTGGATTTGCGGCGCCAAGTTGAGTGGCTGCTGTAATGAGCAGAGCGAGAAAGAGATGAGGGAAGTGGAAGTTGTGGTTCATAGATTGGCTGGATTTTATTTCTTCCTCCACCACGAAGCCAGCATAGAGCTGGTGATGGCGCTCCACGGACCAAAGGTGGCGGCGGCGAGAGCGGCGGCGGGGCTGTGCAGAACGTTGAAGGCGAGGCCGGTGGCCATGCCGCCGTTTTGCAAGCCGACTTCCAGCGCCATGGTGCGGCTGTCGCGGGTGTCGAGACCGAGCATTCGCGCCGCGCCGTAGCCGAGCGCGTAACCGGCGGCGTTGTGGCAGGCGGAGGCGGCCAGCAGGATGAGGCCGACTTCGATCAAGTCATCGTGCGAGATTGCCACGGTGATGGCGACGATGACAGCGATGGACAGCATCGCCAGCGGCGGCAGCCCACGGACGAGCTTGTCCGCCAAGCGCGGCAGGAAGCGGCGGATGGCAAAACCGATCGCCAGCGGCGCGATGATCATTTTCAGAATGGACAGCATCATCGGCCCGACCTCGACCGGCACATACGCCCCCGCGAGCCACTGCATAGCGAAAGGGGTGATGAAGGGCGAAAGCAGCGTCGAGATGGCGGTCATCGTCACGGAAAGCGGCACATTGCCCTTTGCGAGGTAGGTGATGACATTGGATGACACGCCTCCCGGACACGAGCCGATGAGAATCAGACCCGCGGCGACTTCTTTTTCCAAACCAAAAAGCCGCGCAAAGACGAAACCCGCCAGCGGCATGATGCTGTATTGCAAGGCCGCGCCGACGATCACCGCGCGTGGCATCGAAAGCACGCGGGCGAAGTCCCCCAGTGTGAGCGTCATGCCCATGCACAGCAGGATGAGCTGCACCAGCGGCGCGATGACCTGCTTCATCTCAAAACCGCCCGGCGCGATGAACCACGCCGGAAAGCTGAACGCCGCCGCGCCGAAGGCCAGCACGGTGAAGGTGAAGCGAAGACCCGCAAGCCACTTCACACGACCCGACGCCACCGCGAGCGAGGCGAAGAGCACGATGAGTGTGATGCCGGTGGTCATGGGATTGATCCTTGGACTGCGGCAGCCTGCTGCCGCTTTGGGGTGGTGGCAGCCCTGCTGCCGGGGGTGGGTTTACGTTGTCAGTATAGGTGGGTCATTTGGACTGCGACGGCCAGCAGGCTGGCCACGGGAAAGCGGCAGCAGGCTGCCGCAGTCCAGGGCGCTTCGCGCTTTAGGACAACTCCTCCGCCAGCTTCAGCACGGCTTCGAGCGCGGGCTTGATCTTCGCCTTCTGCGCCTCGGTAGCCGGGCGCATCGGCATGCGGGGGAAACCAGCGTCCACGCCTTGCAGCGACTGCGCATAGCGGATGCACGCTGGCAGGTTGTAGTGATCCGTGGCGTTCCAGAAACGCAGGATGGCTTCGTGCAGGCGTAGCGCATTGGCGTGGTCGCCCTTCGCCACGACATCGCGCAGCAGCGCGGTGGCACGCGGGATGCCGGAGGGCGTGGCGGCGATGACACCCGGTGTGCCGAGGCAGAAGGAGGGATACATCAGCGCATCCACGGCGCTGTAGATCTTGCGGTCCTTCGGCGCGTTGATCATGAGGTCGGCGAAGAGTTTCAAATCGCCCGCGCTTTGCTTGATGCCCATCACGCCCGGCACCTCCTCCATCAGGCGCACGGTCAGCTCCGGTGAGAGATAGCACCAGTGTACCACATTATAGATGATGAGCGGCATGCCCGTCTCTTCATGAATCACACGGAAGTGCTCGATCATCATCTCGTCGTCCGGGCGGAAGAGGTAATGCACCGGCGTGAGCTGAATGGCGTCCACGCCGAGGCCCTCGATGGCCTTGATGGCGCGGATCGCCTGCCGCGTGCTGTCGCAAATCGTGCTGGCGACCAAAGGCATGTCCGCCGGCATGGCCGCGCGGGTTTCGCTGACGCAGGCGCGGAGTTCATCGGGGTCCAGAGTCTGACCTTCACCGGTGGAACCGCCGACCGCGAGGCTGTCCGCTCGCTCGCGGACGAGAAACTCCACCTGACTGCGGATGGCCTTAGCGTTCAGTTCGCCCTCGGTGGTAAAGGGCGTCGTCATCGGCGCGATGACACCAAAAGGGACTTTGTCGGGTAGGATCATGGCAGGAAGTCGTGTGGTTGATTTGGCATAATGGAATGCCTGTGGCGTGATGAAACGGCGCCGTTTCCGCGTTTTCAATGCTGCCGTTCCAGCGGCGGTCGCCTTTGACCGCTGCCGCATAGCCTGCTGCTCGATTTCGCCTATTTGCCCATGATGAACACCGCCGAACTGCGCCGCCTCTCGGAACTCCGCTCGCTGCTGGAAGGCTTTGCCGCGCGCCATGCGGCCAGTCACGCCGCAAGCTCGCCGGAGCATCTCAAACGCCTGCGCGCCCTCCTCAAGCGTCTGACCCAGGCGCTGCGCGTGCGCGATTACGCGGCCTTTCGCGAGGCCGATTTCGAACTGCATGAGACCCTCATCGAGATGGCGCAAGTCCCCCAGCTCAAGGCGGCCTGGCGGCTCGCCTGGGACGGCCTGCTGCATTTTCACGGGCAGGGCTTTGAGGACTACTTCCCCGATGCGCGCGTGCTGGCCGACGAGCACGAACATCTCGTGGAGACCATCGCTTTGGGAGACCCCGCTGCCGCCGAGGACGCCGCGCGCAGCCATGTCGAGGCCGTATGGTTTCGGGTGGCTGAAAAGTCCAGCGCCGCCACCGAGCCGCGCGGCGATCCTTTGCAACGCGCCACCGCTCACCTCGCCTTCCGCCTGCATTCACCGTTGAAGCTGACGGACGTGGCGCGGAAGGTGGCCTTTACCAGCGCAGGCAATCTCAGCCGCCTCTTCCGCCAGCATCACGGCCTCAGCTTCCAGGGCTATCTGCAAAAGCTCCGCCTGGAGAAAGCCGCTGAACTGCTCGCCACCACCCAGCTCCCCGTCGCCCGCATCGCCAAACGCGTCGGCTACCGCGATGTCTCGCGCTTAGGCCAGCACTTCAAGCGCCGGTTTCAGACAACGCCTGCGGAGCATCGCAAAACCCAGTGCCAGCTTGCTCCATGAGCCACCCGACAAAAGAAGCCTCCGCGCCAGTGATCACGTGGTCTGCGGAGCTTTGAAGTTTGCAACGGGGCAGTCAGGTAAAAAGCTGCTCAAGCTTCACCCCTCGCAATCTGCTTGAGGCAACCCCTTGAGCATCTGGTCAAAATCCGACTCAAACAGCCGGTCCTGCACATCACTGAGTTCAAGACGCGCGATGAACAGGAGGTCGCCGGCTACGCCTATGTCATGGATCAGGTGTTTGATGCCTTCGATCAGATTCCCGTCACGGAAAACATGATCGGCCAGCTCCATCAGGACCTCCTGCGCCACAGCACGAAGGACGAACGCCACCGCGGCCACTACAAGGCCCTGCCCAACCATGTCGCCGCCTTCGATGCCGATGGAAAGGAGATCGGCATCGTCTTCCACACCACCTCGCCCTTCGACACGCCGCGCGAGATGGAGGCCCTCGTCGCCTGGTTCATCAAGGCCGACCGCGAGCGCTCCCTGCATCCGCTGCTGCTCATCGGCAGCTTCATCGTCGTCTTCCTCGCCATCCATCCGTTTCAGGATGGCAATGGCCGACTTTCCCGTGTGCTCACCACGCTCATGCTCCTGCGTGCCGGTTATGCCCATGTGCCCTATAGCTCACTGGAAAGCATCATCGAAGCCTCCAAGGAGGGCTACTACCGTGCCCTCCGCCGCACCCAAACCACGCTCAACGCAAAGAAGCCAGACTGGGAAGCCTGGCTCATGTTCTTCTTCCGCTCCCTCGTAAAGCAAAAGGACGCGCTCGCGAAGAAGATCGCCATCGAGGACACGCACGCCACCGACCTCCACCCGCTCGCGAAGAAGATCCTCACCCACTTCGCCGACCACGAGACGCTCACGCTTGGCGAACTCGTCAAGCTCACCCACGGCAAACCCAGCACGCTCAAGCTGCGCTTGAAGGAACTCGTCCAGCACGGCCACCTTCTGCCGAAAGGCCAGGGGCGCGGGGCGCATTATGTGAAGAAGCGGTAGCGTTTGAAATCATCTGCGCATTTTGATCCCATGAAAAAGTCTCGCGATACAACCCTCGCTCTGACCACTGACTACAAGCACTTCGTGACCGATCTGAAGTCACGCATCGCTTCGGCTCGCCTGTCGGCAGCTCGACAGGTGAACCGTGAACTGGTCACGCTCTACTGGGACATCGGGTGCGGAATTGTGGAGAAGCAAAAAGAACTCAACTGGGGCGAGTCCGTGGTCGAAATGGTCGCGGCAGAGCTGCGAGCAGCGTTCCCTGACATGAGCGGTTTTTCGGCTCGCAGCGTGTGGGAAATGAAGCGCCTCTACGAAGCATACTCCGCGCCTGACTTTCTCTCACAAGTTGTGAGAGAATTCTCGAGTCGAACCTTCCGGCCAATTCTGCAACAACCTGTTGCAGAAATAGGCCAAGGCGCAAAACGGCGACAATCTGTCGCCAAATTGAGAGCTGGAGAAATTCTGCCACAGCCTGTGGCAGAAGCTGGCACCACCGACGCGATCCCATTTCTGCAACAGCTTGTCGCAGAAATACCTTGGGGACACCACTTGCTCATTCTCAACAAGCTCACCGCACCCGCAGCCCGCCTTTGGTATCTGCGGGCCACGGCCAGCTTCGGGTGGTCGCGGAACGTGCTTTTGAACCAGATCAAGGCCGGAGCCTACAATCGGGCGGTGACGGAGAAGAAGACGCACAACTTCGATCTCGCCCTGCCGGAGCACTTCGCCGAGCAGGCGGAGGAGATGCTCAAAAGCTCCTACAACCTCGAGTTTCTCGGTTTGCGCCGTGCGGTGAGAGAGCGTGAGTTGGAGGACCGCCTGATCAGCCGCTTGCAAGCCTTCCTGCTCGAACTCGGCTACGGCTTCTGCTTCGTCGAGCGACAGCACCGGCTTGTGCTTGGAAAGAAGGAGTATTTCATCGACCTGCTCTTCTACCATCGCTTCCTCAAAGCCCTCGTGGCCTTCGAGTTGAAGCTCGGCCCCTTCGAACCGGAGTTCGCGGGCAAAATGGATTTCTACCTGAACCTCCTCAACGACACCGAACGTGCCGCCGGCGACCAGCCCTCCATCGGCATCATCCTCTGCGCCGAAAAAGACGACGTGGAGGTCGAATATGCCCTCCGGACCAAAGCCAACCCCATCGGCGTCGCCGCCTACACCTTGCAATCCAAGCTGCCGGGCGAGTTGAAGGGCAGACTGCCAACAGCGAAGCAACTCGCGGACATTGTTCGCATGGAGATGGAGGCTGGGAAATGAACTAAACCTTCACTAACGCCGAAGCCGTCACCAGCAAGGCAAGGGCAAGACTAAAACACACTCGCCCGCGTTATCGACCTGCGTTCCGCTTCCGGCATTCTAGCCCCTCGGCAATATCCAGAGGCAGAACCACATGCGGCGGGCTGATGAATAATTCACTGCCTTCGTGAGAGTCGTGGTGGGCAGAATACCTCAATCGAAACGATCTGAGATTCATGCGAGCATACAACTCCCGAATTCGAGGGACATCATCATAAGTCATGACCCACGCAAATTGATCCGAACTGCACATCAGACGAGCAAAACGTTTATGATCATCGTCGTGATAATGATTTAGATACAATGCTTTCCCTTTCACATAATAGGGAGGGTCTGCGTAGGCGAACAAGCTCTCGGATTGGGCTCTTGTCTTTAACTGCCGCATCAAATCTTCGGCATCCACGCCCAGGACCTCTACGCGATCTTCAAAGGAAGCGATCTCCCTCACCCTGGAGGCCAAGCCTTCGCGATTAAACCGAGCATCCAGCTTCCATTTACCCTTTTGCTCAAGACCACCGATGGGACCCGCCTTCACAATGATGCCTGATCTGTTACAGCGATTCAGGAAGAATGCAGCGAATCCCAAATCGATCTGCGAACGTCGGCCTGGATTTCGATAGATGTCCCGCTGGCGTTCCCATTCGCTAATCGTCAACTCGACCGTCATTAGTCGATCAATGAATGCTTCTGTTCGATTCAGAACTGACTTCCAGAAGCTGTAAATGGCACGATCTCGATCATTAATGATGATTCGATCCACATGACCTTCGGCAAGAAGTTTAACGCCTGCGCCAGCCCCCCCCGCGAACGGCTCAACGTAAGTGCAGCCTTGGGCTTTGTTGGCGTAGATCGTTGCACGCAGCACGTCAAACAGAGCAACCTTGCCGCCCGGATACCGGAGTGGGCTTATATTCCGGTTAATCATGGTTTACGGACGGCTTTCTGGATTATTGGCACAACGATGTCTCTCAGTTGAAGGACATTGTCAGCAGTCGCACGCCAATTCACGTTATGGATGACTAGATGCAAGCTGTCATAACTGATTGGGCCAGTAGCCTTGAGTGGATCAATCGTTCGCAGTTCCATTCCATCCAGGCCAATATCAAGCAAGCCACCAGATTTCGTTTCCTCTAAAAGTTCGACGGTCGATAGCCGGTCCCGGTTCTTCTTTTTGTATTTCGCCACAATAGCAGCCACGACACCGCGTTGATCCATCGCAAGCTGAAGTGAGATGTCCAAAACGCACCGCATTAGCAGACTACAGGTGTTCGGAGCTGAGGGCACCTCCAACTGTTTCCCCTCATCAATCAGGGCTAACAGCTTTTTGTTTTTGATTTCACAAACCAAAGAACGAGGGAACAGGCGTCCAGATATAGTCGCAGTCCTGCCTGATGATTTGCTCTTGGAGGTCTGCGCTCCACCTTGAGGCTGAGTGGAATTTGTTGATGTCGCACTGCCTTCTTTCGCCTTTGGCCGAGCAGCTTCTTCCATCGTGTTTGCGTCCACTTTGGCAGCTTCGGCAGGCTTAAATCGAAGCTTCGCAACATATGCAAGTTGATCCTCTTCTGTATTGAGGGAGCGCGTATCAAGGCGTTTGCCGTCATCATCAGAAGCAATGTCCTCCAAAATGCGAGCGAGGAGTGCCAATGTGTCTGCTCCACTGGGTGCGAAAAGCCCCTTGTCGGTTATCTCGAAGCCAAGGAGGCTTCCGATTTTCTTCGGCTCGATGAGTCGCTCGAAAATGATCGATGTTGGGAACGCCTCGGGATTTGCCACAAGTTCCTGAGCAGCTTCGGAGAGCGGTGCAAGTCGACACATGCGGTAGAGGTCAATCAAGGCTCTGGCTCTCGTAATCTCAGCTCGGCTCAGACCATAATTCGTTGCCAACTCATCCACTGTCTCTCCTGCTTCCAGTCGAGCTGCAATGAATGTGGCCTGCTGGACAGGCTTCCATCCTTCCATGTAAGCAGAGCCGGCGTGTTTAACGAACATCACCACCTCAGCGTCAAAGACTGAAGGAACAACATCGACTGCGACCTTGGCTGGCAGCTTCGCTTTCTCGCTCAGTCGCTTGAAGGTCTTCTGCTTGGACTTCGGAGCGAGTTCGGGATTCGCAAGAACTTTCAGGGCGCACAAACGACGATTGCCTTCATAAACGATGTTTTTCGCCCCATCGCGATAAACGATCAGCCGTTCGTTTCGCAAGTAGCCCTTATCAACGATTGAACGTGCTATGACTTCGACTTTGCTTCGTTCACAGAGTTCCTCGATGATTTCCCGCTCACTGGCTTTACTGCTCAAGCTAGCCAAACGGGGGTTGTGAGGGTGAAAACGCAATGCGTTAAGACTCACAAAGGCGGCTTTCCATTTGTCGGAATCAACGAGTGGCATAGTAGGCAGTTGGATGACTTGGGAGACTTGGAGTGGATTTCTGAAACCACCAGGGATGAGTTCGAGGTTCAAGTGGAGATCGGACTCCAAACCTTCTCAAACCCGAAACCCGCGAAGTGCTTGGCATTCGCCGTGGTGAAGTGGGTGACGCCGTGGTGACGGAGGGTGAGGGCGAGGCGGGCGTCGATGATGTGGCGGAAGCCGGTGGTGGTCTTGGCGGCCCAGTTCCAGAGCGGCTTGGCGACCTCGGGTTCGTAGTCGCCAAACTCCCAGGCGGGGTTGACGCGGAGAGCGTCGCAGAAGGCTGTCGCTTCCTTGGAGGTCTTGGGCTTCTTGAACACCGCTGGATTGCGGAGCTGCATATAAAGCTCCACCAGCACGAGGCCGCAGAGCAGGAATCGCTCACCGACGATCTCCTCCTCGAAGAAGCGGCGGGCGGCTTCGTGATGCGGCGAATCCGGATTGGCCGCGTAGAGGAAGAGGTTGGTGTCGGCGGAGAGGATCATGATGCGCTGCGCTCCAGGATGGCATCCACTTCGGGGCGCAGGCTGGCGGGATCGGTGAGGAAGTCTCCGCCGCAGTCGAGGGTAGGGAAACGCCAGACTTTCTTGGGCGCTGGCTCCTCCGGGAAGCGGGTGACGAAGTGCTCCGCCGCCTTGCGCATGACCTCCGAAAGCGACCAATCCTGCCGCTCGGCGATCTCTTTGAGCCGCTGGTAGAGGGGCTCAGGGAACTGAATCTGAGTGCGTGTCATGATGCGTTTTATACATCACGCGCAGATGGCTGTCAATTTGGCGGCGGCGAGGATGAAGGCGTCCCACAATCTCCTGTTTTTGGTATCAACGAAGCGCATCGCGGTCGTGGAGTTCGTCTCTGGTGAGGTTGTTGGCGGGATTAAGCCCGATGTGGCGGGCATCGAGTTCGGCCCGAAGCTCTTGCTCCTCTCTGGCAAGTCGCTGAAACTCGGTATCGGTAGCTTTCATGCGGTCCTGGAAGGAAAGCCCGTCATCCATGCTGATGGTGATGTATTTCATGGCTTGGGCAGTTTCTTGCAGTTTCACAGTTCAGGCAAGCCCGTGGTTTTCTCAGCCAAGCGGACTCACCACCTGTCATGTGGGTCCCTTTCATCGCTGAGCCGGTTCGTTCCATGCCTCGAACGCAGGATGAGTCTTCCTGAATGCGTAATGGCTGGTGCGATGATTTCTCCCTTCTCCCGATCCCTGATGGTGTGCGCGCTGCTGGCGGCACTGGCGGTAGTTTGCCCAGCGCAAGATCCAGTCCCGCGCACGGCGGCGGGGCATCCGGCGGAGGGGGAGCTGAAGCCATTTCTCGGCGCACCGTTTTTGGAGAAGCAGGTGGTCTTTGATGGCGATGACAAGGTGCGCGAGCCGTACTTGGGCGTGGCGGCGGATGGCACGGTGCTGATCATGCGCAACTATGCGAAGAAGCTGCGCCGCAGCGCGGATGGCGGGCGCACTTGGGGCGAGATCCAAGAGGTGCCGTTTGGGTTTCTCGACAGCAATTTCATCGTGGATGAAATGCGCGGCGAGCTGCTGGTGATCCGCCTGTGGGAGGGCGAGGACAAGCTCTGGCGCAGCAAGGACAGCGGCCAAAGCTGGACGGAGGAAGAGATCACGGTGAAACCCAACGAGGTGATGCGCTGGCTGGAGCGCACGGGGCTGAAGAAACGCGGCACGCACGGCCAGAAGGAGCTGGATGGCTGGTATCATTTGCACAACAATGCCAGCGAGGCAGGCATCACGTTGCGCCACGGCCAGCACAAAGGACGCCTGATTGTCACGGGCACCTTCCGTCCGCTGGCGAAGGAGCATCCCTCCGACCGCAAGCCGCTCGATGGCATCCATAGCTGCGCGATTTTCAGCGATGATGGTGGCGCGACCTGGCAGGTGAGCGGGCTGTTCCCGGAGGCGACCACCGAGGAGGCGGCGCTGGTGGAGCTGAGCGATGGGACGCTTTATTTCAACTCGCGCAGTTGCAGCGGCTTTTATGACAAGGCCTTCAAGCGCGAACTGCGGCCGGATGAGATCCTGCGGCGCGAGGCGTGGAGCCGCGATGGCGGCAACACATGGGAGGACCTGCGCGTGAACCAGGTGCTCATTGACGGCGGCGGTTATGACCGCGGCTACGGCATGAAGGGCGGGCTGACGCGGCTGCCGGTGAAGGGGCGTGATGTCCTCATCTACAGCAATGCCGACACGGCGGGAGGCGCGCGTGAAAAGCTGACGTTGTGGGCCAGCTTCGATGGCGGCCAGACCTGGCCGGTGAAGCGCCTGCTGAATCCCGGCCACAGCGCCTACTCCAGCCTCGGCGCGGCGCGCCCCGGCACGGCGGACGAGGGCACGATTTACCTGCTCTTTGAGGGCGGCGAGGGCGGGCGCTACACGGCGATGCAGTTCGCGCGGCTGAACCTGTCGTGGATCGTGCAAGGCGGCGAGGCCACCGGCGATGGCGCGGTGCCGGACTGGGCGCGGTGACTTGTCTCACGGCAATGCGCCGCCATTTTTCCATTTTCGAGTTTGCCGTCCGCGGCGGTTTCAGGCTATGAACCCGCATGTCCTTTCCCCTGCGCTCCCCTCGCGACACTGTCGGCGGCATCATGGTCTTTGGCCGGATTCTTGACAAGATTCGCCTTCATGCGCGCGGTGAACTGCCGACTGGCTGGCATCTGGGCATCATCGCGGGGAAGCGCACTTTTGACGACCGTGTGTGCCGTCTGCTGGGCGTTGACTTCGACGCGCTCAGCCGCCGCGTGCTGGCGGGAGGAACGGACGATGAGGTGCTGGAGTGGTGCTTCAAAAACGGACGCCGCCCCGATGACGAGCACATCGAGCTTTTCAACGGCTTCATGATGAAGCGCGGCTGGCGGGACACGGCCAGCGGCGGCCTGGAGCAGCAAAAGCTGGATGCCGGGCTTGGGCACCGCGATGACATTGTGACGTTTTTCGATCTCATGGACGCGGAGGAGGGCCGTGCTCCGTGATAGAGGCGCGACGGCATCTTTTTGACTCCTGAATTGTCATGGAGCCTTATCTTGTGATCGGACTGCTGGCCTGCGCGCTGGTTCTCTTCGCCACGGAAAAAGTTTCCGTGGATGTGGTGACGCTGAGCCTGCTCTCCGTGCTGGTGCTCACTGGCGTGCTCAGCGCGGAGGAGGCCTTCGCCGGTTTCGGGCGCGAGGTCATCGTCATGCTCGGCAGCATTTTTGTGATTGGCGCGGCGCTGCGCGAGACAGGCGTGCTCGACACGCTCGGTCACCTGCTCTCGCGCGCTGCGGGCGGCGGCACCAGGCGCCTCACCGCCGGTCTGATGTGCGGCGTGGGGGGCATCTCCGCCTTCATGAACAACACCACCGTGGTGGCCATGTTCCTCGGACCTGTGATCGGCGTGGCGCGCCGCATGAAGGTGCCGCCCTCGCGCCTGCTGATGCCCCTGGCCTATGCGTCCATCCTGGGCGGCACCTGCACCCTGATCGGCACATCCACGAATGTGGCTGTTTCCGGCGCGCTCAAGCAGGCCGGTCATGGCGAGCTGGGCATGTTCGACATGACACCCGTCGGTGTCATGATCTGCGCGGCGGGCCTGCTTTACATGATGCTCGCCGGCATCCACCTCATCCCCGAGCGCGACAAGTCCGCCCAGGCCGAGGGCGCCGCCAATCTGCGCGAGTATCTCTCCGAAGTCGTGATCCTGCCGGGTTCACCCCTCATCGGGCAGGAGATATTCAGCTCCGATTTCTCCGTGCTTGGCTTCCAGGTCATCCACATCCTGCGGCATGGCGTGGAACTGGACCTGGGGCCGCACTCGCGGTTTGAGGAGGGGGATGTGGTGCGTGTCGCGGGCAAGGTGGAAAACCTCATCCGCATCAAAAAAATCGAGGGACTGGACATCGTCGAGGATGTCAGCCTGCGGGAGTCCGGCGTGGACATGCGCGGCGCCAGCCTGGCCGAGGTGGTGCTGACGCCGCGATCCTCGCTGGTGGGGCGCACCCTGCGCACGAGCAATTTCCGCCGCCGCTCCGGCCTCTCCGTTCTGGCCCTGCTGCGCGGGGACCAGAGCTTGAAGGACAAAATGGCGGACGTGGTGCTGGAGGCGGGCGACCTTCTGCTGGTGCAGGGGCCGTATGACCGGCTGAAAACGTATGAGGAAAACTCGGAGATGGTCGTCATCACCGAGCACGCCTGGGAGATTTCGGCGCGCAAGCGCGGCTACGCCCTGCTGGGCGTCTTCGGTCTCGTCGTGCTGGCCAGCAGCGCCGGCTGGGTGCCCGCCGCGGCGGGCTTTCTGATCGCCGCCTTGTTCGCCCTTTTGGCGCGCTGCATCACGCTGGAGACGGCTTATGAGAACATAGACTGGAGGCTGCTCATCCTCATCGGCGGCATGACAGCCTTCGGCACGGCGATGACGAACTCCGGCGCTGCCGAGATGCTGGCCGGGTTCATCACCGGAGGGTTGCAAAGCTGGGGGCCGCACGCCGTCCTCGCCGGCTTCTGCGTGCTCACCGTCTTGCTGACCCAGGGCCTCTCCAACGCCGCGGCGGCGCTCGTCGTGCTGCCCATCGCGCTGCGCTCGGCGGAGTCGCTTGCGGTCAGTCCCGTCAGCTTTGGAGTGGCCGTGATGCTCAGCGCCAGCATCTCCGTGCTCACACCTTTCGAGCCGAGCTGCATCCTCGTCTATGGACCTGGCAAATACCGTTTTGCGGACTTCGTGAAGGTCGGCAGCGGGCTGGTGCTCTGCTCGCTGGCCATCATCATCGTCATGGTGCCTGTGCTCTGGCCCTTTTGAGTTCCGCCGTCAGCCGCGCCGCTTGAGCAGGATGCGCTTGAAGCGGTCGCTGCCGCTTTCCACGCTCACGCTCATCACGTCAGGGTCGTCGGCGAAGGCGTTGTGGACCATGCGCCGGTAGTAGCTGTTCATCGGATCGAGCATCTGCGACTGGCCGGTGCTCCGGACCCGCTCGCCCATCTCGCGCGCGTGCTCCACGATTTTGTCCTCCTTCATCGAGCGGAAGTAGCCGATGTCCACGCGAATGCGCGGCGCGTCGGGAAGATGCTTTTGCAGGATGCGGTTCACCAGATACTGAATGTCCTCCATCGTCGCGCCGTGGCGTCCGATGAGCAGCTTGGAGTCCTCCGTATGCACCTGCAGAGTGGGGCCTTCCGGGCCTTCCACCTCGTCCACCTTGGCGATGAAACCGAGGTATCCCAGCATGGAGTCGAGAATCTGGCGGGCATGAGTGAGAGCGGTCATGCCTCCTGCTATACGGGAAAACCCGCCCCCTCTCAACGGGGAAGTCGGACCATAGCCAGGCCGGAGCAGCCGGCGGCGACATTCTCCCGCCTGATTCAGGGCAGCCGCGCCTCCATCAGCGAGGTGCGGCAGAGGCCCGCGTACAGTCCGTCCTTCTCCACCAGCTCCTCATGCGTGCCCTGCTCCACGATGCGCCCCTGATCCAGAACGTAAATCCGGTGCGCGTGCCGCACCGTGCTCAGGCGGTGCGCGATGACAAAGCTCGTGCGGTTCTCCATCAGCTTCTCCAGCGCCGCCTGGATCTGCCTCTCCGTCTCCGTGTCCACACTCGCCGTCGCCTCGTCCAGCAGCAGGATGGGCGGGTTCCGCAGCAGCGCCCGGGCGATCGAGACACGCTGCTTTTCCCCCACGCTGAGCTTGATGCCGCGCTCGCCCACGCGGCTGTCCAGCCCGTGCTCCAGGCGGCGGACAAAGGCGTCCGCGTTCGCGCTCGCCAGCGCCTGCCAGAGCTCCTCGTCCGTGGCATCGCGCTTGCCGATGAGCAGATTCTCCCGCAGCGTGCCATTGAACAGAAAGCTCTCCTGCGTCACATACCCGATGCTCCGCCGCAGGCTTGCCTTGTTCACCTCATGCACCGGCGTGCCGTCTATCGTCACCACGCCCTCGTCGTATTCATAAAAGCGCGTCAGCAGGTTGATCAGCGTGGACTTGCCCGCCCCCGTCGGCCCCACCAGAGCCACCGTTTCTCCCGGCTTCGCCTCCAGCGTGATGCCATGCACCGTGGGGATACTCCCCCCGTAGCTGAAACCCACGTTTTCATAGCGCACATGGCCCGTCACCGGCCCCAACTCGCGCCCGCCCGCCGTGTCACTCTCCGGCTCCTCATCCAGGATGCCGAAGACACGCTCCCCCGCCGCGCGCCCGCTTTGCAGGATCTGGTTGAGCTGGTGCAGTTGCTCCACCGGATCATAGAAAAACTTCAGCAGCAGCAGGAAAGCCGCCAGGTCCCCCTTCTCGATGCGGCCCTCCATCAGCCCGTGCGCGCCCTGCCAGAGCACGATCACCATGCCCGCGCTGGTCAGGAAATGCATGCCCGGCCGGTACACCGCCCACACCCGCATCACATGCAGTGTCGCCTTGCGCAGCGCGCCGCTCGCCTCGTTAAAGCGGTCCTTCTCCTCGCGCTCCATCGCGTAAGCCTTGATCTGGCGCATCCCCGCCACGTTGTCATGCAGCAGCGAGTTCATCGCGCTGCTGGCCCGCCGCACCGCGCGGTGGCGGTCGCGCGAGGTGCGCGTGTAGGCCAGCGCGCCCGCCGCCAGCAAGGGCAGGGGAGCCAGAGCCCACATGGCCAGCGTCACATCCGCCTGGAACATGAACACCCCCACCACCGCGATCTGCAGCACCGCCGTCAGCCCCTGCTCGATGCCGTCAATCAGCACCCGCTCCACCGACGGGATGTCCTCGCTCACCGTCGTCATGATGTCGCCCGACGGGCGGTTGTCGAACCACCTCAGCGGCAGCGTCTGCAGGCGCTCATAGATGTCGCTGCGCAGGTCATAGATCACCTTCTGCTCGAAGGTGTTGTTCAGCATGATGCGCAGGCTGTTGAACAGGTGCTGCAAAAAATACGCCCCCAGCGCCAGCGCCAGGATGCCCGGCAGCCGCTGCCACTCCGCCCCCGGCACGATGACATCCAGCACCTCCCGCGTCACCGCCGGGAACACCACCACCATCAGCGTCCCCGCGATGGCGCAGAAAAGCTGCGCGCAGGCCATCAAAGGGTAGCGGCGCAGGTAGGCAAAGACGCGGAGGATCGTTTTCAAGGCGGGGAGTCACCCCGGCCATACGCGGAAAAGACCGGGCCTGCAACCCGGTCGGCCGCTTTGCCGCGCAGGTCTCCGGCACCATGTATTAAGCGGTCTTTTTTTGATTCAAAACCGCCGCTCTGATCTCCGGCTCCTTCAGCACTTGTTGGTGCATCTCTGGCGGTGCCAGCAGCACGAAGCTGCCGAGGTTTTTAAATATATTATGCCGTAATGGCAGGTTCGGGGCCATTTCGCGCAGCTTGCCCAAAATGGCCCCGACCATCTCCGTCATTTCATCCGCAGGCGGCACTCTCTGCCCCGAACTGCCACGCAACTGATAAACCACCGCGACAGGCTCATGAGAGCTTGACTGAATGATTTCAGTCACCTCTGGGGCGATGCGTGCCTGGGATTCCTCGACAGAGCCTTTCATGCGCGAACCTAACTCATGTTGTGAGCAACTGCAACGCTCTGGCCGCATTCGGCACGCCTCTGCCGGCACGGGCACCGGTCATGCTGGCCGGTCTGACGCAGGAATCCAGGATTGCCGCCTCCACTTCGTCAACCGTCGCCGCCGGCTTGGCCTCAAACAGCAGCGCCGCCAGTCCGGACACATGAGGAGTGGCCATGCTGGTGCCGGGCATCGCCTGGTAACGGTTGTTATTCCCTCCAGGTCTGGCGGAGATCACATTCACGCCCGGAGCCACCAAGTCGGGAACCACGGGATCGTCCGGGCGGGCAAAACGCTGGCTGCTGGAAAAATCCGCCACCACTCTGCGCGTGCCGTTCAAGCCGTAAGCCCCGACGGAAAGCGCTTCGGAGTAATTGCCCGGAGAACGGGTGAATCCTGGCCCTTCATTGCCTGCGGCGAAGACAGGCAGGACACCCCTTTCACGCAGGATGACGGTCACATCGAGAAAATCATCCACAAATCCCCGGAATCCGAGGGACATGTTCAGCACGCGCGCTCCCGAGCCTACGATCCAGTCCATGCCTGCCAGCACACGCGCCACCGCGTCCCCGCCTTCGATGACCATGCCGCTGAGCAGCATCGCTCCCGGAGCGACTCCGATGTGCCTGCCATTCACCGGCCTGCCCGCGATGGTGCCCGCCGTGTGCGTGCCATGGTCGCCGCTGTCCCAGGGATCAGGCTTGGGATTCACGGGAAAGCCGAGCAGATCGAATTCCATGAACTCCTCGATCGCTCCGTTGAACACGCGGTGCCTGCCGTCAATGCCTGTGTCCAGATGCCCGACCAGCACGCCATTACCGCTCAACCCCTGGCTCCACAGGGCGGGAATCCCCAGGTCTTGAATACCCCAGGTCACATCTGTGGAGAGCGCCGAAACTGCGGCGGGCGGCTCCGTCGGCCGAATGAGGCTGAAAATCGGCGCGCCACGCACCCGGGCCACCTGCTTGCTCTGCCGCAGCTTCTTCAGCCCCTCCTTGTCCACCGTGCCCAGCATCAGGCCGAGGTTGGGAAAGACATGCATTCGCGCCTCCTCCTGCTTTTTGGCAAGGCTGCGGGTCTTTTTCATGGTCGAGGCGATCTGGCCGACGACCGAGGTCTCCGCCGAGACGAAGCTGGAGCCAAGCGAGGCGCCCAACTCCGCGCGGTTGGTTCCGGCGCTGGCTTTGAGCCGGACGATGACACGGGCGACGCCCGTGGAGGCGAGTTCATTTTCGAGGATGTCTGACATGGTGGTGTGTGGTTTGAGTTTATGTGAATATGCGCGCCGGGTTCACGCTTGGTTAGTTGCCGAGACGTTCCTTGAGTTTCTCGATCCAGGAGTCCTTGTTTTCTTCGATTTGGTCAGAGAGGTCTTTGATGTGCTGCTTCACGTTGGAAGGGTCTTTTTCCGTGACTTGAAATGTCACCTCCATGAAGCCTATATGCATTTCCTTTCCGGGAACACTCGGAACGGGCAGCCAGCTTCCAGACTTGGCTCCTGCGCTATAGACAGCGGGTTCCTTCAACTTTACCTTCACTCCGCGCACGATCGGCGAGGATGGCTCCACCTGCGTCCAGCCCGCCTCCCACGATGCGTTCGCATTGTTCAGGTTTTTCATTTGCAGCGCGCGCACCGTCATCGCGATGTCCACCTCCGCCTGGCTGCCTGTCTTCAAGAGAACACCGCCAAGCCAGCCCCAGGGCTCCTTGCCAAAAGAAACAATTTTCGCCCCGACCCCGGCGGCCCACAGCTTGGGATTGCTGGCCTTGTAAACCGTGGGGGCCACGGCTCCCGATTCCACGCGCACCGCCAGGACCATCTGCGGTGTTTTGTCCGCTGGTAGCAGGCGCGCTAGCTGGCTTGCAAACTTAACCCGCTGAGCCTGACTACTCAGATCAGGGCACAGCGATTCTGCGTTTGCCGCGATCCAGCCTCCTGCGTCAGGTTCGTTTCTCCCTCTCTCCGTGCAGCGGGCGTAAATCAAGTAACCTTCCTGGCCAAGTTCATGAACGGTCATCGCGGTTCGGGCGGTGTATTGCTTTTCGTATTTCTCCGCCTCACGGTCCAACTCGCGCTTTACCGCGTCAATCGCAAGGCCTGCAATGAAGGCCACTGCGGCACCCTGCACCGTAGCCCGGACCTCGTCATTTTTAGGTGCCGGCGGAGACGGAAGTTCTCTTATCTTCACATACCCGGCCACCGCCACCTCCCCCTTCACCAGTTCGGATTGCGGATGCTTGGGGATCAAATAACCCAGCCGTGTTGATGTGGAGCAGGCCGGGGCCAGCAGGAGGGTCAGGAGGGCGATGCCCGGCAGCGTGCGGAAGCTGTGTTTCATATTCTGTTCAGGAGCGTGTGTTGTTTCTGTTTTTCGTCCGGCCGGGATGACCGGAAAAATTCGTTTTGGAGAGGCGCTCACACCACCGGCTCCCCGAGCGTGATGCTCCGCGGGGCGCTGGTTCTGGTGCCGGCGCTGTTGCTGACCTCGGTGATGACCTGGATCGTCTGGCCCACGGCGAAGGCGCCGAGGTTGTTGCCGCTGGGGTCCAGGGGGGCGCTGTGGATGTGGCCGGGGTCCACGCCGACGATCTGCCACTTCACCAGGCGCTGCGTGGCGTGCGCGCCGCCGCCCGGCTCGTAGGCCACCAGCACTTCCAGGCCGCCCTCCCCGCCCTGCGCGAGGTGGTCTATCTCGACGACCTCCGGCGCCGGCGTGCTCGGCTCGGTGGTGATGTCCTCCAACTCGTCGTAGAGTGGCTGGCCGGGGTCCGCCGTCGCCTTGGCCACCTTGTACCAGCGCTTGTTGAGCTGGTCGCACGCGCGGTCGTGCGCGGCCAGTTCCTGGCGGGTGATGTCCAGGTCCTCCTCCTTGTCCTTGTGCCCTTGACCAGCGCGGTGTAGCCGTCCAGCAGCGCGGTGGCCGCCGCGACGGTGTAGGCCACGCCGCCGACGGTGCGCGTGACGGGCGGCTGCGGCGGTGTCATGGCCGCCAGCGCCGTGTTCGCGCGCTCCCACACGGGCAGCAGCATGCGCAGGCGTTTGACGCAGGCGTTTGAGGATGGTGCCCTCGGTGCGCGGGCTGGTGCGGAAAAGCTGGTCCACATCCCGCATCAGCAGCGCGTTCTCATCGAGCTGGCCCTCGATGATCTGCGGCACGCGCGTGCCCAGCACCTTCATGCGCTGCAGCGCGTCCTGCAGCGCGTAGTAGGCCGCGTCCACCACGTCCTGCGCCAGCGTGCGCGCCTGCACCAGCGGCTCGAAGCCGTCTATGAGCGCCTCGAGGTCGGCGGGGGTTTTGCCGCCGACGGTGAGGTCGGGCGCGTAGTTGGTCCAGACGGGCAGGGTTTCCTGCGCGCGGTTTTTCGTGACTTCCCAGAATTCCATGGTGGTTGAGGGGGAGATGGGTTGAAGCGGAGTTAAAAGCGGCGGCTGCGTGGCTGTGGCGGAGTCATAGGTTGAGCCGTCATCCCAATATGTAAGGCCGTCATCATAGCGGGCACCGGCTGGATTTGGCATGGCCTGGTCGGGTTGGCGGTTGTTTGGCGCGCCGGATGCCCATGCGGGGTGAAAACATCCCCGTCAGCCTGTTTTGCAAGGCTTCGCACGCAACGCGCACTGGAGGAAGATTCCGGCATAAATCGCGGAATATTCGATTTTTTATTTCCGTCGAGAAAAATCTGCCGCAGAACGCATTTTTCCCCCGGAAAATCCTACGCCTAAGACCTTGATCTAATCCGGTGTGTCTTGACAATGGCGTTACAGTCATCTGCTGTGCCTCAAGCAGGGCATCAGCCCGGAATCGCGGCGCAAAATGCCAGCCTTGCGCACTGGCCGGTGCGCCTGGAAGACCTGCCTCAGCGGCAGAGTCGCCACCAAGAAATCCCCAGGCCCTTGAGCGGGCTGCGGCTTGCGCTCTGAGCGCTGATTGACATCAATCCTCAGCTCTGATCAGCCATGCACCTGCTAAAAGCTGGCCTGCAGCCGCTATGAATGCCTCTGAAGGCACTTTGGATGTTTTTGCTGCCGCTATGAGCCAGTCTGCGCCAGCTTTTTGCATTTATGCTGGCGCTTTTTTATAGGTTGCAGGCGCTTTTTGATGAGATGCAGCCGCTTTTTGGCTGGCTGCAACCGTTGCAGCCATGCAAAAAGCTGCTGCATTGGCATTCAAAGCCAGTGCATTATGACAAAAAGCGACTGCGCTATAGCTGGCAGCCATTTTGAAAGGTTCACCAGGTCTTTGACGGGGCGGCGAGCACGCTGCGGACAGCTCCTTCCCGGATGGGCATCCTTTCCCCGTCCCGCCGCAGGGCAGGCGCGTTGTCCCAATGCGGCACATGTCCAGTTTCAACACGCTCCGGCGCAAACCATGCGCGCCGGGCGCGGTTTCCGGTTGCGGGAGGCGGGGCGCGCGGGGAGTCTGGGGCGGTTTTTTTGATCCACCCCGCCGCACGCCATGCCCACCGCACCCGCCGCCGTCCTGTATGAGTCCGCCCAGCCCATGGTCATCGAGGAGGTGGAGGTGCTGCCGCCGCAGGCGGGGGAGGTGATGGTGCGGATGAAGGCGGCGGGCGTCTGCCACAGCGACCTGCATGTGATGAAGGGAGACCTGCCCATGCCCGTGCCCATCATCCTCGGCCACGAGGGCGCGGGCGTGGTGGAGGAGGTGGGGCCGGGTGTCACCTCGGTGGCGCCGGGGGACCATGTGGTGCCCATCTGGCGCGCCTCGTGCGGGCGCTGTGATTTCTGCCTCAAAGGCCGCCCGGCTTTGTGCGACATGGGGACCGCCATGCGCTTCACGGGGCTGATGCCCGACGGCAACACGCGCTTCCGCAGCGCGGGCGGGCGGAGCATCCGGCATTACGCGGGCGTGTCCACCTTCAGCTCGCTCTCGACGATGCCGGAGGCGGCGGTGGTGCGCATTGATCCGGCTTTTCCGCTTTGGAAGGCGGCGCTCATCAGTTGCGGCGTCATCACCGGCGTGGGCGCGGTGACTCATGCCGCCAAAGTGCCGCCGGGCAGCAGCGTGGCGGTGTTCGGCTGCGGCGGCATCGGGCTGAACATCATCCAGGGCGCGCGCATGGTCAGCGCCGGGCCGGTCATCGCGGTGGACGCGCATCCTGGAAAAGAGGCGCACGCGCGCCGCATGGGCGCCGCGCATTTCATCAACGCCGCGGAGTGCGACGCGGTGCAGGCCGTGAAAGACCTCACCGGCGGGCGCGGCGTGGACTACGCGTTTGAGGCCATCGGCCAGCCGCGCGCCATCGAGCAGGCGTATGACAGCCTGAAAAAAGGAGGCACCTGCGTGGTCTCCGGCATCTGCCGCGCCGACGCGCGCGCGGCCATCAATGTGAACCAGCTCGTCTATGCGGAGAAGACGCTGCGCGGCACGCTCTACGGCAGCACGCGCCCGCGCATAGACGTGGTGAACCTCATGCGCCTGCACGAGAGCGGCGCGCTGCAGCTCGACGAGCTGCTCACCCGCACCTGGCGGCTGGAGCAGATCAACGAGGCCTACGAGGCGCTGGAGCGCGGCGAGGTGGCGCGCAGCCTCATCGTGTGGGAGTGAGCCGCGCGCCGCGGCGGGGGCAAACGCGCGCGCCGCCTTCGAATCGCGCCCCGCGCGCGCCGGCGGTCACGGCCACACGCGCGCCGCGTGCACGCCGTCGCCGAGGGAGAGGATGGAGAGCGCGGCGCCGGCGTCATTGATGGCGGCGCCCATGCCGCCGCCGCCGCCGCCTGGGTTCACGCCGTCGCGGTGGATGCTCAGCGCCAGGATGGTGCGCGGGGCGCCGTCCACGAGGATGGAGTCGCCGGTGGCGGTGACCTTTTCCATTCCTGTGCCGGTATCTCGCAGCAGACCCGCGCGGCCGCCGCTGAGCGTGGTCTGGAGCAGCACGGCGCCGCCGGGGCTGACGGACACGGCCTGGAGCACGGCATAATTTGCCCCCATGCCCGGAGCGGGCGCGCCCTCGCGCGCCAGCAGCTCGATGCCGCCCGCCTCCGTCCAGCGGCAGAGCGCGCCGTCATTGGCGGCGCTGACGCCGCCGCCTTTGAGGGTGGCGAGGAAGACCACCTCATCCGCCGCAGTCACATGGAAGTGGCCGAACTTCGCCACCGTCACGGAGCCGGTGACCACTGTCACGCCCTCCAGCGCCACGAGCTGGAGGGAGCCGGCTTTTTCAAAGAGCAGCGCCTCATCGCTCGTGAGCGGGGCGGGGCGCAGCGCCACGCGCAGGGCGTGCGCGCCGGTGCTGGAGCGGGCCAGGCCGTCGAAGCGGTAAATCTGCGCGCCGCTCACGCCGGGCACGCCGCCGCCCTTGCGCGCCACGAGGGCGGCGTTGGCGGCGGAGTCCACGGAGATGACGGCGGCATTGCGCGCGGCGTCGGTGCGCTGGGTCTTCACAGCGGGGTTGTTTTGCAGGTCCAGGGCGAAGGCCGCGCCGTCACCGCCGGCGGCGAGGAAAGCGCCCATTTGCCCGGCCCAGGCGGGATCACCCGTGAGGGAGGCCGCATCCTGCCCTTCGGCGAAGAGGCGGGTCAGCGCGCCGCCGTGGCGCATCCACACGCCCGTGTCCAGGGCGGCGGGCAGCCCGCTCACCTGGCCGCGGAAGTACACGCGCCCCTGGGCATCCGCCGCCGGCGCGCCGGTGTGGGTGATGAAGGTGCCGCCGCCCGGCGCGGCATCCCCCTCGCGGCTGTCCAGCTCCAGTGCCAGGCCGTCCGGCGAGGAAAAGTAGCCCATGTCCGAGGCGGCGGGCGCGCCGCGGATTTTATCCTGAAAGACCACCCGGCCCGCGTCAGTGAGCAGCAGCCCGGCAAAGCCGCCGGTCAGCGTCTGCCACGGGCTGACCCGCACCACGGCGCCCTCACGCGCCACCACGGTCATGCTGCCGCTGGCATCGCTGAGCAGCAGGCTGTCACTGCCGCTGGTGATGCCGCCCGTGCCGGTCTGGCCCAAGACGCGCAGAGCCACGCGGCCCGCGTCATTGATCACCCCCGAGAGCGGCCGGTACAGCCTGCCGCCGCCAGCCAGGCCCTGCGCCGGCAGCATGAAGCGGCCCGAGACCGCCACATCCACAGGCGCCGTCGCAGGCCCGCCGACCACACCCGTGCCGCTGAGCGGGATGCGGAAGAGCGCTGTGCCCGCGTCATTGCTGGGGATCTCCACGCGCGCCGTCTTCACACCGTCGCTCAATGGGGCAAAGGCCACCGTGAAAGTCACCGTCTCCGCAGGCTGCAGCTCCGCGTCCGCAGGCTGGGTGAGCGTGAAATGCGCCGCGCCATCCCCCGCCAGCGCCAGCGTGCCGAGCGCGAGCACGTCGGTGCCGGTGTTTTGAATGGTGAAGGTGCGCGCCGTGCTGGTGGTGTTCACCGTTTGATCATCGAAAGCCGCCGTGCCCGTGTTGTCCGCGCGCTCATCCCCTGGCGCGGTGCCCACGCCATTGAAGACGGCGATTTCGGGCGCCACCGCCTGCTGCACCTCGAACGCGCCGATGTCAATGCGCGCACCGCCAACGGCGGCCACCGCTTTGACCACGCGCGGGAAGCCCGCGCCGCGCTGGTCGGTGTTCAATGCAGGGTCGAAGGCGTCCGGGTCGAAGTCTGGATCGCCCGCGTCAATGGCGGGGCTGCCGGGTAGGAGGGCCATCGTGGGGGTGGGGCCGCCGTTGTCCTGGAGCGGGCCGAGCAGGGGGTCGGTGTTGACGAGGTCGCCGGTGGCGGTGAGGAGGCCACTGGCACCGTCGCTGCTGAGGTTGTGGCCGAGGGAAAGTAGTGTTGTGTCCGGCCTTTGTTCCAGGCTGCCTCCAATGTTGCCGGACAGGATCGTGTTTGCCAGGGATAGCGTCACCGGTCTGCCAATATTCCTCAGGTAGATGCCTCCGCCCGCGATGGAGGAGTTGTCAGCGATCGTGCAGTTTGTCACCGACACTTCCGAAACTGCCACAAATCCAAAGGCATAGATCGCGCCTCCACCTTCCGTGGCGGCATGATTTCCAGTGAACGTGCAATTCTGCAGCCGGACGAAAGGGTCCTGGAGCAAAAGCGCACCGCCGCTTTGGCCGCTCTCGTTGTCGTTGAAGGTGGTGCCACGGATGGTCCCGGTCGAGTCACTTGTAAAACAGATCGCGCCTCCACCGTGCGTCGTCACATTTTCCGCAAAGACGCAATCCGTGATCTCGAAGGCGGCGGTCACGGCAAAGATGGCCCCGCCGACGGCATTGCCGCCGTTCTGAGAAAAGGTGCAGCGAGTCAGCTCAAGGGGCGCCCTCCATTGGGAGAGGGCGCATCCATTGAGTGTTCTTGAGACCTGGTTCGCTGTCAGGCGGCAATCCGTGAGCTTGAGCGGCTTGCTGGAATAAATGGCACCGGCCGAGTGATTGTTGCCATTCCCGTTGGCCAGCGTCAGCCCCGAGGCGGTCAGGGAGGCGGTGTCGTTGTTGAGGATTCGGCTGCGATCGTCGCCGCTGATCGTGAGCCGGTCCGCCCCCGGTCCCGTGATCGTGACATGGCTGACGACTTCGAGCTGGGCGCCATCAAGCGTGATGGTGCGCGCGGTGCCGTCGTGGAAGTTCACCGTCCCACCCGTGCCGTCGGAGAAGGTGATGGTCTGCGGGCCGGAGAGGGAGGCGGCGTGGGAAATGGCCTCCCGCAGGCTGGTCTGGCCGTCGGTGTCGTCCACGACATCCGCGGTGGTGGTGACGATGAGGGAAGCCGGTTCCTGAGCCCTGGCGGTGGGGCCGAGAAAGGCCAAAAATGCCAAGCATGACAGGTGGGGGAGAAGGTTGAAGGAAGGAGGAAATGCCATGGGATGAAGGGTGTCCGCAGGGTTCCTCACCGGTCCGGGCGGGTTCTTTACCGGGTTTTTTGAATTTTTTTCGGGGGGAGGCAAAGCTGTGGAGTGCGGCAGCCTGCTGCCGCTGTGGAGAGGCCAGCCTGCTGGGCGTCGCTGGCGGGGAGGGGTGTTTTCTGCGAGGCAGGCGCACTCCCGGCAGCAGGCTGCCACGGGGCGACAGCGGCAGCGGGCTGCCGCAGTTCACGGGATCTACCGCAGCACCTCACGCGCCCACTCGGCGAAGGGACCGCCGCCGGTGTTCGGGACGGTCTCCGCAGCCTGGCGGGCGGGGGAGAGGCGGACTTCGTCGGGCGTGGCCTCGCTCATTCCGGCGAGGGCTTCCAGGAAGTCCGGGAACCAGGACGGCACGGGCGCGCGTGGCTGGGGCACGGTCCAGTATTGGCCTTCATTCATGCTGTGGCCCAGGAAGACGCCGCCGCCGTCGGGCGTCATGATGGCGCGCCACGTCTCAGCATCCATGCCGAGGCCGCTGGACATCGGCACCGCATAGTGGCGGGTGAGCGGCTCGGCTTTTTCCACGTCATAAAAGCGGAAGCCGGCGTGGTCTCGCACTAGCAGGGCGCGGCTGTCTTGAGTGAAGCGCACGGTGTGGGCGGTGCTGGCGAGCGGGAGGGGATTGCTGGCAGGCTGGCCGGAAGGGACGTGCCAGAGACGGGCAGTGCCGTCCCTGCAGGCGGTGGCGAGGCGTCTGCCATCGGGGCTGATCTCGAGATGGGAAAGCCAGGAGAGGTGGGGCATGGGCGCTCCGAAGGGCTTCCCGGTAGCGGCATCCCAAAGGCGGGCGGTCTGGTCGTAGGAGGCGGTGGCGATGAGGCGGCTGTCGGGGCTCCAGCCGCCGGCGATGATGGTGAAGCGGTGGCCTTCCAAGGTGGCGAGTTTTTTTCCCGAGGCCACGTCCCAAACATGGGCAAGACGGTCGGTGGAGCCGGAAAAGAAACGCCCGCTGCCGTCCGGGGCGAAGCGCACCACTTTGATCTCTCCAGGGTGCTCCAGGGCGCGGACTTGGCGTCCGGTGGCGGTGTCGTAGATGCGCAGATGGCCGTCGTTGTGCCCGGCGACGATGTGGCTGCCATCGGGCGAGATGGCGGCGGGGCGGATTTTTCCCGGCTGCTGGGCGGGCGGCCAGAGTTCCGCGCCGTCTTGCAGGGACCAGCCGTGCAGCCAGCCGTTGGCGGTGAGGGCGTAGTAGCGAGTCTGATCCGGGGAAAACAAGTGGGCATAGACATCGCCATGCGTGGGCTGGTCCAGCAGAACACGGCCTGTGGCGATCTCATAGACCTGCGTGCGCGGCTGCGGACCGAGGCCGAGGCAGCCGAGGGTGCCGTCCGGGCTGAGGCGGGTGGCATAAAAATCGCGCGCGCCGGGCACTTGGCCGATGAGGGGCGGGCGGGTGGCGGAGCCCCTCCAGACGGCGATGGCCGGGGTGCCGTGGCGCAGTGTTTTGGGGAAAACGAGCAGGCTGGAGCCATCACGGCTGAGGCTGAGGGCGGCGCCATCCTGCGCGTCAAGCCAGACGGCCTCGACGACCTTGCGCCCGGTGGCGAAGTCCCAGACGAGGGCGCGCCCGTCGTAAGCAAAGGAGGCGAGGCGTGTGGCATCAGCAGATAAAACCATGCTGGTGGGGTTGTAAAAGTGGCGCAAAGGTGGCGCGGCCAGCAGGCCGGAGGCGGGATCGAGGAGGAAGAGGTCGTTACCGGAACCCATGGCTGCAAGGCGGCTACTGTCCGCGTTGCAAAGCACGCTTTTCCAAATGGTGACGCCGCTGTCGAGAGCGGCGAGTTCCCGCCCGTCAGCGGTTTCCCAGGCGCGGATGGAATAAGGACCGTCTTGAAGGGCGAAACGCGCACCATTCCCCGAGAGGTGGCCGCTGCGGAATCGTTCGCGGGCGGTGACGGAGCAAAGCACACCCCGTAGAGGAAGACGTGAGTCTTCCGCCGCCGCACGCGTCTCCAGCACCACGCCCTGACGCGCGCTCCAGAGCAGCAGCCGGCTGCCATCCGTGGACAAGACCGCGCCGAGCAGAGGCTCGTCGCCGAGGCTGTAGCTCGTGGGCGTGTCTTGAGGCCGGTCGAGATTCCAGAGCAGCGCGGCCTTTTCCCCGCGCGCCAGGAGGTGGGTACCAGCGCCGCTGAAGTGGAGTTCCTTGGCATGGGGGACAGGCGTCCCGCCTGTCTGCACAGGCAGGATGCCTGTGCCCCATGCCTGCGAGCCTGGCGATTCCTCAAACACCATCACCCGCCCATCTGCCAGCGCCACCGCCAGGGCATGGCGCGCCGTGCCTGCGGCCAAAGCGACGGGCCGCGCCCCGAGCTTCACAGGTGCCCGTGCCTGGCCCGTGGCGCTTTCCCACACGCGCAGGGTGCCGTCCTCCGCCCCGGCGGCGAACCATTCGCCATCGGCGGAAAGCACGGGCGGCGTGCTCAGCGCGGTGTCCGGGATGACGGGTGCGCCGGCCAGCACGGGGAAGGACTGCTGCTCGACGATGGACATGGCGAGCATGGCGGCCTGCCAGTGGGCGGGGTCTTGCCGGAGCTTGCTGGAGAGACGGGCGACGGCGCGCGGAGCCTCGTCGCTATCCGCCTGGCGCACGATTTCCAGCCAGCGCTGGTGCTCCAGCGCCGCCTCCGCGCGCAGCCACTGCCAGGTGACGCCGCTGAAACCGGCTGCAAAGGCGAGGACGATGGCGGAGAGCAGGGTGGCCACTTTGGGATTCCGACGCGCCCAACTCCAGATGATCTCCGGGAGCGTCACCGGGCGCGCCCGGACCGGCTCCCCGCGCGAGAAACGCTCCAGATCCTCCGCCAAATCCAGCGCGCTGTGGTAGCGGCGGGCGGGTTCTTTCTCCAGGCACTTCAGGCAGATCGTCTCCACGTCGCGCGGCACGCCCGGCAGGCGCGGCGGCGGTTGCTCGATGACCTTTTTCACCGTGGCAAAGGGTGTGTCCGCCACAAAAGGCGGCGCGCCGGAGAGCATCTCATAAAGCACCGCGCCCAGGCCGTGGACATCGGTGGTGGTGGTCTCGTCCGCGCGGCGGCCCTCCGCCTGCTCCGGGGCCATGTAGCTGGGGCTGCCGAGGATCTGGCGGGTGAGGGTGACGGCGCTGTCCGCCTCCCGCATCAGCCTGGCCAGGCCAAAATCGGTGATCTGCGGCTGGTCCTGCGCGTCCACGAGGATGTTCGAGGGCTTCAGGTCCCGGTGCAGCACGCCGCGCTCATGCGCGTAGTCCACCGCGCGGGCGATGCGCGCCATCATCTCTGCGATGGCGCGCGCCCGGCCCTCCGGCGGCAGCGTGCGCGCCCAGTCGGCCACATTCCTGCCGCCGGGCACGAAGCGCATGGTGAAAAAGTGCCGCAGGTCGTGCTCGCCAACTTCAAAGACGGGCACGATGTGCGGATGCTCCAGGCGCGCGGCGGCGCTTGCCTCGGTGCGGAAGCGCTGCACCGCCTCCGGCGTGGCCAGCTCCCCGGCGGCCAGCATTTTCAGCGCCACCTCGCGCCCCAGGGCCGCGTGACGCGCGCGGAAGACCACGCCCATGCCGCCGCGCGCCACCTCCTCCAGCAGCTCGTAGTCAGCGAAAAGCCGTGTCTGCCCGGCGTGCAGCAGGTCTTCATCCCGCGTCTCGACACCCGCCACCAGCCCCAGGCCGCTGGCAAAGCCCAGCAGGCAGCGCGGGCACTGCCCCAGGGGCGCGTCCGGCGGCAGCACCGCGCCGCACGCGGCACAGGTGCCGGGGGCGGTCGGGGGGTGGGCTTTGGAGGGCATGGATGGGATTTGCACTGGGGTTCTCACCCGTTGGCACGGCTTCTTGACAGACTTTTTCAGCCGCGCGCCACCACGCGGATCAGGTGGGCGATCTCCTCCTCCACCTCGGCGGGGGAGGCCACGGTTTGCGCGATCTCCTCCCGCATCAGCTCGCCATAGCGCCGCCTCATGCGGAAGACCGCCGTGCCCACCGCTGCCGTGCTCATGCCCAGGCTGACGGCCAGCGCCTCGTGGCCAGGGCGTGCGGACTCAGCGGTCAGCAGTGGTCGGAGGGCGGAGAAAAGGGCGTGTTTTTCCGCGGCCAGATACTCGTCCTCCAGGCGGCGGAAAACGCGCTCGATGAGGGCAAAGGCCCATCCGCGCTCAAACAGGCTCTCCGGCGTGGCCGAGTCCGCAGGCTCGCTGGCAAAGCGCTGTTCGGCGGCCATTTCATCAAAGGAAACCACCGCGCCTCCGCTCCGCTTGGCGGCATTTTGATGGCGGCGCTCATTCGCCAGGAAATGCCGCAGCGAGCCGAGCAGAAAGGTGCGGAACCGCCCCTGCTCCGCCCTCGCGCGCTGGAGCGTGCCAGCCTCCAGCAGATGATTGAAAAAACCCTGCGTGGCATCCTGCGCGTCATGCATTTCCAGGCCCTGCCTGCGGCAGTAGGCGTAGAGCGGATACCAGTAGTCCTGGCAGAGGCCTGCCAGCGCTTCCTGCGCCGAATCCATGTCCTCCTGCCCGGCCAGCATCACGCGGCTCCATCGCGTGGTTAGAAATGCCACGTTTGCGCGGGCGGCCTCTGGCATGGGCTGTGAGCGGGTGGGCATGTGAGCGCAAATTGCGTGCTTCGCGTATGGCTGGCAAGTGCGCCCGGCGGAAAAGCGGGCCCGCCATCCTCAGCCCGCTGCGCTTGGACATAAGGCGCATGCGACGCGGACCGGTCATTCACACCTGCAGCTCGCTCTCGACGACGCCGGAGGCGGCCCTGCTGCGCGTTTCGAGGGTGGAGCGCCCCGCCTCCCAAAACTCGGCAACCGGGCGAGGCGAAGCGCCTCGACACTCCTTGAAGGGTGTCACTCGAAACAGGTGTCCTCATGGCTGTAGGGCGGCGCGCAGCAGCAGAGGAAGCGCAGGGTCTGCGAAGCGGTAATCTGATGCCAGGCTCCCGGCGGGATCAAAATGGCATCGCCGGGGGTGACGGGGCGCTCCTCACCGTTGATTTCCATGGTGCCGGTGCCTTCGAGGATGAAGTAGAATTCTTCGCTGAGCTTGTGGTAGTGACGTTCGGTGGCCTTGCCGACAGGTATGGTGGCCTCGGCGAGGCTTTGGTTCGCGACTGGCGCATTGGTGCGGTCGAGGATGCTGCGAATGGTGCTGCCGTCCTTGGTGGTGAATGGGGACTGTTGGGAAAGGTTGTTGATGGTCATGGGCGCGTGGCTCATGGTCCCGCGCGCCGGCTCTGGCGCAAGCCTTGCCATGACCTCATTCACTCTCAGCGGCTGCCGGGCCGTCATCACCGGCGCGTCCTCCGGGCTTGGCGCGGAGTTTGCCAGGCAGCTCGCGCCCCGCGCCTCGGCGCTGATGCTGGTGGCGCGCGGGGAGGCGGCGCTGGAGGCGGTGCGGGCGGAGTGCGCGCGGGTGAACGCGGCGCTGCGTGTCGAGCTGTGCGCGGCGGACCTGGCGGACGAGCAGGGCAGAGGGGAGGTGGAAAGGCGGCTTGCCGAGTCGCGCTTCGGGCCGGATTTGCTCATCAACAACGCGGGCATGGGTGACTACGGCTCTTTGGCGACGGCGGACCCGGCGAAGCTGCGGTTGATGCTGGACTTGAACATGACGGCTCCGGTGCTGCTCACGCGCGCGTTGCTGCCGCTCCTGCGCAGGCCGGGGGGCATCCTCAATGTCAGCTCCCTGGCGGGGGAGCTGCCCATGCCGGACACGGCCTGCTACGCGGCGAGCAAGGCGTTCATGACCCGCTTTTCCCTGGCGCTGTCCGTGGAGCTGGAGGCGGAGGGCGTGGCGGTGGCCTGCGTCTGCCCCGGCCCCACGCCCACCGGCTTCAGCAAGGCGGCGCGCCGCCCGGATGGCACGGACACGGACCGCGCGGGGCAGGGTGTTTTGCGCCAGCCGCCGGAGGCGGTGGTGGCGGCTGCCCTGCGGACTTTGGAAAATGGCGGGCCGCTGGTGTTTCCGGGCGCGGGCGTGAAGGCGGCGGCCTGCCTGTTCCGCCATCTGCCGCGTTTCGTGCTGCACAGGCTCTTGCGGGCGCGGCACGCGCGGGCCAAGGTTTCCGCAGCACCCCCGCCGCCGAAATGAGAGACTCCACGCCCACGACTCCGCTTTCCGATGATCCAACGCCGCCGCCGCCGAGGGGGCCGGGTGTCATCGCCTCGCTCAGCCGGCTGCTGGTGCTGGTGATCATCGCCATGCTGCTGGTGCTGCCTTTCACGCCGTTCGCGGGCAGGATCAAAACCGCGCTCAAAGAGATCGCCACCGCGTGGAAGGAGGAGCGCACCCAGGTCGTCACGAAGGAGGTGGAGAAGATCGTCCAGGCGCCGCCGAGGGAGATCGTCAAAGAAGTGGTCAAGGAGGTCGTCAAGGAAGTGCCTGCGCCGCCGCCGCCCCTGCCGGATGCGTTCATCCCACGCAAGGAGGTGGACGTGGCCACGCTGTACAACGGCATCACCATCAAGAGCAACCTGCTTATGGAGCAGGGCACCTATGCGAGCCTGGAGCGGCTCGACCCCGAAGCCTACAAGGCCGAGTTCCAACTCACCGTGCGCGTGCCGAAGGCCAACCAAAGCCTCCAGGAGCTTTCCCGCATCAATCCCGCCCTGCCATCACTGCTGCCCGGCCTCGACGCCATGATCCCCGCCTCCAGGGTCTCCGGCTTCTACCACAAGCTCTACGAGAACAAAACCCGCGGCATCCAGCGCGACATCACCCGCCTCAACCGCGTGCTCGACCGCCACAATTTCTTCGACTGCGAGACCATCCTCGAGCTCACCCACCCCGTCTCCAATCGCAAAGCCCTGCTCATCCAGTCCGAGATGGACGTGGTGGCTGACGGCTCCGACGGCGACCGGATGCCGACCCTGGACGAGTACATCTACATGTCCGACTACTACCAGCCCTTCACCAGCTACGCCTGGGGCAAGCGCACCAAGACGCCGAACCCGCTGCTCTCCAGGTGGGAGGCGCGGCTGAAAAAGGCCAGGGAAGAATACGCCGTCAAGGGCCTCAGCGCCGAGCGCAACGCCTACCTGCGCGCCCAGATCAGCCAGCTCGACCTTGAGATTAAGGACATGAAGGCGCGCAGCAGCCTCATCGCCGAGAAAGACCCCTTCATCGTCATCTCCCTGCTCTTCCGCCCATACGCCGACAGCAACCCGCACACGCCGAAAATCGGCGACTACGCCGTCGTGGTGCATGGCGGCAAAATCTACCCCGCCATCTGCGGCGACTACGGCCCCACGCAAAAAATGGGCGAGGCCTCCCTGCTCATGGCAAAGACCATCAACGACAAAGCCACCCCCTACCGCCGTCCGGAGAGCGAGCTCAAAGTCACCTATGTCATCTTTCCTGGCACCGCCGAAAAGCCCTTCGGTCCGCCCGATCTCGACCGCTGGCACGAGCGCTGCGCCGAGTATCTGGAGGAGATCGGCACGTCAAACGCCGCCGCCGTCATGCACCGCTGGGAGGACCTTTTCAAAAAGCCCGATCCGCCCGTCGCCGACCCCATCGCCACCACCACGCCGGAGACCCCGGCTGCCGCTCCCGCCGCCGCGCCGGCATCCGCGGATGTCCCCGCCACGCCGGGTGCGGCAGTCCCGGCCACTTCGCCCTCCGCAAACCCTGCACCAGCAGCCGCCCCCCCCGGCGCACTGCCAGTGTCGCCGCCGCCGCCGGCGGCATCGCAGCCTTGAGGGAAGGCGTGTTGGATTTTGATCCCAATGGGATGAACCGCCAGCCGCCATTCAAAGGGGGCATGCAGGGCTTGAAATTCCCGCTGGCATAACGACAAAGATGTCTGATGATGCCGGACTCGGCCGGACTCTAAGGGGAGGCGTTTATTTAAACTTCCCTTTGACCTCCTGGCCGGTTCTCTGCTACAGCCTTCCCAAATCATGGCCTCAATCACCGCTGATCCCACGTCCGTCCAGCCCTATGATGTGCGTCCCTTGACCTGGGAGGAAGTGAAATCCGCATGGGATGCAGCCATCGGAAATTTACGCGTTTGCGTCACCTTTTCCGCTGCCAAGGCCGCATGCCGCGCCGCTCGTGACAAGTTCATCTACCTCGGCACCCAACTCGGCAGTTCATCCGTCAGCGATGAAATCCTGGACCCTGCCCGCGAGGCTCGCGCCGAATTCGAGGAGGCGGCGGCGCTCATCAGTGCTTTTCCATGTGACACGCTTGAAGCCGTGCAGCAAATCGAGTTCGCCCGTTTTCACGAAAACATTTCCCTGCGCGCGAGACTCATCGCGCAGAGGCTCGACGAGGGGCGGGAGGCGTTCCTGCGCTCCCTGCGCAAGCAGGCGGCAGCCCGAAGGCTGGCGGCCTGACCATCCCCCTCCTGCCGGCCATGATGATCCAGGCACTGAACAAGCTCGTATGCCGCTCCATCCTGCGCGAGGCGCTTGAGATGGCCAGCACCCAGGCCGACCTGCACGGTTTGGAACTGGGCATTGAGCACTCCGGAGAGGCCGGCCATCATCACCGTCTCGCGATGGTTCTGCACAATGAGTTGCACGCCCTGTTCGAGACGAAGCGCATCTTTGCCAAGCTCTCCAAAGACACCCCGGATGCCAAGGCTCTCATGGAGCACCTGCGTGATGCCGTGGCAGACGTAAACCGGATCGTCAAACAACTCGACCAAGCCGTGGCAGACCCCTCGCAGTGGCCGCGCATCCACGCCGATTTGGTCAAAGGAGGCGCCTATCAGCAGATCAGCGAGCGCATTGAGCCGCTGCTGGCAGGGCTGGCGGACTTTCACCAGTCGGCATTGCGCGAATTCCAGGCCGAGCGCGCGCCCTGCCGCCTGCCCGCGCGACCATCCGTCTTCCTGGCCTCCACCACTGCGGGCATTCCTCTGGCGGAAAAAATCCAGGCTGCCTTGCAGTCGGAACTCCCACAGCTTCATCTCGATCTTTGGACGAAGGCTCTCAGCCTTGGAGGCTCGATTCTGGGCGCTTTGGAGGGCGCTCTTTCCCGCTATCAGATGGCCGTTTGCATCATCGGTCCTCAGGACAGCTTCTCCCCGCGCAGGCGCAAGCCTGACTGGCTGCCGCGCTGGCTGGACAAAAGTGTCGGCAAAGACCCTGCCGACGACCGCATGCCCATTGGCAACGTCATCCTGGAGTTGGGCATGTTCATCGGGCAGCACACTTCGGCGCGCGCGTTCCTCGTGCAGCCCGATCAGGGCATACCCAGCCTCAGTGATCTCGACGGCCTGCTCACCGCGCGTTACCAGCGCGGTTTGAGCGATGATGAGATCACCTCCGCAGTCCTGCCGAAACTGGCGCAAGCGATGAAGGCGGAAATGGCGCGCGGCTGAGGCAAGGCCGCGCGCATCCAAAATCCCGGCGCTGTGAAATGGGGCGTCCGCGGCGCTCCGCGCGCAAAAAAACAACGCAAATTCAAGGCTGCGGAGGCGGCGTGGCAAAAGCAGTTTGCCATCCGGGGCGCGCTCATTAACCTCGCCGCCCTATGGCTAAATCTGCACTTGGAAAAGGACTCGCCGCGCTGATCTCGGCGCCCTCGGCGGTCAAAGGGGTGGCGAGTCCGCCCCCTCTGGCGCAACCCGCGCCGGGGGATGTGGTGAACCGTGTTCCGATGGACCAGGTGGTGCCCAGCCCGCTGCAGCCGCGCAAGGAGTTTGTGCAGGAGCAGCTCCGCGAGCTGATGGATTCCATCCGCGAGCACGGGATCATCCAGCCGCTGATCGTCCGGCCTGTGAACGGGAAGCTGGAGCTGATCGCTGGCGAGCGCCGCTACCGCGCCTCGCGGGAGCTGGGGCTGGCCGAAGTGCCGGTCATCACCCGCCAGGCCAGCGACAAGGATGTGCTGGAGATGGCGCTCATCGAGAATCTGCAGCGCGAGGATCTGAACCCCATCGAAGAGGCGCGCGCCTATGAGCGGCTGTCGAAGGATTTCGGCATGAGGCAGGAGGACATCGCCCAGCGCGTGGGCAAAAACCGCGCCACCGTGGCCAACACCATGCGCCTGCTGGACCTGTGCGAGCCGGTGCAGAAAATGCTCTCCGGCAGGCAGTTGAGCACCGGGCACGCCAAGGTGCTGCTGACACTCAAGGACGCCGGCGAGCAGGAGAAGGCCGCCGACGAGATCGTGCGCCGCAGCCTCACGGTGCGGGGCGCGGAAAAGCTGGCGCAGGCGGTGCTGCACCCGCCGCAGCCCAAGCCGCAGCTTGGCGACAACGAGGAGGCGCGCGCCATTGCCGCCGTGAAGCAGCGGCTCATGGACCGGCTCATCACCGGAGTGGCCATCACCCACGGGGAGAAGAAGGGGCACATCCAGATTGACTATTACGGTGTCGAGGATCTGAACCGCATCCTGGCGTTGATGGGCGTGCCGGAGGAGCAGCTCGAAGACTGATCCGCCCATGCGCCCGCCGACCGCTGTCTTTCTTTCCATCTGCTGGCTGCTCGCCGGGTGCGGCGGCGCGGCCGAGCATCCGCGGAGGGCTGAGATCAGCGCGTTCCTGGATCGCTACTTCTCCACCTGGTCCGCGCGGGACATGGAGGGCTACGGCGCGTGCTTTGATCCGGCGGCGCGCGTGGTCTTCGTCGAGAAAAACGGGCGCTCCTCCAGTCAGGGGCTGACTGATTTCCTGCACGGGCAGAAGCTGGGGCACGAGCGCTCCCCGGTGCCTATGAAGGAGACGCCCGCGGCCATGAAAATCAGCGGCGACACGCGCGTGGCCTGCGCCGAGGTGCCGTGGCGGCTGGAGAAGGGCAGGGAGGTGGTCACGGGAGTGGACTACTTCACGCTCGCGCGCGACTCCAAAGGCTGGCGCATCCTGGCGCTGGTGTTTTACAACGACTGAGTCTCTTCTGTTTTCCCCTGATTCCCCATGCCCAAATCCCCCGAACCCACCGCCGGCCTCGCGCGCCTGGAGCGTCTTTATCTCGGCACGGCCTGCTTTTGCGCGGGCGCGGCCATGATGGTCATCGAGATCAGCGCCGCGCGCCTGCTGGCGCCGATGTTTGGCAACAGCATCTACACCTGGACAGCGCTCATCGGGGTGATCCTCATCTCCTTCAGCATCGGCGGCTACCTCGGCGGCAGGCTGGCAGACAGGCGAGCGGGCATGGAGGTGCTCGGCTGGCTGCTGGCGGTGGCGGCTGTGCTCACCTTTGCCATTCCGGCGCTGGGCGCGCTGATCACGCCCGTGCTTGAGGGCAGCGGTTTCATTGACGGCCCGATTTTTTATTCGCTGCTCGTGCTGGCTGTGCCGGGCGCGCTGCTCGGCGCCGTCTCGCCGGCCTCGGTGCGCCTTTACAGCCTGACGTGGAAGGACACGCATGTCGGCGGCGCGGCGGGCACGGTGAGCATGCTCGGCTCGCTGGGCAGCTTCGTCGGCACGTTTCTCTCTGGCTTCGTGCTGCTGGGGGCTTTCGGCGTGAAGTCCATCTTCATCGGCTGCGCCCTGCTTCTGCTTCTTCTTGCGCTGTGCGCGTTCGCCCTCGGGCGGGTGCTGATGAAAAGCGGCGTCAGAGTGGTCGTGGCCGCAGTGCTGGCGGGCGGGACCAGCGCCGTGTCAAAAACGCCCGCGAACGAGTCTGTCATCCACGAGCGCGAGTCCTACTATCATCACATCAAGGTCATCGAAACCGGCGCCGCGCCGCGCCGCGAGCGCCGTCTGCAGCTCGACTCCACTTCCGAGGGCGGCATCAATCCGGACACCGGAGCGCTGATCCTCGACTACCAGCACTTCTGGCGTCTGGCCGCGATGGACGGGAGAAAAATCTCCAGCGCTTTGTTCATTGGCGCGGGAGCTTTCGGCATGCCGTGCGAGCTTTCGCGCGAGCATCCCGGCGCTTCGGTGGACGTGGCGGAACTGGACCCCCAGGTCATTGAGGTGGGGCGCGAGTTTTTCAACCTGGACAAGCATCCGAAGGTGAGGGCGCACGCGGGCGACGCGCGCCACTTCCTGCGCATCCGCGCGGACAACCGCTGGGACATGATTTTCGGCGACGCTTACAACGGCGTCCACGCCATCCCGCCGCATCTGGCCACGCGCGAGTTCTTTCAGCTCGTGTCCGACCGTCTTTCCCCCGATGGCGTCTATCTGATGAACATCATCTCCGCCGTGCAGGGGCGGCACGCCGAGCTGCTGGGCGGCATGCTTTCCACGTTGCGGGAGGTTTTTCCGAATGTGGAGGTCTTCGCCGTGCATCCCGGCGTGCGGCAGACGGTGCAGAACATCATCATCATGGCCTCACATCAAAACCGGCTGGAAAGCGTCACCGGCCGCCGCCACACCAGCGGCAGCGTGGCCGCGCGCCTCGCCGCCAGCCACATACCCGCGCGCCAGGCGCCGGCCAGCGGCGTGGTTTTCACGGATGATTTCAATCCGGTGGACTCGATCATCGCCCGCAGTCTGCTGCGCTGAGGATCACGGATTTCTGGGCAGGGCCGCCAGCACGCGCCGGTTCCAGCTCGCGAAGATGTCCTCGGCCATTTCATGGGCCTCGTCCAGGTCCACGGACTCCGTCACCGTTTCCGGCTCCGGCAGCCACGCGGGCGTGGCCGTCTCGCCGATGTGATCCTGCTCCATCGCCCGAACGAACGCATGGAGCCTGACGGTGAGAAGGTTGGTCCGGCGGTCATGGCTCGCCTCCGCCTCGCAGCAGACTTCGTGAGGGGCGCCGTCCAGTTCGACAGTGGCAACGACCTGGGTGGCATCAAGCAAACCGTGGATCATGGCCGAATCCAAGATTGAACCCGCCGCTTTGTCAAATCCCGCGTGGCAGCACCTCGACCACGTCGGCCAGAACGCGTCCGCCGCCGTGGCGCAGCTCGTTGCAGCGGCCGAACAAGATCTGGCCGCTGGTGGCGCCGAGAAGCTCGGCAAGGCGCGCGTCCACGGCGATGCGGAAGAAGCCGCGCGGATGGCTGCTGTGCGGAACGGCGTGGTTTTCCAAAATGGCGCCGAAGGGCACGCGCCCCTCGATGACCTGCGCGCGCGCGGCCTCCGGCAGCAGGTCCAGGTGGATGCCGATGGCGCCGAACTCGACCGGTTTGCCGTCGCTGCGGCGGTTGAGCACGGAGGCGCGCACGAGGTAGTCGCCGATGCGCGCCCTGGCATGCACGTCGAGGTCAATTTCGCTGCCGTGGCCTTCGCGCAGGCGCGGCGTCATGTCCATGTCATGATCCAGCAGCCAGCGCTCGTGATCGGGCAACTCCTCCGGCTGGATGAAGGTGACACGCGGCCTGGCGCTGCCGATGCCGTAAAAGAAGACCAGCGGGGCGAGAATGTCCTCGTGGGAGTGCGCCTGTGAGGAGGCTGTTTTTCCGGCGTCAAGTGTAGCGGGCATATTGACGGTGCTGGGGAAGGAAGAAATCATGCAGCAGGCGGTCCACTTGCAGGAGGCCGTCGCGCGTGAGGGTGATGGAATCGTCGTCCAGGGAGGCGAAGCCCTCGTGCGCGAGCCACTCAAGCTGCTGTGCGAAGAACCGGCGCGGATTGACGCCAAACTTCTCCTGGTAATAGGCGAACTCGCTGCGGCCAAGCTTCATCTTCAGGATGAACTCGCGCACGAAGCGCTCCTCAGAGTTGGTTTGATACGCGCGGAAAATCGGCGGGACGCCGGCGTCCAGAAGCTGCATGTAGGGGCCGATGTCCGCCTGGTTCTGGTAATGCACGCCGCCCAGATGGCCGAAGGAGGCCACGCCGCAGGAGAGCAGGTCCGAGCCCTCCCAGAGCGAGTCGCGGTAGATGAACTTGATGCGCCTCGGGTCCTTCACCACCGTGTAGGCGCTGGTGACGGTGTAGCCCGCTTTGACAAACTCGTCGAAGGCGTAACTGACCCAGCGGCGCTTCGTGGGCCAGTCGGCCACGGGGGCGGTAACCTTGCCCTCGGCCTTCATCTGCTGGTACATGGTCGTGTTGTAGGGCACCTCCATTTGGTAAATCGTCACGGCGTCCGGCCCTAGCTGGACGGCCTTCTCCACGCAGGTCCGCCAGTTTTCCTCGGTCTCGTTCATCATGCCCGAGATGAGGTCAATGTTGATGTGCTCGAAGCCCAGCGTGCGGGCGAAGCGGTAGGATTTTTCAATCTCGCCGCTGCGGTGCGCGCGGCCGTTGGTCTCCAGAATGTGGTCGTCAAAATTTTCGACTCCCAGGCTCAGGCGGGTGACGCCCACCTCGCGGATGCCCTCCAGCTTTTTCTCGTTCAGCGTGCCCGGCTCCGCCTCGAAGGCCACCTCCGCCGCGCCCTCCCAGGAGACGAGGTCCTTCATTCTCCGAGTCAGGTCCTTGAGCTGCGGCACGCTCAGGTAGCTCGGCGTGCCGCCGCCAAAATAGACGAAGTGCGCCCTGCGCCCTGCGATATAAGGCTGCGCGGCGTAATGCGCCATTTCGCGCATTCCGGCGTCAATGTAGCCCTTGATCTCCTGCGCGTTTTTGTCGGTGTAAACCTTGAAGTAGCAGAAATGGCAGCGCTTCCGGCAGAAGGGAATGTGGAAGTACACGCCAAGCGGGACATCCGCCGGCGCGGCGCGCGCCAGCACCTCCTTCACCGCCGGGATTTGCTCAGGCTTCCAAAACGAGAAGGGCGGGTAGTTCGAGACGAAATAATTGCCCGCCTCGGTCTTCTCGACCTTTTTCTCGGCGGCGGGCGCGGTGGATTCCAGGGTGGAGGACATGCGGGGGTGGATATGTGAACGCGGAGGCGCGCTCATTTCTAAACCACAAAACCGAGTTTGGCAGCACGCAATGCTCCTCTCGATGACGCGTTTGAGAAAGCGCGGGCGTCAACGCCGGGAGGATGCCCTCAGATCATCCCCAGCTTCATCTTGCCCTCGATGGAGATCATTTCCTTGTTCCACGGCGGATCCCAGACCAGTTCGACGACGGCATCGTCCATCTCCTCAATGGTCATGATGCGGCTTTGCGCGTCGGCGGCGATGGTGGGACCCATGCCGCAGCCGGGGGCGGTGAGCGTCATTTTCACCACGGCGCGGTTTTTGCCTTCCGCGTCCTGCTCGATGCGGCAGTCATACACGAGGCCGAGGTCAACGATGTTCACGGGGATTTCGGGGTCATAGACATTTTTGAGCTGGTTCCATACCGCGCCTTCGAGTTCGGTGGCGTCTTCGGGCACGTTGGACGAGCTGCTTTCCGAGTCGCGGGCGGAGGCGTCCGGGTCAATGCCCAGCGCGTCGGCGTCCTTGGCGGAGATGCGCGCCAGGCCGAAGTCGGTGGCCACCGTGTAGGTGCCGCCGAGGGACTGGGTGATGATGACCTTCATGCCCAGGGGCAGCCGGATGGAGTCGCCGCTGGGAATCTGGATGGCTTCGACTTCGCGTTTGAGTTCGAGTGAGGAGTGCATGGTCTGTGGCGGGGCGGCGGTCTGAAACTCCGCATGGCGTAATTACGAACGAAAATCAACCCGGAGAGCGTGCTAAATGCCGCTCGCCAGTTCGGCAAAGGCCGGGGAAAAAGCGGAGCGGGGTGAGGTCGGTGGGAAAGTCTTCCGATAACGCTGCATACGCGGCGCCCAGACATCCGGCTTCCGGGACATGTGCCGGCGGCCGGATTCGGCGCTATGAATGATTGTCTTCACCCCCGCCTTACGGCCGGACAGTGCTTCATTTCACGCCTCCCTTGGCTTTCAGCCACGCGCTCATGGCTTTGACGTTTTGGACGAAGTCGAGGCTGTAGATCACGCCGCCGGCGGGCTTCGTTTTCTTGCCGCTTTCATCTCGCATCCAGCCGCGTTCGTCATCGGTGACGGGCCAGGAGCCGTTGGGGGCTTGTTCTTTGAGGATGGTGGCGATGTCGGCGTCGGTGGGCGGGGAGGACCAGCGTTCTTTTTCGGTGCGGGGGAAGGTGACGGGCTCGCCACGGGCGATCCGGCTGCCGGCAGCTTGCAGGGCGTCGAGTTCGCTGTCCCAGACCCAGCCGTAGTTCGAGGAGGCTTTGGCATCGGAGTAGGTGAGTTCGAAACCTTTGCCGCCGGGGCCGCGCTCGAAGTAGAGGGGCTTGTTCGTGTTCAGTTCGTAGAAGCGGGCGAGCTTGTTGCCGGGCAGGAGCACGGTGCGGAGGTAGGTGATGGCCTTGGCGACGGGCGCGAGGTATTTTTTGTCGCCGGTGGCGGCGGCGAGCTTCAGCAGCGCCCACATGGCGGCCTGGCTTTCGCGGCCGCTGATGGCAGTGGGCTCGAATTGACGGCTCCACACGGGCTGCATGTCGGCGTTGTATTGCTGCGCCCAGGCGGGCTGCGGATCGGGCATCTGCGCGAGCAGGAGGAAGTCGCCGCCGCGTTTCGCGGCCTCGAGGTATTGGGCATCGCCACGGAGCTGCCAGGCGAGGAGCAGCGTGCTCATCAGCGTGGCGTGCGTGTTGTCATTGAGCACGTAGCAGCCGCTGAAGTCCTTCGGCCACTTGCGCGGCCAGTCCTGCGGGTAGTTCGCGGGCTTGATGGGATACTTTTCGACGGGCGGCGGAAAGGTGGGCGCGTCGTCGAAATTCGCGCTCCAACCACCGGCGGGATACTGCGTCATCATGATCGTGCGCAGCGCGAAGTCGGCGGCGTCTTTGATCTCGGCGTCCTTGCCACCGAGCGCGTGATCGACGCGCACGAGCAAGCGCGTGGCGGTCTGGGAGACATCGTCGTCGTAGGTGGCGTAGTTTTTCTTGTCCTGACGTCGCCAGTTGTGCCAGCCAGCCTCGCGCGTGGCCGTCTGCGTGCGAGGAATGGCCGTGCCATCGGCCTTGCGGCAATAATTCTTCGATTCGCGGCCCTTGGCATCGAAATGGCCCGAGTAGTCCCAACCGCCCGAAGCGAGCTGCGTGCGCGAAACGCATCGCGCAGCCTCCACCGCGGCGGCGAGGCACTTTTCGTCCTTCGTGGCCTCGTAAGCATCCAGCATCGCCATGCCGACCGCGGGCGTGCCCGGCGGCTGAATCCAGATCGTGTCGGGGCCGGGAATGCCCTCCGCCTCACGCAGCGTGAAATCGGCGCTGTAGCGGTAAACGTAACCGCCGTGGGCCGCCGCGTGGGCGTGGTAGAAGGTGACGGCTTTGATCGCCGCGGCGGTGACTTCGGCGGGAGGAGCCGCGTGAGCGGAGAACGCGATTGAGAAGATGAGGAGAAATCGCTTTAGCATAGCTGATCGAAGTCTGTGAAAGATCGCCGAAGTCTGAATGCGAGGAGTTACCGGACTTCGGCGATGATCACTGGGTTAACGTGTCTTAACTCTTGTGCGGTTATAGCGCCGGTTCATGCTTACCTTTGTTGCTTCCGGCGGGATGACGGGAGCAATAACCGTTGGTAAGTGAAGCTAAACTTGAGGCGCTTGAACCGCAGAATTTGCATTCATATCTGTCTTTCTCGCTCCCTTCATAAAGGGCATGTTTGCCTTTATTCCCACCGAGGGGATGGCGTGCGCAGTATCCGTTTGTCAGTGAGGCAATGCTGGATGCGCTAGAGCCGCAGTGCTTGCAGTAGTACTTCATGGCAGTTTCGTAGGTTGAATGTTGGCAGAGAATTCACTGGGGTTCTGCCATGATGGCTCGGACCATTCTCTGATCATCAGCGGAAAGCGTTTTGATCACAGCTTCTCCAAGCCTTCCGGGAATGATAAACCATGTGGGAAGCCCCCGAGACTGAGGGGTTCCGATTGGACTTCCCTTGCTTCCGTTCCAGCGCATGGCCAGAACTGGTTCCCCCTCCCATTTCCCGATGGCTATGGCGACGCGATTCCCAAAACTATCAGGCTTGTCGCCCGTTTCGAGAACTCGAATCAGTGCCCACTGACGACGTGGTGAAGTGACTTTATCAGGTGTGATGTAATCAGACATATTGGTTTGGTGTTGCAGCCAGCTATTGCTGACATGCCCATATGAAACCCATATAATTATCCACGTCAATCATTTTATGAGTCCCATAAAATGCATTTTATGGGAGGATTGCTAATCACTCCGCCTTGATGCCCACGTTCTTGTTTCCGTTGTCGCGGACGGCGTCGAGGATTTGATGGAGGGACTTGAGTGGGGTGTCGGCATCGCCGGAGACGATGACTCGGGCGCCGGGGTGCTCGGGGAGGAAGTCTTTGAGGAAGCCGCGGAGGCCGCTGAGGGGGCGCTCCTGGCCGTTGATGAGGATGGTGTCGCCGCTGGCGGGGACGTGCATGGTGATGACTTCGCCGGAGGGCTTTTCACCGGACTCTTTGGACCTTGTTGACCTGGTTGACTCTGCTGACGGTTTTTTGGGGGATTCGCCGTCGCGGTCACCGGCTTTTTTCATGCCTTCGCCGTCGCGGGGGGCGGTGCGCGGTTTTTCGCCGTCGCGTTCGCCGGTGCGGGGACGGTCGCCGTCGCGCATGCCGGGTTTCTTTTCGCCTTCGCCATCGCGGGGGCCGGGTTTGCGGGTGCCGTCGCGTTCGGCGCTGGGTTTGCCGGATTCGCGCTGCTCTGCGGAGGGTTTGCCGCCTTCGCGTTCGCCGTCCTTCATGGCGGGTTTTGGGGACTCTGTTGACCGTGGTGACTCTGTTGACGGTTTTGCGGTGGTGGAGCCTTCGCGGACCTTGGGCGGGACTTCTTTTTCGGCGGCGCGGGCGGTGGTGAAGGAGTAGCCGGCCAGCACGCTGAGCGTGAGGACGAGCAGGGCTTGAATGACGGGCTGGCGGGTGGTCGGGGTGGCGATCATGAGGATGCGTTGACGCAGGGTGGGGTGGTTGCGCACGCATGGAGCCAACCCTGCAATGGCCGGTGGTGCGAAGAATGTTTCCTGGATGCGGAGAAGCGTGTGGCCGTAGTCGAGCCGCTCTGCGGGAGAGAGAATGGCAAGCGCTCCGGCATCGCAGCGCAGTTCGCGGTCGGCCTGGAAGCGTGACACGACGAACCAGACGAGCGGATTGAACCAATGCAGCGCCTGCACGGCGGTGGCGGCCCAGTTCCAGAGGAGGTCGTGCTGTTTCACATGCAGCAGCTCATGCAGCACGACGTGTCTGAGGCTTTTCTCATCGAAGCGTGTGCTCCAATCCTCCGGCAGCAGCAGCTTGGGCTGGCGGATGCCGACCATGGCGGGCGTGGTGCCCGCGGGCATGAGGACGGCCTGGGGAGGCTGCGACACGCCAGCACGAGAACTGAGCGAACGCAGCAGGGAACAAAGATGCGGGTCGTTTGCGATGCGTCGCGTGCGCAGGTAGCGATCAAAGCGGCGCTGGCGAAACAACGCGGCCAAAAGCACGGCTGCCGCGCCGAGCAGCCAGATCCAGGTGAGCAGAATTTGAAGAGAAAACGACCAACTGCGCTCTGCGGGCACATCCGGGGAGGAAATGGTGTTCAGTGCGAGGACGGAGGTTTGTTTCGCTGGCGATGCGGCCTGGATGACCTCGGTCACGGCCGCAGTCTCCTCTTTTGCCCAAGCTCCAAGACCAAATCCGGCCGGGATGAAGGCGGGGAGCATCAGCTTCGCTCCGACGAGCATCCACAGGCCGATGCGCCACGCGGGTGAGAGTCGCGTGCCGAGCATGAGGCGCAGGCCGAGCACGGCGAAAATAAGGATGCTGGCCTCAAGGGAGGTGCGCTGGAGCCAGTGGAGGAGGGAGTCGGCGGTCATGGCGCGGGTTGGGATTGAAAATTGAGAACTGAAAACTGAAAATTGGCAGCGGGGCGGAGCTACTTCTGACTTTTCACATCTGACTTCTCACGAGATCGTTGGGATCGAGGACGAGTTCGAGTAGGAGGACGAGGACGATTGAGTGTGTGCTCACTTCTTTAGTTTGTGCTCGGCCTGGGCGAGCACTTCACGAAGGGCGGCGAGGTCGTCTTTCGTGACTTCCTCGTGCTCCATGAGGCCGGCGACGAAGGGGGTGAGGCGGCCATTAAAGACTCGGTCGAGAAAACTCACGCTTTCTTCATGCTGGCACTGGTCCTGGGCAACGGCGGGCGTGTAGCGGAACTCACGGCCCACGGCCTCGACGGCGAGGGCGCCTTTTTCAGTGAGACGGCGGATGAGGGACTGCACAGTGCGAGGCTTCCAGGAAAGTCGGCCTTCGAGTTCACGGACGACCTCGCCGAGCGTGCTGGTGCCGCGTTCCCATAGTACTTTCATTACCGTCCATTCAGCGTCGGAGATGCGGGGTGTGGCGGTGATGTCAGTTTTGTCGGGCATTTGGGATTACGATTGTGATCCAAGGATTACGCATGTAATCCAAATGGCAAGATTTTTTTCTCAAACTTTAGCATCGGGCTTAACTTCAGACCGGGATGGTGTCAGGGGATGCTGAAAATTGGGTTTTGTTTTACGAACCCAAATAATCCTTTGCACCCGGCCAAAGCCCGCTACTTTGCGCGCCCTTTTCCCCGACCTGATGAGCGAACCCAAAAACATCCTCCGCCTTGGCCTGCCGAAGGGCAGCCTGCAGGAGCCAACGCTTGAATTGTTCAAGCGCGCGGGGTTCAACGTCGTGGTCTCCTCCCGGTCCTACCGGCCCACGGTTGATGACGATGAACTGGAGCTGCGCCTGCTGCGCGCGCAGGAAATTGGACGTTATGTGGACCACGGCTTCCTGGACTGCGGAATCACGGGCAGGGACTGGATCGCGGAAAATAACGCCAAAGTCGAGGTGCTGACGGACCTGCGCTACAGCCGCGCCACCTCGAAGCCCACGCGCTGGGTGCTGGTGGTGCCGGAGGACTCGCCCATCAAGACCGTCAAGGATTTGCAGGGCAGGCGCATCGCCACCGAGGCGGTGGACATGACGAAGGCGTACCTGGCAAAGCACGGCGTGGAGGCCGAAGTGGAGTTTAGCTGGGGTGCCACGGAGGTGAAGGTGCCGGAACTGGTGGACGCCATTGTGGACATCACCGAGACCGGCAGCTCCCTGCGCGCGAACAAGCTGCGCATCGTGGACACGCTGATGGAAAGCTACCCGCAGTTTGTCTCAAGCCCGCCCGCCTACCGGGATGAGTGGAAGCGCCGGAAAATGGAGACCCTGGTGCTGCTACTCAAGGGCGCCCTGGAGGCGCGTGACAAGGTGGGCCTGAAAATGAACGTGCCCGCCGCCAGCCTCGCCGAGGTGGTGCAGGCCCTGCCCAGCGAGCGCTCGCCGACCATTTCGCAGCTCGCGAACCAGGAATGGGTGGCCGTGGAGACGGTCATCTCGGAATCTGTCGTGCGGGAGATCATCCCGCGGCTCAAATCTCTCGGTGCCGAAGGCATCGTGGAATACCCGCTGAACAAAGTCGTCCACTGAGACGGCGCAAGAAAACAGGAGAACACACGAACATGGGATCGCTGAAAAAGCGCAGAAAGACGAAGATCAACAAGCACAAGCGCAAGAAGCGCATGCGCGCCAACCGCCACAAGAAGCGTTTGCGCTACAAAGCGTAAGCGCCATTTTGGCCACATGATCCGCCCCCACGCTGCGAGAAATCCATTTTCGTTCGCCGGGGCGGCTATTGGCCGGCGACCGGGTTATTTTGCCGTCTTCACGGCGCTTGCTCATGTCATGATGGCGGGGAGTTTCATGCGCCAGATGCCCTCGCGGGTGCTTTTCATGCTGGGCGTCACGGCAGGGATTCCAGCGCAGAATGCGGACCTCTCACTGCCTCCCGTGGATGCCGCGGCGGGGAGGCGGCTGCAGGCCGGAGGGGAGCGTGTGGCATCCGCGCTTGCCCATTACTCGACCGCTCTCCGCCTGGAGGTCGAAAACAATCCGCGCGCGGCGCTGGAGCATTATCTCAAGGCGTTGGAGGTGGATCCCTCAAACGCCTCGCTGGCCATGCACACCGCCGAGCTGGCCTACAGTTTCCGGGGCAGGGAAACGGCGGTGGCTTTGCTGGAGAAAACGGTGGAGGCCAATCCTGATGCCCCGGAGCCCTACCTGAACCTGGCGCGGTTTTGCGCGACTTACGCGCCGGACGATCCTTTTGAGAACGACCGCGCCAAGCTCACGCTGGACAGGGCATTGAAGCGGTTTCCCCGCAGCGCGGAGGTGCATGGTTTCGCCGCGGTGACCCTGCTCAGCCAGGGGCAGCGAGACGAGGCGGCGCGTGTGCTCGACGGCGCGGCGCGGCAGAATGTGAGCGATTCGCAGCACTGGCTGACGCTCGGTAGGGCGGCGCAGAAAGTCTGGCCGCTGGGCCAGGCGGAGATGCGCGAGGAGCACACGGCACGGGTGAACGTGTTTTTTCAGAACGCCCTCAGGCACGCGCCGGCGGATGACGAGGCTGCCCGGCTGGAGGTGGCACGCTACTATTTGCTCACCAATCAGCTTCGTCCGGCCCGGGATTTGTGTCTGGAAATCTCCCGGCAGACAGGCAGCCTGCAGGCGCGCAAGCTGCTGCACCGGCTGCACGAGTCCTTCGAGGAAAAAGAGCAGGCGCTGCGCGTGCTGGAAAAGATCGTCGAGGACGCGCCGGACGATGTGGAATACAGGCGCATGCTGGCGCGGGCCTATGAGCTGCGCGAGGAGTACGCCAGGGCCGCCCCGCATTACGAGACCGCTCTCCAGAAGGGCGGCGGCTCCGCCGAGGATTATCTGCATCTGGGGGAAACCCTGCTCCGCGCTTATCTGAACGAGAAGCTGATCGAGTTCTGCAAACGCAGCGCCATGCTGTTTCCCGACCAGGCGATGTTTCATGTCCAGGCCGCGATGGCGAACCGTGCTCTGCAGCAATGGGATGACGCGGTGGCCTGCTTTGAAAAAGCGGCCGCTCTCGCGGAGAGCAACCAGGCCGAGCTCGTCAATCACCGCTTTTATTTTCAATACGGCGTCACCCTGGAGCGGGCCGGCAGGCATGAGGACGCGGGACGCATGTTCGAGAAGTCCATCACGGTCACGCCCAAGGAGGATGTCGAGGCGGCGGCGAGCGCCATGAACTATCTGGGCTACATGTGGCTGGAACTGGACCGTCATTTCGACAAGGCTGGGGAGTTGATCCTCAAGGCCAACGAACTGCAGCCTGAGACCCCGGCCTATGTGGACAGCCTTGGCTGGTGGCATTTTAAAAAGGGGAATCATACCGAGGCTCTGCGCGAATTGGAGCGCGCCGTTTCGCTGATCCCCGATTTGCAGGCCGAGGACGCCGAGATCATCGAGCACATCGGGCGCGTACATCTCGCCATGAAGCAGCCACAAAAGGCGATCGAGGCTTTTCAAAAAGCCCTGTCCCTGCGGCCGGAGGACGAAAAGGTGCTGCGGCAGATCAAAGAAGGATTGGACAAGGCGGGGAAATGACGGGTTTCATCCCACCACATTCACCGGGCAGCCATCGAGATAAGCGCGCAGATTGGCGGCTGTCTGCTCAATGAGCCGGATGCGCGCCTCCCGGCTGGCCCAGCCGATATGCGGGGTGATGAGGCAGTTGCGCGCGGTGAGGAGCGGGTTGCCGGGCGGCGGAGGCTCGATGGAGAGCACGTCCAGCCCCGCGCCGGCGATGCGACCGGCGTTGAGCGCCGCGGCCAGCGCCGCCTCGTCAACCAGCGGGCCGCGGCCGGTGTTGATGAGAAAGGAGGAGGGCTTCATCAGACCGAGTGTGCCCTCATTGACGAGGTGCTTCGTGGCATCCGTCAGCGGGCAGTGCAGAGTGACGGCGTCGCTTTGGCGGAAAATTTCATCGGTCGTGGCTGGTTGAACACCCTCCGGCGGCGGCGTTTTCCACACGCGCCTTGATGCCAGCACTTTCATGCCAAAGGCCAGCGCGATGCGCGCCACCGCGCCGCCAATATCGCCATAGCCTATGACACCCAGGGTGCGTCCGCCCAACTCGATGACAGGGTGGTCCCAATAGCAGAAATCCGGGCACGCGGACCATCGGCCGTCGCGCACTGTCCGCGCGTGATGCCCGGCGTGGTTGGTCAGCTCCAACAGCAGGGCGAAAACGAGCTGCGCCACCGCCGGGGTGCTGTAGCCGGGCACGTTGGTGACCACGATGCCGCGCTCCTTTGCCGCCGCCGTGTCCACGATGTTATAGCCGGTGGCAGTGACCCCGATGTACTTCAGGCCGGGCAGCGCCTCCATCATCGCACGCGTCACGGGCGCTTTGTTGGTGATGACCGCCGCGGCTCCCGCGCAGCGCGCCACGGTTTCGTCAACGGGTGTGCGTGGATGAATCTCGCAGGTGCCGAGGGCGTCGAGGGGTGCCCAGGAAACATCTCCCGGATTGGCGGTGTGGGCGTCGAGCAGGACGATTTTCATGAGGGCGACCCTTTCGTCGGAGCTGTGACATCGCGCAAGCGGCGAAGACAAGTCTGCCAAAGAGACGCGCAGACCGGTGTTTGCGGATTTTTGAAACAGGACCACGAAGGTCTGGCATCGAGAACTATCCCAGGTTGTGAACAATCAGACCGACTGACAGCGAAAACCCGCATGCGAACTGAAGGAGAATCTGTTTTTCGGGCGATTTCATGCCACTGGAATTCATGAAATCCGCAGGCTTGCGCTTTGATACAGGGAGGGCAGTCTGCCTTGCGCTCAAGTTTTCCACAAAAAACGAATTCGCCCTTGCATTGTCCCGGCGAGTTTCTAATCTTGGCGGCCTTGTGAAATTTTTCACAAGCTCGAAACGGGTGGCCGCCCGTCGTTCTCAATCATGAAATATTTCTTTCTCAGCTACCTGTTTGTCGCCGCGATTGTGGTGGCGGCTTTTGGCACTCGCGGCAGCAAGTCCGAACTCCCGCCGATCGAGATTCTGCCGGACATGGACTATCAGCAGAAAGTGAAGTATCAGGCAAAAAGTGACTTCTTCGCCGACGGTCTCGGCGCCCGCCGTCCGGTGGCTGGCACGGTGCCGATGGGCTTCGAAGTGCCGGCAAAGCCCGCTTCCTCCCCGGAATACCAGCCTCCGGCCTTTGGTTTCAGTCACGGCACCGGCTACTACAACACCGGCAAGTTTGGCGATTACTACGGCGACGGTCTGCCGAAGGAGATCGAGCTTTCCAAATCCCTTCTGGAGCGCGGCGAGCGCCAGTACAACATCTACTGCGCGGTATGCCATGCGGCTTCCGGCAATGGCAAGGGTGTCACCTCCAAATACGGCATCCTGACCGCCTTCAACTTCCACCAGCCCGGCAGCCTCGATCCCGCCAACGCCGCCGCTTACCGCGCGGATGGTGCGATGTTTGATGTCATCTCCAATGGCAAAGGCTTGATGGGGCCCTATGGCGGCTCGATCTCCGTTCAAGACCGCTGGGCCATCGTGGCCTACATCCGCGCCATGCAGGTGGCAGTGAAGGAAAACAACGTGTCCGTCCAGTAATCGCAGGCAATTCCAGGCATGAGTCACCACGTCACATTCAAAGATCTGCCCGAGGGCGGCGAAAAATTCGACACGGCCAAAGGGGCCAAGATGATCAACGCTTTTGGCGCGGCGGCGGCCATCGGGCTTGCCGGATCGGGTTATTTCTTCTTCTCAAGAACCGGTGAGTTTGCCTACAGCTGGCTTTTCGCGTTCTTCTTCGCCTTCACAGTGGTTGCCGGAGCGTGTTTTTGGATTCTTCTGCACAGCGCCTCGAACTCCGGCTGGGGTGTGGCCATCCGCAGGCTGTGGGAGCAGCTCGCCAACATGATTCTGCCCCTGGCGGTTCTCGGGCTTCCGCTGCTGCTCGTCCCGACGGTGCAGGACTCGCTCTATGAGTGGATGGAGCATCATCGCGAGGCGGCTCATCACGCGCATGAAAAAGGCGAGTCAGTGGCCGATGCTCTGCACCACATGGCGGAAGGCAATTCGCATCTCCACATCCTGGTGGACAAATACGGCTACTTGAACATGTGGTTCTGGAAGTTCCGCTTCGTGTTTTACTTCTTCGCCCTCTGGCACATCGCCAGCACCCTGAGGAGGAAATCCGTGCTACAAGACGAGGATGGCGACATCAAGCACACCGTCAAATCCCGCACCTTTTCCTGCCGCTGGCTGCTGTTTTACGCATTGACGGTGACTTTCGCGGCGGTGGACTGGCTGATGGGGCTCGACTACGCCTGGTTCTCCACCATGTGGGGCGTGTACATCTTCGCCGGCTGCGCCTGGTCTTCGATGGCGGTCACCATCTTGCTCGTCAACTGGCTCAAAAGCATTGGGCATCTCAAGATTGTCACCGAGGAGCATTACCATCTCATGGGCAAGCTGCTCTTCGCCTTCACGGTGTTTTGGGCCTACATCGCCTTCAGCCAGTATTTTCTCATCTGGTATGCCAACATCACCGAGGAGACGCGCTTCTATCTCATTCGCAATACCGAGGGCTGGCGCTGGGTCTCCATTTTCATTGTCGTCGGGCACTTCATCGCCCCCTTCGTTCTGCTGCTCTCCCAGCCGCGCAAAAAGAACCCGGCCCTCATCGGCCTGATCTGTTTGTGGGTCGTCTTCATGCATCTGGTGGACATTTACTGGAACATCATGCCTGAGCGCGGGCCGTCCCTTGCCATTGGCCTGATGGCGCCCGGAGCCTGGGTTGGCGATGTCTTCGCATTGCTTGCCGTGGTTGGAACCCTTGGTTTTCTTTTCCTGCGCAGCCTTGGCAAACACAGTCTCTACCCCTGCCGCGACCCGCGCCTGCTGGAGTCCGCCAACGTCGTCAACTGATCCCTCATGTCCCCGTCCGATACTTCCCCGAAAGCTGGCGCCACCTTCCAGTGGGTGCTAGGCGCCTTCGCGAGCTTTGCCGTTCTTTTCTGGGTCATCCAGACATTCTTCGTGACTCCCGGTGATGCCGACCCGCGCGCCGCCGAGCGTCTCGCCAACAGCGCCGAGATCAGCGCGCTGCAAAAAGACGTGCTTGCCAAAATGGGATTGAGCGATCCCGCGAAGAAAGCGGCGGTCTTTGACAAGACTCTCCAGGTCCTGAAAACCCGCCCTGAGTCCGCAAGCGGCCAGGTCGTGCCAGGCTCTCCCACCCAGCTCAAGCAGGCCGCCGAGGCACCGCCGGCAGCGGGCGCGGCTCCGGCCCCCTCCGCCACGCCTCAGAACTGATATTTTCGATCCCGGAACCTATGCAGACCACCCCAGCAACCACGGACACCCAGGCCGACGATCTGCGCCGCGCGGCGATTGACAAGTCCGTCAAAGGCCCCGTGCTTTTCCTGTTCCTCAATGGAGCCTTCTGGCTGATGGCCTCCACCATTCTTGGAGTGCTGGCCGCCATCAAACAATTCGCCCCCGAATTTCTGGGCGCGTGCAGCGTGCTGCAATACGGGCGCCTTCAGCCGACCCATGTCAACGCGCTCGTCTATGGCTGGGGCGTGCAGGCCGCCCTCGGTGCCATGCTCTGGATCATGGCCCGGCGCACCGGCCAGGAGTTGAAATCCGGCAAAAGCATCCTGTTCACCGCCGCCATCTTCTGGAACATCGCCGTCACCCTTGGTTTGCTGGGCATTCTCCTGGGCCAAAGCACTTCCATGGAATGGCTTGAGATGCCCGCTTTTGTCTGGCCGGTCATGCTGGCGAGCTTCCTGGCCTTTGCCTGGCCGCTGGCGCGCATGTTTGGGCGTGCCTTCCGCCCGGATGGATTCATGGTCAGCACCTGGTATGTTTTGGGCGCGTGCTTCTGGTTCCCCTGGGTTTTCATCACAGCCAACGTCGCCCTGCACTGCCTGCCCGGACTCGGAGCCATCGGCGCGGGCATCAACGCCTGGTATGTGCATGCCTTGATCCTTCTCTTTTTCGCGCCGGTCGCCATTGGCGCCGCTTATTATTTCATCCCCAAAATCACCGGCCAGCCCATCGCCAGCGCGCAGCTTGCGAAACTTGGTTTTTGGCTTCTGGCCGTCCTCGGCGGATGGACGGGCATGCAGCATTTCATGGGCGGCCCGCTGCCCGCCTGGATGGTGGCCGTTGGCGCTGCTGCCGCTGTCCTCCTCTTGATCCCGGTCGGTGTGGTCGGCTTGAACCATCATCTCACCACGCTCGGCAAACACAGTCTCGTCGCCAGCAGCCCCACCTTGCGTTTCGTTTTCTTCGGCTCGCTGTTTTATCCGGTCAGCGGAGTCATCCTGGCACTGATTTCGAACTTCAGCACCGGCGCCACCCTCCAGTTCACCCAGGCCTGGTATGGCTTCCAAATGGTCGCCGTCTATGGCTTCTTCAGCATGACGCTTTTCGGCGCCATCTACTACATCGTGCCGCGTCTCTCCGGTTGTGAATGGCTCTCCGTGCGCCTCATTCGCAATCATTTCTGGTTCTCCGTCTATGGCACTGCCACCATTGTCGTGACCAGCCTCGTTGCCGGAGTCCAGCAGGGTGCCGACCTCAACCATCCTGAAATGTGGGACCAGGATTTCAGCCAGCTCGCTTTGAATCTGCGCCCTTACATCGTCGCCCGCGCGCTTGCCTGGGGACTCATCACCTGGTCCAATTTCTGGTTCCTCATCCATCTCATGCTCATGGTCGCCGGCCTTGGTCGCCGCAGCTCCGCGCCGACGCTGCTTGCGCATGACCATGAAGACGAAGCCCTTCCCAACGCCGCCCACGCATGACACAGTTTCGCACGTTCATCCTCGCCTTGACCGCCAGTTTCGGCCTCCCCTGGCTGTGCCTTATCGTCGTGCCAGCGGTCAAATACCAGGCTCTTTCACCGCTGCCTTATGACAAGGAGGCTGACGGGATGGACGGCTACTATCCACCCGCGCCCATCAACCGCCAGGGCCAGCTCGTCTATGCCCGCGAAGGCTGCGCCCAGTGCCATACACAGATGATCCGCCCACCGCAGATCGCCCTCGACGGCTGGCGCAAAGGCTGGGGCCAGGATCAGGAGGGACGCCCGCCCGAGCCGGTGCGCTCCAATGAGCTGCGTGACTACCACGGAGAAAAATTCGCCTTCCTCGGCATCCAGCGCAGCGGCCCCGACCTCGCCAACTACGGCTGGCGCGTGGCGGACCGGAACGCCGTCCATCAGAAGCTCTTCGCCCCGCGCTCCATCCATGACTGGTCCACCATGCCGCCGCTGCGCCATCTTTACACGGTGCGGCTCGCCCAGGGCCAGCCTTCGGAGAAAGCCCTCAAACTTACCGGCAAACACGCGCCCAAGCCCGGCTATGAAGTCGTACCCACAGAAGATGCCGATGCGCTCGTGGACTATCTTCTTTCTCTGAAAAAGGATTATCCCATCCCAGGCAGGGCCGCCGCCATGGCCGCCGCCGCCAAGTAACCCGGAGCTTCCGCGATTTTCATCACCGCCCATGAGCGCCCCCAACTCTACCGTGAACACCGACAGCACCGATCTCGACCGCCTCCACGCCGCCGTCCGCCGCGAAAAGGCCGACCTCGAGCCGGGCCGCGAACCGGTGCCGATGTGGATCATGTTTGTTTTCATGCTGATCGCCATCATCGCCGGCGGGCAGCTCGGTCCAATGGCAGGCGGCTGGAGCTTCGATGTCAGCAATCCCTGGTCTTTGGCCTTGCAGGGTGATCCCCGTCCTGGCGGTGACGGTGGCGCTGGCGCGCTTGATCCCTTCCAGACCGCGATGAAAAAGGGCGCCAGCGGCTACGCCGTCTGCGGTGGCTGCCACCAGGGCAGCGGCATGGGCATCCCGGGCCAGTATCCGCCTTTGGCGAAATCCGAATGGGTCACCGGCGGCACCGAGCGCCTCATCCGTGTGGTGCAGCACGGGCTTGTCGGACAGATCAACGTCGCCGGGCAAAACTATAATTTCCCCGGCGGGATGCAGCCCTTCGGCGCGGCCATGTCAGCCGGCGACCTTGCCAATGTCCTGACTTACATCCGCAATTCCTGGGGCAACCAGGGCACCATGATCACCAAGGAAATGGTGGAAAAAGTGCGGGCTGACGAATCCAGCCGCGCCGCCCAATGGACCCAGGCGGATCTGGAGAAATTTGCGGAAGCCAATGTTCCCGGTGAAATCCCCGCTGGTCCCGGTGCGACCGCCGCAGCGCCCGCCGAGGCGAAGTGAGACCGTTGAATTCCAGTCCATTCATGAAACAAGCATGGCAGTCATCCTCCGACAGGGCGTCTTTGACGCTGCTGGCGGCTTGGCTGCTCTCCGCCGCTGTCAGTTGCGGCAAGGCGCCTGAAGCCGGTTCTTCCTACCAGCCGCCGCCCGCTGTCACTGTCGCGGAAACTCCCTCCATCACAGGCAGGGTGGTTTTGACCGGCGGGCTGCCTTCCCGTGCCGGAAAAAAATTGGATGTGGCAGGCAACCCCTTTTGCACCGGGCATGGTGACCTCATGGATCCGGCGTGGAAAGTTTCACCCGAAGGCGGCTTGGCGGATGTCGTCATCACGGTCAAATCAGGTCAGCGCGCCGCCAATGTTCCGGACTTTGCCGGACTGGTGGATCAGAAGAACTGCGAATTTGCGCCTCATGTCACCGTCATCCAGGCAGGCCAGGGACTGCGCCTGCGCAACAGCGACCTCACTTTCCACAACATCCGCATCGCCCGCCATGAACTTGGCACTCGCGATCGCGGTGTGAATCTCGACAACCTCGCCCAGGCGGCGCGGGGCGACGAGAACAGCAAGGTTTTTCACGAACCCGGCATCTATCGCCTGGAGTGCGATGTGCATCGCTGGATGCGCGCCTGGGTTTTGGTGCATGCGGGCGCGCATACCGCAGTCACGGATGCAAATGGTGATTTCACTGTCACGCGAGCATTGCCGGATGGCGACCATGTTGTCGAAGCCTGGCATCCCATGTTTCCTGAAAAGCTGACCAGCACAGTCACCATCCGTGACGGTCGCGCCGAAGCGAGTTTCAACTTTGATCTCGCGCAGTCATTCGAACCGCCGGCGGACCGCTGACGTAACCTCCACGTTTCTTAACCACCCATCATGAGCGCAGCCGCCACCACCCACGATCACTCGCACGGAGCCGATCACGCGCACGACCACCACGAGCCGGGCTTCATCGGCAAATACATTTTCTCCAGCGACCACAAGGTCATCGGCATCCAGTATGCGATGAGCGGTTTGCTGTTCCTCCTGTTCGGGTTCTTCCTCATGCTGCTCATGCGCTGGAGCATTGCCTTTCCAGGCCAGCCGGTCCCTGGACTCGCCTTCATGGAGAATCTGCCCTTCGTTGGCGACATCTTCCACCAGATGATCGGCCGCTGGGCGCCAAACGGCGTGGTGAATGGAGAGCTTTACAACATGCTCGGCGCCATGCACGGGACGATCATGGTCTTCCTCGGCATCGTGCCGCTTGGCTTTGCGGGGTTTGTGAATTTTGTCATGCCACTGCAGATCGGCACGATTGACATGGCTTTCCCGCGTCTGAACATGTGGAGCTTCTGGCTCTTTTTTATCAGCGGCGTGATGATGCTTGCCAGCTTCTTTGTCGGCACGGGCTCGGTGCAGACGGGCTGGACGATGTACTCCCCGCTCGCCTCCACAACGACGCTGGCAGTGACCAACATCTGGATGCACGGCCACACTTGGTGGCTCCTGGCGATGGTGTTCAACATCTCCGCCTCCCTGCTCGGCTCGGTGAACGTCATCACCACCGTCATCAACCTGCGCGCCAGGGGCATGTCCTGGATGCGCATGCCCTTCTTCTGCTGGGCCATGTTTGTCACCGCCTTCCTGCTGCTTCTGGCCTTCCCGCCTCTCGAAGTGGCCGCGCTGCTCCAGCTTGTGGACCGTGTCTTCGGGGCCAGCTTCTTCCTGCCCACCGGTCTCATCGAAGGCGGCCAGCATCTCGACATCGCCGGCGGTGGTAGTCCGCTGCTTTACCAGCACCTCTTCTGGTTCCTTGCGCATCCCGAGGTTTATGTTTTGATCCTGCCCGCCTTCGCCATCCTGACGGAAGTCATCCCGGCCAACACCCGCCGTCCGCTTTGGGGCTACAAATCCATGGTTTATGCCGCGCTGACCCTCGGCTTCCTCAGCTTCCTGGTCTGGGCGCATCACATGTATCTGACCGGCATGGGGACCATGATGTCCACCTACTTCCAGATCACCACGGTGCTCATCTCCGTGCCTTCGGTGATCCTTTTGACCGGTCTGATGATCTCGCTCTGGGGCGGCTCCATCCGTTTCACCCCCCAGATGCTGTTTGCCTCCGCTTTCCTGCCCATGTTCGGCATTGGCGGCCTGACCGGCCTTCCGCTGGCCTTCATCTTCATTGATCTGGCACTGCACGACACTTACTACGTCATCGGCCATTTCCATTATGTCGTGGCGCCGGGCACCATTTTCGCCCTCTTTGCCGGTGTGTATCACTGGTTCCCCAAGGCCACCGGCCGCATCATGAGTGACAAGCTGGGCAAGCTCCACTTCTGGCCCTCGCTTCTCGGCATGAATCTGGTTTTTGCACCGATGTTCATCCAGGGCATGGGCGGCTTCCACCGCCGCTGGTATGACGGCGGCGCCATCTTTGAGCAGACTTCAGGTGTCTCCAATTTCTGGACCGAATTGAACTCGAACCTCTTCGGTTTCTTCGGCATGGAAGTTCCGAACAACCTGCTGGGCTTGAATGTGCTGATGTCCGTCGGGGCTTTCATTCTGGCTCTTGGCCAGGTGCCCTTCATTCTGAACGTCTTCCTCAGCATCAAGGGCGGCAAAAAAGTCGCCAGCGACAACCCCTGGAACTGCACCACCCTCGAGTGGGCCACGCCCACGCCGCCTCCGCATGGCAACTTCACCTTTGAACCCGTCGCCGTGCGCGGGCCTTATGAATACAGCGCTCCCGGAATTGACCAGGATTTCTTCCCGCAATGGGAGAGCGAGCCCGGCAAGGCCGCCACCGCGCCGGCATCGTCATCCGCGGCCGTCGCGCATCATTGAAGCACCGAAAACTGAGCACTCCGCCACTTTTCCCTCATGGACATCCCTTACACCGTATCCGCCCGCCCCGACACGGGCCTCTACAATGCCAAAGTTGGCATCTGGCTTTTCCTCGCCTCGGAAGTCATGCTGTTCGGCGGTCTTTTCTCCTCCTACATTTTCCTGCGAGTCGGCGCCGACTACCACTGGCCGGTGCATGAGTTGAATGTCTTCCTGGGCTTTGTGAACACGCTTGTGCTTATTGCGTCCTCGGTCACGGTTGTGATGGCTTGGGCTTCCTTGAAACTGCGACAGATCGGCAAGTTCAAGCTTTACATGGCCATCACAGTGCTCTGCGCCGCCATCTTCATGGTCAACAAGGCTTTTGAATACAAGGCGAAGTTCGAGCATTACGCCGTCAAGCTCACGGACGGCACCTTCCTGACCGGACATCTGCCGCAGGGATACGAGATCAAATTCGGTGATGTCAGCGAGGTCTCCGTGCTCATCGCGGGTGAAAACAAGGCGGTGGACGGCGAGCCTCTAAAGCACTTCGTCCCCCGTGTTGAAGGCGATCTTCCAGCCTTCAAAATGACTGATGGCTCCTCTATCACGCTGGATCAAAGCGGATTCACCACTTTGAAAGAGGCAACTCTCAAAGCCGCGCGCGAAAAACTGGAGGAAGACCGGAAAAAACGCCGCGAGGAAGGCGAGGCGCTCATTGAGGCCGGCAACATTGCCGCCGGCAAGGCCAAACTCGACGAGGCGGAGCGCATGAACATCGTGCCGGACACCACGATCAAGCTCAAGCCGGAGCAGCCTGTCACTGTGAAGGTGAAACCCTCTCAAATTTTCAGTTACACGGCGAACTCCCTGACTTTCAAGGACGGCACCACACTCACCGGCAAGCTGTTGGATGACAGCATGGTGCTCGAAGTGGACGGCGTGGACACCCGTTCCGTGCCAGATGCTGAGAAGTCCCTGGCCTGGAAATCCGGCCTTCTCGGCGAGCCTTGGAAAAAAGCGTTTATTGCCAATCGCGACCACCATCTCAACGCCTTCGAGGAAAAGCACGGCGACCGCCGCGACCCGAAGAAAAGCGCCACCCTGCAAAAAGAGGCTTTCTTTCTGAAAATCAAATCCGCCACACCGGATGCCCGGGATGATGCTCATGGCAGCAGCAAGAGCGCCGCCGCCAGCGCGCCCGCGGACAGCCATGCGGATACGGGTCATCACGGCCACCACCCCGTGGTTCATGTGGACCGCAAGGACATCGCCTTCTACTCGAACTACACGCCGAAGCTGAACACCTACTATGCCATCTATTTCACGCTGACCGGCCTGCACGGGCTGCACGTCGTGGCGGGCGCCATCGTGCTCTTCTACTTCCTTGTTTTTGATGGCAGGCGCCTCCGCGAGAATCCCGAGCACTTGGCCAACCGCGTCGAGGTGGGCGGCTTGTTCTGGCACTTTGTGGACCTCGTCTGGATCTTCCTCTTCCCGCTTCTTTACCTCCTGTAACCGCTGACATCCATGGCTGACTCACCTGAAGAAATCCAAAAATCCATCCGCAAGTATCTCTGGATCGGCGGCATCCTGATCTTTTTCACCGTCGTCACCGTCGGCTTGTCGTATGTGGAACTGCCCACGCACGGCTTGAACATCCTGGTCGGCATGATTGTGGCCACCTTCAAAGCCGCGCTGGTGGCCCTGATTTTCATGCACTTGAACCATGAGCGCATCCTCATCTACAAGGTGCTGGCCTTCACCACGGTATTCTGCCTCGCGCTCTTTCTGTTGTTCATTTTCAGCGCCAGCGACCCGCTCGTGTTCGAGGGCTTCTAAACCTGCAAGCACTCCTAAAGTCATGTCCCTCAAGCACTTCCACATGGTCTTCATCTTCTTCGCCATTCTGTGCGATTTGGGCTTCTTTGTGTGGACGCGCCTGCTGCCCGAAAAGGCCGCGCAGCTTGGCGTGGAGGGGTTGGGAATGCTGGCGGGCTGGCTGAGCCTCGCCCTCACCGGCTACGGCGTCTGGTATGTGGTCAAAAAAAGCCGCCGCATCATCATCTGACCTGTTTTTTATCCGAACCTTCCCGCCATGAACCTTCTCGCCTGCGCCACCTGCCGCCCTGATCCTGGAAGCCTTATTGCCCAGGCTCAGGACATGGCAGTGCTTGTCATGCTGGGCTTTCTCATGCTCGGCATGGGCGCCGTTGGTTTGATCGTCATGAACTTCGCGCGCAAGCAGCGCCGGAACCCCACCCTCGAAGCCTGAACTTTCCACTTACCCACACATGAGCGTCTCCGACATCAACCATTGGTTTGGCATCACACAGAACGCCTCCGAGCACGGCGGCCTCGTGGACCACATGCTCGGCTTTGTGCATTGGTTCATGCTGTTCCTGTTCATCGGGTGGTCCATTTTCCTTGTTATCGCCTTCACCCGCTTCAGGCAGTCGAAAAATCCGAAGGCTGATTATCATGGTGTGCGAGGCCATGCCTCCACTCACATCGAGATCGGCGTGGTCATTGTCGAGGCCATCCTGCTGCTCGGTTTCGCCTTCCCGCTATGGTCACGCCAGGCGGATGACTTCCCGACATCGCCGGACACCATCAAAATGCGCGCCTTGGGTGAGAAATTCCTTTGGAACTTCCATTACGCCGGAAATGACATGATGCTGGGTTCATGGGATCTGCGCCTGGTGTCCTCCGCCAATCAGGTCGGGCGTGAACTGCAGGATCCAAATGGCAAGGATGACTTCGTCAACCCCGGCACCATGCGTCTGCCGGTCAACCGGCCCGTGATTGTGGATGTGGCAAGCAAGGACGTGATCCACAATCTCGCCATCGTTCCCATGCGCGCCGCGCAGGATGCCTGCCCAGGAGTGAAGTCGCACATGTGGTTCAAGCCTGTGCGCACCGGCACCTGGGACATCATCTGCGGCCAGCTTTGCGGTCCGGGCCACGCCCAGATGCGCGCCGTGCTGGAGGTGCTCGAAGGACCGGAGTTTGACGAATGGGCCAAGGAGCAGTCCGCCAGCGCCGCCGCCAAAAGCGCGTCGCCCGTGGCCGCCGCGCAGTGAGCCGGCGTCCTCCGAGTTTCTTTGGCGCCCGGTTGATCCGCTCAACTTGGCGCTTTCTTTTTTGACGCCATCGTTGAGTTCCATGCGCGCGTTCCACATCCAGTCCCTTTTCACCCTGGCGGTCGGCGTGCTGCTCGTCTGGTGGGGGGCGGCTGTGACCACTGAGGATGTGGGCCTGGCGGTGCCGGACTGGCCGCTGTGTTTTGGGCGGCTCAACCCGGAGGGCTGGTACAAAGTGCCGGCCCTGCTGCTGGAGCACGGGCACCGCTGGATCGCCACATTCATCGGCTTTCAGGTGCTGGCCATGTATTTCTGGCAGTTCGCCAAATGCCAGCCCCGGTTCATTGAGGCGGCGGGCATCATCATCACGGGAGTGGCGTACTTGTTCCTCGTCTTCCGGCAGGCGCTCGCGCCCGCGGGAGTGATCTTGTTTCTCGGCCTGGTGTGGCTGGTGTTGAACTGGATCGGGCAGCGCTGGACACTGCTGCGCGGGCTGACCACGGCGGCTTTGTTTCTGGTCATTTTCCAGGCATCTCTCGGCGGTCTGCGCGTGCTGAAGATGTCCGATCCGTATGGCATTTCCCACGGCACCACAGGTCAGTTGTTTTTCTGCATGCTCGTGCTCATCGCCCTGGCATCCTCCCGCGTGTGGTGTTCAGGCGGGTTGCGCATGGGGTGGCATGACAGAAAAAAGGCGAGACTCCTGGGATCGCTGCTCTTCGGCGCGGTCTCCATGCAGCTTGTCATCGGCGCCATCCTGCGCCACACCCAGCGCGCGCACTTGGCGGCCAATGACATTCTCACCACCAAGGGAATGCTGCTGCCGCCTGTTGACCAGGCGGATGTCTTTGTGCTCTTCCTGCACAAATACTGGGGCTTTTGCGTGGCTGGCATGGTGCTGTTCGTGGCCTGGCCGGCCCGGCGGTGGTTTTCCGCGATCCCAGGTCTGCGTGTGGTGCCGCGGTTACTGTTGATCATGCCTTTGGTTCAGGTGGCGCTGGGGGTTGCGGTCATCTGGACGGGCAAAAGCTTCTGGTACACCAACTTTCATGTGCTCAACGGTCTGGGCTTGCTCGTTTGCGCTTTCCTGATGATGGCCGGAGCCTGGGGTGCCCGCTTGATCCCGGAAAAGGAAACGCCTGCTGGCAGCCTGGAGGCTGCGGCATAGAGTGAGATCATGAGCCAGCCTGACGCGCCGCCAACCCCGACTGCCGCCGCCACCAGCGGGGCAGGGGAACCACCGCGAGGGCGCGGCATGATGAATGACCTGCTCGTGCTCACCAAGTTCCGCCTTAGCGCGCTCGTGATCGTCACGACTTTCGTCGGCTTCTGGCTGCGGCGCGGGCCGGACTGGAGCGGCTGGCTGCTTTTTCACACGCTGCTGGGCAGCAGCTTCGCCGCTTTTGGCGCGGCCGTGTTCAACCAGCTCATGGAGATCGGCCCCGACTCGCGCATGACCCGCACGGCCGACCGTCCGCTGCCCTCCGGTCGCATCAGTCCGGGCGCGGCCTTCGGCATCGGCTGGCTGCTCAGCGCCTTCGCCCTGATCCATCTCGGCGCCAAGGCGAACATCGAGGCCGCCGCGCTCACCGCCCTGACGCTGGCGGTCTATCTTTTCATCTACACTCCTCTGAAAAAACAGTCCGCCGCCAACACGCTTGTCGGCGCTGTCTCCGGCGCGCTGCCTCCGCTCATCGGCTGGGCGGGCGCGGCGGGTCAGACGCCTGCGGACGCGCGCTACTTCCGCTGGGAGCTGCTCGTCGAGCCGGGGGCGGTCTATTTGTTTGCCTTGCTCTTTCTCTGGCAGCTCCCGCATTTCCTGGCCATCAACTGGATGTACCGGGACGAATACCGGCGCGGCGGTTTTGTCATGCTGGCGAACGAGGATGAGGAAGGCGTTCGCACCTCGCGCCACGCGCTGGCCTACTCGGTGGCCACGCTGCTGCTCATGTTTTATCCTGTGGCGCGCGGCCTGGTGAATCCCTGGCTGTTTCTGCCGCCCGCCCTGCTGCTGGCCGGCTGGCTGTGCAAGCTGGCGCTGGTTTTTCAAAAATCCCCCGATCGGGTCAACGCCCGCAAACTTTTTTTCTGCACCCTGGCCTACTTGCCGGGAAGTTTGATCGTAACTTGCCTGGCCTGGAAACACGGTTAATGCCCGTGAGAACCCCGGGCACGCGCGCCCCCTGTTAAACATGTCCGACCAAACCCGCCCTTTCAATCCTCTCGCCATCTGGATACCAATCGTCATGATGGCGCTCGGCGTGGTCATTTATTACAACTACCTCGTCTATGTCCAGGAGCAGCAGCGCGGCGAGGACAAAAACCGCCCGGCCTATCTCGGCCGTCTGGAGCGCGACATCGAGCTGACCGAGCGGGACGGGCGCAAAGTGCGGCTCGACGCGCTGCGCGGCAAAATCATCCTCGCCTCATGGGTTTACACGCGCTGCCCCCGCGGCTGCGCTGGAGTCATCGCCAAGCTCAAGGCCCTGCATGACGAGCATCAAGGCAACCCCGCCATCCATCTCGTCTCCTTCACCCTCGACCCTGATGACACGCCGGAAATGATGCAAACCTTCGCGCGAGGCATCGGCATCGCCGACGACGCCAACTGGTGGTTCGTCAACGGTGACAAGGACGAGGTGCGCCGCTACATGACCCAGTACTTCAAGTTCCGCCCCGTGCAGGATCTCCCCGAAGAGGACCGCCTCACGCCGGACGACAAATACATTCACGACCTGCGCGTCGTGCTCGTGGACGCGCGGGGGCATGTGCGCGGATCGCTTTACGACCTCATGAACGCGGATCCGGAGTTCGCCAAATACTGGGACGCCCAGCTCCGCAAAGACCTGGCCTGGCTGCTCAAGGAAAAACCCGCGCAGCCCGCCGACGCTCCTGAACCCAAAAACTGACCGCCATGTCTGTTTACGAACTGCCCAAGCTCTACACCCTCTTCAATGCCTGCGCGCTGCTGCACATCATCCTGGGCCTGTTCATGATCCGCCTGCGCCAGCCCAAGGCGCACATCGCCAGCATGGTTATAGCGCTGATGTTCTCCACCGCCTTTCTTGGCTGCTACCTGTATTACCACTACCACGCCGGGCATGTGGTTTTTCAGGGGCGTGGTTTCGCGCGCGTCTTTTATTTCACCATTCTTTTCACCCACATCCCGCTGGCCGTCATCAATCTGCCGATGATCATCCTGACGGTCGTGCCCGCTGTCAGGCATCGTTTTGACAGGCACAAGCGCATGGCCCGATGGACTGTCCCGGTGTGGATCTATGTCTCCGTCACGGGAGTCATCATCTACCTGATGTGCTACGTCTGGTATGGTCCGCCGCTCCGGAGCTGACCTGCATCAACGATGAGGGGTTCGTTGACAGTTGTCCGCAGGCTCGGCGTTCTCCGGTGTTGATGATATCGTGGTCCGCCTGATCGCGGACCTCATCATCACGCATTCCATTCCTCTCAACTGATGAAAACCCTTCTCCACTGCCTTTTCCTTCTCGCGCCCGGCATTCTGCTCGCGGAGTTGAGCGTGCCGCGATTCTTCAGCAACCACATGGTGCTCCAGCGCGAGCGCGCGGCGGCCATCTGGGGCAAGGCGGACGCGGGAGCTGAGATCGCGCTGTCCTTCAAAGGCAAGTCGGCAACAGCGAAGGCTGGAGCGGATGGCAGATGGCGCGCGCGGATCGAAACAGGCGCCGCTGACGCAACGGGGGCCGCGTTGACGATCACTGCCGGCTCTGAAAAGATCGAAATCAAAGACGTGCTCGTCGGCGAGGTATGGTTCGCCTCCGGCCAGTCGAACATGTATTACACCATGAACCGCTCGCCGGAGTATGAGGGGCTCATCGCGGAGTCAAATCACCCCGGATTGCGCATGTTCAATGCGCCGCTCGTCACGGCGGCGGAGAATCAGGATGACATTGATGGCGTGTGGCAGGTCGCCACACCGGAGACGGTGCCTGGATTTTCGGCAGTGGCCTTCTTCTTCGCCCGGAAGTTGCATCTCGACCTGGGCATTCCCGTCGGCGTGATCAAATCAGCCTGGGGCGGCAAGCCGGTGGAGACTTTCACCAGCCGCGAGGCTTTGAACACGCTGCCAGGCACGAAGGCACTCGTTGAAGTGATGTTGAAGGACGAGGAGGGTTACGATCAGGAGAAGGCGAATGCCGCTTACACGGCCAAACTGGAGCAGTGGCAGGCCACGATGGCCGCCGCCAAGGGCAAGTCCGCAGAGGAACGCAGGCGTCTGCCGAAGAAGCCTGACGCGCCGAAGCGTCCGCTGCTCACCGAAGGCAGGCCGGGCGTGCTATTCGCCTCGATGATCCACCCCTTCACCGGCTACACCCTGCGCGGTGCCATCTGGTACCAAGGCGAGGGCAATGCGAAGGCGGGGGCCGTGCCATATGACCAGACGCTGCCCCTCATGATCAATGACTGGCGCAGGCGCTGGGGCGATGAGTTCTCCTTCTACTTCGTGCAACTCGCCAGCTATCGCGCACCCTCCACCGAGCCTGGCCAGCCCGATCCCTGGGCGCTCTGCCAGGACCGCATGCGCCGCGTGCTCGGAACCACGCCGAAAACCGGCATGGCAGTCATCAACGACGTCGGCGAGGCGGATGACATCCATCCCAAAAACAAAAAGGACCCCGGCGAGCGTCTCGCGCGCTGGGCCTTGTCCGCTGACTATGGCCGCGAGATGGTTGTTTCGGGTCCGCTTTTCAAGGAGGCTAGCTTCAATGAGAGCGAGGTCCTGATCAGCTTCGACCACTGTGGAGAGGGGCTCAAATCCCGCGATGGCGGTCCGCTGAAGCGCTTTGAGGTCGCTGGCGAGGACAAAGTCTGGCATTGGGCGGACGCCAGTGTCAAAGATGAGTTCACAGTCAGTGTCAGCAGTTCGAAGGTGGGGAAGCCCGCCGCTGTCCGCTACGCCTGGGCCTCGAATCCGGAAGGTGCCAATCTCGTCAACAGCGAGGGTCTGCCCGCTTCCGTTTTCCGCACGGATGATTGGGATGATGTGGAGGTCAAAGTGGACACCACAGCGGCTGATGCCGCCGCCGCCCGCCGCGCTCTCGCCTCCGAGATCAAAGCCCTCGCCGCCGAGCGCGCCAAGCACGACCGCCAAAGCCCCGAATACAAGGCGCTGAACAGGCAGCTTCAAGAACGGATGGCAAGATTCAAGAAAGGCGCTGAAAAAAAGTGAGCCTCCCCGCAAAATTTTTGTCCAGAAAGCCTCTCGTCCTTCCGAGCAAGGGCAACAATGTCAGACTTCAGGCCACGCAGTCACGAGCAGTTCATGCGCTTGTTCATCGCGAGCGAGCCGGAGGTGCTGCGCTACATCCTGGCTGTCATTCCGAACGTGACTGACGCGCGGGATGTGCTGCAGGAGACGGCGGCGGCGCTTTGGCGGAAGATGGATGGGTATGATCCGGCGGCTCCGTTCACGCCCTGGGCCTGCCGTTTCGCTGCGAATGAAATCCGCGCCTTCCTGCGCCGTGAGCATCGCCAGCGGCGCTGGCTGGACGCGGATGTGGCGGAGCTGCTGCGGGTGCATCAGGAGCAGGCGCTCCAGAGCGATGACGGCTCGGCGGAGCATCTGCGCGAGTGCCTGGAGTCGCTGCCGCCCGCGCAGCATGAGCTGCTGCGGCGCTACTACTTTGAGGAGCAGCCGGTGGAGGCCATCGCGCGGGCGCTGAACCGCACGGCGGACGCGGTTTACAAGACCTTGCAAAGGTCCCGGCAGGCGCTGGCGGATTGTCTGAAACGCAAGCAGGAGGCCGCGGCATGAGGGAGCTGGCCGCGCGTTATCTCAATGGCGCCGCCACGGAGGCGGAGGTGGCGCGGCTTTCCGAGCTGCTGCGCGCTGACCAAGGCGCGCGTGAGGAATATCTGCGCCTCGCGGACGTCCACGCGCGCCTGGCCGCCGACACTTCATTGTGGACCCATGAACGGCCGCGCAACCAGACTGTTCCTCGCTGGAAGGGCTGGCTGCTGCCTTTCGCGGCAGCGGCGGCGGTGCTGCTCATGGCGGCGCTTTTTTGGCCTGCGGAAAAGGCAGCGCCGCCACCCGTGGCCACGCTGCTGCGCGCCGAGGATGCCGTGTGGGCCGGGGGCTCCCCCAATGAAGGCGGGCGCCTGAACGCGGGACCTCTCCGTCTGAGCGCCGGCCGTGCGCTGCTGCGTCTGGATGGCGGCGCGATCCTTCTTCTGCGTGGCGCGGTGGATGCGCGGCTCGAAAGCGGAGGCAGCGTGGCTTTGCTCGCCGGTGAAATACACGCGCAGGTGCCGGAGGCGGCGGCGGGCTTCACTCTCCGCGCGCCGGGTGGCGACGTGGTGGACCTCGGCACGGAGTTCGTCACGCGCGTGTCTCATGAAAGCATGGCCGAAGTCACGGTGGTGAAGGGTGAGGTGGAGGTGCGTCCCCGTCAGGGTTCGGCACAACGCCTCACCACCGGCAAAGCGCTCGCCATGGAGCGTGATGGAAGCGTGCGCGCCACCGCCGCCAGGCTGCCCGTCCGCGCCTGGGAAGATTGGGAGATCAAACCGGCGGCGCAACGACGTGAAGGCGCCTTGCTAGTGCATGACGCGTTTGAATACCCGCCCGGCAGCCACGATCCCGCCGCTCTGAATGGCGGCGCGGGCTGGGGCGGACCGTGGTCCCTGCTGACGGATTCACAAGGCGCGCGCATCTACTCAGGCGCCTCGCGCACGATGGAGACGGGCGCCTTCGGCAACGCCGGGGCATGGCTTGCGCCCGCCGGAAAAAACCTCCGCCAGCGCCGCCTCGCGCAGCCGCTGGACCTCGCGCAGGACGCGGTGCGCTACGCAAGCCTCGCCTGGTTTGAAGAGTCGCTGCCGACTGGGCGGCGAAAGCCATCCGCCTCGCCTGCGAGCGGGCTTTCGCTAACTTTCCGCAGCCTGGAGGATGCCGCGCCGGGGTGTGTCGGCCTGCGGGTGGATCATCTGCTGCGCCCGCGCATTGAGACAGGCATGGGGCAGGGCTTTGTGAGCCGCGTACGCGCCACCGAGGGCCGCCGCCTGCTGCTGGTGGCAAAGATTTTGTCCCGCCGCGAAGGCGAGGACGAGATCATGCTGCGCGTGTTCGACGCGGACGATCCGCCCGGCGCCTGGGAACCTGAGGAGTGGGACATCCGCACGCGCGGCCTGCGCCTGGATGCCGTGCTGGACCATGTCATCCTGCAATCCAGCGGCCCAAGCCCGCGCCGCATCGAGGAGGTGCGCCTCGCCAGCGCCTGGCTGGATGCGGTGGCCGGATGGAGTGCTGAATTGACGAATGACGAATGACGAAGATCATGAAACGGCCCGCCTTATTCCTGCTCGCCTCCGCCACCGCCCTCGTGGCGGAGGACATGGCTTTTTTTGAAACCAAAATCCGCCCCGTGCTGGTGGAGAAATGCCACTCCTGCCACAGCGCCGGCGCGGAAAAGGTGAAGGGCGGCCTGCTGCTGGACACGCGCGAGGGCATCCGCCGCGGTGGTGACTCCGGCCCTGCCGTGACACCCGGCGAACCCGCGAACAGCCTGCTGCTCACCGCCATCCGCTACCAGGACCGCGACATGGAGATGCCGCCGAAGGAAAAGCTGCCCGCCAGTGTCATCGCCGATTTTGAGAAATGGATCGCCATGGGCGCGCCCGATCCGCGCAATGGCAGTGCTGCCGTGATGCCCCCCACCGTGGACATCGAGGAAGGCCGCAAGCACTGGGCCTTTCAGCCGATTTCAAATCCGCCAGTGCCGCAGGTCAAAGACGAGTCCTGGCCGCGCACGGACATGGACCGCTTCATTCTCGCCGCGCTTGAGGAAAAAGGCCTGCGCCCCGTGGCGGACGCCGCGCCCGAGGTGCTGCGGCGGCGCATCGCCTTCGATCTCACCGGGCTGCCTCCAGATCAGACCGATCCGACTGATCCGTCAGATCCGACCGATCCGACCGATCTCCTTAATAGCCCCCGCTTCGGCGAGCGCTGGGCGCGGCACTGGCTGGATGTGGCGCGCTACGCCGAGTCCGCTGGCGGCGGGCACAACGTGCTCTTTCCGCTGGCCTTCCGCTACCGTGACTATGTCATTGACGCGCTGAACGCGGACACGCCCTACGACCAGTTCATCCGTGAGCAGCTCGCCGGGGATCTTTTGCCCGCGCGCAGCGATGCCCGGCGCAACGCCCAGCTCTCCGCCACCGGCTTTCTCTGCGTGGGCGTGAAGGACCTGCGCGAGAACAGCAACCACCGCTACCGCATGGCCCTGGCCGACGAGCAGATCGACGCCACCAGCCGCGCCTTCCTCGGCCTCACCATCGCCTGCGCCAAGTGCCACGATCACAAATTCGACCCCATCCCCACCAGCGACTACTACGCGCTGGCCGGCATCTTCACCAGCAGCGAGCCCCTGCTCGGCGCGCGCCGCAACCGCCAGCGCCATCCGCTCGGCGCCGGCCTCGCGCCCATGGCCGGCGCGCCCGTCGTTTTCAGCGATGCCGACTTTGCGCAAATGCTCAAGCTGCGCGTGGACGCCACCTATGCGCGGCTGGCCGTGCGCGATGAGAAATACCGCATCCTCATTGAAAAAGGCCTCGACCGGAAGAACTCGGAAAAGCACAACGCCATGCTGGAGGCCATCCCCTCCGTGCAAAAGCTCATGCGCGTTGTGGAGGACACCGAGGCCGCCTGCGAGGCCCTGCGCGCGCGCTACGCCGCCGCCCAGCCGCACAGCCTCATGGCCATGCGCGAGGACAAGCCGGAGGACTGCGCCATCCACATCCGCGGCGAGGACACCCAGCTCGGCCCGGTGGTGAAGCGCGGATTCCCGCAGGTGCTGGCCACCGTCGAGACCGCGCCCGTGCCGCAGGACCAAAGCGGCCGCCTCCAGCTCGCCGAATGGATCGCCAGCCCGCGCCATCCGTTGACCGCGCGCGTCATGGTCAACCGCATCTGGCAGCATCTCTTCGGCGCGGGCCTCGTCGAGACGCCGGATGACTTCGGCCTCACCGGCCAGCCGCCGTCGAATCCCGCGCTGCTCGACCACCTCGCCAGCCGCTTCATCGCGCACGGCTGGAGCGTCAAGAAAATGATCGCCGAAATCATGGGCAGCCGCGTCTATCAGCTCAGCACCGCCCACGACGGGAAGGCGCATGAGATGGACCCTGCCAACCGCCTGCACTGGCGCATGAACCGCCGCCGGCTCGGCTCTGACGCGCTCTTTGACGCCGTGCGCCACATCAGCGGCGACCTCGCACTGGAGCGCCCCGCGCCTGTCATTCCACCCACGCCGCAGGACGACCGTGTGAAATCCATGGACCTCAAAGCCTGGTTCGCGCCCACCGCGCGCCACCGCACCATCTACCAGCCCGTGCTGCGCGACCATGTGCCGGAGGACTGGAAGCTCTTCGATTTCCCCGACCCCGAACTCGTCACCGGCCGGCGCGCCCAAACCACCGTGCCCACCCAGGCGCTGCACCTGATGAACAGCCCCTTCATCGCCGAACATGCCAGGAAAACCGCCGCGCTGCTCCTGCCCTCCGCCACCAGCGCCGAAACCCTCGTCCGCGCCGCCTGCGAGCGCATCCTCAACCGCGCCCCGACCCCTGATGAAATCCGCGAAGCCGCCGCTTTTCTGAAATCCTTCCCCGCAAACGACAAATCAGAATCCGCCGCCGCGCTCTGCCAGACCCTCTTCGGCTCAGCGGAGTTTCTTTATCTCTACTGACGCATGAACCCACCCCCTTTCTCCCTCTCCCGCCGCCGCATGCTGCGCGGCACGCTAAGCGGATTTGGTTACGCCGCGCTGGCAGGAATGTGCGTGCGAGCCGCCACGCGCGAGCCGCATTTTTCTCCCAAAGCCAAACGCGTCATCCTGCTCTACATGCAGGGCGGAGTCTCGCACCTGGACACCTTTGACCACAAGCCCAAGCTCCAGGCCGACAGCGGCAAGGAATACGCCACCGGCAAGGGCGGCAGGCTGCTGGGCAGCCCGTGGAAGTTCAAACAGCACGGCCAGAGCGGCCAGTGGATCAGCGAGCTGTTTCCGCACCTTTCCAAACGCGCCGACGATCTCTGCGTGCTTACCGCCATGCACACCGAGGCGCAGGCGCATGAGACGGCCGTGCCCATGTTTCACACAGGCAACCCGCTCCAGGCCCGGCCCAGCCTCGGCGCCTGGGTGCTCTACGGACTCGGCGCGGAGACGGAAAACCTGCCGGGCTTCATCGCCATGAACTCGCTGCGCCAGTTTGGCGGCAACAACCACGGCAGCGCCTTTCTCCCTGCGTCCTTCCAGGCCACCCACGTCAAACCCGGCGGCAAGGACGGCGGCGGCGATCCCGTGGCGAATCTGAAAGCCGCGCACCTCACGCCGGAGCAGCAGCAGGCGCAGCTTCGTTTTCTCCACAGAATGAACTCGCGCCGCCTCGCGCGGGACGGCGTCAACCATGACCTGGAGGCGCTCATCAGCAGCTATGAGATGGCCTTCAAAATGCAGAGTACCGTGCCGGACCTGATGGACCTGGGCAGGGAAAGCGAGGCCACGCTCAAAGCCTACGGCATCGGCTCCACAGCCACCGACACCTTTGCCCGGCAGTGCCTCTACGCCCGCAAATTCGCCGAGGCCGGCGTGCGCTTCATCGAAATCGGCACCGGCGGCTGGGACCACCACAAGGACCTCAAGGCCGAGATGACCCGCAGCGCCGCCGCCGTGGACCAGCCCATCGCCGCGCTGCTGGCCGACCTGCGTCAGCGCGACCTCCTGCGCGACACGCTCGTCGTCTTCGCCGGGGAGTTCGGGCGCACGCCCTTCGCGCAGTTCGACAACGGGCGCGACCACAACAACCGCGCCTTCACCGTCTGGATGGCCGGCGGCGGGGTGAAGGCCGGCCACCGCCACGGCCTCAGCGACGACTACGGCCGTGAGGGCGTCGAGGGCCGCGTCCACATCCACGATCTGCACGCCACCCTGCTGCACCTCCTCGGCCTCGACCACGAACGCCTCACCTACCGCTACAGCGGCCGCGACTTCCGCCTCACCGATGTGAAAGGCGAGGTGGTCCGGGAGGTGCTGGCGTGAATGATCTTCATGTTCCGAGTCAGGCTAGCCACAACCCTCTCATGAAACCGCTCATCATCATCGCCATCATGCTGGCCGGCGTCCTCCGCGCCGCGCCGCCGAACATTCTGCTCATCCTGGCGGACAGCCAGACGACCGCCCTCGGCTGCCATGGCGCGCCCCATGTGGAGACGCCGAACCTGGACAAGCTGGCCGCGCGCGGGCTGAGCTTCACCCGCGCCTGGTGCCAGCACACCATCGGCAGCGCCTCGCGCGTGAGCTTCCTCACCGGGCTGCGCCCGCGCACGCTGGGCATCAGCGGCAACTACCGCTACGCGCCCGATCTGCCGAAAAACGCCGCCACGCTGCCCGCATGGCTCAAAGCCCAGGGCTGGCGCACAAGCGTGGCGGGCCGCGTGTTTCCGCGCCGGTCTGACTACGCCACCTCATGGGATGAAATCATGCTCGCGCCGGAGGACGAGGGTGAGAATGCATCCGGCATGACCACCGTCCTTGGCGTGCCTGTGCGGAGCGTGGAGGTGGATGGCAAAAAAGAGCGCCAGGGTGATTTGCTCGTTCTGCGCAGTGTGAAGGCCGGGGACGACGGCACGCCAGACGGGCGCGTCGCGCGCGAATGCGTGGCGCAGATGGAAAAAGCAGCCGCCGCCGGCAAACCCTTCTTTGCCGCCGTGGGCTTCATGACTCCGAACTTCCGCTCCCCGGTGCCGCAGGCCTGGCTTGAAAAGTTCAAGGACAGGCCCGCGCCCGATCCGCTGCCTGGCCCGCAGGGCGCGCCGGAGTGCGCGCAGTTCGGCGGCATCCTGCCGGAGCGCCAGGTCACGGAGGAGGAGCGGCGGCAGTTCATCGCGGGCTACCGCGCGCAGAGCGCCTTCATGGATTCGCAGGCCGGCCTGGTGCTGGATGCACTTGAAAAGAGCGGCCTGATGGAAAACACCCTCGTCGTTTTCACCAGCGCCAACGGCTATCATCTGGGCGATCATGGAAACCTCTGGGGATCGCGTACGCTTTACGCCAGCGCCGCCCAGGTGCCGCTGATCATCGCCGGCCCCGGCGTGGCCGCCGGGCAGGTGTGCGAGCGCGTGGTGGAGATCATGGACGTGTATCCCACCCTGATGGAGCACCTCGGCATGAAAAGCCCGCGCGTCATGGATGGCGAAAGCTTTGCCAAGCTGCTGAAAAACCCCGCCCTGCCCCATGATGATCCCGCTCTGACCAGCGTGCTGAACTACGGCCCGCACAGCGGCGTGGCAGTGCGCACCGCCTTTGCCAGCTTCATGCGCTGGGGCAGGGACACCGCCGAGCTTTACAATCTGCAGACCGATCCGCACGAGCTGCGCAATCTGGCCGGCGACAAGTCCATGTCCTCCGCCCTTAGAAAAATGGAGGCGCTGCTGGAAAAGGAAGTCGCCAGGTAGCAGGCGCATCATCAAACTCGGCCATGTCAGCACGCCGCAGATGCACGTTTATCTTCCGCCAAAGGAAAAGGCGAATGGTGGCGCGGTGCTCGTGTGTCCCGGTGGCGGCTTTTCCATCCTCGCGTGGGATCTCGAAGGCACGGAAGTGGCCGAATGGCTGAACTCGATCGGCTTTGCCGCCATCGTCGTGAAGTATCTCGCGCCCACCGCGCATCACGGCAACAATTTAACGAGCAAGGCACGCACCGCTGAAGACCGTCGGCCCCGTGATGGACGCGCAGCGTGCCATGAGCCTCACGCGCTCGAAGGCCGTCGAATGGGGCCTTGATCCGCAGCGCATCGGCATCCTGGACTTCTCCGCCGGCGGCGAAACGGCGGGCCTCACCGCGATCCTGCGCGATTAACGCCTCTACGCGAAACTCGACGCGACCGACCAACACTCATGCGCGCCCAACTTTGCCCTGCTAATTTATCCCGGCGGCTTCTACGACAAGGATACCGGCGGCTTGAAGCCCTATCTCAAGATCACTCAAGACAGGCCACCCATGTTCTTCGACATGGCGCAGGACGACCATGTGAACTCGCTCAACTGCACCGTGCTCTACACCGCGCTCACGCGGACGAAGGTGCCCGCCGAGCTGCATCTCTTCACGCGAGGAGGCCATGGCTATGGACTGAGTCCCACGCTCACGCCGGTCACGCACTGGCCGAATCGGGCTGCGAAATGGCGCAAGGACATGGGGTTTTGTGAAGCGTCGTCGGATTCGGCTAAAGCCCAAACTACTTTGGGAAATCCCGCCGATCATCTGCCGCGCAACGTGATGCAGATCACGGCTTTCGGCGAGCGGGCCGAGTTTTCTCACGACAGCAAGCGCGTGCTGTTCCTGAGCAAACAATACGGCGACGTCATGGAATACACCATCCGCAGCGGCCAGATCCGCTGCCTCACGCAGCACTACAAGCATCACGGTTTCAATCGCGTCATGATGCTCAGCAATGGCTACCACCTCCTCACCGGTCCTGACGAAACCTTCGATTCCACCAGCAAAGAGGCACGGCTCAAAGCGCGGCACTTCGCGAAGATGTTCGTGCTCGACCGCACACTCACCAAGCCACCGACACTGCTGGGGTCGTCGCCGATGAAGGGCCTGCCGTTTCTAGCCAGAAACTCAAAATCGCTTGGACGCATCACATCGAGGGCGAGCATCGCCAGACCGCGATCTCGATGGGTGATATTGTTTATGAAAACGGCACTCCCAAGCTTGCCAATGTCGCGCTCGTACTCACCACGAAGGATTTCCCCGAAGGCTAGCGACCAAAAATGATCGAGACGCATAACTTCACGCCCGATGACAAGGCGATCACCCTCACCGCCTACCTCATCAAAGGCGGCCATAACACCGAGGGCTACACTTTAGATCTCGAACCAAAGAAACTCACCAACTTCACCCGCACCCCCGATGACTACGAGAAAGTCGAAGGCATCTTTCCCGACGGCAAGAGCGCTCTCGTCGAGCGCAACCACAGCGTCGGCAAGCCGTGGCCGATGGTGGATGCGTGGCGCGTGTGGTTCGACGGCTCCAAAGAACCCCAGCGCCTTACCCACTTCCTGGATTTCAAAGGCTACAAAGCCAGCAACTACGTCGTCAGCGACGACGGACGTCTCATCGCCTTCCAGCTCGGCATCAGCGGCGACGAGGCTGGCGTGGGTTATGGCATCTTCTTGATGGAGATAAAAGCGCGCCCCTAAGCCGCTGTCGTTGTGCGACTTTTACCAGGATAGTTGGCCAACCGGTTCAAGACGGTGGCATTGAATGTCGTCAACGTGCCTTCAACGTGAAACATGCCGCATCCGCTTTCCTCGCCATCCTCGTCATGAGTCTGTCTTTACCTGTGGCTGCGGATGATCACGCGGAGCTGGCGGCTCTCAGGCAGCGTGCGGAGAAACGAGATGCCAGGGCGCAACTCGATCTGGCGTATCGTTATCGCGATGGCAAAGGCGTGGCCAAAGACGACGTGGAGGCCTTGAAATGGGCGCACATGGCGGCGGACGCGGGCAACGCGGATGCGATGGACTTTGTCGGTTTTGTTTATCTGCGTGGGGCCGTGGTGGAGCGGAGGCCGGAGATCGCGTTTGGTTACTTCAAAGCGGCGGCGGATGAATCGGCGCAGGCGGCTTTCAATCTCGGGCAGTGTTACTTTGGTGCCCAGGGCACGGAGCAGGATTGCGCGAAGGCTCTGGAATGGTGGGAGAAGGCGGCGGCGATGGGCCATGGTCGTGCCGCGGCCACGGCGGCGATGGCATACCATTCGGGTGAAGGCGTCGCGAGGGATGCGGTTAAGGCGCGGCGTCTCGCGGAGCGGGCGGCGGAACTGAACAATCCCGGCGGCCTCGTCGTGCTTGGTGAAATGCAATTCCAAGCCGGTGACCTCGATGCGGCGCGCGCGAGCTGGACGCGGGCATCGAAACTGCAACCCACATCGGCCACCGGGCATCCTTCGCAACCGTCTGACAATGCCTCCGCGCAGCAGGGCGCGGATCTTTTGAAGCTCATGGACTACCGCCAGCGCAAGGGCGAGCCGGGCAAGTTTGCCTTCGTGCAGTTGCCGCATATTCACCAGGGCTACAACAACTGCGGCTCAACCGCCTGCGCCACGTTCGCGCGCTTTCAGGGCAGTGAAATTGGCGGGTGGGACTACAAGAAGCTGTGCCCATCGCCGCTCGGCACCGGCACGGACTGGGGTCACCTGCTCGATGCATCGAAAAAGATCGGCCAGAAATGGAAGCTCATCACCTTCACGCCGGATGACGCGGGATTTGGAGAGGCCACAGCCTTTTTGAGAAGCGAACTCGATGCCGGACGCCCGGTGGTCGTGGATTTCAAATACATCGGCCCGCAATACCCCAATGGCAGCGCCGGACACACGCTCAGCGTGTGCGGCTACATTGCGGCGGAGAACCTTTACATCCTGTGCAATCCGGCCGTCGCCACGCCCGGCCTGCAACTCATCACCGCCGACGATTTGAAAAACTTCTGGCGGTCCGATCACTACGGCGCGCTGTCGAAAGGTGTGCTCTCGCGTCCCGCGTTTGTCATTGATCGTTCATGAAGTCCAGCGTGGTCATTCTTCTCGCCGCCATGATGCCCTCTTTCGCGGCAGCACAGCCGCCGATCATCGCCGGGATCGAAAAAGCGGGCGTGGAGAACGTCACAGGCGCGGTCCTGATGAGCGAGCTGGCCTGCGCGGCCTGTCATGCGACCACGCAGACAGTTTTTGCGCCGAAAACCGCACCCGATTTGTCCGCGATCGGCTCACGCGCGCATTCAGCGCATCTGCAAAGGTTCATCGCGAGTCCATCGAGTGTGAAACCGGGCACGACGATGCCGGATGTGCTCGCGCACCTGCCGGAAAATGAGCGAAACGAGGCGGCGGAGGCGCTGGCGCATTTTCTTGCGACACTTGGCAAGCAGGTGCCATCCGCGTTGCCTACGGCGGAGGCCGTTGATCGCGGAAAGAAGCTCTATCACTCGGTGGGATGCGTGGCCTGCCATTCTCCGGAGAAGCCGTTGCCAGGCTCGGTGCCACACGGGCCGCTCGCAGAGAAATACACGCTCGCCAGCCTCACAGCGTTTTTGCAGGATCCGCTTTCGACACGGCCCGGCGGACGCATGCCGGACTGCCAGCTCGAAAATGGCGAGGCCGCGGATATCTCCAGCTACTTGCTTCGCGATCAAAAAACACGGCTCACGCCATTTCAGGTGGATGCAGCGCTCGCCGCACGCGGCAAGAAACTCTTCACCGAGCATCGCTGCAACGCCTGCCACTCCACCGGAACGAAACCCGAACCTCCATCGCTCGTCGCGCTGAACAAGCTGCGGGCTGAAGAAGGCTGCTTGTCGGCAAAAAGTGGCGCGTGGCCGCATTATCCGCTCTCGGAGACTCAGCGGACGGTATTGCGATCCGCGCTGGCCGATGAGGCAAAGAGCTTCTCACCGGCTGAAGTGGCGCAAATCACCCTCACGCGGCTGAATTGCATCACCTGCCATGTGCGGGGCGAAATCGGCGGTGTCTCCACCGAGCGCAGCGACTACTTCAGCGGACGCGATGAAACGCTCGGCGAGCAAACGCGCATCCCTCCCACGCTCACCGGAGTGGGAGCCAAGTTGAAGGAGAAATGGCTGCGAGAAGTGCTCGTGAACGGCGCCAGCGCGCGCCCCTACCTGCACACACGCATGCCGAGATTCGGCGCGGCGCAGACGGCGGGCCTCGTCTCGCAGTTCAAACAGCTCGATCCGCCGCTGACGGCCGCATTCACGCGTGTCGAGGCTGACAAGAAGCCTCGTGAGCTCGGACGCGAGCTGGCGGGCACGAAGGGCTTCAACTGCATCGCCTGCCACACTTTCCGAGGCCGCAGCGCGTCGCCAATCCGCGCGCTTGATCTCACCACGATGGCGGAGCGTGTGGAGGAGAACTGGTTTCATCACTTCCTTGCGCATCCGCAGAAGTTTGTGCCGCTGACCGTGATGCCCGGCTTCTGGCCGGATGGCAAATCTCTTCTGCCCGCCATCCTCGGCGGCGATCCGGGCATGCAGCGCGACGCACTGTGGCAATACCTTGCGCAAGGGCCCGAAGCTCGCGAGCCGGCTGGACTGATCCTCGAGCCGCTCGTGGTCAAAGTGCAGAACGAGGCTGTGATCGTTCGCCGTGCTTTTCCCGGCATCGGCAAGCGCGGCATCGGCATCGGCTATCCTGGAGGCATCAATCTCGCGTTTGACGCGGAGTTGATGCGTCTCGCGACGCTATGGAGCGGCGACTTCATCGAGGCCTCGTCACTCTGGCGTGGTCAGGGTTCCGGACAGGCCCGCATCCTTGGAAAACCGGTCGTGGATCTCCCACCCGGCCCCGCGTTCGCCGTGCTCGCGACAGCAGATGCCGCGTGGCCCGCGCTCGACATGACCACCGAGAGATCGCCGTTCTCGTTCAAAGGCTACAGCCTCGATACGCAGCAGCGCCCCACGCTGAAATATGCGCTGCCCGGCGCGGAAGTGACGGATTTCTTCATGGAACGCCGCGATGACTCCGGAAGCCTCTACCTGGAGCGCACACTCACTTTTTCATCCCCACCACCTGACGGATTTCATCTCCGCGTGGCATCAGGCACCATGATGGAAGCTCAAGGTGCCAACACCTTTGCTGTCGGCCCGAATCTAGTGATCAAGATGTCCGCCCGAGCGGTGCTTCGCGATGCGGGAGATGCCAAAGAGCTGCTGCTGCCGGTGCGCGGAGATTTGAAACTCGAATATCACCTCAAGCCGGCATCAACCGAAGGAAAGGGGCGGAAACCATGAAGCGATTGACCCAAATCCTCATTGTCTGCCACCTGCTGATCGCTCCTGCGCTGCTGGCCGAAGACCTCGGCGACACCTGGGGCACGGCGGATCGCGAGGCGGCCTTTTATCGGATCGTGAATGTGCCGATGCCGGAGGATGTGTATGTCGAGGCGGGCAGTTTTGTCTCGCTGCCTGACGGAAGGCTGGCCGTGGGCACACGACGCGGGGAGATCTTGGTCTTCAGCGGCGTCTCGGCTGACACTCCGAAGCCAACGGTGAGCACGTTCGCGAGCGGGCTGGATGAAGTGCTCGGCCTCGCCTGGAAAGACGGCGCCTTTTACGCCACGCATGCGACCGAGGTCACGCGCATCTCCGACACCAACAACGACCAGCGCGCCGACCGCTACGACACGATTAGCGATGCGTGGGGCTTCGGCCATTACCATGAGTTTGCGCTCGGATCGAAGTTTGACGCGGCGGGCAACCTATATGTCGCGCTCGGCTTGTCAGAGTCCTACCACTCGAAGGCGTTGTTTCGCGGCTGGGCGCTGAAAATCTCGCCGGATGGCAAAACGACGCCGCTTTGCAGCGGCATGCGAAGTCCGCTCGGTGTTGGCGAAAATGAAAGTGGCGAGATGTTTTATGTGGAGAGCCAGGGGCCGTGGAATGGCTCGTGCTCGCTCAAACACCTGAAACCTGGCGGCTTCATGGGGCATCCCATCAGCTTCAACTGGTATCCGCATGCGCCGGAGATGGTCTCTGTGCCGGTGATGCCGAATTCGCCTTCGCGGATGGAGACCGAGCGCAAACGCGTGAAGGAACTGGTGCCGTATGCGGTGGTCTTCCCGTATAAAAAGATGGGCCGCTCCATCTCCGCCTTTGAGGTGTGTCGTGCGCGCGGGAAGTTCGGCCCGTTCGACGATCAGATTTTCGTCGGTGACTACACGTTGAGCATCGTGATGCGCGCCACGACGGAAAAGGTGAACGGCGTGTGGCAGGGCGCGTGCTATCCCTTCCGTGAAGGACTCGGCACTGGGATTCTCGCCGTGCATTTCACGCCGGATGGCAAACTCATCACCGGTGGCACGAATCGCGGCTGGCCCGTGCGCGGCATGAAGGACAATCTGCTCCAGCGCCTCGACTGGACCGGACGCACGCCTTTTGAAATCCGCGACATCCGCGCCCAGCCCGATGGTTTTGTCGTCCGCTTCACGCGTGCCGCAGATGCTGCCCAGGCATCGAAAACGGAAAGCTACCAGCTCGAAACCTACACGCACATCTACCAGCAAGGCTATGGCAGCCCCGAAGTCGATCACACCCGCCCCACCGTCACCGCCGCCGAGGTCGCGCCTGATGCGATGAGCGTGCGCCTGCGAGTCAATGGCCTCGTGCAGGGTCACGTTCACGATTTTCATCTGCTAGACTTCAAGTCGCAGGAAGGCGACACGCTTCTGCACGACCGCGCCTACTACACACTCAACGAGATTCCGAAGCCATGAAACCCATCGCCATCAGCCTGTTTGCGCTTCTTGCGTTCTTTTGCAGCCATGCATTCGCTACGCCAAACATCCTCGTTATCCTCGCCGATGACGTGGGTTGGGGCGATGCGGGTTGCTACGGCGGCACGCAGGTGAAGACGCCGCACATTGACCGCCTCGCGTGCGAAGGGCAGCGCTTCGTGAATGGCCACGCCTCCGCCGCGGTTTGCACGCCCACGCGTTACTCCATGCTCACCGGGCAGTATTCGTGGCGGCAAAGCGGCGCGGGTTTGAACAAAGGCGTCTCGAATGGCGACTCGCCGCTGCTCATCCCCACCACGATGACCACCGCGCCCGCTTTGCTGAAACAAGCGGGCTACCGCACCGCGCTCATCGGCAAATGGCATCTCGGCTTTGGCGACACCGCGCCGGATTATAACCAGGAGCTGCGCCCCGGCCCGCTCGAGGTCGGCTTTCACGAGTTCTTCGGCATCCCCGCCACGAATGACCGTCTGCCCACGGTCTTCGTGCGCGACCACAAAGTGCAGGGACTCGATCCCGCCGATCCCATCCGCCTCAGCTACGACAAAACGCAGGCCGATAGCCAGGGCCTCACCGCCTGGGCCGCCGGACGCAACCGCATCGGCTGGGGCAAAGGCGGGAAGGCCGCGTGGTGGAAGGACACCGAAATCTCCGACACGCTCACTCGCGAGTGCGTGCAGTTCATCGAGCGCAACAAGGAGCAAAAGTTCTTCCTGCTCTACGCCCCGCACAATGTCCACGCGCCCGCCATTCCCGGCCCGCGCTTCGCCGGCACCAGCGGCCTCAGCCCGCGTGCCGACATGCTGCAAGAGCTGGATGCCTCCATCGGCGAGCTGCTCCAGACACTCGACCGCCTCAGCCTCACCCAAGACACCCTCATCATCTACAGCAGCGACAACGGCGCTTATGTGAACGACGAAAAAGGCCACAAGCCCACCGGCCCGTATCGCGGCAAAAAATCGCAGCTCTGGGAAGGCGGCCACCGCGTGCCCTTCATCGTCCGCTGGCCCGCCCGCATCCAGCCCGGCGTGTCGCAGGACATCGCCTCCACCATCGACGTGCCTGCCACCATCTGCGCTGCCGCAGGTGTCACCGTGCCAAAGGATGCGCTGCCGGATAGCTACGATCTCCTCCCCGCCATGCTCGGCGAAAAAGCCGCACCCAAGCGTGACCACCTCATCCTCATGAGCGGCAATGGCGACCTCGCCATCCGCGATGACCGCTGGAAATACATCCCGAACCTCGCCGTCGCCGACGGCTGGTATGCGAACAAAAAGAAAAGCGCCAACGCCCCCGCACGTCCCGGTCTCTTCGACCTCTCCAAAGACCCCGGCGAAACGCAGAACCTCATCAAAGAACATCCAGCCGAAGCCAAACGTCTCGCTGAATTGCTCGCGAAAGACCAGAGCAATGCTGTGACAAGGCCACAGTGAGGCTGTCCACCTGTTGATCAAAGCACGCATCTGACGACGAGGAACCCGCCGCTGCATCATGAAACTCATCGCCATCCGCCTCTTTGCGTTCCTTGCGATTTTTTGCGGCCATTCGCCTGCCGCGCCCAACATTCTCCTCATCCTCGCTGACGACCTTGGCTACGGCGATGTGCGCTGCTACAACGCCGACTCAAAGGTGCCGACGCCGAACATCGACAAGCTCGCGGCTCAAGGCATGAAGTTCACCGACGCGCACAGCCCTGCGACGGTTTGCACTCCAACGCGCTACAGCCTCATGACCGGGCAGATGGCCTTTCGCGTGCCGAATGGCGGCACCGTTTTCACGGGTGCTGGCGGGCCGTCTTTGATCGCGAAAGGTCGTCTCACACTGCCAGCGATGCTGAAGCAGCATGGCTATGCCACCGCCGCCATCGGCAAGTGGCATATCGGACTCACCTTTCGCGACGCGTCAGGCGGCGCGATCCACAGCGGGCGCTTTGAAGACGTAAAACGCATCGACTTCTCACGCCGGATTGACGGTGGACCGCTTGACCACGGCTTTGATCACTTCTTTGGCACTGCCTGCTGCCCCACCACCGACTGGCTTTACGCATTCATCGACGGCGACCGCATCCCCACGCCTCCCACGAGCCCGCTCGACCGCTCCACGTTGCCCAAACATCCGTATGCCAACGACTGTCGTCAGGGCCTCATCGCACCAGACTTCGACCTGGAGGAGGTGGACATGCAGTTCCTGCAAAAGAGCCGCGACTTCATCGCCGAGCACGTCCGCAACTCACCACAGAAGCCGTTTTTCCTCTACCATGCCACCCAGGCCGTGCATCTGCCGTCCTTCGCCGGAAAAGACTTTCGTGGAAAAACCCAAGCAGGACCACACGGCGACTTCATCGCTGAGTTCGACCACATTGTCGGTGAGTTGATGCAGGAACTCGAAACACACAGCCTCGCGCAGAACACGCTCGTCATCCTCAGCAGCGACAACGGCCCCGAAGTCACCACCATCGTCCACATGCGTGCCGATCACGCCCACGACGGCGCCAAACCTTGGCGCGGTGTGAAACGCGATGCCTGGGAAGGTGGACACCGCGTGCCCTTCATCGTGCGCTGGCCCGGAAAGGTCCAAGCAGGCACCACCAGCGATCAAATCCTCTGCCTCACGGACATTCTCGCCACCGTCGCCGCCATCACCGGCACTGAACTGCCGCACGAGGCTGCGGAAGACAGCTTCAACATGCTCCCCGCCCTCGAAAGCACCGCCACCGCTCCCATCCGGCCGTATCTGCTCACTCAAGCCTTTGCAGGCCAGCGCACCCTTTCGATTCGTCGCGGCCAGTGGAAATACATCGCCCACCGCGGCTCCGGCGGAAACAACTACGACAAAGGCGAACTCAAGCCCTTCGCCCTGCCCGACACCGATCCTGAAACCCCCGCCCAACTCTACGACCTCGCCACCGATCCCGGCGAGACGACGAATCTTTACTCCAAGCAGCCGGAGATCGTGAAGGAACTCCAAGCCTTGCTCGAACAATCGAAAACCACCGGTCGCAGTCGGCCTTAGACGCCGGTTGAGCCATGTGGTGCAGCCGTCCCGGCTGTCTCCGCGCCACCCGAATCAGCTCAAATCGGCCAAAAACGGCCCGAATTGGATATAAATGGACTGAATTGGACTGGAAAATGGACTTTTGAGGTCGAAACTCCGCCATGCTACCGCCTCTGCCCGACTCCATCCCCATCTCCGCCGAGATGCTCCGGCTCGTCAGTGAGATCGACGAGTTCAAGGGGCATTGGCGCACTTGGCAGTCTCTCACTCCCGACCGACTCCAAGGCCTGCGCCGCGTTGCCACCATTGAGAGCATCGGTTCCTCCACTCGCATCGAAGGCTCACGCCTCAGCGACCGCGAGGTCGAGGCGCTGCTCGGTCGTTTGGAGACAAAGTCCTTCGTCACTCGCGATGAGCAGGAGGTCGCCGGCTACGCCTACGTCATGGAGCAGGTCTTCGCCCACGCCAGCGAGATCCCGCTCACCGCGAACATGCTTAGGCAGCTCCATCGCGACCTCCTTCAATACAGCACCAAGGACGAGCGCCATCGTGGCGAGTGGAAGTCATTGCCGAACCGCGTCGCCGCCTACGATGCCGATGGCCGCGAGCTAGGCATCGTGTTCGAGACCTCCAGCCCTTTCGACACGCCCGCGCACATGGACGCGCTGCTCGACTGGCATCGCCGCGCCGAGGCCGACACCGGGCTGCACCCGCTGCTGCGCATCGGCATCTTTGTCGTCGCCTTCCTCGCCATTCATCCCTTTCAGGACGGCAATAGCCGCCTCTCACGCATCCTCACCACCTTGCTGCTGCTCCGCGCCGGTTACGGCCATGTACCCTACAGCTCGCTGGAGAGCATCATCGAGCAAAACAAGGAGGCCTACTACCTCGCCCTCCGCCGCACGCAGACGACTTGGCGCGAAAACATCGCCGACTGGCCTGCATGGTTGCTGTTCTTTCTCCGCAGCATCCGCCAGCAAATCACCCGCCTCCAGCAGCGCTTCGACGCCAGCCGTCCGCAACTTTCCCCGCTCGCCCGTCAGCTCGCCGCTCTCTTCGAGACAAGAGAAACTCTAACCAACGCCGAAGCCGTCACCCTCACCAGTGCCAACCGCTCCACGCTCAAAGCCAAGTTCGCCGAACTCATCGCCGCTGGGCTCGTAGAGGCGCACGGGAAGGGACGCGGGGTGTTTTATGCGAGGAAGCGGTAGCGTTTGAAATCATCCGCCCATCTTGATCCCATGAAAACGTCTCGCGATACAACCCTCGCTCTGACCAGTGACTACAAGCAGTTCGTGACCGATCTGAAGTCACGCATCGCCAGCGCACGGCTGTCTGCGGCGCGACACGTGAACCGTGAATTGGTCACGCTCTACTGGGACATTGGACAGGGAATCGTCGAAAGACAGAAAACACTCGGCTGGGGCGAGTCCGTCGTGGAATTGGTGGCTGCGGATCTCAAGCATGCGTTTCCTGACATGCAGGGTTTCTCACCTCAAAATGTCTGGCGCATGAGGCAGCTTTTCCTCGATCATTCGTCGGATGACTTTCTCTCACAAGCTGTGAGAGAGTTGCCAAAATCAAACAAGCATCCGTTTCTGCGACAGCCTGTCGCAGATTCTCCAAGGGATGCCGGCAATCGCAAAAGCGAGGTTCTCTCACAAGCTGTGAGAGAATTGGTGGCCGCAGTTCCATGGGGGCATCATGCCAATGTGCTGGCCAAGCTCACCGCCCCCGCAGCCCGTCTTTGGTATCTGCGGGCTACGGCCAGCTTCGGGTGGTCGCGGAACGTGCTTTTGAACCAGATCAAGGCCGGTGCCTACGAGCGGGCAGTCACGGAGAAGAAGACGCACAACTTCGACCTCGCGCTGCCGGAGCACTTCGCCGAGCAGGCGGAGGAGATGCTGAAAAGCTCTTACAACCTCGAGTTCCTCGGTTTACGCCGGGCGGTGCGGGAACGTGAACTCGAAGACCGTCTCATCAGCCGCTTGCAGGCCTTCCTTCTGGAACTCGGATACGGCTTCTGCTTCGTCGGACGACAGCATCGGCTCGTGCTCGGAAAGAAGGAGTATTTCATCGACCTGCTCTTCTACCATCGCTTCCTCAAAGCCCTCGTGGCCTTCGAGTTGAAGCTCGGCCCCTTTGAGCCGGAGTTCGCGGGCAAGATGGACATTTACCTCAACCTCCTCAACGACACCGAACGCGCCCCCGGTGACCAACCCTCCATCGGCATCATCCTCTGCGCGGAAAAAGATGACGTGGAGGTCGAGTATGCCCTCCGCACCAAAGCCAACCCCATCGGCGTCGCTGCCTACACCTTGCGATCGAAACTGCCGGGTGAGTTGAAGGGCAGACTGCCGACGGCGAAACAACTGGCGGATATTGTTCGCTCGGAAATGGAGGGTGGGAAATGAGTGGAATTCCAAGCACATCCCCCAAGAGCAGCGCACAGTCCTCGTATTCAAGATTATCCATGCGCCAGATCATCCAAATCATCTTCTGTGTTCTGTTAGTTCAGAACAACGCCTTGGCCACCACATACATCCTGCCGACCTGGGAAGAATCGTCCACAACTTCGGAGTTTGTTGGCGTCGTTGAGTGCATCGTTGCTGGAGGCATTGTAGCCCTGTATCGCGTTGTGGATTCATGGAAAGGGGCTGCCGTTGGCACTGAGCTTCACATCGCCCAGCACGTTGACCCCTATGGCCCTCAGTTCCCAATTTCTTTGGTGGGCGAAAGATCACTCGTCTTTGCGGAAAAGTCCCCGACCTATCGGCTTGGGTCTTTCAGTGGGGGCGGTGCCACTCCGCTCTGGTGGCGCAAGATTCCTACCGACTTAAGGTGCTTTAGCGTGGTGCCGATCAAGGAGCCGATGGGGAGGTGTCTCTCCATTTACATGGGCTTTAGAGGTGGCGGTCTTGCTCAGTTCAAAGCGGAAGTCACCAGTTTCCTTGGGGCTGACAGTGAAGGCCAAGAGATGCGGCTGATGCTCGCTGCCGCTCGAAAGAATCTGCCTCTTCCAGATCCGACTGAACCCAGCGACAAGGGCAACGAGGAGGACATCAAACTTTACGAGTGGCTCAGTGGAGCAAAGGACATTGAGCAGCTATGGCAGCGCATTCTTGCGCAAGCTAAGCAACTTAATCCGCCCCCCCATTCCCAAAACGGCGGAGGAAATCAATGCTGACAGCCATAAGCGCATATTGCTGGAGATGATCAGCAGTGGTGGACGAGAGCGATGCAAGGCTTTGTTGGAACTGGCAGATGTATCCACCCTACCGTGGGACAAGAAAGAGCTCGACAGAGCCGCATCCTACATTCGCCGGAGCCTCTCGCGTGCTGAAGGACGGATCATTCCTTCGCAAGACAGCGAACAGAACAAGCCGCCCGCCACTGCCGAGCAAATTGCAGAAGCCGAGTCTGCGCTTTCGAAGCCATGGGATGGTGAAACTGGTAAGGCTTTCGAACTTCTTTGTCACCACTCCCCAAGCTCTTTGGTGCCATTCTTGAACGGCTGGCAGCCTACAAAAGACCGAAGGAATCAACAGTTTGGATACACACTTGGCTCTGTCTTTGGGCATCTTTGCGCTTCGGATCGAATCAAGCATCTAAGCTCACTGCTAGCGGCAAATGACGATTGGATCAAAGTTTCTGGAGCTGTCTATCTCTGCTTCGATGATGCCAAAGCAGGCAAGGAGGCATTGAGCAGACTTTTGAGCCTTCAAGCAGATGCTGGAGCATGGGCAGCCATCGTTTTAGCAAGCAGAAGCGAGAAGGCCGCCATGCCCAGAGCCCTCGAAGTGATGGCGACTCCCGATGACCCAAGCATCTTTTCGATCAACCATCACAACCTGCAACTTCGCCTCCGAGTGCTGCTCTCGAATGTGGCAAGTGCTTCTGGCGTCAGCCAACCACCAGGTCCGTCCAAAGAATACTCTGATGGGCCTGAACGCTTGATCATCCAAAAGCAGTGGCACGAATCCCTCTCCAAATGGTGGGAGATGAATCAGGATAAGATCAAGTTCGAGGACCCCTGGGCCAAGTTTTTGGACGAACAGAAAGTGGACTAGGCGGTGTCTTTGCAAATCAAGCGAGGTGAGTTCTGTCCAGGAGAGCGGCAAAAGTGATGAAACCAGCGAAGGATGAGGCGGTTTTGTCGGCACGCAGAGCGAGGCGTTTGTGTGCTTTCATGCGTTGGAAGAAGTTTTCGACAAGATGGCGCTTGGCGTAGGTCTGACGGTCAAAGGGTTGAGGCTGCTCATCGAGAGTCTGGAAACCTTTGCGTGGGATCGTGCTGCCAGCGGCCCCATGGGCCACAAGCTCCTGGCGGAAGGCCAGGCTGTCGAAGCCTTTGTCACCCACCAAATGCGTGTCACGAAAGGACTCGAGCATCAGACGCGCGGCGGTGAGGTCATGGAAGTTGCCAGCGCACAGCACGAAGTCATAGAGCAGGCCGTCCTCATCGACGGCGGCCATCAGCTTGGTGGTCATCCCTCCTCGCGAAAGCCCGATGGCCTGCTTCTCACGCTCCGACTCTGCACCCTGGAGGCCGTGCTGATGGAGCTTGATGTAGCTGCCATCGACATGCCGCAGCACACCCCTGGCTTTCTTGCCGAACCATACCACCAGCGCGTCCCATACCCCGCAGAGGCATCAGCGTCTGAACTGTGAATAGACCGTGTTCCACAGTCCATAGTGCGCAGGCAGATCTCTCCATGGATCGCCAGTGCGCAGGATGTGGAAGAAGGCTTCGAGGTGCAGAGGCACGATTTGCGGCCTGCGTCCTCTTCGTCCCGCCCACCGTCGCTGGACTACAGAATGAATGAAGAAGCCCTGTCACGCAGGGCGGTTTGCAGACTCCGGGTCAGTTTGTTGAACATGGCTTATTCTCAACTCCCGCCCATTCCAAGACCTTGCCAGAAATGCGTTTCATTTGCGAAGACACCGCCTAATGTTCCGTAGCCAAAACGGCTGCACCACATTGGCTCTCTGTGCCCGTTTGCTCGCCTTGCGCTGACAATCATGCCAAGACGTGGCGTGCCGGACGCTCCAGAATCAGGCTGGTGAAATCGATCCTGACATTCTTTGCGATCTCTGTGCTCTTTGGCGGCCATGCTTTGGCGGCGGAGAGCAGGCCGAACGTGCTCTTCATCGCGCTGGATGATCTCAATGACTGGATTGGGTGTCTTGGCGGACATCCGCAGACGAAGACGCCGAATCTGGATCGGCTGGCGGCGAGCGGGGTGTTGTTTCGGAATGCCTACACGGCGGCGGCTTCGTGCAATCCGTCGCGCACGGCGATCTTCAGCGGGCGGCCGCCGCATCGTTCGGGGCTTTATCATAACCTGCAAAAGATGCGCGAGGTGATGCCGGAGGCGGAGCTGTTGCCGCGTTATTTTTCGAAACAGGGCTACTGGAGCGCGGGGTCGGGCAAGATGCTGCATTACATCATCGATCCTCCGTCTTGGGATGACTACTTCCCGGACAAAGCGAAGGACAATCCCTTTCCGCACACGTTTTATCCCGAGAAACGGCCCGTAAACCTGCTGCGTGGCGGCGACTGGCAATACGTCGAGACCGACTGGGCGGTGCTGGATGTCACGGATGAGCAGTTTGGCGGCGATTGGGCGGTGACGAAGTGGATTGGGGAGCAACTGCAGCGTCCGCATGACAAGCCGTTCTTCCTCGCCTGCGGGCTTTATCGGCCGCATGAGCCGTGGTTTGTGCCGAAGAAGTATTTCGAGCCGTTTCCGCTCGAAAGCATCCAGCTTCCGCCGGGCTACAAGGCGGATGATGTTGATGATCTGCCGCCCGCAGGCCAGCGACTCGCGCGGAATCGCTACTTTGCGCACATTCAAAAGCACGAGCAGTGGAAGAAGGGCATCCAGGCCTATCTCGCGTCGATTCACTTCGCGGATGCGATGCTCGGTCGCGTGCTGGATGCGCTCGAAAAGAGTCCGCAGCGCGACAACACGATCGTCGTGCTCTGGAGCGATCACGGCTGGCACCTCGGGGAGAAGGAGCACTGGCAAAAATACACCGGCTGGCGTGTCTGCGCCCGCGTGCCGCTCATGATCCGCGTGCCAAAAGGCGCACCCGGTTTGCCGGAAGGCACCACGCCCGGCAGCGTGTGTGATCGCCCCGTGAGCTTGGTGGATTTGTTCGGCACGCTCACGGATCTGTGCGGACTGCCGAAGAAGGAGGACATCAGCAATAGCAGCCTGGTGCCGCTGTTGCGTGATCCACAGGCTGTATGGCCGCACGCCGCCCTCACGCATCTCGACAAGCCCGAGAACTACGCGATCAGCACGCAACGCTGGCGCTACATCCACTACGCTGGCGACGAAGAGGAGCTTTACGACATCGAGGCTGATCCGCATGAATGGACGAACCTCGCTACAAAGCCCGAGCACGCCGCCAAGCTCGCTGAGATGCGTTTGTTTGCTCCCAAAAACATCGCGCCTGTCCACAAATCGAAACCATGAAATCCATCCTCATTGCCTCACTTCTTGCCACGGCAACGCTCCACGCCAAACCGCTGCAAATCTTCATCCTCGCCGGTCAGTCGAACATGCAGGGACATGCGAAAATCAGCACCATCGAGCACATTGGCATGGATCCGGCCATGAAGCCGTTGCTGGAGCTCATGACGAGCGCGGATGGCACGCCGAAAACGTGCGAACGCGTGTGGATCTCCTCGATCGGCTGTGCGGGCGATGACACGACCGAGCAGACGGGCAAACTCACGGCCGGTTTTGGCGCGACGAAGGAGAAAATCGGCCCGGAGTTCACTTTTGGGCTCACGATGGAAAAACTCACCGACGCGCCCATTTTGCTCATCAAGACGTCGTGGGGCGGCAAGAGCATCAACACCGACTTTCGTCCGCCGAGCGCCGGACCGTATGTTTTTAACGAGACCCAACTCGCCACGATGCAGAAGCAGGGCAAGGACATCGCCGCGCTCAAAGCAGCGAAGGAAAAGGAAACCGGCGTTTACTATCGCCTCATGATCGAGCATGTGAAGAAGGTGCTCGCTGACATCAAGCGCGTGGTTCCAAGCTACGATGCCTCACAAGGCTACGAACTCGCTGGTTTCGCGTGGTTCCAGGGCTGGAACGACATGGTGGACAACGGCACCTATCCGACTCGCGACAAACCCGGCGGCTATGACGACTACAGCAAAGTCATGGCGCACTTCATCCGTGATGTGCGCAAGGATCTGAAGACGCCGAAACTGCCCTTCGTCGTCGGCGTGATGGGTGTCGGCGGCCCGACTTCCGAGTATGGACCCAACGAGCAGCGCTACAAAGCCACGCATCAAAACTTCCGCGATGCCATGGCCGCTCCGGCGGAGTTGCCTGAGTTCAAAGGCAATGTCGTGGCCATTCGCACCGAGAAGTATTGGGATCGCGAACTCAAACTCGCTCGCGCGAAAGAGAACGAGGTCAAAGACAAGGCGAAGAAGCTCGCCAAGGAGCAAAAGCTGAAGCCTGCGGAGGAAAGAGCCCTCGCGGACAAAATGCGTGCTGATTCGCTCACCGAGCGTGAGCGCCTCGTGCTCGAAAAAGGCGTCTCCAACGCCGAGTTCCACTACCTCGGCTCCGCCAAGATCCTCGGCGGCATCGGCAAGGGCCTGGCCGAGGCGATGGCCGAACTGAACCACCTCAAGAATACGGTCCGATGAGAATCGCCGCTCTCATTTTGTTCGCTCTCGCCGGCCTTTGCAGCGCCAATGCAAAACCCAACATCGTCGTCATCATGGCAGACGATCTCGGGTGGAGGGATCTGCACTGCTACGGCAATGCATCGGTGGACACTCCCACTCTGGACCAGTTGGCCGCTGACGGCATGCGCTTCACCGACGCCTACGCGGCTTCTCCTGTTTGCACGCCCACTCGTGCCGCCATGATGACCGGCCAGTCGCCTGCCAGGCTGCGCATCACCAACCATGCCCCCGGCAATCCCGATGGTTTTGCGCTCGAAGGCTCGTCCCTGCATGAGGCCCCAAACAGCCGCCACCTGCCGCTTGCCGCAGTGACGATCGCTGAGCGGCTTTCCGCGGCAGGTTACGCCACAGCGCATGTGGGGAAGTGGCACCTTTCCCATGTGGTGCAGGGGGATAAAGGCATTGCAGAAATCGACCTCCGTCCTGAAAAGCAAGGTTTTGATCTCAATGCTGGCGGCAACTCCAGCGGCGGGCCGGCCAGCTACTTTGCCCCCTATCGCAATTCCGCGCTCAAAGACGGACAGGACGGTGAATATCTTCCCGACCGGCTCGCTGACGAAGCCATCCGCTTCATTCGTCAGCACAAGGAGCAGTCTTTTTATCTCAATTGGTGGCCCTACTCTGTGCACTACCCCATGCAGGCACGGGAAGCACTGATCGCCAAATACCGCCAGAGAACCGAGATCAAAGACCCGATCTATGCCGCGATGATTGAAGGCCTGGACACAGCCATCGGCAGCTTCCTCAAGACCCTCGACGAGGCCGGATTGCGCGAGAAAACCCTCGTCCTCTTCAAGTCGGACAACGGCGGCTATCATGGCGACAACCGCCCGCTTCGTGGATTCAAGGGCATGCTCTACGAGGGTGGCATCCGGATCCCATGGATCGTTCGCTGGCCCGGTCAGATACCGCCGGGCATCATCAATTCCACGCCCGTGATCAGCACTGATTGCTACCCGACACTGCTCGAGGTGGCCGGCCTGCCTCCGACGGAGGCCCATCCTGTCGATGGCAAAAGTCTGCTGCCGCTGCTCACGCAAACATCCGGTTTCCAGCGGGACACCCTTTACTTTCATTATCCCAACTACGCCTTTCACAAACGCAACCGTCTCGGCAGCGCCCTCCGCGAAGGCCGCTTCAAACTCATCCAAAACTACGACGACCACTCCCTGGAGCTTTACGACCTGGGCAGCGACATCGGCGAGAAGAACAACCTTGCCGCCCAGGCTCCCGATCTTGCTCAACGACTGGCCGAAAAGCTTCAGGACTGGCTCGTCAAGAGCGAGGCTCAACTGCCGGCCAAGTATTGAATCGCTCACATCATGAAACTCATCTCCTCATTTACTCTCGCTCTCTCGGTGCTTTTCGCGTGGCCGGCGCTCGCTGCCAAGCCGGGCGAGACTTTGACGCCGCCCGACTTCACGAAAGGTGGCAGGCCCGATGAGTCACACGACTGGACGCTCGGGCCGACGGGCGCGCGTGGCTGGATTTTCACATCGCGTGGTCATTCGCGTGATGCGCGGCAAATCCTCGTGACCAAAATCGCGTCGGGATCGCCCGCTGATGGCGTGCTGGCGGTGGGTGATGTGATCCTTGGTGTGAACGCCGAACCTTTCGCCGATGATGCGCGGGTGCTTTTTGCAAAGGCCATCACGGCGGCGGAGGCGAAGACGGGTGCGTTGCGTCTGCTGCGCTGGCGTGCTGGAAAAACAGATACCGTGGAGCTGAAGCTCGCGGTGCTCGGCGGCTACAGCGCGACCGCGCCGTATGATTGCGCGAAGTCGGGGCGCGTCTTTGAGCTGGGCTGCGCCTCGCTCGCGAAACGCATGGCGGACGAGAAGAACTACACGAAGCAGCTCAACCCGATCCCGCGTGCGCTCAATGCGCTGGCCCTGCTCGCCAGCGGCGACAAAGAACACCTGCCGCTCGTGAAACGCGAGGCGCAGTGGGCGGCGGACTTCACCACGGACGGCTATCTCTCGTGGTATTACGGCTTCTTGATGATGTTCGTCAGCGAATACGTCATGGCCACTGGCGACACTTCCGTCATGCCCGGCCTCACGCGGCTCGCGCTCGAAACGGCGCGCGGCCAGAGCGGCGTGGGCACCTGGGGGCACCGCTTCGCCACCAGTGGCGGGAATCTCAGCGGCTACGGCGCGATGAACGCGCCCGGCCTGCCGCTGACCATCGGCATGGTGCTCGCGCGCGAGGCTGGTGTGTCGCATCCTGATCTCGACCGCGCGATCACGAAGGCGTCGGGCTTCCTGCGCTGGTTCGTCCACAAAGGCGCGGTGCCTTATGGCGATCATCTGCCCTTTCCCGCGCATGAGGACAACGGCAAATGCGCCGCTGCCACCGTGCTCTTTGATTTGCTCGGCGACCGCGAGGCGGCGGAGTTTTTCGCCAAAATGGCCGCCGCGGCCTACAGCGAGCGCGAGCGCGGCCACACGGGCAACTACTTTAACATCCTCTGGGCCATGCAGGGTGTCGCGCGCTGCGGCAGCCTAACCACCGGCGCGTATTGGCAGGAGCAGTCGTGGTATTATGATCTCGCCCGTACTTGGGACGCGGCCTGGGTCTATCAAGGCTCGCCCGTCGGCGCGGAGGAGCACGGCGCCTACAAAGGCTGGGACACGAGCGGCAGTCATCTGCTCGACTACGCGCTGCCGCTGAAAAGTCTGCGCCTAACTGGCCGCAAAGCCTTCGCCATGCCGCCGCTGGATGCCACGCAGACCGCAGCGGTCATCGCCGCCGGCCGCGACTTCGCCTTCAAAGACGATGCGAACCGCTACGAGCAGCGCACGAGCGAGCAACTCCTCGCAGGGCTCGCCAGTTGGTCCCCATTTGTGCGCAAACGCAGCGCTGAGGCACTGGGCAAGCGTCAAGGCGACTTTGTTCCCGCTTTGCTCAAACTTCTCGCGAGCACGGACCGCGATACCCGTTACGGAGCGGTGGAAGCGCTCGGCGCTCTCGGCCAGCGTGCCGATGCCGCCGCGCCGCAGCTCCGCGCCGCGCTCAAGGACGCTGACCCGTGGCTGCAATCCCTCGCCGCCGAGGCCATCCCCACGCTCGGCCCCGCCGCGCGCAAGGCCAGTGTCAGTGACCTGCTCGCGATGACCGTTCGCACGAATCCCGCCGACCCGCGTCGTCTCGCCGCGCGCTCCGCCAGCGTGGCGCTGTTTGCGAACTATCCCGGCCAGCGCGGACCGCGCAGCATCCTCGCGGATTCGCTCGATGGCGTGGACCGCGCGCAGCTTTATCCCGCCATCCGCGCCCTGCTCCAGCATGAGGACAGCATCCCGCGCGGCTCGGTGAGCAAGGCGCTCGACCGCCTCACCGATGCCGACCTCGTCGAACTGCTGCCCGACATCGCCAAAGCCATCGAACGCATCGCGCCGAGCAATGAGATGTTCGGCGACGGCATCCGTCTCGCCGGCCTCGATCTGCTCTCGCGCCTGCACATTCGCGAAGGCATGGCGCTGTGCCTCTCCGTCATGGAACCCGAGCGCTGGGGTGAGAAAAACCGCTCCCACGCCTGCCTCACCGCGCTGCAACGCTACGGCACGCATGCTAAAGCGATGCTGCCAAAGCTGCAAGTCGTGCGCGAGCAACTCGTCACCGCCCGCAGATCGAAAGAGCACCTCGCCGAGTTCGACAAAGCCGTCGCCGCCATTCAATCGAGCACCGAAACGCCCACGCTGGTGGACTTGCGTGCCTTCCAGGCTCGTGCGGTGAACTGAATCCATCCCATGACACCCGTCTCCATCTTCAACGACGTCATCGGCCCCGTGATGCGCGGCCCGTCCAGCTCACACTGCGCCGCCGCACTGCGCATCGGACGCCTGGCGCTTGATCTCATGGATGGCGAAATCACGGAAGTGCTCGTCGAGTTCGACCGAGCCGGTTCGCTGCCAACAACGCACGAAAGCCAGGGCAGCGACATGGGCCTCTTCGGCGGCTTGCTCGGCTGGAACGCCGATGACGAGCGACTGCCGAACTCCGCCCAAGCCCTCGCCGATGCTGGAATCAAGCTTCACATCGAAACCGTCGATGTCGGCGATCCGCATCCAAACACCTACCGCCTCACGCTGAAGAACCCGCGCGAAACGCACACCCTCATCGCCATCTCCACCGGCGGCGGCATGATCGAAGTCATCGAGATTGACGGCGTGCCGCTGCGCATGGACGGCGGGTATCACGAGACACTGATCTGGCTTTCAAAATGTGATGCAGACACTCTTGTCTGCATTCTGGGCTTTTCAGAAGCAGACAAGAGTGTCTGCATCACTCACGATTTGGGCGACACGCAACTCATCCAGATCAAATCATCTCAATTTGCAGCAACGTCCGATTTGAAGCCAATCTCGGTCAAAAAGCTCTCTCCCGTCCTCCCCGTCCCATCTCGCAAAGATCTCCACGTCCCCTTCACAAGCTGCGCAGCCATGCTTCAGCACGACGGAGACCAAAACACGCCTCTGTGGCAACTCGCCATCGAATACGAGCGTGCCCGTGGGAACTTCACCGAGCGCGAAGTCATCGACAAGATGACCGGCATCGTCCGCATCCTGCGCAAATCCATCGCCAGTGGCATTGCGGGCACGAGTTATGAAGACCGCGTGCTGCATCATCAGTGCGGACGTTTCGCCGAAATGATGAACACGGGCCGCCTGCTTGATGGCGGCGCGTTGAACCGCATCATCCTCTACGTCACCGCCTTGATGGAGGTGAAAAGCAGCATGGGCGTCATCGTCGCCGCGCCGACCGCTGGCGCATGCGCTGCCCTGCCCGCAGCCGTCATCGCCATGGCCGAGGCGATGAATCAAGATGAGGAGCAAATGGCCAAAGCCATGCTCGCCGCCGGAATGATCGGCACCTTCATCGCCACGCGCTGGACCTTCGCGGCGGAAGTCGGCGGCTGTCAGGCCGAGGGTGGTGCCGCCGCCAGCATGGCCGCCGCCGCGCTCGTCACGCTCGCCGGAGGCACACGCGATCAGGCCATCGCCGCGGCCTCGATGGCGTTTCAGAGCATGCTCGGCCTCATTTGCGATCCCATCGCGAACCGCGTCGAGGCCCCGTGCCTCGGAAAAAACGTCATGGCCGCCAGCAACGCGCTCTCGTGCGCAAACATGGCCCTCGCCGGCTACGATCCGCTCATCCCGCTCGACGAGGTCATCGACGCCGCCAAAGCCGTCGCCGAGCGCATGCCCCGCGAGCATCGCTGCACCTCCCTCGGCGGTCTCGCCGTCACCCCCACCTCCCTCGAAATCGAAAAACGCCTCGCCAGCTTCAAGAAAGGCTGCGGCACCTGCGCCTGTCATTGAATCATCCGCCCAATTTTTGCCCGCTTCACAGCGCTGGGGATTGATCGAGCTATGCCATGCCTCCCGCTCCATGCGGTGGATTGGCATGAATTTGCATGAAGCACTCGAAAGAGGCTGACTTGCCAGAAATGCAGTTGCCCATCGCTTCGTTCAGTAGCCGATTATGCTCCGTCTATTTTCTCTCATTGTCCCCGCGTTCTGTTTGCTGGCAGGGTTTGCCACGTCTGGTTTCGCGAAGGATCAGCCCAACATCATTTATTTTCTCGCCGATGACCTGGGCTGGACGGATGTCGGCTGGCACGGGAGCGAGATCCGTACGCCCAACCTCGACAAGCTCGCCAACGGCGGTGCGAAACTGGAGCAGTTTTACGTGCTGCCGGTCTGCTCGCCCACGCGCGCGGCGTTGATGACTGGCCGTTACCCGATCCGCCACGGCTTGCAGGTCAGCGTGGTCCGTCCTTGGGCGCAATACGGTCTGCCGCTTGAGGAACGCACGCTTCCGCAGGCGCTCAAGGAAGCCGGTTACACCACGCACATCAGCGGCAAATGGCATCTCGGACATTTCCTGCCGGACTACCTGCCCACGCGGCGCGGCTTCGACACGCAATACGGCCATTACAACGGCGCGCTCGACTACTTCACGCATGACCGCGACGGCGGCCACGACTGGCATCGCAACGACAAGGACAGCCGCGACGAGGGCTACACGACGATTTTGATCGGCAACGAAGCCGTGCGCGTGGTCGAGCAGGCGCAGCCGGGAAAACCGTTTTTCCTTTATGTGCCGTTCAACGCGCCGCACTCGCCTCTGCAGGCGCCGGACGAATACCTGAAACGCCACGCGCACCTCGCCGACAGGAAGCGCCAGGCCTTTGCCGCGATGGTCGAGTGCTTGGATGAGCAGGTGGGCCGCGTGGTGGCCGCGTTGGAGAAACGCGGGCTGGTGAAGGACACGCTCATTCTGTTCTCCAGCGACAACGGCGGCCCTCTCGGCCTCGGCGCGACCAATGGCAGTCTCCGCGCGCAGAAGGGCACGCTTTACGAAGGCGGCACGCGCGTCTGCGCCTTTGCGAATTGGGCCGGGCGCATCAAGGCCGGAACCGTTGTCAACGAGCCTCTGCATATCGTGGACTGGTTCCCCACGCTAGTGAAACTCACCGGCGCGCCCGCCGCGCAGAAAACCCCGCTTGACGGTCTAGACATCTGGCCGGTGATCACCGCAGGCAAACCCTCGCCGCATGAGGACATCCTCATCAACGCCACGCCCGGCAGCGGCGCGATCCGCATGGGTGAATGGAAGCTCGTGCTCAACGGGCGCATTGACGCCAACGACCTGCAAAACGCCGGCCCTCCGAATGCGGAAGCAAAGGCGGCCCCCAAGAAAAAGAAGGCGCAGGAAAAAGCCGCTGGTGTTGCGGTGGAACTTTTCAAGTTGGCGGATGATCCTTACGAGCGGAACAACCTCGCCGGGCAACACCCCGAGGTCGTGCAGCAACTGCGTGAAAAAATCGAGGCCTACCAGAAGGCCGCCGTTCCGCCCAAGGCCGGGAACCAGCCCGCGAACTACAAGGCCCCGCGCGTGTGGGGTGAATAAAGAGCGGTGGCATCCAACGCTGGGTCTCGCACATCGAGATGGTTGGCTCGGCAGCTGCCCGGTCAAGAATCCGGTTGGCATACGCGAACTGCAGGCGAGGATCCTCAACCAACCCGGCACTATCCGCATCGCTTTCACTTCACTTGTCAAGGCACCGGCAACCGTCTGTTCGGCGTGGCACACGAGCGCAAGGTGCCGAAGGCACTCTTGGCGTATGTTTGATTGCCGCAGGAGCCGCCGTTAAACTCTGATTATGAGATTTCCCACCTTCCTGCTCGTTGTCACCAGCGCCTCCGCCGCGCCGGTTGACTTCGTGCGCGATGTGCGGCCCATCTTTGAAAGGCACTGCCTTGAGTGCCATGGTGAGAAAAAACAGAAGTCAGGCCTCCGCCTCGACATCAAATCGGAAGCCTTCAAAGGCGGTGACAACCACGGCCCCGACATTGTACCCGGAAAGGCCAAAGACAGCCCGCTCATCCACTTCCTGACGACAGATGACGATGACGAACTCATGCCACCGAAGGGGAGACTGCCTGCGGTTGACATCGAAACGATCACGAACTGGATCAATGAAGGAGCTGGCTGGCCCGAGGGTGCCGATCTCGCCAAACTCGAAGACCGACTCGACCACTGGAGCTTCAAGCCTCTGCTGGAATTCAACCCGCGGCACACAATTGATGCGTTCATTGACGCCAAGCTCTCCAAAAAAGGACTCCACCGCTCCCCGCCCGCCGATCCCGTCACCTGGCTGCGCCGTGTGACTTTTGACCTCACTGGGCTGCCGCCGACGCCGGAGGACGTGATCGCATTTGAGTCGGACTTGTCCGACTCGTCCGACCAGTCGGACGCATATGAGGCGGTTGTGGCGCGCCTGTTAAATAGCCCCCGCTACGGCGAGCGCTGGGCGCAGCACTGGCTGGATGTCGTGCGCTACGCGGACACGCACGGCTTTGAGGTGAACACCGAGCGCCCGAACGCATGGCCGTATCGCGATTACGTCATCCGCGCCTTCAACAACGACACGCCGTATGATCGCTTCATCAAAGAGCAGATCGTCGGCGATGCGATGGGTGAGGACGCTGCCACGGGCTTTCTCGTGACCGCGTCCGTGCTGCTGCCGGGCCAGATCGGCAAAGACGAGCCTTCAAAGCGTCTCGCTCGGCAGGATTCCATCGACGAGATCGTCGTGAACATTGGCCAGACTTTTCTCGGCCTCAGCATTGGCTGCGCGCGCTGCCACGATCACAAATTCGATCCGATCAGCGCAAAGGATTACTACTCCATGCAGGCCTTCGTCGCCGGAGTCGAGTATGGCGACCGTGAATTGCGCACGCCGGAGGCTCTTGCGGCCCGCGAGGAACTGAAGAAGGTCAAAGCACAGTTCACCGACATCGAGAAAAAGCTCTCGCGCTTTGTGCCCATCGCCAAGTCAGGCGTGAAGCGTCCGATGATCGATGCGCGTGAAAATCGCGACCGCTTCATGCCCGTGATGGCCAGACGCGTGCGCTTCACCATACGCGACACAAACAAACTCGAACCCTGCATCGACGAACTCGAGGTTTTCACCACCGCAGGCGAAAACATCGCGCTGAATGCCCCCATCACCGTCTCCGGCGAGAAGGTCAGCGCAGACCGCCATGAACAGCGTTTTGTGAACGACGGCAACTACGGCAACTCGCGCAGTTGGATGTCGAACGAAGTCGGCAAAGGCTGGGTGATGGTCGAATTCGCGCAGGAGCACGAGATCGACCGCGTCGTCTGGGGGCGAGATCGGCATGGCAAGTTCAGGGATCGCCTCGCAACGAGCTACGTCATCGAAACCGCCGACAATTCCGGCATGTGGCGCGTCGTCGCGGATTCCGACGACCGCCAGCGCTTTGACGAGCGAGATCGCACGCAGCCCGCGTTTTCCACACAGGGTCTCCGCACAGAGGAAATCGCCGAGGCACAGAGTCTCATGGATCAAAAGCGGCCGCTCGACGAGCGCCTGCAACGCCTCAGCGCCGATCAAAAAGTCTTCGCCGGCACCTTCCGCACGCCGGATGACATCCATCTGCTCAATCGTGGCGATCCTGAGCAGCCGCAGGAGTCCGTGGTGCCCGCGGTGCTATCTGCGCTGGGAAAAATGACGCTGACGAAGGAAGCCGCCGAGCAGGAACGCCGCCGCGCTCTCGCCGAATGGATCGCCAGCCCGCAGAATCCGCTCACCGCCCGCGTGATGGTCAATCGCATCTGGCAGGGCCACTTCGGCACCGGTCTGGTCGAAACGCCGAGCGATTTCGGCCGCATGGGCGTAAAGCCCACGCATCCCGAATTGCTCGACTGGCTCGCCGCCGAGTTCATCAAGAGCGGCTGGAGTGTGAAGCACATGCACCGGATCATTTTGATGAGTGAGACCTATCGTCAATCGTCTGTCGTGTCGGACCAGTCCGACTCACCCGACGCACTGGCAAAAGACGCCAACGCCCGCCTCCTCTGGCGCTTCCCATCCCGCCGCTTGGAAGCCGAATCCATCCGCGACTCGATGCTCGCCGTCAGCGGCCTGCTGGATTTTAAGATGTACGGCCGTGGCTACAACCTCTTCGACAAACGCGGTGGCCTCAGCGGCTTCGAACCCGTCGAGACCCTCACGCCCGACAACAAACGCCGCATGATCTACGCGCACAAAGTTCGTCGCGAACCCGAAGCCGTGTTTGGCGCGTTCGACTGTCCCGACGCCGGTCAAAGCACCGCCATCCGCCGCGCCAGCACCACACCGATCCAGGCGCTCAACCTCTTCAACAGCCGCTTCACCCTAGACACGGCGAACGCCTTCGCCGCCCGCGTGCAAAAAGAGGCTGGCGATGACATCGCCGCGCAAATCACCCGCGCTTATCAACTCGCGCTGAATCGCGCTCCGACCACCGACGAGTTGCGCGACACCGTATCTGCCGTTCGCGAAAACGGCCTCGCTGTGCTTTGCCGAGCGTTGTTCAACAGCAACGAGTTCTTGTTTCTGCCGTGACGTCGTTCACTCGCGGGTGATCTCGACACGGTAGAATCTGGTTGTGCCGGATGCGTTCAGGTCGGTCACGGTTCGTTCGCCATTGGCATCCGAGGTGGTGAAACTGCCCAGCGACTGCATGAGCACGCCGAGGGTCGTGGCGGACTTCACGGTGTAGCTTCGGCCCGCGACGAGCGGGCTGAAAATCAGCCTTTTCTGCGTGGGGAACCCGGGCACGGGTTCAACGCGCCAGTGGAAGACGGAAGCGGCGTCGGTGGGGACGAGGCCGGCGGTGAACTCGAAGAGGTTGCTGTGGCCGTCGAAGTCGGGATCGAGCTGGGGGGCGGCGTTGGCATTGTCGGAGCCGAAGTATTGGAACTGCCAGTCGTCGCTGATGCCGTCAGCGGCGTAGGTTCCGAAGTTGTCGGCGACGGTTTCGAGCACGGTGAGGTTCAGCATGCCGGTGAGTCCGCCGAGACTTCCCTGCACGGTCGCGGCGGTGTCTTGATACACGGCTGCGGCTGTGGCGAGGCCGTTGGGATCGATTCCAGAGATCGGGCCGCTGACGGTGCTCCACGCCACGCTCGCGGCGGGCACGGACAGGTGGCTGGAGTCGTCGAGCGACTGCCATGCGGCGAGCTGGAGTGTCGCGGTTTCGTTCACGTTGACCGATCCTGCGCCGAGAACGAGTCCTGTCACCTCGTAGAGCTGGCCGATGTAGCCGGCTTTCGCCACCTGCACGGGTGCGGCGACGGTGGAAAGCCCGGTGATGCCGCCGATGCTGCCGTCACTGGAATAGCCGGCACTCGTGGAGTGCGCGCCGCCGGCATCAGGTGTTTCGGTGACCATCGAGTAGTTGGCGCTGGTCCGCGTGTCAGCGGCGGCCAGGGATGGAACAAGCAAGAGGACGAGAATCGCGGCTTTCATGGGAAGGATTGCTGCGCCAGCCACTCATCGTAGCCGCGCTTGGAGATGGTGAGGATGGCGGCGGACAGCGCGGATGCGGTGCATTCGCGGGCGAGGAAGATTTGGAAGGCCTCAGGACTTTCGATGACGGCGCTGACATCGCCGGGCTGGCGGAGCTGGGCACGCAGGACGTTTTGCAATTCACCAGGCAGATCCTCGAAGTAGAAAACCGGGTTTGCTTCCGCACGGCCTGTGGCCGGAGAAGAAAGCACCTGGGCCACCTGCGCGGTTGCTTGATTGGTGTAGGCCGTGCTGCGTGCCCGTGCCTCGGTCGGCTGTGGAGCGATGGCGGGCGCGGAGGCGGTGTCGTCATCCAAAGGACGCGGTGTGAGCGTCCATGTGACCTCCGCACGCAGGTCGCCTGCGCCTTCTTTGAGCGTCGCGAGCCGCGCCTCGAAACCGGGCTCCTTCACGGCGAGCAGGCGGTCTCGCGCCGCTTCGGCCAACCGGCGCTGCGGAGCGTGAAGCGCGTCGTCATTTTCGAAGCGCTGGCGCAGTTCCCTCTCCACGAGGAATGGCTTGGCGAAGGCGACTGCGAAGCGGTCATCATCCGAGGCGAGCGCCGCTTTGATTTCCGCGAGCATCTCCGGCGCGCGCGTGGTGGTGTCGATGCGCCGGACCTCGGCGGCGAGCAGCGCCGGAGTGATCTCGACGCCGTAGGCGCTGGCGAGCGCCCGTTCCTTTCGCAGTTGCGTCCGAACGATGTTTTCCAGCAATGCCGCGGGCATGGCCTGCTCAAAGGGCGGCTTCGTGCCGGTGCGGCGCTCATGGTACACGCGCTCGATGGCGGAGCGGTCGGCGCAGAGGGAGGTGATGTCCGCGCCCGAGGCGGAACCCATGCACAGCAGCAGCAGCGCAACGGTGGTGATCTGTATTTTCATGTTCATGGCTTCTGGTAGAGGAACAGCGGCTTGCCGGGGGTGTAGGTTGAGACGCCGTTGAGATAGAAGGAATTGTTGATGCCGCCCCAGATGAGCATCTTGTCACCCGTCCACACGGCCGAGTGTTTCTGCCGGCCAATGGGGGTGCCGCTGGTGCCGGTGGCCGTCCAGACATCGAACTGCGGCTTGTAGCGCGCACCGTCGTTGAAGTGGCCGCTGTTGTATCCGCCCCAGATGATCATTTCACTGCCTGTCCAGACCGCTGAGGAGCCGCTGCGCCCCGGCGGTGCTCCGGTCGTGTTCACGGGCCTCCACGAGTTGTTGGCGGGGTTGTAGCGTCCGCCGTCGTTCAAGTGGCCGAGGTTGAAGTGATGTCCGCCCCAAATGATCATCTCGCTTCCGGTCCAGAACGCCTTGTGCTGGCTGCGCGGGCCGGGAGCACCCGAGGGGGTCAGGGAAAACCAGGAGTCGGTGGGCGGATGGTAGTGCGCACCGGAACTTTGCGGGTCGCTGAAATTGGACCCGCCCCAGATGATCATGCCGACACCTGTCCACACGGCGGTGTGCTGGTAGCGCGCGGAGGGGGCGCCGAAGGTGTTGATGCCCGTGGCCGCCCAGGTGTTGGACGCCGGATTGTACCGGCCTCCATTTCCCAAAACGAACGAACTGTTGTCCAATCCTCCCCAGACGAGCATTTCACTTCCCGTCCAAACGGCGGTATGGCCACGCCGCCTGGCCAGGGCGAACTCCGGGATGGACTGCATGGCGGTCCAGGTGTCTGCCGCCGCATGGTAGCGGCTGCCGCTGTTGAATAGGGCGGTGCCGTCGTCTCCGCCCCAGACGATCATCTCGCTGCCCGTCCACACAGCGGTGTGGTCGATGCGGGCCGATGGCTGGTCGGTGAGGTTCATGTGCCTCCAGATGTTGCCCGCGGGGTCATACCGCACGCCGTGGTTGAAATAGGTGCTGCCGTTGATGCCGCCCCAGACCAGCATCTCGCTGCCTGTCCAGATCGTCGTGTGTCCCTCGCGCGGCGGCGGTATCACGGCAAAGGGCACGCTGATCCAACTGTCGTCCGCCGGATCATAGCGCCCGCCGTCGGCGAGGATGTGGTCGCTGCCATCATTGTAAAATCCGCCCCACACCAGCATCTCGCTGCCGGTCCACACAGCCGTGTGGTTTTGCCGGGTGGCAGGCGCGCCGGAGGTGCTCGTCGCGGTCCAGGTGTCGCCCGCCGGATCATAGCGGCCACCATCGTTCAGGGAAGCGCTGCCGAGGCCGCCCCACACGATCATTTCACTGCCGGTCCAAACCGCCGCATGAAAACGCCGCGCGACTGGGGCGCTGGTCAGGCTCGTGGCTGTCCAACTGTCAGTCGCAGGATTGTAGCTCCCGCCGGTGTTCAGGGGAGAGCCGTCAAATCCGCCCCACACAATCATCTCCGTACCGGTCCAGACGGCGGTGTGCCGGTTGCGCGGGGAAGGCGCGCCGGTGACGCTCAGCGGCGTCCAGGCGTCGGTGGCGAGATTGTAGCGGCCACCGTCATTCAGGTAGGACGTGCTGTTGCTGCCTCCCCACACGATCATCTCGGCACCCGTCCATACCGCCGCATGCCGCAGGCGGACCACCGGCGCGCTGGTGTTGGACAAGGCCGCCCAAGTATCGGTCGCGGGATTGTAGCGCCCGCCGTCATTGCGGTATTGGCTGCTGCCGTCATTGTAGAATCCGCCCCAGACGATCATCTCGCTGCCCGTCCACACGGCCGTGTGATTGTTGCGAACGCCGGGCGCATTGTGAGTCGAAACGGGCAGCCAAGTGTTGGAAACGGGATTGTAGCGGCCTCCCGTGTTCAAGATGGCGTTGTTTGACCCTCCCCACACGATCATCTCGGTGCCCGTCCACACCGCCGTGTGCAACAGGCGGCCATCTGGCGTGCCGAAAAGACTCAACGGCGTCCAACCGTTCCCGGCCGGATCGAAGCGCGCGCCGTTGGAGAAGATCCCGGAGCCGTTGTCTCCACCCCAGACGATCATTTCACTCCCTGTCCACACCGCCGAGTGGCTTCTTCGCGCGGGCGGTGACCCAACGTCGGCCCGCAGCTCCCAGGTGTCCTCCGCGGGCAGGCTGCCGATCTTGACATAACCCGCGCCGGCCAGCGCGGGATTCTCCGTCTGCGACAGCACGATGCCGCCGGTGGGCACGCCCGCCAGCCCGGAGGCGCTGAGATTGGCCGCCGCCGCGCCGCTGGCCAGGTTCGCACCCTGCACCGCGCCTGGTGCAAGCTGCGTGCCACCCACCGCGCCCTCGGCGATCTGCGCGCTGGTGATGCTGCCGGCGGCCAGATTTGCTCCGTTGATCCCGGAGAGTCCCGAGCCATCGCCGTGGATGGTGCCGGCGAGGTAGGTGTCCGTGTGCGTGCCGTCCGTGCCGATGCGGATCCTGCCCGATTCTCCGGCGACACCGGCGTTGCCGAGGGCGATGTTGTCATCGCCAGTGGTGAGGTTCTCGCCGCTGCCGGAACCCAGCGCGATGTTGTTGTGCCCCACGCTGTTTTTGAGCGCGTCCCGGCCCACGGCGGTGTTGTTCAGGCCGGTGAGGTTGTTGCGCAGCGCCAGCTCGCCCAGGGCGGTGTTGAAGCCGCCGGAGGTGTTCGCAGCCAAGGCCTGATTTCCAAGCGCGGTGTTGTGACCGCCGTCGATGTTCGCCTGCATGGATTGCGAACCCACAGAGGTGTTGCGCCCGCCGGTGTTGTTGTTCGTGAGCGCGAACGAACCTATCGCCGTGTTGCTCTCACCGTTCGTCACAACGCCTGCGAAGGTGCCTGCGAAGAAATTGTTCTGACCATGGGTGTGGATCAGCGGCACGCCATCCTGGCGGATCACTCCCGCCGTGAGGGTTCCGTTCGTCGGCGGCATGTTCACGCCACCCGCCATCATCGCGTAGCCCACGGCGGCGATGCGCTGGTCCGGCGCGAGCATCTGCGATCCATTTGTTCCATCATTGAACCACACGCGCAGTCGCACATCCGCGTTGTTGAAGACGCTGTTGGGTATTGCGGTCATGTTCGCCAGCGCGGCATCACCCAGCAGCACGGAATAAAGTCCCTTCGTCACGGTCAGCGGGACGGCGGCGGTGGGCTCACTGCCTGCGGCGCTGGTGCCGTCATTGCTCCAAAACGTCACCGTCCCGTCGCCATTGACGAGGGCGAACTTGAACGATCCCGTGCCGTCAAAGTTCACCGTGCCGACGGCGACACGCCCTTGGTAATTGATGAGCTGCGGCACCTGCGCGCGGAGCGCGGATGTCGCGAGGCAAAACGTGGCGGCGAGCGCGGCGAGTGGGAGATGGAAGTTCATGGAAGGATGTTTTCAGCAGGGATTCGTGGACAAAGCGGGTGCTCTCGTCCTCCTGAGCCCGCGCTCGCCGGGTCGTTACATCCCACGCCGGATTTTTTTCCAAAAGGCGTGCCCCGACGCCATCCGGGGCGGTCTTGACCCCGTTCCGACACGCGGCAGGTTGCTCCTGCAATGCCTGATGATCCGCACGACGCCTCATTTCCTTCCACGCACTGGACGCTCGTCCAGATCGTGCAGGGTGAGGACCGGAAGAGCGCCGCCGCCGCGCTGGAGGCCATCTGCGGGCGCTATTGGTATCCTGTCTATGCCTACCTGCGCCGCTCCGGCCGCAGTCCGCACGATGCGGAGGACCTGACCCAGATGCTTTTCCAAAAGCTCGTCTCCGACGACGCCATCCGGCAGGTGCGCCAGGAGCGCGGGCGGCTGCGCTCCTTTTTGATCGCGCTCGCGGGCCGGGTGATCAGCCGGCAGAACCGCCACGAGAGGGCGGAGAAACGCGGCGGCGGCATGACACTCATCTCGCTGGATGAGGAGGCGGCCGAGGCACGCTATACCCACGAGCCTGCGGATCTGCTCGACCCGGAGCGGCTCTATGACCGCGCATGGGCACTGCAGATGCTGGAGTCCGTGCGCCAGTCCTTCCGCGCCTCCTTCATCAAAAACAAGCGCCTCTCCGACTACGAGATCATCGAGCCGTATCTGGGCTGGGAGGACGCTCCCGCGCCCTTTGCCGAGCTGGGCCAGCGCCTCGGCTCAAATGAAAATGCCGTCCGCGTGCTCGTGCATCGTCTGCGGAAAAAATTCCGCGAGCGGCTCGAGTCCGAGATCGCCAAAACCGTCGTGGACCCTCAGGACATCCAGGAGGAACTCCACTGGCTGCGGGCGATCCTGTGCGCGGGGTCGTGAAGACGCTCAGCCGTAACGATGCAGTGGAGTGAACGAAAAGCGCGGCAGCGTCGTGGAGTGCGCGTGGCAAGCGTCAGCGCGACACCGCTGTCGCACGCCGGACCGTGCGCATTGGCCGGAGAACGTGTTTGCGGCGCTCGACAGCGGTGTCGCCGGGGCAATAGGCTTGCGCCTTGCCCCTCTGCCACTGCACTCCACAACGCTGCCGCGACCAGCGCACCCACAGGTGCAACGCGAACCGGCATGAGTTCGCAGGCAAACAGGTCCATTCACGGCTTTGATAGCATCGTCACGGCTCAGCGGTTGCCTGCGGGGCGGGTGTTTGCCGCTGAAATGACGCGGGGATCGTTGGTCTGGGTCAGCGTCCAGATTTTGACGAAGCGCTCGTCGGTGCAGGTGAGATGCTTTCCGCCCGGGCTGAAGGAGAGCGCCACCGGACGCGTGTCCAGCGCGGGAATCACGTCCAGGCACTTGCCTGAGTTCACGTCCCAGAGCCGGATCGTCAAATCGAGCGACGCCGTGGCGAGCACCGGCAAGGTGGGATGCCAGGCCAGCGCGGCGATCTCATTGTCATGCGCGCGGAACTCCCGCTGGATTTCCAAGCTCGTCGTCTCGCGGATGCGGACCTTTTTGTCCGTCCCGGCCTCGGCAAAGCGGCGGCCGTCGGGAGAAACGGCCAGCGCATCCATGGGGCTGCCGTTTTTGCAATGTCTCACCATTTGATGAGTGGTCAGATCCCAGACCGCAATCCACTCCTCGCACTCGGCATTGCCACGCTCGGCATGCATGGTCAGCAGGCTGAGCGCGCTTTTCCCTCCATCGATCCACGCCAGGTCGTTGGCCCGGATTTGACCTTTGGCTTTGAGTTCCGCCTCAAGCGTTCCCGTCTCCGCTTCAAAGAGGTAGAACTGGGCCGAGAATTCGTCCCTGGCGATGAAACGTCCGCCCTCCGGCCCAAGCCGGACTGACAGCAGGCAGCGCTTGCGCGGCGGAATGGAGGTCGTCTCCACTGCGGGGCCGGGATTCCGCATCAGGCAATAGGGCACCACGCCGAGTGAGGATGCCAGGAGCGCTGTCCCACCATCCGTGCTGGCGCTGAATTGCACGTTCCTCATCTGCGGAAGGGCTGACACGGTCTCGGTCCCTGCCGGAGTTAGTTTGAGCAGGCCCAACTGGCCGTCCTTCCCTGGTCCGATGAAAACATCGTCGGAGCGCCAAAAGGCTCCGATGCGCCTCATCAAGGTGGCCATCTCCCAGGCAGGCACCTTGCCCAGCCACACTTTTGACAAAGCTCCGCCGACAAACAAATCCCCGGTGACGGGATGAAAACGCACCTCGCTGATCGCCCGAGTCCCGCCGAGGCAGGAATGAACCAGCGCGCCGGTCTTCGCATCGCGAATGGCGATGATCTGCCGCCCGTCCTGCATCACCGCCACCGTCGCAAACCGCCTCTCATCGGGAGTGAACGCGATTGCCCGAATGACTCCGCCATGGGTGGAATCCTCGAACATCGGCCGGCGCGAAGGCAGATCATAGGCCCGCACCACGCCATCGAAGTCGGCGGTCAGAACCTTTGTGCCATCGCGGCTGACGGTCACCGGTGCTGTGGAGCCCATGGGGAACGGCTCCCCCATTGAACCGTCGCCTACCGAAAGGAGGTAAGCCTTCAGGTCATTGTTGCAGGACACGAGGATGCTTTCGCCGCCCTGGAGAAAGGTGGCAGTGAGCCCGATCTGGCTCATCGAAGGCTGGGCGGGCCGCGACCAGACTTCCTTCCCCGAACTCACCTGCCACAGGCTGAAACCGCATGTGAATTCCTTCGGAGGCAGCCATACCTGCAACAACGTCGAGCCATCATCGCTGAACTCGAGCGAACTCGTCCGCTGCGAAGGCCATTCCTTGATCAGCGTGCCATCATCGGACTGATACACCGCCAGGCCCGCACTGGGGAGGTTTTCGCCCACGGCCAGGAGTTTTCCGTCCTTGGAAAAGGCCACCTTGAGCCCGGCCCTGGGTTCACCCGCAGCCGTGGGGCGCTGGATCTTCCGCAGCACATCGCCGGATGCCACATCCATCACGCGCACCGTTCCGGTCGAATCCCCGAGAGCGAACACATGCGGCAGCAGCGGATGCGCCGCCACGCCGGTCATCTGCGTTCCCGAGTCCTCGAATGTGCGAAACGACGTGTCGGACTGGTCCATCAGATACTGCCAGGTGGAATCACGCAGGTTCTCAGGCACGGCCCGCAGCGACTCCTGCATCGCCGGTCCGTTGCGCTCGCGCAGGGACGCCTCCGCCAGCGCCATCGACGATTTCGCCAGCGCCACACGGGCGGCCTCCCTCCCCTGAACAGCCGACGCCTCGCCAGCCAGCGCGCGCTTTTCCTTCTCACGCAGATTGAAGACAAAAATCACGGCGAGCAATGTGATCAGCAGCCACGCGGCGGCGGCGATGACGAACGGCGTCTTGTGCCGTTTGACCAGAAGGGTCAGTTGTCGCGCCAGCCCGGCCTCTTCCGCCATTGTCGCGAAGCCGCTCTGCCATTTCTCGATGTCCTCGCCCAAACTGCGCGCATCCGGGTAGCGCTGCGCACGTTCCTTCGCCAGCGCCTTCATCGCCACGGACGACAGGGCCGCCGGCACCCGCCCGCCCGCCAGATGCGGCAGCGGTTTGATCGCGCTGGCTTCGGGCACGTCGCCTTTGGCTTTGGTGCTGGTGTGCAGTTGGGACGGAGCGGTGATCTGCCCGCTGCCCACCTTCTTCAGCACCTCCTCCGCCGTCTTTCCTTCCACCGGCGGGCGCAGCGTGAGGATCGCGTAAAGGATGCCGCCCAGCGCATAGACATCCGACCGCACGTCCAGCGACTCGTTCTGCCCGAGCGCCTGCTCCGGACTCATGTATTGCGGCGTGCCCATCACGGCCCCGGACAGCGTCCCGCTGAATGATGAGTCCTTGCTGTCGAATGAAGGAGTCGTTTTGGGTTCGTCATTGCTGCCCAGCAGCTTCGCCAGCCCCCAGTCCATCACCAGCACCTCGCCGAACTCGCCCACCATGATGTTGTCCGGCTTCAGATCGCGATGCAGCACACCGCGGCTGTGGGCAAAGGAGATCGCATCACAAATCTTCCTGAACACATCCAGCAAGCGTTTCAAACTGGAGTCGCGCAGTGCTTCGGGCTGCTCCTTCCGCAGGTCGTTGAGGAGCGTTTGCAGCGTCCGGCCCTTCACCAGCTTCATCGAGTAAAAGAGGTGTCCGTCCTCGTCATGGCCCAGGTCGTAGATGGGCACGATGTTGGGATGCTCCAGGCGCCCCAGCACCAGTGCCTCCCGGCGGAAACGCTCCGCCACCTCCGCGCTGTCGGCCTGTCCGGTCATCACCTTCACCGCCACCTCGCGCTCCAGCACCTCCTGCCGCGCCCGGTAAACCGCCCCCATGCCCCCGCGTGCGATGAAATCCTCCACCCGGTGCCCGGCCAGCCCGCCGAGCCTGCCGGCTCCACCCCTTGTTCCCGTGCAAATCGTGTCCTCCGCGGACGCGCGCTCCACATCATGCTCCTGCATGGCGTCACGGATGAATTCGTCGAGCGACTGGATCATGAAATCGGAAGCCCCCACCTTGACCGACAGCCTCCCGTTTGGCGAGGCATTTCCCGCCGCCGCACGTGGCTGGCCGGGGAGCGTCTGCATCAAATTTTTCCGGTGGACATCAATAGGACGCAAAATCCCGGCGCGTTGTGGAGAGTGCCAGACGCGCTCTTCATTTCCGACATCCGTCCATGCTTCCTTCCGCCGAACACCTCTCGCCCCCAGGTCATCACCTGCTCGACCGTCGCCGCTTCCTCTCAAGCAGCGCGACAGCACTGGGCTCGATCGCGTTGACGCGCCTGCTGGCCGCGGACGGCCTGTTGATCGATCCGGCACGGCCGTATGCGCCGCGACAACCGCACTTCCCGGCGAAGGCAAAGAATGTCGTCGTCATCTTCTGCGCAGGCGCAGTGAGCCAGCTCGAAACATGGGACTACAAGCCCGAACTCATCAAGTGGGACGACAAACCGTTGCCCGGCGGACCTGCGGTGACGTTTCAAGGCCCGGCGGGCAATCTTGCGCGGCCGCAATACACCTTCCGACCACGCGGACAAACCGGCAAGTGGGTCAGCGACATGATTCCCCATCTTGCGGAACTGACGGACGACCTCGCCTTCGTACATTCGCTCACCAGCAAATCCAACACGCACGGTCCGGCGGAGAATTTCCTCTCCACCGGCTTCACCCTCGATGGTTTTCCCTCTCTCGGCTCGTGGGTGACGTATGCGCTCGGCAGCGAAAACCAGAATCTGCCCAGCTACGTCGCCATTCCCGATCCACGCGGCGTGCCGCAGAATGGCGCCAACAACTGGGGACCCGGTTTTCTCCCCGCCGCCTTCCAAGGCACCGCGATGAGTTCGAAGAGCCCCGTGCGACATCTTTCCGCGCCTGGTGTGTCCGCGCAGGCGGATCAAGCCGCCCGCTCGTTGCTGCAAAAGATGAACGCGAGGCATCTCGAAGCGAACCCGGGCGATCAAAAGCTCGCCGCACGCATCGCCAGCTACGAACTCGCCGCGCGCATGCAGCTCAGCGTGCCCGAGATCAACGACCTCAGCACCGAGCCCGCGCACATTCTCAAAATGTATGGCGCGGACGACACGCAGAACGCCGACAAGGCCGCCTTCGCGAAGAACTGCATCCTCGCCCGCCGTCTCATCGAGCGCGGGGTGCGCTGCGTGCAGCTTTTCAACGGCGCCTACGCCAGCGGCGGCAAGCTCAACTGGGACGGCCACAGCGATCTCAAGGCGCAGTATGATGTGCATGCCAGCATCCTCGACCAGCCTGCCGCCGCGTTGATCCGCGACCTGAAACAACGCGGCCTGTTGCAGGACACGCTCGTCGTCTGGTGTACCGAGTTCGGCCGCATGCCCTTCTTCCAAAAAGGCGCGAAGGGCCGCGATCACAATCCCGACGGCTTCACCTGCTGGATGACTGGCGCCGGGGTGAAGCCCGGCGTCAGCCACGGCGTCACCGACGAACTCGGCCAGAAAGCGGTGAAGGACATCCATCCGCTCTACGACTTCAACGCCACCATTCTGCACCTTCTCGGCCTCGACCACGAACTCCTCACCTTCGAGCACAACGGCGTCCGGCGCCGCCTCACGAACGTGGAAGGCCGTGTGATCAAAGAGATGGTGGTGTGACTCCACTCATGCGACCAGCTTTCCTTTGCGCTTCGAGATTGAAATCGTCGCCTTGGTTCCGGAGTTGAACTCGATAAAGTCTTGCTCGATGCCGTCGCTGAAAATGACGCCGTTCTCGCCCATCAGCGATTCGATCACAAGCGGCTGCTGCGCCGTCACCTGACCGAAAACCAGCGCTGCGGCGGTTGTGTTGCTCGGGAAAGGCTCGCGTACGGTGAAGAAGAGGTGATTCGATTCCCACGGGAAACTCGTGTCCTTTGGCTCGGTGGCCGCCGCACGGCCTGAGGCAACCGCCACTGCCATCGAACCCGCCATCAGGCTTTTGAACCAGCCCGTGGAACCGAGGCCGGTCGAGACGATCACACCGCTGGATGAATGGTTCTCCGCCGTATTGCCCAGCGCGATGCGATACCGCGCCGATCCGTGGGATTTCATGCCGATGAAGAGATCGTTCACCGCGCACAGGCTCAGGCCGGTGTTCAATTTCGCCTCCGCCATCGTTACCTCGCGTTTTGACCGTCCGCCGCGCAGCACCTCGCGCATCACCTTGTCGAGCTGCGGCACCTGGAATGGCAGAAGCTGGCCGTCGTAGCGTTTCGGGTCCGGATTCACGCCCACGAGCGGTTGGCCGTTGAGATACTTCAAGGTGTTTGCCACCAATCCGTCCTGACCCAGCGCCACCACGATGTCCTGCTCTCCAAACACGAAATTGGGCAGAAAAGCCCGCTGCACGAGCTGCACGCGCCCCAATTCGCCGAGGGTACGTCGTGTTTGTGCGATGGACTGCTGGTAGGCGGCGTCCTCGCGCTCGTAATCGCCGAAATCACCGCCCAGCCGGCTCACATAAAACTTTGCCTGCGATTTCGTCGCGAACTTCGCCTTCAAATCCGCCAGCCGCGTCGCGCGCACGACGAGGATGATCTTCGTTTCAGTCAGGCGGTTCATACAAGCTCAGATGGCACACCGCAGAGTTTAGAAAACCGCAGAGAAAGACATTTCTGAATTCATCTCTGCGGTTTTCTCACCTCTGCGGTGCAAAACTCATTTCTTCGATCCCGGATTCGCCAGCAACTCGCTCAGCAGTTCCGGCGAGATGTTCAAATTGCCGATCTTGTCCGCCTTCGCGGCCAGTTCCTGGAAGGCGAACGCGATCAACTGCTGCGGCCTCATGCCGCTGGTCGCCAGCGCCTGCAACACGGCCGCGTCCGTGCTGGCGAGCGCCTTCATCGTGGCCTCGATGCCGTAGGCGCGTGTGTCGGACTCCGCTTTTGCGTTCTCAGCCGCCAGCGCCACCAGCTTCTTGCGCTCGTCTTCGAGACCGATGCTCGATTCCAGCTTCGCGCGCTCCAGTTGCGCCTCTTTTTCCTGCACCGCCTTCTCCGCGTCCATCTGTGTCTCGCGAATCTGCCGCTTCTTGTTCTCCACGGCAATCTCGGTGTTCAGCTCGTTCTCCTTGATCGCGCGCTCCTGCTCCACGGCGGCATTGCGCCGCATGAAGATGGCCTCGTCCGCGCCCTTGAGCAGTTGCTCGCGTGTTTCCGCCTCCAAAGCACGCGCCGTCTCCGGTGTCGGCTTGATCGCCAGCAGCGAAAGGCCCAGCACTTCGATCCCCAGAGCCGCCAGCTCCGCCGAGGTGCCGAGTTGAGCGCGAATCGCCGTCACCAACGTCTCCGAAGCGCGCAATGCCTGCCGCAGCGGCAGTTTCTCGATCTCCGCGCGCGCCAGCACATGCACGAGATTGATCACACGCTGCGGCAGCTTCTCCGGATCCTCCGAGGCATAGCCGCGTCCGTTGGGCGCGAGCGTGAAGTCCATCAGCCCCGCCACCTTCTTCGGCTCCGCGATGCGGTAGGTGATCTGGCCCTGCAGGCTCACGCTTTGATAATCCACTGTCTGTTCCTCAAAGATGAACGGCACGTCCGTGCTGCCCACCGGCACCGCCACGAGCGAGGTCGTGGGCGAGTAATAAAAGAACGAAATCCCCGCGCCCTCGCGGACGACTTTGCCGCCGCTGTGTTGAATAACATGCGTCGTGGGTGGAATCTTGATGAATCGAAGGCCGAACATGGTGTGGGTAGATGTGGAGATTTAGCGGAATCAATAAGGTGGAAGCAAGCGGCAAAAACCATGCGTGAGCACCACGCCGAGAAAAAAGAGATTTCTGAGCAGCATGGCAGGCCAGAGCACGCGTGGCGGCGCGACGCTTTCCTGCGCCATGCTGCGGATGAAGGTGACGGAGCGGGGCCAGTCGCGGATTCCTGTGATCCACGCCTTTGGAATGCCGCTTTCGCCCGTTTCGGTGCCGCAGATGCCTCCCGCAATGGCGGCCACGCTGTCCGTGTCGCCACCGCAGACGATGAGTTCGGTCAAAACGCGCTCGAAATCGCCGCGATGCCGCAGCCAGCCAAAAAGCGCCGCCGCGACCGAGTTCGGCGCGAAACCGCTCACGCCATGCTCGCAGCCGATCCGTGCCGCGTAGTCGCTGACGCTGATTTTTTCGCTCAGGCCGGTTTCCATGGCTGCGAAGCGCGATTTCATCTCCTCACTCGTCACCAGCGGTCGCAGAGTGTCGAGGACGGTTTTTGTTTCCGCATGGTGTGCCGCCAGGGCCGCCGCCTCGGCCACCAGCAGCGCGGATTCCTCCGCGCGTGGGTCGGTGTGGGTCACCCGGCAGGCTGCGAGGGCGAATTCATGCCGCATCGCCGCGTCATCGCGAAAGATCACGCCGACAATCGCACCACGCATCGCCGCGCCATTGCCTGCCGATTTCACGCCGGATCTGGAGGCTGGAAAACCGATCCATAGCCTCAAGATCGCCCGCGCCGTGCTCAATCCCACGCCTGCGGGCAGCGCCGCCAGCCACCAGCGCAACTGGCGGCCGAAATCTCGCTGCATCGCGGCCGCGTCATCGCAATGCCGACGCAGCGCCGCGGCCAGCATCAGCGTGTGATCCGTGTCGTCGCTCAGCATTCCACAACCGAAGACAAGCCGGTGACGCAACTCGGCTCCCGTCCAGTGTTGGATGCGCCGCCGGGTCAATCGTTCCAAGGGCAGGCCCAGCGCATCTCCCGCTGCCGTGCCGAGCAGGCAGCCAAGAATGGAGTCTGGAAGTGGGTGCCTCATGATTCGGCAAAGTCATAGACCACGACGGCGATGCCACGATCAGACAACCGGGATTGAATCAGCGGCTCGACGCGCTCCCATGTGCCGCCAGCCAGCCCACACCCAATGCGCGGCATGTGAACAGAGGCACCGATCCGATGTGCTGCATCTGCCAGCCTGCCCAAGGCTTGATCCAGAGCTTCATACCGGATAGGCGGCTCGTTGCCCTGCCAGCGTATGCCGTGCTGTGCGATCATGTTTGCCACATGAACACCCGTGCCTACCTCAACCAGCATCACCTCGCCAAGCGAAAAGGGCTGAGCGTCTGCTATCTTGCCTTTGAACCAAAGCCTGTATTGAGCCTCGGGTTCCTTCCATCGCTTGGAAAGTGCCATCACGAAGCCTGCGCCCCACCCACCAACGTCATTGCAGATATGAGCGATGATTGCGGGACCAACGCCAGCAGGCCGGGTAGCGTCGCCCGTCATATAGTTGATAGGGATGTGCTGGTTCATGGAAAATGGATGAAGAATGACGGCACATGCTCGATACGCCAGACGCCGTTCGTGCTGCGATAGAAGACATGCCCTTCGTTGTGCATCTGGCTGGCGAGGATGGTCAGTAGGACCGGTTTTCCATGACGTGCGCCGACCTCCAGGGTGACGCGGGTCTCTGCGGACAGATGCACATGATGGCGCTGCATTTTGAGCAGGCCTTTTACGCGGATGGAATCGAGGAAGCGTGTCGCGGTGCCGTGAAAGAGGAGTTCCGGAGGCGCTTGCGCCGCATACTCCAGCGCCACCTCGACCGAATGCCCCTGGCTGGCGCGGATGCGCAGGCCGTCGACACTGAACTCGAAGCGTTTCTTCGCATTTGTGCCGACGATGTGCTCCAGGTCCGCGCGCGATAGCGGTCTTCCCGCGTGGGCACACCCGGCCAGGAGCGTCTCCACCGCCGTCCAACCGGCGGAATCGAGCGTGACATGCGCGGCTCCCGGTTCATGCCGCAGGACAAGGCTGAGGAACTTGCTGGCGCGGGTGGTTTGGGCGGGGGTCATGGGAGTTGTGAATGGGTGAGTGGCCCCGAAGGTTGGTAAACTCGTTCTGAAGGAGTTTTGAGATCGGTGAAATCATTCTTCAAATTAGCGCGCTGCTCGACCACGAAAGGAGTGATGTCCTCGATGCTCAGGACGACCTCCTGACCGTAGCGTCGAAGCATTTCACCCCGGAGGCCAAGTTGAACGGCACGGCGCTCGACGCAGTGGCCGAGCGGATCGTGATCTGGATCCCACTGGAGGCGCGCGTCGGAGTTTGCCACGGCGGACTGCCAGTCCTCGTGCGTGGAGAAGCCGCTGGCGCCGTAGTTGGAAGCCACGGCGGACACAAACACGTCATCGAAGAAGCGTCTTTGAAGACGGACGGCAAGAATATGCTCCTGGCCTTCCTTGGCGGCCCAGCCTGAGCGGAACATCATCCAGAGGAAGTTGGGCTTGATCCAGCTCATGCGGCTGTAGCTGAACTCGCCGCCAAATCGCTGGTGCTCGACTGCGAATCGCGCAATCGAGGGCCGGTATGCCTGATAAACGATGATCGAATCATGGTCGAACTGCGCGAGGATGTGGCGGCCGCTTTGCGGCCAGTGCGGCAGTTGTTCGAGATATGGTTGAATCGAAAGTGTCATGGGAATCGTTGGGTGACCTCGATGAGGCCGATGATGTGTTGATTGAACTCTTCCAGTTCTTCCGCAGGCACCCAGAGTTCGCGGTGCATGTCGCCACCCACGACTTGCTTGACGTAGCGGCTGAGGAAATCGGCATCGACGGCGAAGCGGGTGACGAAACCGGAACCGGAGGCGGGCACATTCCAGTCGCGGGCGATCTGGATGGCGTATTCCTCGTTCATCACGGGATAGAAGATCGGCTGGTCTGGCAGACGCGGTGGAAAGGCTTTCCATCCGCTTTGCTCGATCAGGGCGAGTTCTTTCGGTCCGACGGGACGGTAGAGGGTGATGGTTTTCATATCTCAAACAAGAAGCCCTTCTTCTTCAGCCTCTCATATTTCACCGGATCGAAGCGGAAGAGCTGGGCGGGACGGTGGGCGCCTTCCTGATGTTTTTCTTTGAGGGGGATGAGGAGATCGTGGCTGAGGGCTTTTTTGCGGAAGTTTCGTTTGTCGAGCTCCTCGCCAAGGACGGCCTCGTAGAGGCGCTGAAGCTGGGTGAGGGTGAATTTCGGCGGCAGCAGCTCGAAGCCGACGGGCTGGTAGGTGAGCTTGCCGCGCAGACGGGTGAGCGCGGTGGCGAGGATGGAGGCGTGGTCGAAAGCGAGCGGTGGAACGTCGTTGACGGAAAACCACTTGGCCTCGGCGGCGTCGGTGTCGGCGGTGACAACGGAGGGCTTCACCAGCGCGAACCACGCTACGCTGACGACACGCTCACGCGGATCGCGTTTCACGGTGCCAAAGGTGTAAAGCTGCTCCAGAAAGACATCCCGCAGCCCGGTTTCCTCCTCCAGCTCACGACGCGCGGCTTCATCGAGCGTTTCCTCGACCCGTACGAAGCCGCCGGGCAGCGCCCAGCGGTCCTTGAACGGCTCCAGGGCGCGGCGGATGAGCAGGACCTGAAGCTCGCTTCCATCGAAGCCGAAAACAACGCAGTCCACGGTCAGCGCGGCACGCGGATACTGGTAAGTGTGAGGCATACACGATCTGTGGTGTAAATTTAACACTAATCAATGGTGAATTTCGAATTCCATCCAAGGACTTATAGGAAGCTGAATGGACGGGACTGTTGAGGGGCTTTGCTGCCGGTCATCGAAATATGAAAGCCAATAGCTCCACGACTTCAACGCCACCATCCTCCACCTCCTCGGCCTCGATCACGAACGCCTCACCTTCGAGCACAACGGCGTCCGGCGCCGCCTCACGAACGTGGAAGGCCACGTGATGAAAGAGATGCTTGCGTGACGAAATGTGCAGCGTCACGCACCGGTCATTGTGTGATCCAGTCCGGGTTGAAGCGTGCGAAGTGAAGTTCGTCCCAGTAGTGGGAGCTGCCTTTATCCGCGCGCTCGTAAACGACGGCGATGCTTCCGTCAGTCATGACTGCGATGTCCGAATAAGAGCCTGGATGCGGCCAGACGGCGCGCCCGGCCGACCAACTGGCGCCTTCGTCGTGACTGATCCGAATGGTGAGGTTGTAGCGGCCGTAGGGGTGCTCCTTTTGACGAAATGGCGACGCCGGGCTGCAAAACAGAAGTGTTTTTTCATCCAATCTCTCGAGGCTGCCATGACAGCGGGGTGTGATGAGCTCTTCCTGACGCCGGAGCGCGCTCCAGGTTTGGCCGCCATCCTTTGAGATGCTGGTGAGGTGGCGCAGGTTGTCAGGCGCGTCTTCAGCGCTTTCGTTTCGGGATATCACGCGGATGCCGCCGTCATTGAGTTCGATGAACTGGCACTCGCTGGTGTGCATCCCGATGGTGCCGCCGAGTTGCCAGGACGCGCCGTGGTCATCGCTGTAAAAGCAGTGGGCAAAACTGCGAAGGCGGCCTCCCCCGATGTCCTCGCGGTGGCGCGCGGGCACAAGCAGCCGTCCGGATTTGAGTTGCACCATCGCATGGCCCGGACCGCATCCGTAGCGCTGATGCCAATCTCGTTCCCAGCGCTGGGCGTGACTTTTGGGGTTGAAGGGTTTTGTGTCCGGCTTGCCCCGCAGTTGGTCCCATTCGGGTTTGGTGACCTGATCGTGAATGACGACGGGTCCCTGCCAGGTGAGTCCGTTGTCCGTGCTGCTGAGGTGGGCGAACTGTTTCTTGTCCTTTAAAAAGAAGAGCCAGAGTTTTTGCGTGACGCGGTCGAATCCCAAGGTGAGGTCGGTGCAGACGCGGTCCACATCGTCGAGGATGAGGATTTCCCCGGTCCAAGTTTTGCCGCCGTCGGAACTGCGCTTCATGACGATGTCGTGGTCGCCGATGTCGCCAGGTCCGTCATTGCGCTTTTCACAGACGACGAGGAGGTCTCCATTTGGAGCCTGGATGAGGGCTGGAATGCGGTAGTTGGGCTTGTTGGCTGGAGTCACCGGAAAAAGGCAGGTGGTCTCGAACCAGGGCTCCGCAGCGCTGGCAGGCAGCGCGCAGAGAATCACGGCTTGAAATAAAAAAATTCGCATAACCGGCTTGAGTAAACGCCGTCAAGCATGCGGCTTGCATGGTTTGTTGAGCTGACCACAAACAGCGCGCTGTTTCCGGAAAGCTTTCAGCCCCGAATGGAGAATACAGGGCAATTTTACCTTCCGAAGAATGGATAAAAGCGGTTGTCAAAACCGCGCAGGCTGCCGCATGGTGCGCGCATGGCTAGAGCCGCACCAGCCAATCTTGTTGTTGTCGGGTCCATGAATGTGGACTTGACCGCCTCTGTTAAACGCCTGCCCGCGCCCGGAGAAACGGTTTCCGCATCCGCGCTGGAAAAACGCTTCGGGGGCAAGGGCGCCAACCAGGCTTTGGCAGCGGCGCGACAGGGGGCTGCGGTGACGCTCATAGGCTGCCTTGGGGATGATCCGGACGGACGTGATTATCGCAACCACCTGCGCCGTGAGGGGGTGAACTGCAGTTCCGTCAACACCACGCGCGGCGGCACCGGCAGCGCCTTTATCGCCGTGGACGCGAAGGGGGAAAACCAGATCATCGTCATCCCAGGCGCCAATTCCGCCCTGACGGCTCCATCCGTGAAGGTGCAGCGTTCGCGCATTGAGGTGGCAAAGACGCTGCTTCTTCAGTTGGAGGTGCCCATGGAGAGCGTGATCGAGGCCATCCGGCTGGCGAATGGCCGCCAGGTGCCGGTGGTTTTTAATCCCTCGCCCTGCCGCGCGGACTTTCCCTGGGCCAAGGTGAGGGTGGAGGTTCTCATTGTGAATGCAGGAGAGGCGCGGATGATTTTTGACGCCGATCCGGCGGGGATGCAGGACGGTGTCGCGGCTTGGCAGGAAAAACTCAAGGAGAAGAACATTGGCATCCTCATTGTCACACGCGGTGAAAAACCCACGCTTGTGCTGCATTCGGAAGGCTTCAAAAAAGTCGCCACGCATCCTGTCAAACCGGTGGATACCGTGGGCGCGGGAGACACCTTCGCGGGCGCATTCTCCACTTTTTTCGCCGAAGGCATGCCGCTGCTGGAGTGCGTGCGCTGGGCGAATGCCGCCGCGGCGCTCGCCACGCTCAAGCACGGCGCTCAGGATGGCATTCCCATGCGCGGCGACGTGCAGAGCGCGCTGAGCCATGCCGAAGGGAAAAAATGAGGGCTTTGGCAGCGCAAAAATGTTCGCGTTTTCCTCCTTGCGCCTTCCCGGCATCTCTCAATCCTCCGCGTCCCCATGACCACTGTCACTCTCGGACTCATCCAAGGCGGCACTCATGCGGGCAAGGCCGAAAGCCACGCCCGTCATGAGCGGCTGATCCGTGAGGCGGCGGCGCGGGGCGCGCGGATCATCTGCCTGCAGGAGCTTTTCGACATTCCGTATTTCTGCACCCGGCAGGACACCGCGCTCTTTGATCTGGCCGAGGCAGTGCCCGGGCCGACGACGGAAAAGATGTCCGCGCTCGCCAAAGAGCTCGGCGTGGTGCTCATCGTCCCGCTTTTCGAAAAGCGCGGTCCCGGCCTCTACCACAACACCGCAGCCGTCCTCGACGCGGACGGCGCCTTCCTCGGCAAGTACCGGAAGATGCACATCCCGCAGGATCCCGGCTTCGAGGAGAAGTTTTACTTCACGCAGGGCGACCTCGGCTACCGCGTGTGGGACACGAAGTTTGGCCGCATCGCCGTGCTGATTTGCTGGGACCAATGGTTCCCAGAAGCGGCGCGCCTCGCCGCGCTGGCCGGCGCGCAGATTCTTTTTTACCCCACAGCCATCGGCTGGCTAGCCTCGGAAAAGGCCGCGCTTGGCAAAGCCCAGCATTGCGCTTGGGAGACGGTGCAGCGCGGTCATGCCGTGGCGAACGGCTGCTTCGTCGCCGCGGTGAACCGCACCGGGTTTCAGGACGAAACCGAGTTCTGGGGCCAGAGTTTCGTGGCCAACCCCTACGGCGAGATCGTCGCCAAAGCCTCAGTTTCAGAGCAGGAGGCGCTTGTCGTCCCCTGCGACTTCCAGGTGGTGGAGGACTTCCGCCGCATCTGGCCTTTTTTCCGTGATCGCCGCATTGACACTTACGCACCCCTGACCAAACGCTACCTCGATGAGTAAAGGATACCCGAAGAACCACCGCCTGCCCGCTGAATTCGAACCCCAGGAGGCGGTCTGGCTGTCATGGCCCTCAAACAAGGAGAGCTGCCCGAAAACATACCTCAAGCTGCAGGACAAGTTCGGAGAGATCGCCGCGAACATGACCCGCTACCAGCGTGTGCGCATCAACGCGCCGGAAAACATGCACATGGGCATCCGTCTCAGCATCGCCGACAACGAGGGCGCGCTGAACATGGTGGACCTCTACAACCACCAGACCAATGACGTCTGGTGCCGCGACCACGGCCCCATTTTCATCAAAAACGATACCACCGGCCAGGTCTCCATCACCGACTGGAAATTCGACGGCTGGGGCGGAAAGTTCGAGGCCGGGCTGGACAACACCATCCCCGAGAAGGCCGCCGAAGTGCTGAAGATGGACCGCTATGTCTCCGACATGGTGCTCGAAGGCGGCGCCATCGAGACCAATGGCAAGGGCCTGCTTTTCACCACCGAGGCCGTCCTGCTCAATCCCAACCGCAACGGCGGCAAAGCGCGCAAGAAAGAGGAGGTGGAGAAGGAGCTGAAGGCCATGCTCGGCGTCACCGACATCGTCTGGTTCAAGAAAGGCATCGAGGGTGACGACACCGACGGCCACATTGACGATCTCGTCCGTTTTGTGCGCGAGGACGCCGTCATCTGCATGGTCGAGAGCAAGGAGAACGACCCGAACTACAAGGCGCTCAAGCAAATCCGCGAGCAGCTCGACGATGTGCGCACCGCCGACGGCTCCAAGCTGGAAATTATCGAAATCGAAATGCCCAACGCCATTGAGGCCAGGGACTGGCGTCTCAGCCGTCTGCCCGCCAGCTATGCGAATTTTCTCATTGTGAACAATGCCGTCTTTGTCCCCATCTTTGGGCAGAAGAAAAAGGACGCCATGGCCGAGGACAAGATCGCCGAGTGCTTCCCTGGGCGCGAGATCATCTCTGTCACCTGCAAGGATCTCGTCATGGAAGGCGGCGCTCTGCACTGCATCGCCATGCACCAGCCGAAGTAAGGTGGCGCAACCGTCCCGGTTGCCCCAATCCGCATCCAGGTCAAACTTTCCTCACTTTCCAGTTCCCGTACTTCCGCATGAACGTCAGCATTTTCGGACTCGGATATGTGGGTGCTGTCACCGCCGGCTGCCTGGCCGAGCTTGGGCACGGCATCGTGGGCGCGGATGTCCAGCAGGCCAAGGTGGACGCCTTCAACACCGGCCGGTCCCCCATCATCGAACCCGAACTCGATGATCTGCTCGGCACCGCCCGCGCCGGTGGCCGCCTGCGCGCCACCACAAGCGCCGAAGAGGCCGTGGCCGCCACGGATGCCAGCATCATCTGCGTCGGCACCCCGTCCCTTGAGTCCGGGCGGCTGAATCTCGATTTCGTGCGAAAAGTCAGCGAGCAGATCGCCGCCGCCCTGCGCGTCTCCGGCAAACGGCATGTCATCCTTTTCCGCAGCACCATGCTGCCCGGAAGCACGCGCCAGATGGTGCGGGACTTCTTCGAAGACTTGCGCGTTTCCGGCCAGGTGTCCGTTTATTACTGCCCCGAGTTTCTGCGGGAGGGCACCGCCGTGAGGGACTTTCGCGAGCCCTCCCTGGCCGTCGTCGGCACCCATGACGGGCGCGAGCCGGAAAGTGACGAAGCCCGCCGGCTGCTCGGTGGCACCCCCGCCGTGCTCGCCTGGGAAGGCGCGGAGATGATCAAATACGCCTGCAACTACTTTCACGCTTTGAAGGTGGGCTTCGCCAACGAGATCGGCCGCCTGTCCAAATTCCTTGGTGAGGATGGCGCCCGCGTCATGGACGTGGTCTGCGCCGACACCCGGCTGAACATCTCCCGCTATTACATGAAGCCCGGCAACCCCTTCGGAGGCTCCTGCCTGCCCAAGGATGTCAGCGCCCTGCTCTCCTTCGCGCGCCAGGAGGGCATCACTCTGCCCCTGCTGGACAACACGCTCGACACCAACCAGGCCCACCTCGACCTGCTCATCAAACTCATCACCAGCAAAGGAGCGCGCCGTGTCGGCCTGCTCGGACTCGCCTTCAAAGCCGACACCGACGACCTGCGCGGCAGCCCCATGGTGGCTGTGGCCGAGACACTGCTTGGACGCGGGTTTCATCTCAGCATCTACGATCCCAGCCTCAACCTAAGCCGCCTCATCGGCGCCAACGAGGCCGAAATTCAGCGCCGCATGCCGCACCTTGCCTCCCTGCTCAAAGACGACCCGCGCGAGGTGCTTGAAAGCAGCGACCTCATCGTCGCCTCGCAGAAATGCGTCCCCCTGGAGCAACTCGCCACCCTCGTCAACGCGAACCAGTACGTCATTGATGTGAATGGCTGGCGCGAGCTGGCGGAACTGCCCTGGAACTATGAGGGGCTGTGCTGGTAGCCGGAAGCATCAGCGTGTTTTGGCCCGTTTTTTCGGTTTCCTGGCCGCCTGCGGGGCCGATTCCAGCGCGCAGGTGTGGATTTCATAAGGCGCCCCGGTGGCACTGTCGAACTCGGCGGCGGCGTTGAGTCCTGCCCGTACGATGTCCACCACATTGTCGAACGGGTCATAGACCATTTGCATGGCGCCAAGGGCGAAATCCCGCCCGGAGCCGGCGGCCCAGAATTTGTGAAACTGCTGGGCGCTGCGGTAGGAGTAGAGGGCGAAGATGCCGTGGGGGTTGGCCAGCACGCCGTAAAACTGCGTGGTCTCGTATTCCTCCTCCTTCGAGGCCATCGTGGACATGAAGTACTCGGCCTTCATCCAGTGGTGAGCGTGACGGAAGGTCTCGAAAATCATGTCCGTGGAGGAGAAATCACGAGGGCGCTCGGGATTGGCGAAGTAGCTGTTCATCACGACGAGGCTCGCGGATGTGCCGGTGAGGCCTATGAAAGTGTCCCCGATTTTGGTGATCTTGGTTTTGTTGACGACATGGTGCGCGCGCTGGCGCAGCGAGCCTAGGCAGCTCATGGTGTCAGCGCCAATGCAGGCGACTCCGTTTTTTTGGGCGACGACGATGGTGGACATGCGGCGCGTAGTGTGGGGAGCGGGTCCGCTGGCGCCAGCCTTTTTTGGCATGGACAGCGCGGATTTTGGCAATGCGGATGGAAGTTGCGCAAGGCGTGCAACATTCCCCGTTGGTGCCGCATGACGTTTCTCCGCCTGCCCATCCTCTTGACCGCCTCGCTGACGCTGCCTTTGACCGCGCAGGAGGGGCCGCTGCTTTTCCAGACGGTGTGCGCGCAATGCCACGGGCCGGAGGGCGGGGGCAGGGACGAGTTGAAAGCGCCCTCCATCGCCGCCCTGCCCGCCTGGTATGTGACGACACAACTGGCGAACTTTCACGACGGCAAACGCGGACGCGACGGCGCGGCGGACCCGCAAGGCGCGATGATGGCGGCGGTGGCCAAGGCGCTCTCGGAGACGCAAATCCAGGCTCTGGCCGCGCATGTGGAGTCCCTCAAGGAGGTGGCTCCGGCGGTTCTCGTGGTCGAGGGCGCGGATGTGCGGGCGGGCCAGGAGCTGTTTTATGAGCGCTGCATGGAGTGCCACCGCTACAACGCCTCGGGTGAGATGGTCTTTGGCAGCCCGCCGCTGACGGGCAGGCAGGGCTGGTATCTGCTGGCCCAACTGCAAAAATTCAAGGGTCTGCACCGGGGCGCCGCCAAGGGCGATGAAAAAGGCGCGAAGATGGTGGAGATGGCCACCAAGTTCATCGAGGACGAGCAGACGATGAAAAACCTCGTGGGCTACATTTTGACGCTGAACAAGCCGTGAAATCCCGCCGCCGGCGCGTATGGATCAGGCCATGCGCATCATCACCTGCGGCCCCGAGCACCTGGAGTCCATCCGCGCCATCTTCAACGAGGCGATTGTGAACTCCACGGCGATTTACGACTACCACCCGCGCAGCGTGGAGACGCTGCGCGAGTGGTTCGAGGCCAAGCAGGCGCGCGGCCTTCCCGTGATCGGCGTGGAGGACGGGGACGGCGTGCTCATGGGCTTCGGCAGCTACGGACCCTTCCGCGCCCTTCCGGCCTACAAGTACACCGTGGAGCACTTGGTCTATGTGGACGCGCGCTTTCGCGGCCTCGGGCTGGGGCGCTTGCTGCTGGAGCAGGTCATCCAGTCCGCCCAGGCGCGCGGCTTCCACATGCTGGTGGGTGTGATTGACGCGGAGAACGCGTCCAGCATCGCGCTGCATGAGCGCCTCGGTTTCAAAAGCGGCGGCGGACTGCGCCACGCGGGCTTCAAGTTCGGACGCTGGCTGGACCTGGTGTTTTATCAAAAGCTGCTGCCCACTCCCGAGTCGCCGGTGGACGGGTGAGATGAGGCTCCACGCAATGCCTCCAGCGCTTCCGTGATGAGCCCCGGCCCGCGATAGACCAGACCCGAGTAGAGTTGCACCAGGTCCGCGCCGGCCGAGTGTTTTTCCAGCGCGTCCGCACCGCTGAGAATGCCGCCGACGCCGATGACGGGAGTGCCTTTCCGCAGGAGCATTCGGAAGGCCTGGACCACGAGCGTGGAGCGTTCGCGCACCGGCGCGCCGCTCAGGCCGCCGGCCTCGCCTGCGAGTGGATGCCCGGCCACAGCCTCGCGGCCGATGGTCGTGTTGGTGGCGATGACGCCGTCCACGGCCAGCTCATTGAAGACACGCGCCAGCGCCTCGATCTGCTGGCCGTCGAGATCGGGCGCGATTTTCACCAGCAGCGGCTTTTTCTCTCCATGCTCGCCAGCCAGCCGCGCCTGCTCGGTTTTCAAGGCGGCCAGCAGCGCTCGAATGGAGTCCTCCGCCTGGAGATCCCGCAAGCCCTTGGTGTTCGGAGAGGAGATGTTCACAGCGATGTAGTCCGCCACGGGATACGCCGCTTTCAGGCAGGTCAGATAGTCCCTCACCGCCTCATTGTTGGGCGTGTCGAAGTTTTTTCCGATGTTCACTCCCACCACAGCCCGGGTTTTTCGCCGCCGCAGGCGCCGCACCGCGGCTTCGATGCCGGGATTGTTGAAACCCATGCGGTTGATCAGCGCCTCGTGTTCCGGCAGGCGGAAAAGACGCGGCTTCGGATTGCCCGGCTGCGGGCGCGGCGTCAGCGTGCCCACCTCCACAAAGCCGAATCCCAGCGCCGCCCAGGCATCCACCGCCGAGGCGGATTTGTCCATGCCCGCCGCCAGGCCGAGCCGGTTGGGGAAGGCCAGGCCCATGCAGGTCAGCGGAGCGTCTCCGGGATGCGCGCCCCTGCGTCCCAGCGTCAGCAAACCGCAGGCATGGGAGAGGCGCATCATGCGTGTTGTCCATTCATGCGCGCGCTCGGCGTCCATGCGGAAGAGCCAGGGTTTGAGCAAAGGGTAAAGCTGCGCGGCGAGTGACATGCCACTGCAAAGCGCCGCGCGCCTCCGCTGTCAACCCATGGCGCGCGCCGCCCGGGTCACCGCTGCACTTTGGCGTCGCCGCCGGAGGCCAGCTTTTCCACCTCGTGCAGGGTGGCCATGCTGGTGTCTCCTGGCGTGGTCATGGCCAGCGCGCCGTGGGCCGCGCCGTAGTCCACAGCCTTTTGCGGGTCATTTTCCCTCAACAACCCGGCGATGAGGCCGGCCACAAAGCTGTCCCCGGCGCCAATGCGGTCCAGGATGTCGAACCGTGGATAGTCCCTGCTGCGGTAAAAGGAGCCTTTGTGCCAGCAGAGCGCGCCCCAGTCGTTGACCGACGCGGTATGCACGCGGCGCAGTGTGGCGGCGATGGTTTGCAGGTTCGGGAACTCGGCGGCTAGCTTCTCCATGGCCGGGCGCAGCGCGGCATCCTCGGCGGCAAACAGATCCGCGCTGCCGGGGATGGGTGGCCCGGCCGTGGGAGGCTCGTCGCAGAGCACGCCGATCATCACATCCACAAAAGGCGCGAGACGGCGGTTCAACGCCTGCGCGGCGGGAAAGCCGCCGCGCTCCTGCCAGAGGCTGGGGCGGTAGTTCAAGTCGTAGCTGACGGTGACGCCGTGCCGTTTCGCCGCCTCGCAGGCCTCGATGGTCACAAGGGCGGTGGACTCGGACAGGCCGGCGAAAATGCCGCCCGTGTGCAGCCAGCGGCAGCCCAGCACGCCGAAAAGATGGTCGAAATCGAAGTCCCCCGGCTTGATCTGGGAGGCCGCGCTGTGGCCGCGATCCACGCTGCCCCTGGCGCCGCGCGCGCCGAAGCCCCGCTCGGTGAAGTTGAGCGGATTGCGCACGCGCCTGCCCATGCCGTCGTAGGGCGACCAGCGGATCAGGGAAGTGTCCACTCCGCCCTGGAGGATGAGGTCCTCCAGCAGCCGCCCGATCTCATTGTCGGCGAAGGCGGTCAAAATGCCCGTGTTCAGGCCGAAGCAGCGCCGCGCCCCGCGCGCCACATTGTATTCGCCGCCGCCCTCCCAGGCGGTGAACTGCCGCGAGGTGCGCACACGCCCCTCTCCGGGGTCGAGACGCAGCAGGACTTCGCCAAGGGAGAGGACATCATATCGCGGGTTGGGCGTGGGCATGGCAGCGAGCATGGAGAGGAAATCGGAAATTCGAAATTCGAAATTCGAATTTCAGCCGTCCCGCGCGGGGTTACTCCGCAGGCTCCATGGTGGCCTTCATGGACCCGGTGCTCTGCTTCATGCGCGGGTCGGCGCCGTAGTCGTGGATCTGCTCCACGCGCAGCTCTGCCAGCTCCTTGTGGCAGGTGGCGACGATCACGCGCCCGCTCTCGTCAACTTCGCAGGCGATTTTGAATCCGCGAGCCTCATCGTAGCCGAAGATTTCCACCATCATCTCGATGACGTACTCGTAGGTGTGCGTGTCGTCATCGTGCAGGATCACATGCCACGGTGGCTCCAGTTCCGGCTGCATCTTCGGCTGCGCGGGCATCTGGCGCGGGCGCGCGGGCAGCACCGGAGTATCGGTGGCGTTGGTCACGGTTTGCTGCGGGCGCGGAATCACGCCGCCATGATGCACCCGGCGGCGCTGCCGCTCAAGGGGCGTGTTCGGCGCAGTGGCATGACATTTCGTCCTTGATCCGCAAAACCGGGGTCATGCCGCCGCAGTTCCGCATGGCGTTTGCCGTGACTCCAACCTGCCATCCGGCGTCCTGGCTCGCTCCGCGCCTACTGTGTCCGGACTCCGGCCATGACGGAGGGTTTTTCGGTGAAGGAGGTGTCGGTGAGGGTTTTCAAAAAGGCGACGAGGGCGGCTTTTTCCTCCGGGGTGAGGCCGAGGCCGCCGTGCGTGAGGTGTTTGGCCAGGTTGGGATCCAGCGTGCCGCTGCTTTTGATGCCGCGGTCGTAGTGGTCCACGACTTCCTCCAGAGTCTTGAAGCGGCCGTCGTGCATGTAGGGCGCGGTGAGGGCGGCGTTGCGCAGGGAGGGGGTCATGAATTTGCCTTTGTCCCCGGGTTTGCCGGTGACTTTCTCCCGCCCGATGTCGCGGATGAGGTCATCGGGGTCGAGACCGTTGTTGTGGAACTGGTTGTTGGTGAAATGGGCGCCTCCGTGGCAGTGGAAGCAGTCGGCGCCGCGAATGCCGCGGGCGGGGTCGGACTCGGTGAAGAAGAGCCGGAAGCCGTGCTGCTCCTGCTCGGTCAGCTCGGCCTTGCCGGCGCGTGCGAGATCGAGCCTGGACTGGCCGGAGATGAAGGTGAGGAGGAATTGCTCGAGGGCGAGGGCGATGCGCTCGGGGGTGATCTCGCGGGTGCCGAAGGCTTTTTCAAAGTCGCCGAGGGTGCCGGGGTCGGCGCGCAGCTTGGCGATGACGCCGGGCAGGGTTTCGTTCATTTCGAGGGGGTCCTGGATGGGGCGGAGGACCTGGTCGCGCAGGGTGGGGGAGCGGCCGTCCCAGAAGAAGGAGGGCTTCCATGCGAGATTGAAAAGGGGCATGGCGTTGCGCGCGCCGGTCTGGCCCTGGGCGCCGGTGCTGGTGGCGAGCGGTTCGGCGAAGGCGGCCTGCTGGTGGTGGCAGGAGGAGCAGGACTGGGTGTTGTTGATGGAAAGGTGCTTGTCCTCAAAGAGACGGCGGCCAAGGCTGACGCCATCCGGGGTGGGGATGTTGTCCTCCGGCCAGGCGGTGAGCGGGAAATGCGGGGGGACGTGGCTGGCGAGGGTGGGTGGGGCGTTGACGCTGCCGACGAGCTCGGCGGGGCCGGTGTTTTGCAGGTCGGGCTGGATGCCGAGGAGTGCGAAGGCCTGGACGGCGTTGTCAGCCATGCGCGCGGCGAGGCCGCCGTCGTCATGGGAGTGGGTGGAGTCGGAGTCGGGAATGCGGATGGTGTGCGCGGCGGCGAAGACGCGCTCGGTGTCGAAGGCGAGGGTGAGGCGGAGGTCGCCGTTGAGGTCCATCTCGACGGGGACCTCGATGGTGCCGGCGCAGTCCTGGCCGGCGAGGTGGTAGGAGTAGCCGCCGGGGTTTTCTCCGGGGCGCTCGTAGTGGCCTTCGATGGCGAGGAAGACGTAGCCGTCTTTCCAGCTCCAGTGCAGGGCGTTGAGGTCGGGGTTCAGGGGATGGCCGGCGGGCCAGCGGGCGGGGTCGGACTTGTCGGTCTGCTCGTCGAGGCCGAGATCGAAGCGCAGGGCGGTGTATCTGCCGCGCGGGACGCGTGGCAGGGTGAAGTGGGTGCGGTCTTTTTCGACGTCGAGGAAGGCGAACCAGTCGCCGGCGCTGATCCACTCGCCGCTTTCGGTGCGGAGCATGGCTTTGGAGAGGAGGTAGGCGAGGCGGGTGACGCTGAGCTTGTCTCCGGCGGCGTTGAGGAGGCCGGGCTTTGCAAGCGGCAGGGGCGCGCCGTGCCAGCGGTGCTGGATCTGGACGGTGAGACGGGCGGCGGGGAGCTGGAGGCGGATTTTTTCGGCGATGCGCCCGAGCAAGGCGGCGTGCTGCTCCAGCTCCTGCTGGCGGACTTCGGGAATGCCGGACCACCAGCCGGATTCGACGGCGTCGTGCCGGATGGCGCGGTAGCGGGCGAGGCAGCGGTCGAGCTGGCCCCAGCGGCGGATGATGGCGTCGTCGTCGCGCTTGGGCTGGCCGGGGCGGAGGAGGTCGTTGAGGAGGTTGAGGGCGGCTCCGGCTCCGGCGAGGGCGGCATTGAGGCCGGACATGGGGGCGGTGCCGTGGGTGATGGCGCGCTCTGCGAGGGCGTCGAGCTCCTGGCGTGTCTCCGGTTTTTCGGCCAGGCGGGCGGCGAGCTGGTAGTGGAGGATCTCGTAAAGCACGGGGTCGCCGGGATCGAGTTCGTAGGCGATGCGCAGACGCCAACTGGCGGAGGCGTTGAGAAAGCGGCGGTGGGCGTCGGAGGTGGGAAAGGGGCTGTTGCGCTTGGTGCGTCCCGCCTCGAGTTCGGCGAGGCGGACGATCTGTTTATCGAGCCATGAGACGTTCTCTCCGGGGGGGGCAGGCTTGGAACGGCGCGCGAAGATGCCGGGCGGTTCTGGTGTTGGTGTTTTGGCCTGTTCCTTCGTGGTTTTGTCATGGCTGCTCTGCGCGGCGCTCTGGCCGCCGTGCCAGTAGCTGTGCAGGGAGTCGCGGATGACGCGCGCGGCCAGGCTGCCGAAGGCGCTGCCGGCGAGGCCGAGGGGATTGGTCATGTCTGTGACGGCGGCTCGCGGGCCGGTCATGCTCTGACCCGCCCAAAAAAGTCCCGCAGCACAGGCGAGCGTCAGGAGCGTGTGCGGAAGGCGCATAGTCCGAGGAGGGAAAGAGCCGCGCCCTGGAGGGTGAGACCGCCGAGGGTGGCGAGGAAGTCCGCCGAGGGGAGCGGTCCCATTTTGAAGACAAGACGCGGGGTGAGGTCCGCCAGATGATAATGCGGCACGGCGAGCCAGAGCGTCTGGATGAGGCTGGAGGATGAGCCGCCGAGCATGGGTGCGAGCCAGGCGGCGCCAAAGAGGCCGGTGAATAGCAGGGCCACCGGGACGAGGAAGGCGATGACCTCGGCGGTGCGAGTGCCAAGCGCGGCGGCGAGCAGGACGAGCGGGGCGGCGCAGATGAAGTAAAGGGCTGTGTATTGCAGGACGAGCTGCGTCCAGAGCGCGCCTTCGCCCGCGCGCTGAGGCAGGCAGAAGACGACACAGACAAGCGCGGCGATGACGGCCACGGCGAGCATCCAGAGGAGCACGGCGGAGCCGAGCTGGAGCCAGAGATTCCAGGCGCGGCGGCCGCCTGAGCGCAGGTGCTCCAGCATTCCCTCGACCCTCAGGCGGCGGCCAAGCGCGGCGGCCTGGAAGGGCAGCCAGGTGAAGAGGGCGAGCCAGGCGAAGACCCACGCGGCCTGGGCGCGCGCGGGCTGGAGGATCTGGGGATTTTCCTGCCAGGGTGTGACGAGCGGAGCGAGCCATGCGAAGACGAGCGCGCCGCCGAGCAGCAGCCAGCAACTGCTGCGGCTCATCAGTCCGGCCAGGCTCATGCGGAGGAGGGGGAGGGATTTCATGACTGGAGGGAGTGGTAAGTGTCGAGCCAGGTGGCGCCGCTCTTTTCACGCGCATGGGCCAGCCTGCCGCCGTGGATGGAGAGCAGGGAGTCGGCGTGGCGCACGGACTCCAACTCGTGGAGGATGACGAGGCGGACGGCCTTTGTCTGTGCGGAGGACCAGAGCGCGGTCATCTGGGCGCGGGTCTCGGCGTCGAGGCCGGTGAGAGGCTCGTCCATGAGCAGCACGCCCGCGTTTTCGTGCGCCACCTTCACCTCGGCGAGGATGAGCAGCACTTTCTGGCGGTTGCCGCGGGAGAGCTGGCCGATGGGCCGGTTCAAATCCAGACGCAGGGTTTCGGCCAGCTCCTCGGCCATGGCGAGCGCGCCGTTTTTCAGCAGGGAGCGGAAGAGTGTGCGCGGTTTGAGTTCCGAGTCGGCGCGCAACTCGTCGGAGAAGTAGTAGACGTGCCCGCCGGCGTTGACGGAACCGCTCAAGGCTGGGAGAAGGCCGGCGAGGGTGCGCAGCAGCGTGGTTTTTCCGGAGCCATTCGGGGCCACGAGCAGATGCAGGCCGGGACCGGTGACTACATCCTGCGGAGTCTCGACGAGGCAGCGCTGCCTGCGGTGCCAGAGGGGACCTTCACGATAGCCGAAGCGGGTGCCGGCGGGGATTGTCAGAGCGGGTTGTTCAGACATGGGAGTACTATCACGGGTTTCTGTCATTTGCCAACATCCCATAATCCATCATCGGGGGCGCCGGAGGGATCATAAACGACGCCGCTGGTGTAGAGGAGCGGGGGCATGACATTGTAGTCGAGTGTGAGCGACTCGCCCGATAGGCTGACAAAGGCTGGCATGGCATACCAGCCTTCCGGCAGGTAAGTCTGCAATTGCGCGGAGCTGACCAGTTCGATGTCGCCGGTGGGGTGGTCGGCCATCCAGGCGCGCTGGGCGGCGAAGACGGCCTGGAGGGAGAGGGAGGCATCCTTGCCGCGCTGCCAGTCGCGGATGGAGGAGACGGTCAGCCCGGCGAAGGTGCTCAGACCCAGGAGCAGGGCCATGACGAGGCTGAGCTCAAGGAGGCTGTAGCCGCGGCGGGTGGAGTCAGTCTTTGTCGGGCGAGGGTTCATGGGCGGTGAGTGCGGCGGGTTTTTCTGCGAGGGCTGCGAGAGCGGCGGCTTCGCTTTGCGGGATGATGCGCAATTTTCCGGGCCGTTCCTGAATGACGGGTTTGATCGCAGTGGCGGCGGGTTCAGGGCGCCGAGGTTTTTCCACAAGACGCAACTCCGGTGGCAGGGTGGCGGCGCGGTGGATGAAGACGATGCGCGCCGCTTCAACGGAAGGCACGCCTTGGCTGGCACCGGCGGCTTTTGCCGGCGCGCCGTCCCTGCGCACGACCTGGGTGCTGGCGGGGCGCGGGGCATGGACCATGCCGGGGATGGGACGCGGCACGAGTCGCGGAGTCGGGTCAGCCCATGCGGCTGAGGCGGCGAGTGCGAGGATGAGGATGTGCATTTTCATAGGGTTCAGGGGTCACATGTTGCCGGACTGCATCATGCGCGGGCCCATGAGGAAGATGGGCAGCATGGAGCCGGTGAAGACGAAGCCGATGAGCACGACGGCCATGGCGAGGGTGACGAAATTGATGACTTGGGTGAAGTCGGACATGATGGCGGCGGTGTCCTCCTCGTAGATGTCCCGCAGGAGCTCGAGCTGCTGGGGCAGGGAGGCTGACCGCTCGCCGATGCCGATCATGTGGATGACCTGGGGATCGAGTTCGGTGTGGCGCTTGAGTGATTCGGCAAAGGGCACGCCGGAGGACTCATAGGTGGTGGAGGCTTTGATGAAATCCTCGTACATGGGCGTGCCGGCGAGCACGCGGGCGGAGAGGGCGGAGGCGCGGGCGAGGTTGATGCCGTTGGCATAGAGCATCTGGAGGGTGCCGATCCACGCGCTCTGGCGCAGGCCCATGACGAGCTTTTTCAAAAGCGTCCAGCGGCCCATGAGGAAGATGAGCAGCCGCTGGCGCAGGGGGGCGGAGCGGAAGATGGAGACGAGAAAGGAGGTGAGTGCGATGACAAAAAAGGGCCAGACTTTTTGCACGAAATGGCTGATGGAAAAGATGACCTGGGAGAGCGCGTCCGGCTCCTGGCGCACGCTTTTGAGGGTGTCCTCGACCTGGGCGACGACATAGACCTGCGAGTAGATGAAGAGGCCGATCTGAAAGAGGATGATGATGGAGGGCACAAGCAGGGCGGAGCGCAGCTTGCTGGCGAACATCATCTCGATCTTGATGCGGCGGGCCAGGGAGCTGAAGGCGTCGCCAAGCTGCCCGGAGTCCGAGCCGGCCTCGATGATGGTGATGATGGTGCTGTCGAAGCACTGCTCCTTGGCGAAGGCGGCCTGGACGGGGATGCCGGCCTCAAGCCGGTTGCGGATGTTCATCAAGGCGGCCTGAAGCGCGGGGTCGGGCAGGCCCTGTGCGTAGTAGAGCAGGGCGTCGGAGGTGCTGATGTTGGCCTTGAGCATCGAGGCAAGGCCGCGGAAAAGTTTGATCAGCTCCTTGCGCGGGATGCCGCCTTTGGCGCGGCCGCTTTTTTTCACGCCTTTGAGCGGCTTGACGAGGGCTACGCGGAAGCCGGGTTTGGCGGCGAGCGCGGCAGCCTGCTCGCGGTTGGGGGCCTCGATTTCCAGGACTCTGGAGAGGTCCGGGCGCTCGCTGTGGCGGAGGGTGACTTGGAAGGCGTTCATGGCTCACGAGTCATAGGTCATGTCGAGCACCTTCTTGAGGGCGTCGAGGTCGGTCTTGCCTTCGGCCATGATTTTGAGGCCGTTGTCGCGGAGGGAGGGCAGATTGCTTTCCCGGCGCACTTCCAGCTCCAGTTCAAAGGGGGTGATCTCGCCTTTGGCCAGCTTGTCACCGATTTTCGGGCTGATGGGCAGGATTTCGAGAATGGCGGTGCGGCCCGAGTAGCCGCGGCCTTTGCATTCGGGGCAGCCCTCTTTGCGGTGGACAAAGACGGGGCGCGCGGCCCACGAGGGGTCGAGGTGGAAGAGGCGAATCTCGCGCTCGGGGACGCCGTCGCGCCGCTCGCGGCAGGCGGGGCAGAGCAGCTTGACGAGGCGCTGGGCGCAGGCGGCTTTGAGAGTCTGGGCGATCTTCCACCGCTCGATGCCGAGCTGCTGGAAGCGCTCGATGATCTGCGAGGCGCGCGGAGTGTGGATGGTGGTGAGGACTTTGTGGCCGGTGATGGCGGCCTCGATGGCGAGTTCGGCGGACTCGTAGTCGCGCACCTCGCCCATGAGGATGATGTCGGGGTCCGAGCGCATGAAGCTGGAGATCATGGGCTTGAACTCGGAGGAGTTGCGCAGGTCGCAATGGGTGACGCCTGGGATCTCATCCTCGACGGGGTTTTCGAGGGTGAGGATGTTGTCCTCGGGGTGGTTGAGCTCGCGCAGCATGGCGTTGAGCGTGGTGGATTTGCCGGAGCCTGTCGGGCCGGACATGACAATGATGCCGGAGGGCACGGCCATGGCCTTGTCGAGTTCGAAGAGCGTCTCCTTGTCGAAGGCCAGGGTGCCCATGCCGAGGCGGGCCTCGAGATGCGTCTTGTCCAGCAGGCGCATGGTGACGTGGTAGCCGCGGTAGGTGCGGTGGCGCTCGTAGCGCACGCCGACGGCGCGCCCGTAGTAGCTGGCGGTGAAGCGCCCGGAGATGCCGGGGCGCTTGTTGCGCTCCTCGGGCGCGAGGCGCATGAGGTTGAGCATAAAGGCGTCCACGCGGTCGCGCAGCTTCATGGGCATGTCCACGCGCGCGCCGAGGTCGCCGTCAATGCGGAAGCAATATTGAAAGAGGGTCTTCTCGGTCTTGATGTGGATGTCGGAGGCGTGCTGCTTGATGGCGTCGGAGACCATGCTGGAGACGAGCTGGGCGATGGGTTCCTCGTGCTGGCGGGTGACATCGAAGTCGGGGCACTCGTTGGAGAATTCCTCGACTTCCACGGCCTCGAGTTCGGCGCGGCTGGGGCCGGAGGAGCTGGCCGAGCCTTCGATGACGGAGGAGACTTCGGAGGCAAGAGTGACGACTTTTAAAACCTCGTCGTCCGGAAACCTCGCGGCGCAGTAGTCGTCGGCGCGGTAATCCCAGGGGTTGGCCACAGCGAGTAGAATCTGCTTCGGGCTGCGGCGCAGGGGCACGAACATTCCTCGGGAAAGCACGGCGGGGTCGCAATAGCCGACGAACTCCTGGTCCACGAGATCACGCACCTGCGGGAAGGCGGGCAGGCCGGATGCGCGGCCCACGGCGCCGAGAATGCGGGTCTTGGAGGACTTGCGCACAAGAGCCTCGTCGCTCACGCCTTCCTGCGCGGCCATGGAGCTGCGCAGCTGGCCGACGATGAGCCGCTGGATGGTGTCGTTGAACTCGATGCCGAGGTTGAGATTCATGCGAAGTGGCGCTGCATGAGCTGGCTCCAGGAGGCCAGGTCGGTGAGGAAGGAAAAGACGAAAGGCGAGTCTCCAGCAGTGACGCGGTTGAGTTCGTGGCCGATCCAAAAGGAGGCTACGGTGGCGGCCACGGGGTTGATGGATGCCACATGCACGATGCTGGTCTCGCCGGCCATGATGGCGGGGCAGCCGAGGGCTCCGCAGATGGGGCGCAGGGCGGGGCAGTGCTCGTAAAGCGCGTCCGCCCGGCCGGGCAGGGGGCCGAAACTCCAGTAGTGGACGCGGTCGCTGAGGCTGGCGCGGAGGATTTTCTGCATGCGCAGCACCTCGCCCTCGACAGTGAGGGAGTGCTTTTCCGCCTGGGTCTCGGCGATGAAGATGAGAGCGTCCTGAGGGGGTGACGGGCGGCAGATGCTTTCGCGGTAGGAGGAGGTGAGCAAGGCGGCCTCGGCTTCTGAAAGGTAGCCGCCGAGGCGCAGATGCTTGACACATGTGACGGCGATGCGCTCCAGCACCGGCCGGATGTCGGAGAGTCCGGGAACGGTGGCGGAGAGGGGAATGCCATTGACTGCTTCGGCGACCATGCGGGTTCAGCGGTAGGGGGCTCCGCCATGAGTGCCGGACGGACCTGCCGCCGGAGACTGCACCATGGCGGGTGATGACTTTTTGGTGAAGACGCGCCGGAGCCACGACTCCCTGGGCGCGGACGCCGGAAGGGCGGCCCTGGCCGCAAGGCCCTGGTTCCCGCCGCCATCTCCGGTGAGGGAAAGCCCGGAATCCGCGATGTCCTCGGGCTGCATGGCTGAATACTCGCGCATCTGCCAGTTCACGCCGGGCAGTTCGGCCGCGTTTGAGGCATCATAAATCTGGGGGGTGATGATGAAGACAAGGCTGACCTGCTCCAGCTTCCTCTGCTCGGTGCTGAACAGTTTGCGGATGACGGGGATGCTGCCAAGCACGGGCACCTTGTTCTCGCCCTCCGAGCCGCTGTAGTCATAGAAGCCGCCGAGGAAGAGCGACTGTCCGGCCGGGATGCGGCTGATGGCCTCTACAGTGGACTCGCTGACGCGCGGATACACATTGCCGCCCTGGCCGGCGACGAGCTCGACGATCTTGGCCACGCGCGGGCGCAGCTTCATGCGCACGGTGCCGTCCGGCAGGAGGGTGGGCGTGACGGAGAGGGTGACGCCGATCTCGCGGCTCTTTTCGGGGTTTGTGGTGGGGTCCGGATCCTTTTCGTCAATCTGGTAGCGGACGAGTTCGCTGATGTTCTGCACTCCCGCGCCGCTGTTTGTCACGTTGGCGGTGATGACCGGGAAGCGGTCCACGATGGAGATGGTGCCCTGCTCGTTGTCCTCGGTGATGATGGTTGGGCATGCTTCCTGGCTGACGATGTCGGCTTCCTCCAGGGCGCGCAGGATGGCCTGCACCTGGGGATTGCCAAAGACGAGGCCGATGCCGTCTGTGTTGACCTTGTTGATGCTGGTCGTGGGATTGGGCAGCGCGCCGGAGCGTGTGATGGTGCTGATGTCAGGCAGGTTGAAGAGGGCATTCAGACTCTGCGAGGCGGTGATGGTGGTGCCCGTGTCGCCAAGCGCCCGACTCCAGTCTATGCCGGCGCGGCGGGCGTCGTTGCGCTTGATGCGCAGCACGCGGACGTTGACGAGGATCTGCTGCTTGGCCTTGTCGAGCTGGGCGAGCAGGGCGCGGATGCGTTCGAGCCTCACCTGGTTGTCGGTGACAAGAAGCGTGTTGGTTTTTTCCTCGAACTCGATCTGGCCCACCTCGCGTGTGAGCAGCGGGCGGATGATGGCTTTGAGTTTCTCAAAGTCAGCCTGCTGTGATCCGCCGCCTCCACCACCCGTGCCGCCGCCCCCATCCATGCCATCCACAGTGGCTCCACCGCCGCCGCCTCCTCCTCCGCCCTGGTTGGCGCGGTTGAGCGGCGCTCCGCGAAGGTATTTGAGCTCATAACTCATGACCTCAAGAGGCAGCCTGGAGAGCTGCGCATCATTGAGCAGGCTGACGGTGGAGCGCTGCTGGTAAACGGTGAGACCGTAGGCCTGGGCCAGGTCCTCCATCTGCTGGCGCGGATTGTCGAGCTTGAGATGACCGGTGACATTGAAGGCAGGGGTGGCCAGCTCGTTGTTGTGAAAGAACTGCAGTCCGGCGCTGCGGGCGAGGTATTGGAAGACCTCGTTGATGGGGGCGTTGTCTATCCAGTATCCATCGTCGGGCAGGGCGGGCAGGCTGCTGACTGTGGAGGCCGCCGCGCCGAGCCTGGAGGAGACATCCACCGCCGCGGGGGAGGCCGCGTCCAGGGTGCCAGTGGCGGCGGGGTCCTGCGCCGCGCCCATGAGATGCAGGCTGGCAAGGCTGGAGCTGATCCATCGTGTGAAAAGGGCGCTCATGGTGACTTGGGGTTGGCCGGCTCCATGGGCGAGACTTTGCCGTCAAGACGGGAGGCGATCTTGTGCATGGGCTCCAGCGGCAGCGCGGGGATCATGGAGTGGAGGAGAACGCCGGTTTCATCGCGGAGGAGGTTGCGGAAGCGCAGCTCGGTGTGGCCAACCTCGATGACCTGGGCCTGGAAAGTCTCCCCCTTGAAGGTCATTTCAATGACGTCGCCCTCAAAGACATTGCGCCCGCCGATGAGGAACTCTTTCCGCGCGAGATTGACACCGTTGATCTTGAGGGACTGAAGGACCTGGTTCAGCGTCACGCGCGGGGCCTCGCGAAGGGTGTCGTCAAAGAAGGCCGGCGCGGCGTCTTCGCGCGGGAAGACGGCGAGGCCGAAGGGGTCCAGGTTGCGCTGGCGCGCGCCGAGGTTTTTGGCGGCGGCCTCAATGTCCAGCGCGGTGGGCAGGATTTCCACGGAGGGCAGCCATGAGGCGGTGCCTTTGCCGATGAACAAGGCGGAGCGTTTCGGCCTGGCGTCCGCGGGTTTCTGCGCGCCGGCGCCAAGGGCGAACGAGAACAGGGTCATGATTGTGAGCGCGGTTCTCATGGCTTGGCCTCCCCGGCTTTCCAGCATGTGTGCGTCATTTCCATGACAAGGTGCTCCTGCTGGGTGAGCAGGTGCGCTTTGCGCGTGATTTTCATGTCCTCGAGCACGGCCTGGGGCATGAGGGACTCCACCTGGAGCAGGGCCTCCTGCATGGGGCCGAAGCCTCCGGAGAAGCTGCTTTTGACGCGCGCGGCGTCGGTTCTCAATGGGCGCGCCACGCGCCCGCGGTCGAGCGGAAAGACGAGGCTGCCGCGCGCCAGTTCGATCTCCTTGAACTTGGGCAGCACGGCGTCCAGGACACGGGTGAAAAGCTGGCCCGGATCGGTTTCGAGCAGCTTTTTCTGGTCGGCGAAAGTCTTGCGTTTCGGGGCGATGTCGGCCTCGAGCTTTTTCATGGCGGCCAGCCGCTGGGTCTGCTCTTCAAAGCGCTCCTCCTTCTCCTTGCGGATGTCCGCCAGCTTGCCGAGCGCCGCGAGCACTCCGCCGAGAAGGAGCACGTTGAACACAGCCGGGGTGACGAGGCCGAATCGGATGATGGGCTGGGAGTAGGCGCTCATGACCGGGATCAAAAGGGCTTTTCCAAAGGCAGTGCCAGGGTGTCTTTTTCAGAGATGGTCTGCGAGATCTGGATTTCGAAATTGAAGGGGAAAGCCAGCGTGGGATCGCGCGCCGCGTCCGCCGCCGTGGCCTGCGAGTCATAGCGGGAATTGCGCCCCTGGGTGAGTGAGACGGTGATTTGGCGGGCCGGGTCTGGCTTGAAACCAGGGTCGTCCGTGGCTCCGGCCACCTGCTCGAAGAAGGCTCCGAGGCCGCGCTGGCTGTTGAGGGAGTTGAGCAACTCGAGGGCCTTGGGTTTGACGAGGCCTTTGATGGTCCAGTTCCGCACCAGCCCGGTGGCGTCGTTTTTGGAGCCTTTGCCTTTGGAACCTTTCGAGGAGCGCGAGGATGAAGAGGCGGCGGAGCGGGCTGCTTCCAGGGAGTAGCTGAAGTTTTCCAGCCTGACCCCCGAGTCCTCGGGGAAGAGCTGCAGGAGAAATTCCAGCGTGGTCCATCCGCGCGAGCGCGGCAGCAGCAGCTGCTCGGTGAGCTGGATCTGGGTTTGCTCGTCAATGAGCTTGGCGTGCTTCGCCTTGGTCATGCTGACCTGCGACTCCGTCAGCTCCCATGAGGGATGGTTCATGGCGGAGAACAACGACCAGGTTCCATAAGCCCCGGTGCTGACGAGTGTGAAGACGAGCAGAACAACAAACCAGGTGGAGAAGCGCAGCATGCGCAGGTCGCTCAGCGTGGGGTAGAGCGTGTCGAGACGCGCCAGGTCCATGAAATTCTGCCCGGCCCAGCCCTGCCAGAGCGCGGGGAACGTTTCAGTGCCGCCCAGAGGCGCTCCACCAGCGCGCACCTGCTCAATGGCGGCCGAGTCGTAAATCATCAGTTCCATCAAGTTCCCTGGAATGGCGGCGAGCTGCGGCAGGCTTCCCAGGTCCAAAATTTCGCACTCCAGTTCCTGCCGGCTGAGCGAGTAAAGCTCGAGATCCTTCGCGGCCGCCTCCACGGCGCGCTGGTTGGAGGAGGCGAGCAGGAGGCGCGGTTTGCCGGCGTGGTCCGCGCCGGCGAGTTCGGCAGCCACAGCCATGTTCCATAAAATGTCGCCAAACCCTGCCGGTGTGAGTGACCCGCCCCTGTGTGAGAGGCTGCGCGCCGCGCGCAGCTCGCCCTCCGGGCTGAGCGCAAAAACGGCGGTGTACTTCAAATAGGGCATGACGACCAGCCTGCCGCCGCGCGCTTCAGGCTGGATCAAGGGCAGGGCGGCCAGCGCCTCCAAAGGCGCGCTGGTCACGGAGACGCGGACTGGCAGGCGCATTTTTTCGCCCTCGGCCATGAGCTTCTGCATAAAGGGTTCGCGCGCGCGCGAAAGAGCCATCGCCACCGAGCGCGTCTGGCCGGGACCCGCGCCCCAGAATGGCAGGAGACGCCAGGAGGTGGTGTCGGTGGAGACTTCACGATCCGCCAGCATCTCCAGCGGCTCGTCCACCAAATTGTAGCGGAGAATTTTGAAATCCTCCCCCCCCTCGGCGGCGGCTTCGAGGGTCTGCGCCATTTCCGCGAGGGCAAACTCATCCGCCACATGCAGAATGACTCCCAGGGATTTGGGTTTCTGGCTGTAATAGGAGGTGGAAATCAACTCGCCGAGCAGCTCGGATGCGTTTTCCGCCGTGGTCAGGCTGGCCAGCGGCAGGGCTGGTCCGGGCCGCCACTGGTTGTCGAGGCGGGAGAAGGCCGCCGAGGCGACCTCTCTCCCGCCGTCGAACCAGATGTGCCATTGCCAGGCCAGATCGTCCGGCTCCCGGTACCAGTCCCCGTCCGTGCCCCTGCTCGTCTTGGATGCCACCGCGCGCGCCTGACGGTAAATGTCAGCCGCCTTGAGTTCGCAGGGATCGGTGATGCTGAGCATGGAATTCGGGAGGGAATGGTTGCCGGGACGCCGGGATCCGATCTGTGTTTTACCAATCTGTTGTGTCAGCTTCCACCAGCACATGGGTGGACGTGGCACCCGTGCCTTCAAAGTCGCAGTTGCCGTAGGGAGTGCCGACTGCGGGGACGGTGGCTTCCCAGGCGTATTCACCACCGGAAGGGCAGGCGGGCTCGTTTTCCATAAGCAGGCCGGCACCGAAGACATCGGTGCTCTCCAGATCGGCCCCGATGTCGAGGTTCTGGAAGTTGGCTCCGGCGCGGACGGCTTTTTGGACAGCGGCGAGCTGCATTTTGCATTTCGCCTTGTCAGCGCCGGCACGGTAGGTGCCAAGGCCGAGGAAGACGACAGCGATCAATCCCAGAAGGAGGGCGATCACCAGACTGATTTCGATGAGAGTCATCCCGGAGGCGTTGAGGCGCTTGGCGAGACGAGTGTTGTTTGTGCGATTGATGTGTGTTTTCATAGTGAATGTGGAATTTATAATCCACACCGCAATTCTCTCCTTTGATTATCAATTGCGCAAACAAAAATTCTCGTTTTTTTAATAATGCGACTAAATTATAGCAAATGGATAAGTCATTGGCTTGGTATTGGTAAGAAATCAGATGGAAAATCGCTTCACATCTGAGATGTTTCGCTCTTGCCATGCTACCAATGTCGCTGGAATTGGCGAATTGAGTGTCACCCCTGATTATCGAATTCTTTCGAAATAAATGTCCGTGAAACAATATAAGACACTCATAAAGAGGGCTTTATGCAATACCACCGTCTGCGCCGTTCAAGCCTGAGCCGCCAGAGCGGCAGCGGCTTTTGCTTTGGCCTCTTCGGCTTTGCGGAGGATTTCATCCGGGCTGGGCAGCGAGGCGAGTACGTCCATGGGAATGAACCCATCACTCACGAGCTTGGTGAGGCATTTTTTGCGCTCGTCGAGCGCTTTGTCAGGACTGCGCTCCTTGCTGAAGCGGCTCTTGGCGGCGGCGCTGCGGTCTTTGAGCGCCGCGTAGATGTCGCCGCCTAACAAAGAGGAAATATCCACTTTCATTTTCTCCCGGCCGTGGTCGGCGGCGCTGACCTCGTCGCCGTTGATGGGGCCGCCCTGGTATTTCGGGAACATGATGGCGACTTCGGGGCATACACGGGAGCAGGCGGGGCAGTTGGTCTTGCAGTTGTCGTTGTTTTGGACCTGGATTTTGTGGTCGGCGCTGACGCCATAGACATCGAAGAGGCAGAAGCTGAGGCACTGCATGCAGTTTGTGCAGCGGGTGTAGTCAATGACGGGGAACCAGGGCTTCCATTTGCCGGGCTCGTTCATCGGGCGCGCGCCGCGGGTTTGCTCGACAAGCGATACCACGCCCTCCGCCTCCAGACCGGTGATGTCCCGCGCCTCGATTTTGATTCTGCCCGCCGCGTCCTCGATGGCGGGGGCCTGGCGGTGCTCGAAGGCGCCGAGCACCAGAAGCGTGTGGTCGTCCGCAGGGCGGGGGGCTGCGGACGCGCCGGGAGTGACGCGCGAGACGGAGTAGCCTTTGTCCAGCAGGGCCATCATGACTTTCGCCCGCGCCTCCTGAGGCAGCGGAATGGCTCCGTTCCCCTCATAGAGAACGACTTTCAAAGGGCGGGCGGTGTGGGTGATCATGCGGCAAAAAATGAGGCGGTGAAGCCGCCGGTCAACATAAACGGGGCCGCAAGTCGGGATCACGCCGCCACTTTTGCCGCCGACAGGCATTTGAACGCGCCGCCTGCCCCGTCCGGGTGGAGAAACGATGGCGGGAGGGCGGCTAGAGAGGCGGGTTTTAAGTGGGCGCGAAAAAAATCCGCGAGCGTCATGTACTCGTGTTCCTGCCAGCCGAGCGAGGTGGTCCAGGAGCGCAGGTCGGTGAAATTGATGTCAGCGGTGATGTCCTGCCGTCCGGGATTTGCATAAACCTCCACCCCCTCCAGCCTCTGGTGGAGCAGGTAGGCGCGCAGGGTGCCGCGCGGGCGGCGGTGGTAGAGGGCGGGAAAAAGATCGCCGTAGTCAATCGCGAGCATGGCCCCCGCCTGCCAGGCGGGGGCCCAGAAGCGGAACCAGTCGCGCACGGGGCGGTGAAGCTCGCAGCGCTGGCCGGGCGGCGGGTTTTGCCACTCGCGCAGCGCGCTGAACTGCGAGCGCTCCTGCTCCGGCCAGTCCAGCGGACACGGGGTCTCGGCTCCTTGGTCGAGGTGAATCTCACTCCACTCGCCGTCCTGCCATTCGATGAGATGGACGGGAAAGGCATCCAGCAGTTCGTTGTGGTAGATGAAAGCTCTGCCGCGCGCCGCGGAGAGGGCGTCTTCAAGGCGTGAATGCCACTTCACGCCACTGCCCAGACGGCGCCGCTGCGCCCTGGCCAGCACGGGCGAGGTTTCCACCACATGCCAGCGCAGGGAGCGGCGGCGCCACCAGCCTGAAACTTTGCGAACCGAGGCCATCAGGGAGCCGTCCCCGGCTCCGACTTCGATGACGTGGCGGACATCGGGCATGAAGCGCGTTTGCATTTGGATCCAGGCGGCCACGGACTCACCCAGGGCAGGGGAGAGCGTGGCGGCGGTGGAGAAGTCACCGCGCTGGCCCACGGTGTGGATGCGGCGCGCGTAGTAACCTGTGGCGGGATCATGCAGCGCGCGCGCCATGAAGGCTGCAAAGGACTCCACTTCAGCACCCTGACCGTGCCTGCTCACTGGTTGGCCTGGAGCTCCTCGATCGCCCATTTGTCCCAGGCGGCCCAGTCGTTTCCAAAATCCTCGCCGGCGAGGATGGTGAGCACGTCGCGCACTTCCTGGCTCTGGGGATGCTGGGGATTTTTGAGGATGTTCATGAACAGGGGCATTTGCAGTTCCCGGTTGCGGTTCATGAGGTCGGAGAAAAGCACGTCGAGGACTTCGGGGTTGGTCTTCTGGTCCACGAGAAGTCCGGCGATGAGGCCGTAGTCCTCGTCGCTGGTGAGATTGACGAGATGGTGGCTGGCGTTGACCTGGGCCTCGCCATTGAGCTTTTTGACGAGTTCATGCAGGTCGCGCGCCATCTGCGGGATTTCCTTGTCGGAGCGGAGGATTTCATCAATGAGAACATCCCCCTCCTCGGCGGTCATGAGCTGCTGGCCGGGTTCGGTTTTCTTCTCAGCAGGCGGCGTGGTAGGCTGAGGAGTGCTGAGCAGGTTGGGCTCGGTCTTGGTGCCGGCTTTGTCCTTCGTTTTGGTGACGGGCGCGGGAGCCTCAGGCTCCTTGCCGGCCCATTGCCAGCCGAACCAGAGTGCGATGACGAGTCCGGCGGCTCCGGCGATGAGGAGCGTTTTGGTTTTGGCGGGGGATGGCGTGCTCATGACGGTGTGAAGATGCTGGATTCGCGATCCTGCTCAAACAAGTGGCAAGATTTTCTCAATTGCGGATTTCCTCGCCCGTGGAGGAGCTGGAGATTTTGACTTCCTCGCGGTGCAGAGTGGGATCGCTGCGGAAGGTGAGGCGGGCCAGATATTTGCGTTCAAGGTCCACGAGCAGCTCGCCGTCCTCGGTTTTGAGACGCTGCATCACGTCGGGGTGGACGACGACGATGAGGTTGCGGTTTTCCTCCCTGCCTGTGCCGAGGATGGCGCTGAGGCGGCGCTGGAGTTCGACGCTCATCGTGGTGGCGGTCTTGACCTGGCCGTGGCCCTTGCAGTAGGGGCAGACCTCGTAAAGCGCGCTGGAGAGCGACTCATGGAGGCGCTGGCGGGTCATTTCCATGAGGCCGAACTGGCTGATGGGCAGCACTTGGGTCTTGGCCTTGTCCCGCTTGAGATGCTCCAGCATGGCCTTGTAAACGGCCTGCTGGTCCTTGCGGTGCTTCATGTCAATGAAGTCCACGACGATGAGGCCGCCCATGTTGCGCAGGCGGAGCTGGCGGGCGACCTCCTGGGCGGCTTCGAGGTTGGTTTCGAGGATGAGCTTGTCCACATCCTTGCCGCCTTTGTTGCGTCCGGTGTTCACGTCTATGGAGACAAGAGCCTCGGTTTGATCAATGACGATGTAGGCGCCACAGGGCAGCCAGACCTGGCGGTAGAAGGCGTTGTCTATCTGCTTCTGGATGCCGTAGTGGTCAAAGATGGCGGTCTGGCCTTGATAATGGGTGATGCGGTTCTTGGCGCGGCGTGAGATGTGCGCGGCCATGGCCTGCATGCGCTCGACCGTGGGCAGGTCGTCGCAGGCCACCTCGTCTATCTCCTCGGTGAGGAAGTCGCGCACGGTGCGCTCGATGAGCTCGGGCTCCTGGAAGCAGCAGACGGGTGCTTTGTGCCCGTCGCGCACGGCGACGATCTCGTTCCACTCCTCGATGAGCAGGCTGAGGTCTCGGATGATGTGGCGGTCGCGCTTGCCGGATGCCTCCGTGCGCATGATGAGGCCCATGCCTTCGGGCACGTTGACCTTCTCGACAATTTTGCGCAGGCGCGCGCGCTCCTTGGGGTCCTCGACCTTGCGCGAGATGCCGAACTGGTCGTTCTGCGGCATGAGCACGAGCAGGCGGCCGGCGAGGGAGATGTTGGTGGTGACTCGCGGGCCTTTGTTGCCGATGGGGCCCTTGGTCACCTGCACCATGATCTCAGAGCCGACGGGATAGAGGCTGGGGATGTCCTTGGCCTCGATGCGCTTGCGTTTTTTTCCGCCGCCGCCCCGGCTGACCTCCTCCATGCCCTGGTTGGAAAGGGCCTCGGGGATGGCGTCCCAAAAGTGGAGGAAGGCGTTTTTGTCGAGGCCGATGTCAATGAACATGGCCTTGAGGCCCTGTTCGATGTTTTTGACGCGGCCTTTGTAGATGGAGCCGACGATGGTGCTCGTGCCGGTTCGCTCGATGGTGTACTCCTCGAGGATTCCATTGTCGAGCAGGGCGACGCGGTTCTCCAGCTTCTCGCAGTTGATGACGAGGCGGGTTCCTTGCCTGATGTCTTTTTTTCCAGTGATGAGTTCTTTGATCCGTTGGACGATTCCTAGAGGCATGATTTGAAAGGTTGGGGTTGGGTGAAAATGTTACTGGCGGAAAAAGCGGCGCAGCAGTCCGCCGCCCTGGGCGGGCTGTTCCGAAGGTTGCGAAGGCTGGTCCGCCGAACGACGGCCAAAAATGCCCGCCCGCCGCACTGGCACGGCCTTGGGCACTTCGGCGGCGTTTTTCACTGCGGCGCGGCCGGCGGTGTCGGCTTCGCGCTTGATGCTGGGCGCGGGGATCTGGCGCCCGCGCGGGGAGGTGTCGGTGGACTCGCGCTCGGATTCGGTGCCCGTGTCGCCGTCCTCCTGGGCGGCGAGCGCGGCGAGCAGGTTCGGAGTGTCGCCGTAGGAAACCATGTCAATCTTGTTGAAGTTCCCCTTCACTTCCTCGACCGGCTCGGGCTTGATCTCATATCCATTGTCGAGGGCGAGGGATTGTTCGAGCACGCGCTGCGCCACCGGGGCCGCGCAGCCGCCGCCGGACTTGCCGCCCTGGACGAGGATGCAGACGGCGTATTTGGCGTTCACATAGGGGGCGAAGCTGATGAAAAGGGTGTGGTTGTCCTCGACAGGGACATTGCGTTCGTCGCGCCTCCTGTTTTGGGCGGTGCCGGTCTTGCCGGCCACCTCGACGCCTTCGATGCGTGCGGCGCGGGCGGTGCCGCCCTGGGCGTTGACGACCTTCCACATGCCGTTGCGGACGGTTTCGAGGTCTTTGGCTGGGAAGTGCTGGGCAAGGTCGGCGCGCATTTCGGGCTGCTTTTCGAAGACGGGATGATCTCCCTCCATGACTTTTTTCAGCAAATGCGGCTTCCAGGACTTGCCGGAGGCGACGGCGGCGGTGACGCAGGCCATCTGCAGCGGGGATGCGAGCACGCTGCCCTGGCCGATGGAGACGTTGGCGGTGTGGCCGTTGCTCCAGCGCTCGCGCGGGCTGGCCTGGCGCAGCCAGTCGGGATTGGGGAGGATGCCGCCGTCGTCCTCCTCAAGTTCAATGCCGGTGCGCTCGCCTAGGCCGAGCATTTTGCCGACGCGTGTGATGTTGTCTATGCCCGCAGTGTTGCCGTATTGGTAGAAGAAGCAGTTGCAGGAGCGCATGAGCGCGTCACTCAAGCCGAGGGAGCCGTGAGAGCCGCCGCTCTGGCGCTGGATCCAGCACTGCATGGCCTTGGTGCCGTAGGTGACACTGCCGGAGCAGTTGAAGTGGTGCCCCTGGATTTTGGCCAGGCAGCCCGCCAGGGCGATCGGCACCTTGTAGGTGGAGCCGGGGACGAAGCTGCGGATGGAGCGGTTGAGCAGGGGCACGGTGTGGTTTCCCAGCAGTTCGTTCCAGTCAGCCTGCTTGATGCTGGGGATGAAACGGTTGGGGTCATAGTTCGGGACGGAGGCCATGGCCAGGACCTCGCCGTTTTGCGGTGAGACGACGACAACGGAGCCGCGGCCGATTTTGCCGTCTATCAGTGCGCGCTCGGCGATGAACTGGATGCGCGCGTCCAGGGTCAGATAGACGTCGTCCCCTTTGCGGGGCTCCTCATAGCTGACCTCGCCGACAGGGCGCCCGCGCTCGTTGAGTTGCATGACACGCACACCGGGCTTGCCGCGGAGGTGCGAGTCGAAACTTTTTTCCACGCCGGCGCCGCCGTACTCGTCCGGAACATAATAGTCCCAGCCCTTGCGCTCCTCGGGGGAGACACGCTGGTCGTCCGGCATGCGCACATAGCCCATGAGGTGGCAGGCCAGCGAGCCGAGGGGATATACCCGCGATCCGCGCGCCGCCACCGTGACGCCCGGCAGGGCCAGGTTGTGCTCGGCGAAATGGCTGAGCTCGGCGAAGGTGAGGTTGTCCCGGTAAACCCACGGGATGGCGCCTCCAAAGCTGCGGTAATGCACGCGCAAGTCCTGCTCGGCGTTGAATTCGGCGGCGAGCCCCATCTCGTTGAGCCGGCTGACGATCAGTTCCTGGAACATGGTGACGATGTCCGCCTCCTCGCGTTTGCGCGGCAGTCCGCGGTCGAGGAATTCGAAGTCCACCGTCGGAATGTCCATTTTCTTGATTTTGCACTGGCGGACGTACTCGTCATACACATCGCGCAGGTTCACCTGCACTTCGAAACCGGCCTTGTTGGTGGCCAGCACGACGCCGTTGCGGTCTTTGATCTCGCCGCGCACTCCGGGGATGCGCGCGCGCTGCTGGCGCGCCTCCGGCACTTTGTTCACGAATTCCTCATGGCGGTCTATTTGGAGCGACCACAGCCTGTACACAAGCAGCCCGAACCCGCACAGCATGGCGAGTGTGAGCAGGTGGAGACGGAGGCGGTATTTAACGACCATCGAAGGAGAAGGTGAGGCCCTCGTACTTGATCTCGTAACGGGAAAGGCCGGCCAGGGAGTAAAGCAGCAGGAAGATGAGCGGCGAGGCGAGCATCGCCAGCAGGCTGGCGGTCACCATTTTCACCCACACACTGGGCGGGAAAAAGAGCGAGCCGCGCAGGAAGGTCATCACCAGGTATTCGGTGAGCAGCCAGGCAAAGGTGGTGAAGCCCACCAGCAGCACGGGAAGCTCCAGCCTGCCGCGCTTGAAGAGCGGGCGCACGCCTTGAAGGAAGCTGCCGAGCAGGCCGAACAACAGGATGGAGATGCCGAATCCAAAGGCTCCTGGAGCCGCCGCCTCGGATGACGCTCCTGTCATCATCGCCCCGGAGGTGGTGCTGGCCACCGAGGCTGCCACCGGCATGTGGCGCGCGTCCCACAGCCCGCCGGTCACAAAGGCGAGCACGAGCATCATGGGGAAGGGGACGGCCACGGACGCCGCGAAGAAAAACACCGGCGGCAGAAACAGCGTGGCAAACTGGGCCATGGGAATGCCGGGTATGAACTCCTGCACCACGAAGGTGAGCAGCAGCAGGAGGAAGGTGACCGGATAAAAGACCATGGCCGGATTACGGTTCGGTGTCTGACTGCATTTCCACCACGAAAACATGCTCCAGCGTGGCGAAGTCCGCCGCGGGCTCGACGACGGCCACTCCGTAGAGATCCTTGATTTCAAAACGCTTCACCCGCCCGATGAGCAGGCCGGGGGGGAAGACGCCGCCTTCGCCGGTGGAAATGACATTGGCGCCGGGATTGATTTGCGCGCCTTTGCCGAGGAACTGGAGGCGCAAATCCGGGCGCATGTCCAGCCCGCCCCGCTCCCCGGCCAGGATGCCCTGCTCCAGCGTGCCCTCCACCTTCGCGGACACGCGGCACATCTCGTCAGTGAGCAGGATGACTTCGGCCATGCGCGGAGCCAGCTTGCCTGTTTTGCCGACAAGCCCCGACGCGCTGATGACAGGGCTGTCCGTGGCAAGGCCGTCGAGGGAACCCTTGTCAATGATCATGCTGTTCCACCAGGTGCTGGACACGCGCTTGACCACCCGCGCCCCCGCGAGCTTGAAGGGGCTGGCCTGCTTGAACTCGATGAGCTCGCGCAGCTTGTTGTTCTCCTCCTGGGTCTGCGCGAACTGCTGGGAGACGATGCGCAGCCTTTCGACCTCGATCTGCAGGCGCTCGTTTTCGATCTTGAGCTGGCGCGGGTCAAGCGCGGGAGCGGCGGCCTCGGCGACGCCGCTTTCGATGGCCGCGCTGGAGTGGATGAAGGGGGACAGCGCGGCCATCACGCGGCCCTGGATGTCCCGCGTCACGGGCGTGTCCAGTGTGAACACAGAGACGACTCCCGCGAGGAAGATGCCCAGCGCCAGAATGTTCAGTTTGTTCATGAGAATGCCTTGTTATGTCCGCCATGGGCGGCCGGCGTTTTGGTTGGCCGTTTTCCCGCCCCCCGGCTCAGACTTCGGTGCTGCTGACCTTGCGCATCAGCTCCAGCTCGCTGAGCACGCGTCCGGTGCCCTCGCCCACGGCGCTGAGGGGGTCCTCGGCCACATGCACGGGCAGGGCCGTCTCCTCCTGCAGCAGCTTGTCCAGCCCGCGCAGCAGCGCGCCGCCGCCGGCCAGCATGATGCCGCGGTCCACCAGGTCGGCGGAGAGCTCGGGCGGGCAGCGCTCCAGCGTGGTGCGCACGGCGTCAATGATGGCGTTGAGAGGTTCGAGCATCGCCTCGCGCACCTCCTGGCTGGTGATGGTGATGGTTTTCGGCAGGCCGGCCACCATGTCGCGCCCCTTGACCTCCATGGTGGTCTCCTTGCCCAGCGGGAAGGCGCTGCCGATGCGCAGCTTGATCTCCTCCGCCGTGCGCTCGCCGATCATGAGATTGTAGGCGCGCTTCATGTAGTTGATGATGGCCTCGTCCAGTTCGTCACCGGCCACGCGCACGCTGCGGCTGTAAACGATGCCGCTGAGCGAGATGATGGCCACTTCGGTGGTGCCGCCGCCGATGTCCACGATCATGTTGCCCGCGGCCTCCTGCACCGGCAGGCCGACGCCGATGGCGGCAGCCATCGGCTCCTCGATGAGGTAAACCTCGCGCGCGCCCGCCTGCTCCGCGCTTTCCTTCACCGCGCGCTTCTCCACTTCGGTGATGCCGGAGGGCACGGCGATGACGACGCGCGGCCCGCGCATGGCGCGGCGGTTGTTGTGGACCTTGCGGATGAAGTGGCGGAGCATCGCCTCGGTGACGCGGAAGTCGGCGATGACGCCGTCTTTCAGCGGGCGGATGGCGGTGATGCCGCCCGGAGTGCGGCCAAGCATGCGCTTGGCGTCATCCCCCACCGCGACGACCTCGTTGGTGCCGGTTTTGACGGCCACAACGGAGGGTTCACGAAGGACGATGCCATGATCTTTGATGTAAACGAGGGTGTTGGCGGTGCCCAGGTCAATACCGATGTCCTGAGCGACAAAACCGAAAAGTTTGCCGAGCATGTGGGTGTGTTAAAAGGTGGGAAATTGGGAAAAAATCGCGGACGAACGCCGTCCCGGTGGCGGTTTTCCGGATAGGAATCTCGCGGAGAGCCCGCACCGGTCAGAGAATTCTTGACGAACATGAAGTTAAGGGCGGGGTTTTGGAGGGTCAAGGGAAGTTTCCTTCGCGGGAAAATGATCTTTGGCAAGAGGAGGCCAAGCCGCCTTTTGCGCTTTTTTTCCGACCGGCTTTACCGGCTCAATAGATCATGGTGTTCTCCGGCGCGGTTGTCTCCTCGATGCTGGTGGCCTTGAGCACGGGAACGGTCTGCGAACCGTCCTTTTCATAGCTTACGATGCCGGTGACTTTAACCCAGGTCATGTCTTTGAAGTCGGGGGCTTTTTGCTCGAACTCCACCGGCACGGAATACGGCCGCGCGTCCGCCGCGCAGCACTGCACCAGCATTCGGAAGATGCGCAGGCGGCGGCCATCGTCGTTTTTCACCTTTTCCGGCAGCACCTGGGCAATGGTTTCCACCGGCTGCCCGGTCAGCACGGTCTGCACTTCGATGTCGCCGCCGGTATAGTGGATTTCGGGCACGTCGAGCATGAAGTTGCCCTCCTTGCTTTGCGGCACCTGCTGTTTGAGGTCTTCCAGAGTGAAGCTGCCGTAGCTCTGCGGCTGTTTCCCATCCGCGGCGGCGGCTGTTTGCGGGGCGGAGGCGGTGGCTGCGGGTGTTGGTGCCTCCGCTGTCGCAGGCTTGGCGGCCGCGCTTGTCGTGTCGGTGCGCAGGGAGAATTTGTCCGCGTTGGCGGTGCTGTTGTAGTTGGGGTTGTAGAGGCCCTTGTTGATGACGGCATTGGCGCTGTAATTGTCCGGCGTCTGAAAGGCCGCCCAGGTGATGGGCGCGGCGAGGATGAGGATGGCGGTGACGCGCCCGGGCCATGAGCTTTCCTCCAGCAGGCCGTGGCCGTGGGAATGCCCGCCGGCGTGATGATGCTCGTGACCGCATCCTTCGTGAGCGTGATGCTCGTGGCCGCATGCGGAAGGCTTCTCCGTGTGGTCATTCCCGTGGCAGCTTGGCGCGTGATTGCTGTGCTCATGATGGTGCTCGTGATCGCACGGGCCTTCATGCGCGTGATGCGGGTGCTCGTGATCGCACGGGCCTTCGTGCGCATGATGCGGGTGGTTGTGACCGCAGGGGCTGGTTTTGGCGTGGGAATGACCATGACAGCAGTCATCATGGCCGTGATTGTGGTCATGGCCGCCATGGTCGTGCCCTTCGCAGCCCGCGTCCTCGGCTCCCGCCGTCAGCAGATTGAACAGCGCCAGCACGGCCAGCCCGATGCCGGAGACCAGCACCATGGGCCGGAAGATGCCATCGCCCGGCAGATACTGAGCGATGCGCCCCGTGGCGTAAAAGTAGAGCAGCACGGCGCTCCACAGGAGCAGCAGGGCGACGCTGATGAGATGGATGGAAATGCGGGTGGCGCTCATGGTTTGGAGGAGGTTTGCAGGAGTTCGACCAGTGATATCCAGGGGTTGGAAAGGAATGCGATGAGAAGGAAGGTGCCCAGCAGCATGAGCACGACCACGCGGCGGCGGAAGACGACCGCGTACATGAACATGAGCTTGATGTCCATCATCGGCCCGAAGACCAGGAAGGCCAGCTTCGCCGCCTGGGAGAAGACGGCCATCGGCGCGGCGATGAAGGCATCCGACGTGCTGCAGAGCGACAGCACATAGGCCAGCGCCATGATCGAGGGGATGGCCAGCCATTCATTGCCCGCCACGCTGTCGAGGATGGCCTGGTTCACCTGAGTGTTGAAGACGGAGGTGATGATGACGCCGATGGTGAAGTACATCCCCGTGTCGAGGAAGTCGCGCATGGCCGTGCGCATGGCGTGGACCAGCTTGCCGTTGAAGGTGGTCTTTGGCGCGTGCCCGCCGGCCCTGGCGCTCTCGATGCCCTCCACGATGTTCGCGTTCAGCACCTGGCCGGGGCGGAAGCGCAGCACGATGAGTCCCACGATCACCGCCACCGTGTAGCCGAGCGAGAGGCGCGCGATCGTCATTGTCGCATTCCCCAACTCCATCCATCCGGTCACCGCCTGGAATTCTTTGAACGCCGTCAAGGTGCTGACCGCCACGATTGGATTCATGATCGGCGCGGAGAGCATGTAGGTCAGCGCGCAGGAAAGCGGCAGTCCCTTTTGCACCAGCCGGCGGATCACAGGCACCACAGCGCACTCGCACACGGGGAAGACAAGGCCGAGAAATCCGGCCATGAAAGTAGAGACCACCTTGTTGCGCGGCAGCAGGCGGTCCAGCAGCTTCGAGGGCAGAAAGGCGTCAATCACACCCGACAACAGCGTGCCGATCATGATGTAGGGCGCGCCTTCGAACAGAATGCTCAGGAAGGCCATGAGCACGTCTCCAAGGCGGCTCGGTTCGGGTAGGGTGGCGAAAATCATTGGCGGGGTCGAACCCATAAACGGCCCGCGCCGCCTGCTTCAAGCGGGAAAGTGCCGCATCCCTTGCGCGCGGCGCGTCCGTTCGCGCGGGGCAGCGACCGCCGCGGGGGCGCCCCCGTTTTGAAATCTCTCGACAAGCCCGCCCGTTTCCCCTTCACTCGCCGCATCTTCCCGCATGAAAGCCACCCGCCTCCTCGTCCTGCTCGCCCTCTCCCTCACCGCCGCCCGCGCCGAAAACTGGCCCAACTGGCGAGGCCCCGCCCAGAATGGCACCAGTTCCGAGACCGGCCTGCCGGAAAAATTCAGCCGCACCGAGGGCGTCAAGTGGGCCGCTGACGTGCCCGGCATCTCAGCCTCCGTCCCTGTCGTTTGGGCGGATAAAGTCTTCCTCACGGCTCCCATCGCTGAAGAAAAAAAACTCGTCGGCCTTTGCTACGATGCCAAAACCGGCAAGGAACTCTGGCGCCGCGCCATCTCCGAGGGCGGCCTCCAGTGGGACAACAAGAGCAACCTCGCCTCACCCTCGCCCGTCACCGATGGCGAGCGCGTCATCTTCCTCTTTGCCGACGCCGTCGCCGCCTCCTATGACCTCTCCGGCAACCTGCAATGGCGGCGCGACTTCACACAAAGCCACGGCGCCTTCGCCACCCAGTGGACCTATGGCAGCAGCCCCCTGCTCGACAGCGGACGCCTCTACATTCAGGTGCTTCAGCGCAACGAAGTTTTCGACTTCCAGGGTTTCCAAAAAGGCACGCCTGGCAAGGACATGTCCTCATACGTCCTCGCCCTCGATCCCGCCACCGGTAAAGATCTCTGGAAAGTCGTGCGTCCCTCCGAAGCCGTCGCCGAGAGCCTGGAAGGCTTTTCCTCGCCCGTCTGCCACGATGTCAACGGCCAGCGCCAGCTCCTCATCGTCGGCGGCGACTGCATCACCGGCCATGACGCCGCCACTGGCGCCGAACTCTGGCGCTGGGGCACTTGGAACACCGAGAAAATCGGCCACTGGCGCCTTGTCCCCAGCGTCGTCGCCGGAGACGGCATCGCCCTGGCCTGCGCGCCGAAAAAGAACCCCGTTTATGCCGTGAAACTTGGAGGCAAAGGGACCGCCGAACTTGCCTGGACCTCTGATCCCAAAGAGGCCAGCAGCGATGTCTCCACGCCCGCCTTCCATGACGGCAAGTTTTACATCCTCGACAGCGACCGCCGCAGTCTTTCCTGTCTGGAGGCCAAAACCGGCAGGCTCATCTGGCAGGGAGACCTCGGCAGCAAGGCCAAGTTCGAAGGCAGCCCCACTGTCGCCGACGGCAAGGTCTATATGACCAACTTCTGGGGCCAGGTCTATGTCGCCAAAGCCGGCGGGGACAAATTCGAGCTGCTCGCCGTTAATGAAATGGGGGATGGCAGCAAGCCCAACGGCGACGCCAGCAGCGTTCGCAGCAGCATCGCCGCGGTGAATGGCGCGCTTTACATCCGCACCCAGGACAAACTCTTCTGCGTGGGTCGTTAAGCGGCACCTGGCCGGCGTTGGAACACGGAACCCTGATTCAACTCTCCAGTTTGCAATCCTCCACCGCTCCCCAGCCAGTCCTTCTCAGCGACATAGGCAACGTCCTCGCCTTCTTTGACTTCGGCATTGCCGCCCGGCGCGTGGCCGGGCGCAGCCCCTTCCCGGAGGAGGCGCTCTCCGCGCGGCTCGACCACATCAAAGGCCCTTTCGAAAATGGCGACATGGACGATGCCACCTTCCTCCGCGAGGCCGTCGCCGCGCTACAGTTTCAGGGCAGCGAGGCTGAGTTCGCAGAGATTTGGTGCGACATCTTCACCGAAAACACCGCCATGCGCCGCACTCTCGAGCCGCTGGCCGGCCGCCTGCCCATGCGCCTGCTCTCCAACACCAGCGGCCTGCACAAGGAGCACCTGCTGAGCGCGTTCGGCATCTTCCTGCCCTTCGGCGGCGGCGTCTATTCCTACTCCGCCCGGTGCAGCAAGCCCGGCGAGGAAATCTTCCGCAAAACCATCGCGCAGCTCGGCCTTGATCCCGCGCTGACTTTTTTTGTGGACGACCTCGAACCAAACATCGCCACCGCCGCGCGTCTCGGCTTCCACACCCACCATTATCAGCCCGCGCGCCACGCCGCCTTCGAGCGCGACTTCCATGCCTGGCTCGCCCGCGCCGGGATCAGCGCATAGCCGTTGAAACACGGCGGCATCACAAAAGCATCATCACCGGTGCCAAACCGGCGGCGCTTGGGCGTAAAAAATCGGGCGGCATCCCGTAATCCTCCCCCCATGAGACTGACCACCCTGCTGCTCGTCCCCCTGCTTCTCTCCCGCGCCTGGTCCGCCACGCCGGTCACCGAGAAGATCAACATCCTCGACCTCATGAAAAAGGGCGGGGTGGAATACCACATCAATCCCGACCAGGACTTCGCCGACCCGCCGAACGAGATCTTCCAGATCAAAGGCGAGGAACTCAACATCAGCGGCCGCGGCTACGGCTACATGGTCACCAAGGAGAGCTACAAGGACTACCACCTCGTCGTGGACTTCAAATGGGGCCCGAAGACCTGGGGCAAGCGCGCCGACCGCTCGCGCGACAACGGCATCCTCGTCCATTCCTACGGCCCGCACGGCGCTTATGGAAACACCTGGATGGCCAGTATCGAGGCGCAGATCATCGAGGGCGGTATTGGCGACATCCTCGTGCTTTCCCCCAAGCTCGCCGATGGCACCGAACTCATCACCAGCGTCACCGCCGAGATTGAGCTGGACCGCGACAAGGAGAAGCGCTGGAAAAACGGCGCGCCGCGTCAGGTCGTCACCAAAGGCCGCATCAACTGGGAAAAACGCCACGAGGACTGGGCCGATAAACTCAACATCCGCCACCCCGATGATCCCGACTCCCCCGTGGGCGAGTGGAACCGCATGGAGGTCATCGCCAAGGGCGATACCCTGCAATACTTCGTCAATGGCCGCCTCGTGAACGAAGCCTTCGACTGCAAACCCGCCGAGGGTCGCATCTGCATCCAGACCGAGGGCGCGGAGATGATCGTGCGCCGCTACGAGCTGCATCCGCTCGGCGGCTTCACGGAAAAATGGTCCGCCATCCAGGCCAGCGGCGGCAGCGACATCAGCGTGCGCCATGGGCAGGAGAAAGCCCTCACGCCCGAGGAATCGCTCGCGCAGATCCAGCTCGACGGTCCCTATGAGGCGCAGCTCGTCGCCGCCGAGCCGCTCGTGCTCGATCCTGTGGAAGTCACCTGGGATGATAAAGGCCGCCTTTTCGTCGCTGAAATGCGCGATTACCCGCTCGGTCCCCCGAAGGCAGGTGATCCGTGGATGTCCCGCATCTCCCAGCTCATGGATGAGAACGGCGATGGCCTCATGGACAAGAGCATCGTCTTTGCCGACAACCTCGACAACGTGCAGGGCCTGCTGCCCTACGATGGCGGTCTCATCGCCACCACCCGCACCCAGATTCTCTTTCTCAAAGACACCGATGGCGACGGCAAGGCCGACGTGAACCGCCCGCTCATCAAGGGCTTCAACCCTCGCCACAGCCAGCTCCAGGTCAGCGCCCCGCGCTGGGGGCCGGACGGCTGCGTGCATTTCAACAACGGCCTCGACGCCAAGGAAATCTATCCCGCCGACGCGCCCGACAAGGTCGTCGGTGTGCCCGGCGCCAACTTCAAATGGAACCCCAAGACGGGCGAGATCACCCCCACCGGTGGCAAGGGCCAATACGGCGGCGCTTTCGACGACTACGGCCATCATTTCTACTGCTCGAACCGCAACCCGCTCATGTTCACCGTCATGCCCTACGAGGTCATGCGGCGCAACCCGCACGCCGGCATCACCCAGGTGCATGAGGACATCGCCCCGCCCGGAGCCGACACGCGCGTCTTCCCGCTGAAGATCACCCACACCACCGCGGACGCCCATGCCGGCACAAACACCGCTTGTTCCGGCCTGGGCGTCTATCGTGGCGATCTCATGCCCGAGCTGCGCAACAACGTCTTCGTGCCCGACCCCACAGGCCAGCTCGTCACCCGTTACAAGATCGAGCCCAACGGCGCTTCCCTCAAAGCCACCCGCGTCGGCGAGCGCACCGAGTTCTTCCGCAGCGGCGACGAATGGAGCCGCCCCGTGAACTTCACCACCGGCCCCGACGGCGCGATCTATGTCTGCGACATCTACCGCCGCTGGATTGACCACGCCCGCTTTTTTCCCGAGGACTTCGTCAAAGCCAACGACATGCGCCAGGGCGAGCACCAGGGCCGCATCTGGCGCATCGTGCCCAAAGGCACAAAAACCCTCGCCGCCAAGCACCCCGGCCGCTACCACGCCATCCCCGAAGCCGGCTGGGGAGAGCAGCCTGCCGAGCACAAAGAGCGCGCGCTCCTTTTCCGCATTTTGCAGAAGCACGATGAAGGCCAGGTCAGCAAGCCGGAGGAAATCAGCTTCCGCGCCAAATGCATCGCCGATCATCCCGAGGACGAGTGGCTTTCGAAAGCGGTTTTATCTTCCTCCGAATATACGGAAGGTCGTGTGTTGAAGGCGGTCTTGCAGTCTCCCAATTTCACCAGCCGCTTCTCCCCGGCCCGGTCCGCCACCATCCGGGCATTTGCGGCGGGCGCCATCGTCTCGGGCGACCCCTCTGACGTGGCTGAATGCCTCAGATGCCTCGAACTAGACAAAGCTGAGCTTCTTTGGTGGAAAGCTCCCTTGCTGCAAGGCGTGATAGATGGTTTCGCCAAAGGTTACAACGTGGAGCCTAAATCACTCAGTGCGTTCATGGCGCTTCCGACACCAGACCTGGAAGCCAGCAGTCGTGGCATGCTTGATCTTGAACTCGCTGAATTTCAGAGCATCGCCAAAGAAATCGCCTCCCTCCAGTCCCAGATAGACACCATCATCGCCGACTCGAAAGCCCCGCTCGATCAACGCCTCGCCGTGCTGCCTTTGCTCGCCTCGCGCAAATGGGATGCCGTGCAGACCGTGGTGAAGAGTCTGCTCACCACCGCGCAGCCGCAGGAGCTGACCACCGCCACGGTGGCGCTTTTGAAAAAGTTCAGCGCCACCAGCACCGCCCCGCTCATCTATGAGCTGCTGCCGACTGCCGGCCCCGCCTTGAAGCGCGACCTCGTGCCCATCCTCACCGGCAACGCCACCACCGCGCTCGCCTTGTTCAAGCGCATGGACCAGGGCGAGTTCCCCACCGCCTGGGTGGATGTCGAGACCCGCTGGCGCTACCAGCGCGGCAAGGGCGAGATGGCCGACCTCGCCAAAAAACTCTTCGGCGAGGCCAGCAGCGACCGCGCCGCCGTGGTGAAAAAATACATGGCCGCCACCACCCTGAAGGGCGACTCCGAAAAAGGCCGCGCCGTCTTTGCCAGCGTCTGCATCACCTGCCACAAGCATGGCGACCTCGGCGTGGATGTCGGCCCGCCGCTCTCGGATGTGAAGGTGAAGCCCCCCGAGGCCCTGCTCAGCGACATCCTCGACCCCAACCGCATGTTCGAGGCGCGCTGGAGCGCCTACCTCGTTGAAACCAAGGACGGCCGCACCCTCAGCGGCCTCATCCAAAACGAGAACACCGACGCCATCGTGCTCGCCATGATGGGCGGCGCCACCGAGACCCTCCCGCGCAGCGCCATCAAGACCCTCAAAAGCCTGGATCGCACCCTCATGCCCGACGGCCTCGAAGCCGCCATCACCCCGGAGCAGATGAGCGATCTTCTGGCCTTCCTTGGCGGGAAGTGAGGCCAGAGCGCCAGCTTCGCGCTCGCGACTCTCCCCGCGCGTCCGATCCGGGAAGACTCACGTCTTCCTCTACCATTGAGAGGAAGACTCACGTCTTCCTCTACCATTGAGGGGAAGACTCACGTCTTCCTCTACATGCGTCCCGGCGCCCCGTAGAGGCAAACGTCAGTTTGCCCCGGCCCAGGGCTGCAAGCTGGAAGGCCGAATGTCAGACCTAGATGCTGCGGTTCGTCTTAACTGCACCACCATGAACCGCCGCGCCTTTCTCCACCACGCCGCGAACGAAACCCTCTTCCGGGAGCGCCTTGGCAACGAAGCCGTGCGCGATGGCCGCTGGAAGCTCGTGCGCTGCTGCAACGACATCCGCGACTACAATCCCCAAACCAAACGCGGGTCCGGCAGCGGCACACACACCGGGGGCTCTCTGTGTGCTCTGTGTCTCTGGGGTTGGTCCAATCGGCTTCAGTTCGCCACAGCGACACGGAGCAACCTCCAGCGGCATCACTCGACACCTTGCACCACCGGCAGGCAGCCGCGCACAGAAGGCCGATGAATGCGCAGGCTGGGATCACTGCCGATCCAACCCGGCTCGCCCCGCGCATTCACAAAAGCCACCCCGATGGGAACCTCCGGCCTCGTGTCCGCCAGCCGGGTGATCTCCGCCTCCGCCCGGTCTGACATCGCGATCCACGCCTTTTTCAAGACGATGGGATCGAGCTGACGGGCCTGGATGGTTTCAAGCTGGCGTGGATTGATCCGGGCAAAGCGCCGCATCATCTCCAGCAGCAGCATGGGGCTGAAGCCCTCATCCTTTCCGCAGGCGGCCCAAATCACCGCCTCCAGCGGATAGGTGCGGTCCAGTTCCACGATGTCCACATAGTCGCGAGTCACCGAGCGTGCCGCCAGCGCCAGCGCCTTGTTGGCGGCCATGTCAAAGAGGTGCAGCCGCCAGCCGAGCACATCATCTCTTTGAATCGGGAAGAAACGAAAGGCTGAGTCCGCCGCCCAGTCGATCTCCAGTGCCTCGCCCTCATGCGTCAGACGCGCTTTGCGAAAACTCGTGTGGGCCGCCCAATCACCAACCGCGTGCTCCACCGCATAACCAGCCGCCCGCAAAGCTGCGACATCCAGATCGCTGGCACGCGCCACCTCGGACTCCGCCTCATGAAAAATGTCGAAGTCATGGCTGAAGCGCGGCGAATCATCCGCCGAGTTGAGCACCAGACCGCCGGCGAAATGGCTCTCTTCACTGCGATTCGCCGCCAAAACGCGCAGCACTTGTTTCTGGAGAGTCGTTAAAGGCATGAGTTGAGTTCCTGAGCCCGCTGCCAGGCACGGTGGCCCCCTTTGCGGAGATTCAGCACCACCTCGCGCACCTCCTCCACGGTCTGCGGAGTGAAGTCGGGGTTCCACCACCAAAAGCACTCATGAAAGTCCCGCACCGCCTGGCGCGCCATTTCCGCCACCTCGGCGGAGACGGGCTGGCTGGTTGTGGCTGGAGGTTCGGTGTTCATGCGGCATCCTACGTCCATGCCAGGACCGTCTCAAGCAGCGAGATGCAGGCCCGCCGTAGGTGCTGGAGCATCAAAAGTCCGTCCTTGCGCCACCAGTCCCCTGTCAGACCCGCTTTGGCCCGCTCGTTCCAGCCTCCACCATGAAAAAGCTGCTTCCTCTCCTGCTCGCCGTCACCGCTTTCGCCGCCAATGAATCCCCGGAGGATGCGAGGCTTCGCGAGGCGATTCCTTTCGGTGGTGACTTCAAACCGAACCCGAAGGCCGGAGCGTTTGTCGTTGTGGGGCATGGGGCGCGCATTCTCGTTTCGAAGGACGATGGCAAGACGTGGACGCAGTCCTTCTTTGCCGCGCCGGGCGCGGATCACGGGCCGTGGGCCACGAAGGCGGTCGCTTACACGGGCGGGGTGTTCGTCGTGCCAGTCGGCTGGGGCGCGCCGACGATTTATCTGGCCTCCGATGACGCGGTGAACTGGCGGCACCTCACGAAGGGCACCGCAAAACTCCCGGAGGGCAGGGGCGATGCGCGCGTGATGCCCGGCACCTGGGGCATCCAATTCACAAAAGGTGATGACCTTCAGTATAAAGTGCTTGCTTGACGCAAAGCTGCATTTTCTTGCCATTCAGGTCAGATGACCCGTTTTTTAGGCCAAACCCCGCCTTTTTCGTCCTCCTCCCGCGGAATCAGCGCCATACGGCCGTCGTTTGGAGTTCCTCCCGCGGAATCAGCGCCAAACGGCCGTCGTTTGGAGTTCCTCCCGCGGAATTAGCGCCAAACGGCCGTCGTTTGGAGTTCCTCCCGCGGAATCAGCGCCAAACGGCCGCCGTTTGGAGTTCCGCCCGCGGAACCAGCGCCAAACGGCCTTCGTTTTGTGTTCAAAAGTGCAGTTTACCGTCAGAGGCGCTCTTGCCCGGATTGTCTGAATTGCATGGCCTTGCTCCCTATCCGGGAGAACTCCTTTGCGCGCAGCACTGAGGATGTCTGGTTTTGCGATGAGGAGGGCCGTCTCTCCTTCCACCGCCACATCGCGCATATGCCCGGACTTTCCGGCGAAGTTTGAGTGGCGAGCGGCGGCATGGCGCGCAGGGTGGTCGCGGGGTCAAGCCGGTGAAAAACCATCCGACCGGGATGGCCGCGCCGTTTTCCCGCTGGAAAAGGGGGGAGTCCGCCGCTTAGTGCCCGCACATCCCGCCGCCGCCATGCCGAACGAAAAACCCGTCTCCCTCAAACACCTGACCCTGCTGGGAAAGGAAAACATTCCGCAAGCGGGCGGATACCTCATCCTGCCGGCCCGGCTCGATTACCTGGATGTGCTGAGGCTTGAGGCGGTGCTGGAGGGCCGGAACATCGTCTATCTCTGCGAGCAGGGCGCGGCCCTGCACCCCATGCTGCGCGCGCATCTGGAGCGGGAGGGCGCGCAGGTGCTGGTCATCTCCCCGGATCTGACGGACACCGCCGCGCTGCGCAAGGCCGTGGCCGGGAAGACCGCGCAGGACGCGGTCATCATCTTCCTGCCCGCGCAGGCGGCCTGCCTGAACGCGCCGCTGTGCACCATCCCCGGCATGCGCCTGGAGTTCCTGCTCAAGGCGGGCTGCCCCGTGCTGCCGCTGCATGTGCTGCACCCGCGGGAGGTGGCGCTGGACATCGGCCCGCGCCCGGACGAGACCGCCGTGGTGATGAGCTTTGGCATGCTGCTCACCGGGGAGGATGTGACGCTGGCCTCCTACCAGGAGAGCCTGCTGGAGCTGTGCCGGCAGGCTTTTGAAACGCACCCCGCACTGCCGCTGCACCTGGCCTACGCGCTGATCCTGGGCTTCAAACGCCACGGGCGGAACAATGTGGTGGTGGACGGCAAGGACGACAAGGAGATGGGCTTCGACACCATCTTCGCCGCCGCCATCGCGCTCTCCAGGGTGATCAAAAGCGAGACCGCCAGGGAGCGTGTCGGCATCGTGCTGCCGCCCGGACTGGGCGGCCTCATCGCCAACGTGGCGGTGCTGCTGGCGGGCAAAATCCCGGTGAACCTCAACTTCACCGCCGGGCGGGCGGCCATCGAGTTCGCGATGAAGGCCTCCGGCCTCGACCGCCTCGTCACCGCCGATCCCGTGGTGCGCAAGATGCAGACCTTCCCCTGGCCGCCGACGCGCCAGCTCATCCTCGTGGAGCGCCTGCTGCCGCGGATGAAAACAAAGATCGGCCTCTGGCTGGCGCTCTCCAAGCTGCTGCCCGCGTCCCTCCTGGCCGCGCTGCTCGGCGTGCCCAGGCATGGCGGTGACAGGGAGGCGCTGCTGCTTTTCACCAGCGGCAGCTCCGGCAACCCCAAGGGCGTGGTGCTCACCCACCGCAACATCATGGCCAACGTCATCCAGTTCGGCTCGCGGCTGGGCCTCAAGTCGGACGACGCCATTCTCGGCAGCCTGCCTCTTTTCCACAGCTTCGGCTGCACGGTCACGCTGTGGTATCCCGTCATCGCCGGCGTGGACCTCGTCACCTACCCCAGCCCGCTGGAGACGAAGAGGCTGGCGGAGCTGGTGGAGAAGCACAGCGTCAGCGTCATGCTGGCCACGCCCACCTTTCTGCGCGGCTGGCTGCGCGGCGTGCCGCGCGAGTCGCTCACCAGCCTCAAAATGGTGGTCACCGGAGCGGAAAAGCTGCCCGCCACCGTGGCGGAGGCCTTTGAGGCGCGCTTCGGCAAGCGCGTCTATGAGGGCTACGGCCTGACCGAGACCTCCCCGGTCTCCAACGTCAACCTGCCCGACCCCGTGCCCCTCGCCGAGGAGGGCCACGCCTGGCTGCCCGCGCACCGGCCCGGCAGCGTCGGCCAGCTCCTGCCCGGCCTGGCCGTGCGCATCACCGAGCCGGAGGGCGGGCGCCGCCTCTCCGTCCACCAGAGCGGCATGATCTGGTTCAAAGGCGCCAACGTCTTCCACGGCTACCACAACGACCCCAAGCGCACCGCCGATGTCAAGGACGAGGACGGCTGGTTCCGCACGGGCGACATCGGCCGCCTCGACCTGGACGGCTTCCTTTACATCGAGGGCCGGCTCAGCCGCTTCTCCAAGATCGGCGGCGAGATGGTGCCGCACGAGACCGTGGAGGAGGCCATCATCAAGGCCATGGGCCTGGAGAACGAGTCCGCGCGCAAGATCGCCGTCGTCGGCGTGCCCGACCCCGAGAAGGGCGAGGCGCTCATCCTCATCTCGGCCATGACCGGCGGCCCGGAGAACCAGGAGATACTCGATCTGCGCTACCGCCTCCTGGAGAAGGGCCTGCCGCCATTGTGGATCCCGAAGAAAATGATCCGCGTCAGCGACATCCCCATCCTCTCCTCCGGCAAGCTCGACGTGCAAAGCTGCGAGAAGCTCGCGCGCGGGGAGGTGTGAGGCTTGAAGCGCGCAATCCGAGGCGGCCCGATGAAGCTCATGCTGCAAACCTGGCGCTCCTCACCCGCCGCGGCGCATGTGGCGCCGTTCGCGGTGTTCATGGCCTTTCTGGCCGTGCCGGGCTGGTTTCGCGTGGAAAATCCCGAGCTTCCCTGGCATGTGCGCGCGCCGGAGCTGTGGGTGTATCCTTTGCAGACGCTCGTGTGCGCGGGACTGCTGCTTTTTTTCCGCCGCCACTACGCGCTGAGGCCCTGGCGCGGACTGGGGCTGGCCTGTGCGCTCGGCGTGGCGGGCATCGCGCTGTGGATTCTGCCGGCCTGGACATACCAAAAGCTCGACACTGAAAATCCGCCGGTTTGGTGGGCCTGGCTCGGGATGGCGGACCGGAGCCGGGGCTTCGATCCCGGCCAGCTCGCCGAATGGCCTGTGTGGGAGCGGATCACGATCTTCATGCGCTTCGCGCGCCTCGTCGTGGTGGTGCCGCTGGTGGAGGAGATTTTCTGGCGCGGCTTTCTCATGCGCTGGCTGGCGGCGGAGGGGCGGCCCTGGCATGAGACGCCCTTTGGCGCGCACACCTGGCGGAGTTTTTGGATCGTCACCACGCTGGTCATGCTGGCGCATCAGCCCGCCGACTGGCCCGCCGCTTTTGTCTGGGGCGCGCTGGTTTATCTCGCGGCCGCGCGCACCCGCAGCCTGGGCGCCTGCGTGCTCATGCACGCTCTGGCCAACGCGCTGCTCGGAGCCTGGGTGATGGGCGCCAAACAATGGGGATTCTGGTGATTGTGGACTCGCCGCGACCGGACGGACATTTGGTTTGAATTGCCAGTTGCAGCCAGGGGGCTGTCATCCATCTTCGCCCCCCTCCCGAATGTCCAAGCCTGTCAAAGTCGCCGTCCTTGGTGCGAGCGGATACTCCGGCATCGAGCTGCTGAGAATCCTCCTGCGCCATCCCCATGCCGAACTCGTCGCGGTCACTTCCCGCACGCTCGCGGGCAAGGCGCTGTCCGCCGAGTTTCCGCGCTTCCGCAAGGTGGGGGTGGCTGACACACTGGTCTTCACCGAGCCGGACGTGGACGCTTTGAAGGCGAGCGGAGCGCAGGCCGCGTTCCTGGCGCTGCCGCATGGCGTGTCCGCGGAGTATGCCGCGCCGCTGCTGGAGGCGGGAATGCGCGTCATTGACCTCAGCGCCGACTTCCGCCTGCGCAGCGCGGAGGTTTACAAGGAGTTCTACGCGCACGAGCATCCCGCGCCCGGCCTGCTCGCCAAGGCCGTCTATGCGCTGCCGGAGTGGCGCGCGGAGGAGATCAAAAACGCGCGCCTCATCGCCTGCCCCGGCTGCTATCCCACCAGCATCCTGCTGCCTTTGCTGCCGCTGCTCAAAGCCGGCCTGCTCTCCGGGGATCCACTGGCCGTCTCCAGCATGAGCGGCGCCAGCGGCGCGGGCCGCAATGCCAGCGTGCCGCTGCTTTTCTGCGAGGTGCAGAACAGCCTGCGCGCCTACAGCGTGCCCTCCCACCGCCACTTGAGCGAGATCACGCAGGAGCTGTCCCTCGCCGCCGGGCGGGAGGTGCGGCTCACCTTCGTGCCGCATCTCGTGCCGGTCTTCGCCGGCATCTGCACCACCACCTTTGCCGCACCCGCGCCCGGCGTGTCGCTCGACCAGGTCGAGTCCGCCCTGCGCGCCACCTACGACGGGCAGCCCTTCATCCGGCTGCTCGGCAGGAATCAATGCCCCGACACCAAGCATGTCATGGGCACGAACTTCGTGGACATCGGCTGGGCGCTCGACGAGCGCGCCGGACGCCTCGTGCTCATGAGCGCCGAGGACAACATCGGCAAAGGCGCCTCCGGCCAGGCGGTGCAGAACCTCAACCTGGCCTGCGGCTTCGCGCCGGACGCGGGCCTTCTGAACGCATGAGCATGACGACCATGGATTGCGATCCGTTCCGCGAAATACGCGTGCCTTTCAAAGTGATCAAAGGCGGTGTCACCGCGCCCAGGGGCTTCCGCGCCGCCGCCATCTCATGCGGCATCAAGAACCCCGAGGCCGCCCGCCTCGACCTGGCGCTCATCGTTTCCGACACCCCCGCCGTCACCGACGCGGTCTATACCACCAACAAAGTGCGCGCCGCCTGTGTGCGCGTCTCGCAGATCCACATTCGCGAGAGCGACACGCGCGCCATCATCGCCAACAGCGGCAACGCCAACGCCTGCACCGGCCCGCAGGGCATCCAGGACGCCAAAGCCATGTGCAAGGCCGCCGCCGAGGCGCTCGGCCTGCGCATGAGACAGGTGCAGGTCTGCTCCACCGGAATCATCGGCATGAACATGCCCATCCAGCGCGTCACCCCGCGCGTCGCCGAACTGGCGGCCAAGCTCAGCCCCGCCGGCTCCGACGACGCCGCGGCGGCCATCATGACCAGCGACACCAGGCCGAAGTCCTACGCCATCGAGGTGCCCTGCCCGGGAGGCGGCTCCTTCCGCATCGGCGGCATCGCCAAAGGCGCGGGCATGATCTGCCCGGACATGGCCACCATGCTTTGCTTCATCACCACCGATGCAAAAATCAGCAAGGACGAGATCAAGCGCGCCATCCGCTGCGCTGTGGACCAGTCTTTCAACTGCATCACCATAGACGGCGACACCAGCACCAACGACACCGTCATTGTCATGAGCAACGGCCAGGCCTCCGCGCCCGCCATGAGGAAAGGCTCCGACGAGGCCAAAATCTTCCGCTGCGCCCTGCACAAGGTCATGCTCGAGCTGGCGAAGATGATCGTCGCCGACGGCGAGCGCGTCACCAAGTTCGTCGAAATCCGCGTGCGCAACGCGCGCACCCATGCCGATGCGAAAAAGGTGGCCGAAGCCGTCGCCAAGTCCATGCTGGTGAAGTGCTCCTTCCACGGCAGCGACCCGAACTGGGGCCGCATCATCCACGCCGTCGGCTACTCCGGCGCGCGCATCCGCGAGGAGATGGTGGACATCTATTTCGGCGGCCTGCTCGCCTGCAAAGGCGGCCTCACCTCGGGCACGCCTGTGGCCGAGTTGGAAAAAGTCGTCAAAGAACCGCGCTTCTCCGTCACCATTGACCTCAACCTCGGCAGCGCCAACCACATCGTTTATACCAGCGATCTCTCCGAGGCCTATGTGGACTTCAACAGCAGCGAATACTCCGCCGCCGTCCACGCCCGCCGCCAGAAGGGGCTGGCATGAGGCGCGGCGGCTTCAAGTCCGCCGGTGTCATCCCGATGAGTCAGTGCTCGCGTGAGAAGTGCATGGAGCACGCGCGCCCCCGCGTGTTCCGGGGCGCTTCCTCGCGCACCGGCCTTTCCGACCGCACCTTCCTCTCCCTCAGATGAAATAAGCCCGCCTCGGTGACGTTTTCGCAGCACTCATGATTTCCCGCAGAAAACTCCTCCGACAAATCGCCGCCACGGCTGGCGCGGCTTTGGGTTCACCCTTGTTGCCAAACATCAGCCAGGCGGCATCCCGTGCGCACGGCGGCGGGCCGAAGCGCGTGATCTTCTTCCTGCAAAACCAGGGCTTTGATCCGGCCACCTGCGTTCCGGCGGGCATGAAAAACAGCGGCTCTCTGGCCAGGGCGAAACTGCCCGAGCCCATCGAGGCGCTGGAGCCTTTCAAGGAGCGGCTGCACATCATCAACGGCCTGCACGGCCTGCACACCAGCCCGTCCCACAGCGCCTTCTTCGGCGCGCTCGGCGGTTACCGCGGCAGCGACGGCGTGCCGCCCAGTGCGTCCACGATTGACTACGAACTGAGCAAGGTGCTGCCCGAGACCCTCCTGCCGCATCTCTGCATCGGCATGGACTCGATGGAAAACATGAAGGCCAAGCCCACCGTCGCGAACCTTTCGGCCAGCGGCGCTGGCCAGCCGATCTTCATGCATTCGAACCCGAACCACCTCTACCAGATGCTCTACGGCGGCATCTCGGACGGAGACATCCGCAAGCAGCATGAGGCGCGCTCCAGTATGTTTGACCGCATCGAGCAGCTCGCCGCCGCTCACGGCAAGGCGCTGCCGATGGCAGACCAGCAGCGCTACGGGCAGTACGTTCAGGGTTTCCAGGACATCAACGGCCTGCGGTCACGCCTCAACGGCGTCTCCGATCATCTGCGGAACTTTGCGCCAAAGGTCGATGACCGTTACACGAAGCCCGAGTTCGAAACCGACTGGCACGACGTGCTGCTCGACCTCGGCATCTCGGCGATCAAATCCGGCATCACCAGCGTGCTGACCATCGGCTCCGGTCGTGGTGAAATCTTCGGCTCGTGGAAAGGCCTCGGCGTCGAGGAGCAGGGCCACAATCTCGGCCACATGAAGCAGCCGGACAATCCGATCTGGATCAAGATCCGCCAGTACAACAGCCGCATGCTCGTGAAGCTCATGGAGGAGCTGGAAAGCGTGCCCGAAGGCAGCGGCACGATGATGGACAACACGCTCATTGTTTACACCAGCAACAACGCCGACGCGCAGCACACCAGCGGCGCCACCTGGCCGGTCATGCTGCTTGGCAATTGCGGCGGCATTTTCAAAACCGGCTGCTTCACGCAGCTCGACGGCACCCGTCCGATCAACGCGCTCTACGCGACGATCCTGAAAACCGCCGGCGTCGAGTGCGAACGCTTCAACATGAGCGAGAAGATGGCCGCGAAGTTCGACTCCGGCACCGGCCCGCTCCGAGAGGTCTTGGTGTAAGGCAAGCCCGCCGCTTCGCCGGGCACGTCCGCGAGCGACTGCCGAGGCGGCTTCAGCAGCAGACATTGACCAGCCTGTGGTGAACCAGCATCCAGAATCAGACCGCGTGGAGCCGGGGCGGCGCGCGGAATCTCATCCGGCGGGCAGTGGGAGAAAGTCGCGGCCGGTAGCGAGGCTCTCGACGTCTTCATGAAGTGCGTCACCATTCTTCTCCAACGTCATGGAACTGTGGCAGCATAGCCCGCGACGATGACCTCCACCCCGCATCCAACTTCCGCGAGGCTCCTTTTCACAGCGCCTCCGCCAAATGCGGACTTTTGCCTTCACATCGCTGGAATAACATCCAACCTTGACCATCTCATGATGTCGGCGAGTCTTGCCGCCGCTGTCCCAATGAAACGCTTCTGGCAAATCCTCGCACTTCTGATGCTGGCCTTGATGGTCCCGGCTTCGATGTGTTGCTATGGGGCGGATGGATGCAAGGCGGACGTTTGCTGCTCCGAGGAAAGCCACGAGCATGAAGACCACGAAGGAGGCGAACATCACGCTCCCGTCTCCTGCCCGAGCGATACGATCTCCCACAGCCAGGTTCCCGCGCCGGTCACGATGCCGGAGATGCAGATGGTGGAGCTGGCGGAGTTGATTCAGGCGATGATCCGTCTTCAAGACGATCTCGCCACGGCCACGGAGTCTTCCGGGCTGCCGATGACCACCGCGCCGCCGGAGTTGCGAGCGACGTGGCATTTCACGCAACGCACGGCGCTGCCCGTGCGTGCGCCTTCGATCCAGGCTTAAAGTTCCGTGCGTTGGTCCGCCCATGAAGGCGGTGACATCCACGCAGGAGCTTCCCACCGCGACCGCTCGCAGAGCGGCATCGTGGCTTTGCCGTGCCTCCGTCGAAACTCAACCCCCATCTCATCATGCGCTTATTCATCCTTTCATCTCTGCTGCTCGCTGCTGTGCCGCAGCTTCTCGCGGCGGATTCCAAACCGGAGCCGTCTTCCATCTCCAGTCTCGTGGGCCGCACGCTCGCGGGGAATCCTGAAATCCGCTTCTATGAGGCGGAGGTCGCAGCGGCGAAGGCGACTCGCAGCACGGCGGGCAGGCAGTCGAACCCGGAGCTGAGCCTGCAAGTCGGCAACAACCACATCCGCAACGCCGACAGCCGCTCGAACGGCCTAGCCTTCTCCGCCGAGCTGGCGCAGCCCATCGAGTGGCCGGGCCGCTTGGGTTTGCGCAAGGCCATCGCGAACCGCGACATCGCTATGGCGGAGCTGGGGCTGGAGCGGTTTCGCTTTCATCTCGCCGCCCGTGTCCGCGTGCTGGCCTTCACGTTGTCAGCGCAGCAAGATCTCGCCAATGCCGCGAATGAAGTCGCCGCACGCTATGCCTCACTGCGCGAGGTGATGGTGCAACGCGAGCCAGCGGGCATCGCTCCTCAGCTTGAGATCGCTACCATTGAGGCAGCGGCGCTCGTGGCAGAGTCGCGCGCAGCGAAAGCTGGTGTCGTAGTGCAAAAGGCGCTGCTGGAGCTGAACCAACTCATGGGCCGCCGTGCCGACGCGCCGCTCATCGTGAAGCGCGGCCCGCTGGATGCCAAGGCCGCGCCTGCGCTGCTCTCCCTCCTCGGCTCCGCAATGAAGAACCATTACGAGTTGCGCCTGCGCCGTGCCGAGCTGGAGCAGCAGGGCTTCAAGGTCGAGCTGGCAAAGAACGAGCGCTATCCCGCCTTCACCATCGGCCCCTTCGTCGAGGTGCAAAACACCCGCACGCTGGATGACCAGACCGTGGCAGGCATCGGCATCTCCTTCCCGCTGCCGTTTTGGAAGAATGGCAAAGCGGAAGTCTCCAATGCCGAGGCACGCCAGATGCAGGCACAGGCCACGCTCGCCGCCGCGCAGCGCGAGGTGGAGCGGCAGGTCACCGAGAGCATGCTCATCTACCAGACGCAGCAGGCACGCCTTGCCGTGTGGAAGGGCGATGCCGTCACGAAGTTCAGCGATGCCGCCGCGCTAGCGGACAGGCATTTCAGACTCGGTGCCGTGCCCATGAGCACCTTTGTCGAGCTTCAGGACAAGTATCTCGAAGCCGTCGAGGCCATCCACAGCACGCAAACCGAGGCGCTGGAGGCCGCGCTCACACTTGAAGAACTCACCGGCGCACCCGGCAGCCTCATCACCACCAAAAACTAACTTCACCTCATCATGAAACTCTTGCTCATCCTGTCTCTCATCGTCACCGCCGCCGCGCTCACCAGTTGCAGCGAATCTAGCGCCAGTCCTTCCACTGAACACACCGCCGCACCGGAAAACGGCGCACAGTTCAAGGAAGGCAAAGGCGTGGCCCTCACCGCGCTCATGGCCGAGTCCATCCGCCTGCAAACCGCCGAGGTGCAGGAGGAAAAGATCGCCCCCGCCTTCACCCTCAGCTTGCAGGCCATGCAGCGCGGCACCGAGGCCAGCGGATGGCTTACCGCCGATCAAGCGGCGCGTGTGCAGCCCGGCATGGAGGTCGAGCTTGGCACCGCGAAAGGCCATGTGCTCCGCATTGAAAAGGCAGCCTATGCCACGCTCGGTGATTTTGAAGTCACCGTGCAAACCGCCGCCCCCATTGAGGCAGGCAGCGCCATCACCGCCACCTTCCGCTTCCCTGCTGGCGATACTGTGACCGCCATTCCACAGGCCGCGCTGCTCACCACTGCCGAGGGCACTTTCGTCTATGCCAAGAACGACGAGTTCTACCTGCGCACGCCCGTCAAAGTCGGCGCACGCAGCGGCGATCATGTGGAGATCACCGACGGCCTTTACACTGGCGATGAGGTGGTCACCACACCTGTGATGTCCCTCTGGCTCGCCGAACTGCAAATCCTGCGTGGCGGCAAAGCCTGCACCTGCGGCCACTAAACTCCAGCCATGTTCTCCACCGACCTCCATCACCGCCAACAGCGCCGCATGATCACCTGGATCATGCTCGTCGTGCTGTTGCCGTTGTTTGCGGTGCCGTGGAGCCAGGCGCATCAGGGGCAGTGCTCACCCCGGATGGCTGCGTGTGAGATGACCTGCTGCAAAGACATGTCGGCAGACAACACCACGCACCACTCCGAGTGCCCCTGCCAGGACACCGATCAAGGCTGCGACTGCGCCTGCTGTCTGCACCTCGCGTCCACCATGCCCCCTTTGGTGATGGGTGCTCCGCAGACCCGCCCGCTCAATGCTCAAGGCATTCGTCCTTTGTCGCAGCGTGCCCCTTCTCGCACGGAGCGGCCTCCTTTGCCGCCTCCGAAGCCCCCGCACCACTCCCACCACGTCGGCACTCCGCCGACTTCAGTTCATTCAAACCATTCAAACTTACTTATCTATGAAAACATTGTTTCTGTCTCTTGCCCTCATCCTGACCCTCACGGGTCTGTATGCAGCCACCCAATCCAGCGCGGACGCCAAGTCCAATTGCTGCCTTGCCGCTGCCTGCTGCACCGGTGGCGCTTGCTGTGCCACGGGTGACTGCTGCTGCCTCACCGGTAGTTGCTGTGAGGCTGGTGTCTGCTCTTGCGACCCAGGCTGCTGCACCGGTTGCGAGTGCTGCGCTGACTAACTAGCGCCCCCACGGCGTCCGCCGACTCCGGTCGGCGGACGCTCATCCCTTCAAAAACTTATGCCCTGCTCCGACTGTTCCATAGAAGCCAGTGATGCCGTTCAGGCCAGCACTCTGCGCCTTTTGCTCATCATCAACGCCACCATGTTCGCCTGTGAACTGGCAGTGGGCATCCTGGCTGACTCCACGGGCGTGCTCGCGGACTCGCTCGACATGCTCGCAGATGCACTCGTGTATGGAGTCAGTCTTTATGCCGTGGGCAAAGCTGTCGCGGCAAAAGTAACCGCAGCCCGCCTCAGTGGCTTTCTCCAGATCGTCATCGCACTCGCCATGATGGCGGACATTCTGCGGCGTGTTTTCACTGACAGCGAGCCAGTGTCCTGGCTCATGATCGCCGTTTCCGTGGCCGCGCTCGCCGCGAATGTGATCTGCCTGCGCCTCATCACCAAGCATCGGGATGAAGGCGTTCACATGCGGGCTAGCTGGCTTTTCTCCCGCAATGATGTGCTGGCAAATCTGGGAGTCATCAGCGCGGCATTTCTCGTGGCACTCACTGGCTCACGCTGGCCAGACCTCGCCATCGGCTTGCTCATTACCGTCATCGTTCTGCGCGGCGGGTTTAGCATTTTGAAGGATGCCAGGGCTGAATCAGCAAAGACCTCTCACTGAACCATGCTCACCCATCTCATCACCTTCGCCATGCGGCAGCGGGCCGCTGTGCTGCTTGCCACGCTCATCCTTGCCGGCATCGGCACCTACTCGGCCATTCATCTGCCGATTGATGCCGTGCCAGACATCACGAACCCGCAGGTGCAGATCAACACCGCCGTCAATGCGCTCGCGCCCGAGGAGATCGAAAAGCTAGTCTCCTTTCCCATCGAAAGCGAGATGGCGGGCCTGCCGCAAATGGTGGAGCTGCGCTCGCTGTCCAAGTTTGGCCTCTCGCAGGTCACGATGGTCTTCCATGACGATGTGGACATCTACCGCACTCGCCAGCTCGTCACCGAGCGCCTGCAAACCGTGCTGGATGAACTCCCGCCCGGCCTCACGCCCAAGCTCGCGCCTGTTGCCACCGGCCTCGGCGAAATCTTCTACTACAGCCTCGATTACAGCGCCGATGCAGCCAACAAGCCCGCGACGCGCGAGGAGCAGCTCATGGCCCTGGCGCAAATCCAGGAGTATCAAGTCAAGCCGTTGCTGCGTGGCACGCCCGGCGTCGCGGAGGTGAATACGAGCGGCGGTTATCAGCGGCAGATCGTCATCCAGCCAGATCCAGCACGCCTCGCCGCTCGCGGCATGTCGCTCGACATGCTGGCTGAGATCGTCGAGCAAAACACCCGCAACGCAGGCGGCGGCTACGTCGAGATTGGCGGCGAGCAGCTCATCATCCGCGCCACCAGTCGAGTGAACGACATCGACCAAATCCTCGCCATCCCGCTCAAGTTCGCAGGCGGGGTGAAGCCCATCCTGCTCAGTGAAGTCGCCACCGTCAGCATCGGCAGCGCCTTCCGCACCGGAGCCTCGACGGATGACGGCAGCGAAGCCCTCATCGGAGCCACCATCATGCTAGCGGGTGAAAACTCCCGCCTCGTCGCCCAAGCCGTGCGGGCCAAGCTCACCGAGATACAGCCCAAGCTCCCGCAGGGCGTCGTCATCCGCGCTTTGTATGATCGCAGCGATCTCGTCAGCCGCACCATCGCCACTGTGGAGAAAAATTTGGCCGAAGGTGCCTTGCTCGTCGTCGTCGTGCTCTTTGCGCTGCTGGGAAACTTCCGCGCTGCTTTCATCGTCGCACTCGTCATCCCGCTTTCCATGCTCTTTGCCATGACCGGCATGGTGCGCTGGCACATCAGCGGAAACTTGATGAGCCTCGGTGCCATTGACTTCGGCCTCATCATTGATGGCGCGGTCGTCATGGTGGAAAACATCGTGCGCCATCTTGGCGAGAGACAGCACGCGCTGGGTCGCCGACTCACCGTCAGCGAGCGCACCGAGGAAGTGCTGAAGTCTGCCAAAGAAGTCGCCAATCCGATGTTCTTCGGCGTGCTCATCATCACTGTCGTCTATGTGCCCATCCTCGCGCTGCAAGGCATCGAAGGGAAGATGTTCAAGCCCATGGCCCTCGTCGTCATGCTCGCGCTCGGCGGTTCACTGGTGCTCGCCGTCACCTTGATGCCCGTGCTGTGTTCATTCCTGCTAGGCGGGAAGATTCAGGAAAAGGACAACTGGCTCGTCACCCTCACGAAGCGCCTTTACACCCCGCTGCTGCGCTTTGGCCTGCGATTCAAGGTGCTCATCGTGCTGCCCATGATTGTGCTCTTTGGCTCCTCGCTCTGGGTCTTCTCACGCCTCGGCTCCGAGTTCATCCCGCAGCTTGATGAGGGCGACTTCGCCTTCCAGCTCATCCGCAGCAGCAGCGCCGGTTTGTCCTCCTCGCTCGATTTGCAGAAGCAAAGCGAGGCCGTCATCCGCCGCGACTTCCCCGAAGTAAAAGAGATTTTCTCCCGCATCGGCACCGCCGAGATCGCCACCGATCCCATGAACCCCAACGTGGCCGACACCTACCTCATGCTCACTCCGCGTGACCAGTGGCGCACGGAGAATGGCAAGCCCATCAGCAAAGAGCACCTCGGCGAACTCATGCGGAAAGCCCTGCTCGATCAAGTGCCGGGACAAAACATCCTCGTCACCCAGCCCATCCAGATGCGCTTCAACGAGATCATGGCCGGAGCCCGCGCCGACCTCGTGTGCAAAATCTTTGGCGACAGCTACGACGAACTCGAACGCCTCGCAGGCGAGGTGCGCACCGCGATTTCCGCCATCCGTGGCGGCGGCGAGACAGAGTTCGACAGCATCGGCAAGAACCCCATGATCGAAATCCAGCCCGACCGCGAGGCCATGCGCAAGTTCAACGTCCACGCCGATGAATTGAATCGCCTCATCGAAACGGCCCTCGCAGGCACCGAGGTCGGCCTCGTCATCGAAGGCAACAAACGCAGCCCCATCGTCGTCCGCCTCGGTGAAGACCGCCGCAGCGACCTCGAAGGCATCAAACGCCTCGCCCTCCGCACCGAAGACGGCGGCATGTTGGCGCTCGGTCAAGTCGCCAAAATCGTCCTCGTGCCGCAGCCCGTGCAAATCGCCCGTGAAGATGCACAACGCCGCGTCAGCATCCTCATCAACGTGCGAGGCCGCGATACCGAGGGCTTCGTGCAGGAGGCCACGCAGGCCATCCATGACAAAGTGAAGTTCCCCGATGGCTACTACTTCGAGTTCGGCGGCCAGTTCAAAAACCTGCAAGAGGCCAAGGCCCGCCTCATGATCGTCGTCCCGCTCGCGCTCGCCTTGATCTTCGTGCTCATCTTTTTGAGCTTCGGATCATTCAAGCAAGCCGCGCTCATCTTCATGTGTGTGCCGCTCGCCGTCACCGGCGGCATCTTCGCCCTGCATCTGCGGCACATGCCCTTCACCATCAGCGCCGCCGTCGGCTTCATCGCCCTCAGCGGCATCGCTGTCCTGAACGGCATCATGCTCATCAGCTACATCAACCAGCTACGCACCGAAGGCCGCGATGTGCGCGAGGCCGTTGTCGAAGGCACGCTCACCCGACTGCGTCCGAAGCTCATGACCGCCCTCGTCGCCAGCCTTGGCTTCGTGCCCATGGCCATCGCCACTGGCGCGGGCGCGGAAGTCCAGCGCCCCATCGCCACCGTCGTCATCGGCGGCATCCTCACCTCCACTTTCCTCACCCTGCTCGTCGTGCCTGTGCTCTACGACTGGATTGAGCGGAACACCACGAAACCAAACCCAAGCTAACAAACACACCATGAAAACACTGCTAAACCTCCTCATCATCGCCGCCCTCGCCGCCACGTCCGCTTTTGCGGATGCCAAAGTCAAAGCAGGCCCCCGCAAAGGCCTCATCCTCGACCTCGGCGGTAAGCAAGCCGAGTTCTTCGTCGAGAAAGACCGCAGCATCAGCATCGCCGTCTATGACGCCGCGCTGAAAGCCCAGCCCGCCACCACCGAAGTCATTACCGCCACTGCCGAAGCTCCAGGAGGCAAGACAAAGCTGGAGTTTGAGAAGAAGGGCGACCTTCTCGTCTCCAAGGCACCGCTGCCCGCAGGCGAAGGCTACACCGTCGTCGTGCAGGTGAAGGCTGACGCCGAAACCAAGCCAAAGAACTTCCGCATTCCCCTCGTCCTGCATACCTGCAAAGGATGCAGCAACCCTGAGTATGCCTGCATCTGTGACGAGTGATTGAACCGCTCGAAAAGCTCCTGATTCCAAGCTCTGGGATCAGGGGCTTCAAAAAAAAAAAAAAAATTGAATATATCCGACCCCGAGAGCATCTTAGACCTGCCCATGTCACTTTTCCGCAAACGCATTCTCCCCACGCTGGCCGTTCTGGTCGTGGCGTGTGCGCAGGTGTTTGGCGTGCAGCGTGGCTATGCCTGTGCTCATGGCGATGCGCCGGTGGAGACGAAAGCGGAGCACTGCCATCGCGTGATCGTGGATGACCACGCGGGTAAGGTGCCCTGCGAGGAAAGCTCCACCAAGGACAGTGACGACAAAGGTGAGAAAGAGCACCACACGCCACTGAGCGTGGACATGCAGGCCGCGCCATCCAGTTTGGCAACCGTTTCGATTCCTGCTTTCGTTGCGGTGCTCGTCGCTGAGACTTGGGTTCACGATTGGGTGCAGATCCAGGCACGAGCCGAGGACGAACGATTAAAAACGCCCCTGGACACCGGGGGAGAGAGTCCGCCATCTGCCTCTGTGCAGGTGGCTCGTTGCATGGTGATTTTGGTTTGAGGCAGGCCGCCAGCGCCGCCGTCCACGACTGACGGCTGAGCGCACTGGCGAGCCTTTTGCAATTTCCGGCCTGGCCTGTCCACGCCTGCAAACCTCAACCCACCACCCTTTCCATGCTTCGTTCCATCTCACTGACTTTCTCCTTGTTCCTGGCGGCTGTTTCATCAGCTCCGGCACTTACTCTTTCCCTCTCCGACATCGGGCCGCGTGTCCGCGCCGCTCACCCTTCGTTGAAAGCAGCCCGCATGGCCGTGGAGGAGGCTCGTGGTCGCCAGCTCGGTGCTGGGCGTCTCTCCAATCCCACCGTGGGCGTGGACTCGCGCAACGAAACCTACCTTTCGCCGGGCGAGGTCATGATGTCGCTCGACCAATCGTTTCCGATCACCAGACGCTTGCGGCTGGAGAAGCAGCTCACCGCGCAGCTCGTCACCGCAGCAGAGCTGGAGGTGAGGGATGCCGAGCGCCGTTTGATTTCCGAGGCGCAGACTTTGGCGGTGCAGATTCTCGCCATCGAGCAGCAGCGCGGGTTGCGCCAGCAGCAGACGGAGCTGGCGAAAAAGCTCTCCGAGTTCGTCACCGGACGTGCCAAGGCGGGCGAACTCTCCGCGCTGGATGCCGCCCAGGCCCAGGTGGACGCGCAGCGCCTCATCGTGGAGGCTCGCAAGCTGGAGGGCGAGAGCCGCAGCCTGCTGGGCACTCTGAAGCCCATGCTTGACCTTGATCCTGATGCTGCGTTGTCGATCTCCGGCGCACTCCCTGACATGAGCGTGCCCGGCAAAGGCGCGAATTGGGTGATGCGTGCCGACTATCAGCTCGCTGAGGCCAAGGTCATCGCTTCGCAAACCGACATCAGCCTCGCCAAAGCCAACAAATGGCAGGACGTGACCGCAGGCATCTTCGCCGGGCCGGAGACTCAAAACTCATCTGGCGATGATCGGCGGACTAATGGCGTGATCGGCTTCCGCGTCTCGCTGCCGCTGCCGTTTTGGAACAAGAACGAGGGACAAATAGCCGAAAAGACTGCCGCCGCAGAACGAGTGCGCCTGGAGCAGGCGGCGCTCGCCAAGCAAATCCGCAGTGATGCGGAGAATGCCCGGAAAGACATGCAGACCAGCTATGACCTCGCTCACGAGACCCGCGACAAGCTCCTGCCGCTCGTGATCGAACAAACCGGCAAGCTCGAAAAAGCCTACGAGAGCGGCCAGACTGATCTGCTCACCATCCTCCGCGCCCGCGAGCAGCGCCTGCAACTCGAAGCCGCCGCGCTGGATGCCGTGCGTGATTTTCATCTCGCCCGCATCCGCTACGAGGCCGCCATCGGCAAGCACGCCCCGGCCACGCCCGCACCGAAACCTACCCGCTAATTTCCACCTGACTCTCATCATGAAACACCCCCTGGCTCACTTATTCCTCTGCCTGTCTTTGACCGGCATCACCACTGCCGCCGAAGACGCCAAACGCGCGGCCAACACCGTCGTGCTGGATGAAACCGGCGTGAAAAACCTCCGCATCGAGACGGTCGAAGTCGAGGAGACCGATTTTGAGGCCACCATCTTCTCGCTCGGACGCATCGAGGCGATTCCCAGCAAGGTCGCCGCAGTCAGCAGTCGCATTCCAGGCCGTATCATCGAACTCAAAATTTCGCCAGGAGACACGGTGAAGTTGGGCGATGAAGTCGCGAAAGTCGAGAGCCGCCAGCCAGGTGATCCGCCACCCGTGATTTCTCTCAAAGCCCCGCTGGCGGGCCTCGTCACGCATGTGGACGCACGGCTCGGCGATCCCATCGACCCGGAAAAAGCCATCCTGGAAATCACGGACCTGAGTGAGGTTTATGCCGTCGCTCGTGTGCCGGAGCATCAAGCCGGACGCATGAAGCCGGGCACGGTGGCGCACATCAAAGTGGCGGCGCTGCCGAATGAGAAGTTTGACGGCGAGCTGCTGCGTTTCGGCACCAGTGCGGACAAGGAAAGCGGCACCATTGATGCCATTTTCCGCCTGCCGAACACCGGCGGGCAGCTCCGCTCCGACATGCGGGCGGAGTTCAGCATCGTCATGAGCAAGCGCAGCAACGTGGTAAGTGTGCCGCGTGCCGCTTTGCAGGGAGAGGGCGGCAACCGCTTTGTCTATGTGAAGGACTTCGATCTTGCGAACGCCTTTGTGAAGACGCCCGTCATCGTCGGCGAGATCAACGATCGCTTTGTCGAGATCACCAACGGCCTGCTGCCAGCGGATGAGGTGGTGACTCGCGGTGCCTATTCGCTCTCCTTTGCCGGAGCCAGCAGCGTCTCGCTGAAAGAGGCTCTGGATGCCGCGCACGGTCATGAACACGCTGCCGATGGCGGCGAGCTGACGCCCGAGAAAAAAGCTGAGATGGCCGCCGCCAAGCAAGGGGGCGGCAGTCATGGGCATGAGGAATCTGGTGGAGCCAGTTCTCTGTGGATGTATGCCACAGGCGTCCTCTTTGTCCTGCTGCTGCTCTCCATCTTCACCAAGAAAAGCCGTGCTGATGACGATAGCGCCACCCCGGCCGCCACCCCCATCAAGAAGGAGGAACACTAAGCCATGCTCAACAAAATGATTCATTGGGCGCTCGCCAGCCGGGCGCTCATCATCGGGGCCGCGCTCATCCTCATGGTGATGGGCCTAAAGACGGCCACGGAACTGCCGGTGGAGGTGCTGCCAGACCTCACCAAGCCCACGGTCATCATTCTGACTGAGGCCCCCGGCCTTGCGCCGGAAGAAGTCGAGACGCGCGTTACCCAGCCGATTGAAACCGCTCTCATGGGCGTGGCGGGCCTCACGCGACTGCGCTCGAACTCGGACGTGTCGCTTTCACTCGTCTATGCCGAGTTCGGCTGGGACATGGACATCTACCGGGCACGCATGTTTGTGCAGGAGCGGCTGCAGGCCGCACGCGGCCAGTTGCCGGAGGGCGTGCAGCCTTTCATGACACCGGTCGCGTCGCTCATGGGCGAGATTTTGCTCGTCGGCGTGCGCAGCACGATCAAGGAGGGCGAACCGGGCTACCTGCCTCCGCGTGAGGTGCGCTCGCTGGCGGACTGGACGATCATGCGCCGGCTAAAAAGCGTTCCAGGTATCGCCGAAATCCTCAACATGGGCGGCGGCGTGAAGCGGATCGAGATTCAGCCTGATCCTTTCAAGATGCAGGCCAATGGAGTGAGTTTTGATGAGCTGGAACAAGCCGCCACCGAGGCGGCGAACACGACCACGGGCGGCTTTATCAACACCGGCTCCACGGAAATCATGGTGCGCAATCTCGCCATGACCGTGGAGCTGGACGACATCGCACGCACCATCATCAAGAAGGTCAATGACCGCCCTATCTCCATCGCTGATGTCGCCAATGTGGTGTGGGGCATCGAGCCGATGCGTGGCGACGCCACCGTGAGCCAGACACCGGAAAAATCACCGACCTACGGTGTCATCATGTCCATCACCAAATCTCCCGGCTTTGACACCCGCGCATTGACTGACAAGGTCAAAGAGGCGCTGCAAGAGCTCAATGCCACCTTTCCGAAAGGCGTCGAAACCACGCTGCTCTTCCAGCAGAAGGACTTCATCGACAATGCCATCGGCAATCTCACGGAGGCCATCCGCGATGGAGCCATCATGGTCACCATCGTGCTGTTCCTGTTCCTGCTGAACTTCCGCACCACCTTCATCACGCTGATGGCGATGCCGCTCTCCTTTGGCATCACCATGCTCGTCTTCCTTTGGATGGGCATCAGTGTGAACAGCATGACGCTCGGCGGCCTCGCCGTCGCCATCGGCATGGTGGTGGACGATGCCATCGTGGATGTGGAGAACGTCTTCCGCCGCCTGCGGGAGAATGCCGCCCTGCCGCACCCACAGCCGAAGCTGCAAGTCATCGCAAGAGCCTCCGGTGAAGTGCGGAACTCCATTCTTTACGCCACGGTGCTCATCATTCTCGTCTTCCTGCCGCTGCTGGGCCTGACCGGCGTGGAGGGCAAGCTCTTTGCCCCCATCGCCATCGCCACCATCATCTCCATGATGGCTTCCTTCATCGTCTCCCTTACCGCCATCCCGGTGCTGTGCTCCATGCTGCTGAATCCCAAGCATGGCCATGAGCACAAGGACGGCTTCCTCACGCGCGGCATGAAATGGCTGCTGGAGAACACGCTGCTGCGCTTCGGCCTCAGCCAGCCGCTCGTCATGCTCGGCATCGTGCTGATGATCGTCATCGCCGCCTTCTCCTTGTATCCGAAGATGAACAAGGACTTCCTGCCCAAGTTCCAGGAGGAAACGGCCCTCGTCGCGGCCACGGCGGCTCCCGGCACCTCGCTGGAGGAGATGAACAAAATCTCCGACGTGCTGGAGCAGCAGATTCTCTCCGTCGAAGGTGTCTCCAAAGTGGGCCGTCGTCTGGGCCGCGCCGAGCGTGGGGATCACGTCGTCCCCGTATCCACCGCCGAGTTCGACGTGGACTTCCGCAAAGAGGGGAGTGAAGGCGAAGGTCATTCCAGCGGAGGCCGTGGCCGCAAAGAAATCATCGCAGACATCACCAAGAAGCTCAAAACCGTGCCCGGTGTCTTCGCCGTCGTCAGCGGCCCTCTCGCCGACCGCATCGGCCACATGATGAGCGGCGTGTCCGCGCCCGTCGCCATCAAGGTCTTCGGCCCCGACCTCGAAAAGCTCCGCCAGATCGGCATCGAGATACAAACCCTCGCCAAAACCATTCCCGGCTTTGAGGACTGCAAGCTCGACCAAACCTCCTCCATCCCGCAGCTCCGCATCGAGGCGGATCGTGATCGCGCCAAGGCCTACGGCATCGCCCCCGGCAAACTCAATGAGCAACTTTCCGCCCTCATCGGTGGCAAGGAAGTGGCCGAACTGCGCGAAGGTCAACGCCGTGTAAGCCTCGTCACCCGCCTGCCCGTCGAGTGGCGTGATTCACCGGACAAGATCGCCGAGCTGCCCGTTGAGGCGGGCAGCCAGCGCATCCCGCTGTCGCTTGTCGCCGATGTGCGCGAGGCCAAGGGGCCGAACGTCATCTTCCGTGAGAACTCGCAGCGCCGCTTCGCCCTCGCCATCAAACCCACCGTGCAGGACGTGTCGAACCTCGTCGTCAAACTGCGGGATGAAGTCACCGAGAAGGTCAAGCTGCCCGAAGGCTACTTCATCACCTTCGAGGGTGAGTTCCAGGCGCAGAAGGAGGCCACGCAGCGCATCGCCATCTTCACCATCGTGGTGCTCGCCGTGATCGCCTTCCTGCTCTACGGCTACTTCCGCAACGCGTTCTTCGCCGTCCAAGTGCTGTGCGACATCCCCCTGGCGCTCGTCGGCGGGCTGGTTTTCACCTACTTCAAGCTGAACAACATCAGCATCGCCACGCTCGTCGGTTTCATCGCCGTCGCCGGTGTCGCCGCTCGCAACAGCATCATGCTCATCAGCCACTACCTGCACCTCATGCAGCACGAGGGCGAGGGCTTCACCAGGAAGATGGTCATTCGCGGCACCAAGGAACGTCTTGTGCCCGTGCTCATGACCGCGCTCGCCGCTGGCATCGGCCTCATCCCGCTCGTGCTCGCTGCGGATCAGCCTGGCAAAGAAATCCTCCATCCCGTCGCCGTCGTCATCGTCGGCGGCCTCGTCACCAGCACCCTGCTCGGCCTCGGCGTCACGCCCACCGTGTTTTACACCTTTGGCCGCAAAGCCGCCGCCAAATCCATCGAACTCGATGCTCCTGCCTCGCACTAACTCGCACCTCAAAAGATAATGAACGACCTAAACTGCACTTATGTCGCCCCACAGGGGTGGCGGCGCATGGGACGCATACTCATCTCGCGCTTGTTGGCTGCTCCATTCGTCGCCCTACTTTTATTTTCGCAGCATAAATCTGATGAACATGGTCTAAATGATCTGTTCACTGGCGCTATCGGGCTTCTTCTGGTTCACATTGGCTTGCGTGGAAGAATCTGGGCCACGCTTTTCATTGGCGGCCGCAAGGATAGCTCGTTAATCACTGAAGGGCCGTATTCACGTTCTCGAAACCCATTGTATTTTTACAGTGGTCTTGCGGTTGTGGGAGTAGTTGCCGCGTCCGGCATCTATTCACTAACGATCATCGTGGCTTTGATTTACTGGGTAATTTGTCATTTCACCATAGTTGCGGAAGAGAGAAAACTGCGTGTGTTATATCGCGAATCTTTTGAAGCTTATTGCGCCCAAGTTCCCAGATTCATCCCCTCTTTGAATCCTGTTCTAGAGCCGAAAGAGGCGAGCTTTTCGCCAGTTCGTTTCCATGCCACTTACCGCGATGCAACTTGGTTCATTGTAGCTTGGCTCGCGGTCACGACCATCCATATCCTAAAAGCCAAGGGTGCGCTGCCTACCTTCATTGTTCTGCCATGATCGTCTGCACCCATGCTCAACCATGAATTTCCGAAGTCGCGGTCGCATCTCATGCAACCGCCGCCAAGGCAAAAACAAAAACAAAAACCAAACCAAAACCAAACTAACGCAAACAACATCATGAAAAAGCTACTTACCACCCTGCTCACCCTCGCGCTCGCCTTCACCGTCAGCGCCGCCGACAAAGAAAAACATGACCACGATCACGAACATGCCGCCAAAGCCGGTCCCACCGGTGGCAAGCTCATCACTGAAGTGGAACCCCATGTCGAGTTCTTCGTGAACAAAGACAAGAAGGTCGAAATCCGCTTCATCGACGACGACATGAAAGTCGTCGCCCCTGGAGCGCAGGTCATCAGCGTCACCCTCGGCGACCGCTCCGCTCCCACCAAGCTGAGCTTCATCAAAGACGGCGACAAGCTGATCTCTGACAAAGCCGTCCCCGAAGGCAACGACCTCCCCACCGTGGTGCAAATCCGCGAGAAGGAAGGTGCCAAGGCCGTCACCGAGAAGTTCAACCTGAACCTCGAACAGTGCCCCACCTGCAAGAACAAGGAATACGCCTGCACCTGTGCGCACGGCGACGAGAAGGAGGAGAAGAAGTAACCCTTCACGCCGGCGTCATGCCACAGCGCCGTCCCACCGTGAGGGGCGGCGCTGCTGGCTGCGGGCAAACGACGACTATGAAATACTCCTTTTCCTTTCTCGCTCTCGTCCTGCTCGCGAGCTTCTGGCTTCCCTCGACCGCCGAGGCCAGACGCCCGCGAGGCACCACCATGACCGGTGTCGTCCAGAATGTCGATCACTCCACCCGCTGGATCACCTTTGCGCATGATGGCGGCCCCGTGCGTCAGTTCGTTTACTCCGAATGGGCCAAATTCTGGCACGACGAGTCGGAAGCTCTGCCCGCGCATCTCAAATCAGGCATGAGAGTCCAGGTCAACCTGCACAACCCGCTCATCGGACCGGATTACGTCACCCAGATCGTGCTGCTTCAAGGCAAGGCATCAAAGAAGCATCCATGAAAACACCAACCACATCCACCCAACGCCGCCGGAGTTCGCTCCGCCGGATTTCCACCCACATCATCTGCATCTTGCTCACCACCACCGGAGCGGCGCTCGCTGACAACAGCATCAAGCTCCAGGTGACCGCCAAGAGCGAGCACAACGACCCCAAAGGCAACAATCCGCAGGAGGTACAGAGCCGCTGGCTCGAAATCTCCGCCACCGCCTTTCACCTCGAAAAGCCTGCTGCGGTGAAGCTCGAATGGGCCTTCTTTGGCGACAACCTCGACTCGGACAAGGTGATCAAGCATGGCAGCGGCACCGAGAACGTGGAGCTGGCCCAAAGCAAAAAGGCCGACGCCAAGACCAAGCCCGTCAACTTCACCTTCACACCGCGTCATTCAGTCCGCACCGGCAGCGGCAAACGGGCACGCTCAAAGACCATCGAAGCCACCGGCGTCCGCTACCACGCCTGGGGCGTGCGAGCCTTTGTGGACGGCAAGCTCGCCGGTGAAGCCTACAGCTCGCCCAGTATCCAGAAACTCATGGGCGGCACGGATTGACCCGCATGAATCATCATTTCCCATCAAGCACAAAAAACCCGCCGGAGTCCTCTCTTTCTCCGGCGGGCTTGGTGGAATCTTTCGATCCCGTTCACTCCCTGTTAATGGCGGCCGCGGCTGCCAAAATCAAAATGGAATCCCGGCAGGCTGATGTGTCCACCGCTGCTGCCGCGACTGGAACCATGGCCGGAGCTGTGACCGCTGCCATGACTCGGTGTGTAGTGGCTTCCAGAGCCATGACCGGAATAGTGACCACTGCCATGACTCGGCGTGTAGTGGCTGGAGCCGTGGCTTGGCGTGTAGTGCCCGCTACCGTGGCTGGAGCCATGACCGCTGTTGTGGTTGGAACCATGGCCGCTGCCATGACTCGAACGGTTGGAATGATGATCTCCCGCTTGCACAGAAGCAGTAGAGAGGACGGCGAAGCTGGCAGTGACGGCCAGGAGGGTGATGAGCTTTTTCATGATGATTTGGGTTTGAGTCGTTGCCGCCAAAGAGCGGCGTGTCAGTCAGACGCGGCGCATATGCGGCTATTCAGCAGCACCACACTTTTTTCACACTTTTGATTTATGAGCACCGAAGACCACCACGCCTCCGAATCCAAGTCCTGCGGCTCCTGCGAGCACGGACATGATGACACGCCGCTGCCACGCAATGCGCTCGTCATCGGCTCCGGTGCCTTGCTTGGCAGCGGAATGTTGCTGCAATGGCTCAAGCTCGGCCCGCCGCTGTTGCACACGAGCTGCTTTGCGCTCGCCACACTGGCAGGAGGACTGCTGGTTTTTCCTGCGGCCTTCAAAGCGCTGCAAAAAGCACGGCTCGACATGAACGTCCTCATGACCGTGGCCGTCACGGGCGCATGGCTCGTCGGTGAAGGTGCGGAAGGTGCCGCCGTGGTCTTTCTTTTCGCGCTTTCAGAACTGCTGGAGTCCTGGAGCGTCGGCAGAGCGCGGCGTGCCATTGCCTCACTCTTGAAACTCACGCCACAGACCGCGCTGGTGCGCGGCGCTGATGGTGCTTCCCAAGAAGTGCCCGTGGCAGACGTGCCCGTGGGCGCGGAGATAAGCGTGCGCAGCGGCAGCAGCGTCCCGCTCGATGGCGTCGTCATCACCGGTGACTCCGCCGTGAATCAAGCCCCCATCACGGGCGAGTCCGTGCCAGTCGAAAAGAAACCCGGCGACACCGTCTTCGCAGGCACCATCAATGGCGAAGGCTCGCTCACTGTCCGCGTCACCAAAGCCGCCAGCGACTCCACGCTCGCCCGCATCATCAAGCTCGTCGAAGAAGCCGAGGAGCAGAAAGCACCCACGCAGCGCTTCGTGGACAAGTTCGCAGCCATCTACACGCCTGCTGTGTTTGTTGTCGCGCTTCTGGTTGCCCTGCTGCCGCCACTGCTCACGGGCGGTGCGTGGTCGGGGTGGACGTATCGAGCGCTCGTGCTGCTCGTCATCGCCTGTCCCTGTGCGCTCGTCATTGCCACGCCCGTTTCAATCGTCTCCGGCCTCACCGCCCTCGCACGGCGCGGCGTGCTCATCAAAGGCGGTGCGTATCTTGAGGCCGTCGGCAAACTCCGTGCCCTTGCCGTGGACAAGACCGGCACCATCACGCAGGGCAGGCCGCAAGTCACCGGCGTCATCCCCATCGGTGACATCACGGAGGAAGAAATCATGCGTCGTGCAGCCGCGATTGATGCGCACTCCGAGCATCCACTGGCAAAAGCAGTCGTCGCCGCCGCGCAGGCCAAGGGCATCACCTGGAGCGAATCCACCCAGTATCAATCCGTCACCGGACGCGGAGCCACCGCCATCATCGCAGGTCACCCGCACTTCATCGGCAATCACAAGATGGCTCACGAACTCGGCCTGTGCAGCCCGGAGATCGAAGCGAAGCTCGCCGAGATCGAAAGCAAAGGCCAGTCCCTCGCCATTCTCGGCCACACGCCGCACGAAGGCTGCAAGGGCGAAGTGCTCGCCATCCTCAGCATCGGCGACACCATGAGGCCCGAGGTTTCCAACGCCCTCACTCTGCTGCACGACGCAGGCATTGAAAAAGTCGTCATGCTCAGCGGTGACAATCAGCGCACCGTCGATGCCATCGCCCGCAGCGCAGGCATTGACGAAGCCCACGGCGACCTCATGCCCGAACAAAAGATCGAGCACATCCGCCGACTCATGGCCGAGCATCATTACGTCGGCATGATCGGCGACGGCGTGAATGACGCCCCCGCGCTCGCCCTCGCCAGCGTCGGCATCGCCATGGGAGCCATCGGCAGCGACACCGCCATCGAAACCGCCGACATGGCTTTGATGAAAGACGACCTCACCCGCGTGGCCGAAGCCATCGCGCTCGGACGCCGCACCCTGCGCATCATCCAGTTCAACGTCACCTTCGCCCTCGTCGTAAAGGCCATCTTCCTCATCCTCGCCTTCACCGGCCACACCAGCCTGTGGCTCGCCATCCTGGCGGACACGGGCGCGACTCTGCTTGTCATCATGAACGCGCTTCGGCTGCTCAGCGGCGCGACAAACCTCAACCCGCGTGATTTGTGAGCAAACGATTGTCCAAAAAGAAAGCCGCCACCGCGCCGACCACTCTGGCCCCGCGTGACAAAGCCATGCTCATCGGCGTTCCGACCCTGCTCCTCGCAGTTCCGGCTCTAGTTCTGCACTTTTCCTCCATCAGCCAGCAGACCGCCTCCATTGCCAAAACCGTCGAAGGATGGAAGACCACCTACCACATCAACGACGAGCAGGCAGAGCGCATCAAGCAGATCGAACTCGACTTCCACGGCAACGGCAGCCCTTTCAGCATCAAGCCCACACGCAGCAAAGACGAAAAACACCGTCATCATGAGGACATCAGCCGCCTGATGTCCCCCGAAGACGGTGCGCACTTCATGAAAGTGATGGAGAAAAGCGAAGGCAAGCATTGAGCCGAAGCTCAATGCCCAGGACACCAGTAATCCTCACCATGACCGCACCATTGATGGCCGTGGTGATGGTGATGATTGCCGCAGAAGCGCTGGCACAGGTGCATGACCGCAGCGCGTGCGGTGGACGCGGCCTTGTCGGCCACAAAAGCAGCCTGTGCAGGCATGGCAAAAGCAGCGACAAGCGTCAGAGCGAGCACAGCACCCGTGACGGTGGCCGTGCGTGAGAGGTTCCTGAGTGACTTCATAGCATGTTGTTTTTGACGGGTTGAATGACTGCCTGGAAAATTTGAACGCAAGCAGTGCGGACTCCGACGGTGCTCGCGCCGCACTATTCAACCGCGTGAGATATTTTGCAGAAAACCAGAGGGGTTTGTTTGGGGGAGTGGAGTTGCATTCCTTGAACGAGAATCTCGGCTGCAAGCTGGCAACAAACCCACCATGAAAACACTGCTCAACATCCTCATCATCGCCGCACTCGCCACCACGTCCGCGTTTGCGGATGCCAAAGTCAAAGCCGGCCCGCGCAAAGGCCTCATCCTCGACCTCGGCGTCAAGCAAGCCGAGTTCTTCGTCGAAAAAGACCGCAGCATCAGCATCGCCGTCTATGACGCCGCACTGAAAGCCCAGCCCGCCACCACCGAAGTCATTACCGCCACTGCTGAAGCCTCCAGCGGCAAGGCCAAACTGGTCTTCGAGGTCAAAGACGGCAAACTGGTCTCCACCACCAAGCTCCCTGATGGCGAAGGATATCAAGTCGTCGTCCAGGCTCAAGCCGCCCCTGATGCCAAAAAGAAAAACTTCCGCATCAAGCTCCTCCTCTACACCTGCAAAGGGTGCAGCAACCCCGAATACGCCTGCACCTGCGCCGATCATTGAGATCGAAACCCATGGCCCGTCATGCCCGGAAATGACACCCACGACGCCCACGATTACGCCGAGCGCATCCGCGCTCGGCTCCCGAGGCTCTTGCAGGTCCTCCGGGAACGCTGTGGGCTGAGTAAATTTGCCCTCGCTCGTGAAAGCGGCGTCAGCCGGGAATACATCGGCAATTTCGAACGTGGCAAAGCCAGTCACCATGCGGGATGTGCTCAACAAGCTCGACGAACTGACCAATGCGCTGCAGAGGGGAGAACTCGCGGCCTACGATCACGCGTCTGTTCAGGCTCAGGATCCCGCCAAAGAAGGTGAAGATGTGCTGGTTTGGGGCGTTTCGCGCCAAGCGATCCCAATTTCCCCATGAGCACTGCCCTGAATCGAACCCATTTTCTCGCGTGAGCCGTCACCGTTTTGCCCTCATTGCGGCTGCGGGGGTCGCTCTTTGCTCCTTCGCCCTGGCGACCACGGTCTGCGCTCAAAACTGGCCGCAGGCGTCCGGGCCGAACCTGAATTGGAAAGCAGACGGAGCCGATCCGCCGCTGGAATGGTCGGTCGTTGGCGGCAAGAACATCCTTTGGCGCACCACTTTGCCGGAAGGCGGGCAGAGCGCGGTGACGATCTGGGGGGATCGCGCATTCGTGACGACGCATCGCCCGATGGATGAAACGAGCGACCGGCTGGAACCCAACATCGTCGGCTACTGCCTGGATGCGAACACGGGCTCGATTCTTTGGAAAGTCGATCTTCCCGGCACGGACCCGGTTCAAACGGCAGGGATTTTCAGCGATGCGACGGTGTTTGCGCCGATCGCCGACGGCGAGCACGTCTGGTTCTTCAATCGCTGCGGTTCGATGGGCTGCTTTGATTTCGACGGCAAACCGGTCTGGCTCCGCGAGTTCCGCCCGCGCACTCGTCACACGAACCGCGAATGCGAACCGATCCTCGTCGGCGACAAGATCATCACCGTCGAAGTGCGTAACAAAGAGGCCGCGCAGAAACTGGAGCGGCACAAGCCCGTGCCAGAAGGAATCGAGCCGCGTGATGTCTGGACCTACCTGCACGCGATTGACAAGAAGACCGGCAAAGTCGTGTGGATCGAAGAAGCAGGAACCTGCGTCCACAACACGCCCATGGCCGGGCAGTTGCCGGACGGACGCTGGGCCATCGTGCATGGTCGTGGCGGCGGTCATGGGCCTTTGGAAGAGCCTTATGGCGTGAGTTTGACCCTGCTCGACTCCGGCAAGACGCTCTGGAGCCGCGAGGTCAAGGGCGACAGCTCCTACAATTCGCACTGGAATGCGAAGAACGTGTTTTGGTTCCAAGGCACCAGCCACCTCGTGCTCGATAGCGCGACCGGTGAGATCCTGCGGACTCAAAACGTCACCGAAAATGTGGACATCACCGATGCGCAGACCGGCAAACGCGAGACAGGCATCGCCATCAAAGGCGGCAAGCGCATGCCGCTGACGAATCAAACCAACATCGTCGTCGGCGACTGGCACTACTTCCTCGCGCACGACATCACCGCCATCGGCCGCGTGAACATTGAAACCGGCGCGACTGAATACCTGCGCGTGCCGGCGCAGCTTGTCGCTGGACCGGAGCCCAAACGAATCTGGGACATCAAAGAGGCGCTCCCGAACGACACGAAGAACTCGCGCGGCATTGACATCGCACTCGACAAACGCGCCAAGGGCACGGGCTGGGGCCATGTTTCCGCCGCGAGCCCGATCCTCGTCAATCGACACCTCTTCATCCCCCTCATGAACGGCACCGTCTATGTGATCGACGCTTTTGCTGAGACGCTCGATCAAAGCGCCCTCATCGCCGTGAACGACCTCGGCCCCGCAGGCGAGACCTGGACGCTGGCATCCTTCAGCAGCGCCAATGGACGACTCTGGATGCATACGATGAAGGAAGTCATCTGTATTGGCGAGAAGTGATGGGCTTTACGTGCCAACCATTCATCTCGGCGGTGGAGGCACCGTTTCCGAGAAAACTGGTTCGACTTACATTGGAAGCGGCTGGAAAACCTGATTTCCAAAGACAATGTTCAAGCTACGCATATGGCTAGATCACGAAAAGCAACAAGTCCAACGGCGCACTTCACTGCTGACCGTCCTATAGCATCGGCGAATGCAGAAGTCTCGAAATCCCTTTGAGGCGCTGCCCATAATCCAGCTTCAGTCCCTCGGCCAGAGCGGCACACGGTCCACGGGATAGAAGGGGACGGTGCCATCATTGAACCGGCCGAGATCGACCACTTCGACTAGATCACTGGTGTGCCATGATTCACCACGGGCAAGGCACACCATGCAGCCGTTGAAAGGCCCGGCGCTGGAGTTCGATAGCTGTGGCCTCGCCGGCTTCACGCAGAATGCCCTGCATGACCAGTTCCCGGGCCGTCGCCATCATGTCTAGGCTCATCATCAGTCGCTCTGCGGGCGTCTTCCGCATCATGGCGTCAAAGAGCCGCCGGTTGATCTCCGGCGGCGTGTCTTTCACGGCAAAACCCGTGTCAGCATATCTGTCAGGTTCAATGCGGCTGACCATGTGCGGAGATACGCCTCATCACAGCCGCTGGCAATCAGGTTCTCCACATCTGCGAGCTGCCGCTCCGAGTGCGACTCCCGCGCCCATTCCAGCTTGGAGAGGATGAGATCCTCCTTGCTCACCACCCACAGTTCAAAATCCGCCAGTTTCAGCCGCACCCGCCGGGTAAACTCATGCAGGCGATAGTCCGCCCGCTTCCGCACCAAGAAGTCCACTTTGATCAAAGTAGCCTCATGGATCGCATTGAAGCTGCTCTGGTGCAGCACCGCCTCTCGCGCCGCCTCAGGTGATACGTAGTATTCGGTGCCGAGCACCTCCGTGATGCGTGCTGCATCCTTGAGGAAAAATGCCACCACCAGATCAATGTCGCGCGTCATTCGCGGCTGGGCATGACAGGCCAATGCGACCGATCCTGTGAGCATGTAGTCGATACCCGCCGCATCCAAGCGGGCCGTGATGTCACGGAGGATGGTGAGTTCTTCAGTCATGGCTCAGATGAAGATGGCTGTTCACCGCGCGCACGACGTTGGCACGCGCATGGTCGAGGATGGAAACGACACGCCCAAAGAGCGCTTCCGGTGGCTTCGTGGTGATCTTGCGTTTTGGCATGGGCTTCTCGCGGTCTTGGGCTGAGCGGCGGGAATCTTTTCGGTGACTCGCAGACAGGAGCACACCCCACGCCCTGTGGCTATGTTTATGTGAATGCCATGCTATGAGCGGCACAGTCGGGGCGTTCCAAGTGGCACCATCGCCCCTCGTCCCCCCCATGGCCCAGATCCGCATCATCACTTTCCGCTCCACCAACGTCATCCGCCGCATGAAAACCATCACGGGCATGTCTCTTGCGCTGTCCCTCGGAGCATGGACCAGCCAGGCAGCCGAACCTTACCGCCCCGGCGAACCTGTGCGCGGGGCTTTCAAGGACAGCGCGCAGGGCTTTCTGGATCGGCACTGCTTCGAGTGTCACGACAACGACATCCAGAAGGGCGATCTCAACCTGATCGAGCTCTCGCGGGTGGACGAGACCAATGCCGCCACCTGGAAGTCCGTTTGGGCGCAGGTCGCGCTGGAGGAAATGCCGCCGAAGAAGAAGGACCAGCCGGAAGTCATTGACCGGCTGCGCTTCTCCGACTGGATCGTGGGCGAACTGCAACGCGTGATGAAGGACAAGGGCGGCTTCCACGCCCATCTCGATCCGAAGAAGGGCAACTTCATCAGTCACGACCTGCTCTTTGGCCCGCTGCCGGAAGGCATCCAACTGACGCCGACTTCATCACCCGCTCGCATCTGGCGTGTGACGCCGCAGGAGCACATCACGCGGCTCAACGAACTGATCAATACCGAGCCCAAATACGATCCCGCGAAGCCCGGCCTCCGCGCTCATGGCGATGCCGTTCCCACCAATCACGGTGGCGAACTGAAGCTGTACTTTGGCATTGATAACATCACGAGCGTCGTGGGCGGCACGGTGGCCTACGCGACAGCGGTGAAGAGCGTGCCCGTGGTCCTGTCCTCGGCCCGCAAGGTCGGCTTGAAGAACTACCCCGATTTCTATTCGGTCAACAGTGCTGAGGCGACGCAGATTCTCGGCAAGGCGGAGGACATCCTGAAATACATGGCCTACGGGCCGCTCAGCCTCGTCGGCATGCCGGAGCAGATCACAGACGACCCGAAAACCTATGACAAGGTGAAGCCGAAAGGCGATCTGCGCGGCTTGCCGACGGCGATTGTTTATAACACCAAAGTCGTCCGCCCGCTGACGCCGGTGCTCGATCTCATGAAGGAATCGGAAGTCACCGACGAGCGCCTGCGTGCCGCCGTGGACTATCTTTTCGAGGCGCTCACCTTCCGCCCGCCGAACAAGCCGGAATCCGACAGCTATCTGCAAATCGTGAAGGACAGCATCGCCAAGGTCGGCAAGAAGGACGGCGTCATGATGGGCCTGTCGTCCATCTTCCTTGATCGCGACGCGTTGTTCCGGCCAGAGCTGGCGGAAACCGGCAAGCCGGATGATCACGGCCGTGTCATGTTGCAGGACTGGGAGCTCGGCCTCGCCGTGAATCACGCTCTTTGCTACATCAAACCCGACGAAACGCTGCGCCAGGCGATCCTCGACGCCCGCATGCGGACGCGCGAGGATGTGAAACGCGAGGTCACCCGCATGCTCGACGACGACAGCATCCGCAAGCCGCGCGTCCTGCAGTTCTTCCGCGACTACTTCGACTACGACCTCGGCGGTTACATCTGCAAAGACACCCGGGCGCTCGCGGCGACGGGCGTAGCCACACGCGGCGAAAACCACTACCGTGCCATGTTTGACGCCACGGCCAGCACGGATCGTCTGATCGAGATGGTCCTCGCGGAAGACAAAAACGTGCTCAAGGAACTGCTCACCACTCAGCGCGTCGTGGCCACCAAGAATGACAACACCTACTTCGGCAGAAAACACACGAAGGAAGAGCAGGTCGCCGCCATCGCCGCGAAGAAGAAGGCGGAAGAAGAGGAGGCGCAAAGGGAAGTCGCTGAGCTGAAAACGCTGAAGGCGGAGGTCGCCGCGTTTGAAGCCAAGGTGAAGGACAATCCCGAGGACAAGGCAGCGCAGAAGTCGCTGACCCAGCAAAACAAGCTGCTGGCGGCGGCCGAGAAGCGAATCAGCAACGCCAGACAGGAGCGGAAACGCGGTGGTGGCGCCAACGTGGACGTGGCCGAGGCCAATCTGACCGGGCCACCGACTTACGCCCGCGTCAGCCGTCCCACCTTCGGCGCCGGCTCCATGAAACCCGAGCGCATTCTCGCCACCGCTCCCGAAGGCCAGCGCCTCGGCATTTTGACTCATCCCGCCTGGCTCGTCTCACAATCCGACGCCATGGACAACCACGCCATCCATCGCGGCATCTGGATTCGTGAGCGCCTGCTCGGCGGCGGCATCCCCGACGTGCCGATCACGGTTGACGCCCAGCTCCCCGTCGAGCCGCAAAGCACGCTGCGCGAGCGCATGCGCGTGACGAAGCAGACGTACTGCTGGACCTGCCACGAAAAGATGGACCCGCTCGGCCTGCCCTTCGAGATGTACAACCACGCCGGCATCTTCCGCACCACCGAGCTCGACAAGCCCGTGGACGCCACCGGCGAGATCATTGACTCCGGTGATCCCGCCCTCGACGGACCCGTCGCCAATGCCCTCGAGATGATCCAAAAGCTCGCCGAAAGCGAGCGCGTCGAGCAGGTCTTCGTCCGCCATGCCTTCCGCTTCTGGATGGGCCGTAACGAGACCCTCAATGATGCGCCCATCCTCCAGGCCGCCCACCGCGCCTATCGCGACAACGGCGGCAGCATGAAGGCACTCATCACCTCGCTCGTGACTTCAGATGCTTTCCTCTATCGCAAGATCGAGCGTGTGGCGAAGACGGCGGGGAAGTGATGCGTGAATGACTCTGAACGCGGAGGTTGTTCGGGCGCCTTTTTCTTTGCAAGTCCCCGGCAGCGGCTCTAACCCGCTCCCATGAAACTGGACACCGCCACCGAATCGCTCATCAGCCTTGCCCTGGAGGAGGATGTGGGCGCGGGCGATCTCACCGCGCTGTATTTTGTGCCGGAGGCCGCGCGCTCCAGCGCGCGTGTCGTCGCTCGCGAGCAGGGGGTGGCCGCCGGACTCGCCGTGGCGGCGCGTGTTTATGAAAAGCTCGATCCGCGCGTGAGCGTGCGCGCGCTGCTGGCGGATGGCGACGCCTTTGAAAAAGGCCGGGCGCTCATGGAGATCGAGGGTCCGTCCCGCTCCGTTCTCACCGGCGAGCGCGCCATGCTCAATTTCCTCCAGCGCCTCTGCGGCGTGGCCGCGCAAACCAGACGCCACGTCGAGGCCGCGAAACCGCATCCCGTGCAAATCTGGGACACGCGCAAAACCACGCCTGGCTGGCGTGTCCTGGAAAAAGCGGCGGTGAGAGCCGGCGGCGGAGTCAACCACCGCATGGGTCTTTATGACCACGTCATGGTCAAGGACAACCACCTCGCCGCGGAAGGCGGGCTGGAGGCTCTGCAGGCCGCCATAGACCGCGTCCGCTCGGAGCACCCCGGATCCCGCGTGCAGATCGAGGCCGACACCCTCGACCAGGTGGCCGCCTTTCTCACCCTGCGCGGCGTGGACATGCTGCTGCTCGACAACATGAGCTGCGACGATCTGCGCGGGGCCGTGCGCATGAACGCGGGGCGTCTTTGGCTTGAGGCCAGCGGCGGCGTCACTCTCGCCACCCTGCCGCAAATCGCCGCCACCGGTGTCAACGCCATATCCGTCGGCGCCCTCACCCACTCCGCGCGGGCGCTGGACCTGGGGCTGGACTTCGATGCCGGCGGCGGTCTCCGCTGATGCCGCCGCACGGCGGCCTTCGCCCGGTCCGCTCCTTCAAGAGCCTTGCATTTCCCGCGGGGCGCGAGTCAAATACCGGCCCCATGATCCGCCAAGCCATTTTCACGGCATGCGCCAGCCTGCTGGCCTTTCCGCCGATTCAAGCGCAGGAAAACTCCGTCACCGCCCTGCCCGCGCCGGCGCAGACTAAGACCTTTGAATTCAAAGACGGCGACCGCCTCGTCCTCCTCGGCAACACGGTCATCGAGCGCGAGCAGCGTTACGCCACCTTTGAGCCGCTGCTGGCGCTTGCCCTTGGTGAAAAGAAAGTCAGCGTGCGCAATCTCGCCTGGAGCGGCGACACCGTCTTCGGCCACGCCCGCTCCTACTTCGGCCCGCCCAAGGAGGGTCTGGAGCGGTTGGAAGGCCACCTCGAGCTTCTCAAGCCGACCGTGGTGCTGCTTTGCTACGGCTCGGAGATGGCCTTCGAGCGGCTTTCCGGCCTGCCCGAATTCCTCACCGGCTACCGCAACCTGTTGGAACTCATCCGCAAAAAAGCCCCCGGCGTGCGCCTCATCCTCGCCACGCCGCCGCCCCTGGAGACCCTGCCGCCGCCGCTGCCTGACCAGACCGATGCCAACAAGGCGCTCTCCAGCTTCCGCGACGCGCTGCGGAAGTTCGCCGGCTCGCAGAATGTCTTCTTCGTGGACTGGTTCGAGTTAATGGGCGGGATGCCGAAGCCCGGAGTGGTGCAAAGCCCGCTCACAGAAAACGGCGTGCACTACACTCGCCAGGGTTATGAAAAACTCAGCGCCAGACTCATCGAGGCGCTCGGTCTCGAGGTCCCGAAAATCTCCAGCGCCGAACTCGATCCGATGCGCCGGGAAGTGCTGCGCAAGGACGAGCTTTTCTTCAACCGCTGGCGTCCGCAAAACGAGACCTACCTCTTCGGCTTCCGCAAGCACGAGCAGGGCCAGAACGCCAAAGAGATCCCCATGTTCGACCCGCTCATCATCGAAGCGGACGGCAAAATCCAGGAAATCAAAACCGGCATTCTGGATGCCCGGAAGCGCCTTTAAGATTCAAGCCGACTCACAAAGATCATGATTGCCCGCTCTCGCATCCTCCTCCTCAGCCTCGCCTGCGGCCTGCCGCTTGGGGCCTCACAGCCCAAGTCCACCGCCGACCTGCCCGACCCGAATCCCGAGGTGCAAAAGGCCGGCTTTGTCGTGCCCGAGGGGCTCGAAGTCATCCTCTGGGCGCAGGAGCCGATGATCCAAAAACCCGTGCAGATGAACTGGGACGCGCAGGGCCGCCTCTGGGTCGTCAGCAGCACCACCTATCCGCAGATCAAGCCAGGTGATGGCACCAAGGACCAGGTCGTCGTGCTGGAGGACACCGATGGCGATGGCAAGGCCGACAAGTCCACCGTCTTCGCCGAAAACCTGCACATCCCCACCGCCGTCATCCCGGGCGATGGCGGCGTCTATGTGGCGAACTCCACCGAGGTGCTCTTTCTCAAGGACACCAATGGCGACCTCAAGGAGGACGAGCGCACCGTCATCCTTAGCGGCTTCGGCACCGAGGACACGCACCACCTCCTGCACACCATGCGCCACGGACCGGAGGGGCTGCTTTACTTCCTCCAGTCCATCTACATCCACAGCCACATCGAGACGCCCCACGGCGTGCGCCGGCTCATGGGCGGCGGCGTCTGGGAGTTCCGCCCGGAGACGCGCCGGCTGGAGATTTTGAGCAAGGGACTCATCAACCCCTGGGGCTTCGAGTTCGACAAATGGGGCCAGAGCTTCGCCACCGATGGCGCGGGCGGCGAGGGGCTGAACTACATCTTCCCCGGCAGCGTCTTCAAGACCTCCCCCGGAGCCGCGCGCACTCTCAGCGGCCTCAGCCCCGGCCAGCCGAAGCAATGCGGCCTCGAATATCTCGACGATCCCCACTGGCCCGAGGAATGGCGCGGCACCTGGGTGACCAACGACTTTCGCGGCAACCGCGTGAACCGCTTTAAACTCACCGCCAGCGGCAGCGGCTACATCGCCAAGCAGGAGCCCGATGTGCTCGCCTCCAACCACCGCGCCTTCCGCCCCATTGACGTGCGCACCGGCCCGGACGGCGCGCTTTACATCGCCGACTGGTACAACCCCATCATCCAGCATGGCGAGGTGGACTTCCGCGACCCCCGGCGCGATCTCGTGCATGGCCGCATCTGGCGTGTCACAGCCAAAGGCCGCCCGCTCAGCGAGATGCCGAAGATCTCAGGCGCGCCCGTGCCCGAGCTGCTGGAAATGCTCAAGAGTGATCGCGCCTGGACGCGCCACTTCGCCAAGCGCGAGCTGCGCGAGCGCGGTGTCGCCGAGGTCATGCCCCTGCTCCGCCCCTGGGCCGACGCCTTGCCAAAAGAAACCGGAGCCGACTGGCACCTCCTGCTCGAAGCCGCCTGGACGCGCGAGGCTCTGAACCGCTTTTCAGCCAAACACTGGCGCGAGCTTTTCTCCAGCCCGGACGCGCGCATCCGCGCCGCCGCTCTGCGCATCCTCACCCACCGCTGGCGCGAGCTGCCCGAGGCGATCGACGTGCTGAAAAAAGCCGTCGCCGATGAAAACGCCCAGGTCCGCCTGTGGGCTGTGGCCGTGCTCGCCGAGATGCGCCAGCCGCATGCCTTCGATGTTGCCGCGCGCGTGCTCGACATGCCCATGGACGAGAACCTCGACTTCCTCCTCGAACTCACCGCGCGCGAGCAGTCCTCCATCTGGCTGCCCGCCTATCAAAAGCAGGCCATCAAGCTCAACGACAACCCCCGCCACCTCGTCTATGCCATGCGCGCCTCCGGCCGCGGCGAGGCATTGAAGCCCCTGTTCGACGCCCTCAAAGAGGGCCGCCTCCCTGCCGAGGACGCCGCCGCCGCGCTCGCCCTCGCCGGTGATGTGGCGGATGCCGCCCAAGCCGCGCAAATGATCGCCCTCGCAAAAGACCCCGCTCTCGCCGCGCACCTCGACGGCATTCTCGACGCCCTCGTCAAAGCCGGCAACACGCGCGGCATCATCCCGAAAGACGCCGAGGCCGCCGTCACCGCCTGGCTGGCCGACACGCGCGCCGAAGTCGTCCACCGCGCCACCCTCCTCGCCGGAGCCTGGAAGGCGGAAAGCGCCCGCGCCACTCTCGAAGGCATCCTCACCGCCGATACCACCGCGCCGCCCGTGCGGGAAGGTGCCATGCAGGGCCTCGCCAGGCTGGGCGGCGTGAAAGCGCGCGACTTTTTTGACCAGGTCTTCCAAAGCCACCCCGCCCACCGCAGCCTCGCCGTGCAGGGCCTCGCCGCCACCGGGCCGCAGCTCGCCGCCAGGCGCGCAGTCGAGTTCCTCTCCTCCGCAAAGACCATGGCCGAGGCCGCGCCCATCCTCACCACCTTCCTGAACAGCAAGCAACTGCCCGCCATCCTCGCCAAGGAACTCGCCGGCAAATCCATCCCCGAACCCGTCGCGCTCGAAGCCGTGCGCATGGTCTCCACCCGCGGCATCCAGGGTCCGCTTGAGGATGCGCTGCGCGCTGCGGGCGGCGTCAAATCCATGAGCCAGACCCTCACGCCGGAGCAAATGGCCGCCATGGTCGAAAAAGTCAAAACCCACGGCGACCCCGCGCGCGGCGAGGACATCTACCGCCGCGCCAATCTCCTCTGCCAGACCTGCCACGCCATCGGTGACGCTGGCGGTGTGCTCGGGCCGAACCTCGTCAGCATCGGCGGCAGCGCCCCCGTGGACTACCTCATCGAAAGCCTCCTAAATCCCAGCGCCAAGATCAAAGAGGGTTACCACATGATCATCATCACCACCAAGGACGGCGGGGTCATCAGCGGCGGTCTTGTCCAGGATGGCAATGAGGAAGTCATCATCCGCGACCCCGCCAACCAACTCCAGCGCGTGCCCAAGGCGCAAATCGCCAGCCGCCAGATGAGCCCCGCCAGCATGATGCCCCCCGGCCTCACCGCCAGCCTGCGCGAGGATGAGTTCGTGGACCTCGTGCGTTTCATGTCCGAACTGGGGCGCGAGGGCGAATACAAGATCAAGGCCAACCGTTACATCCGCACCTGGCGTGTCATGGGTGAGATGACGCGCGACCAAATTGACCACGTCCGCCATGTCGGTCTGCATGCCCTGCATGAGAAAGACGGCGGCTACCCGTGGGAGGTGCGCTTCTCCAAAGTCAGCGGCGCCCTGCCTCTCAATGAAGTGCAGATGGCGAAGATGTATCCCTGGTTCCCCAAGATCGCTCAAATCAGCCTCAAGCTCGACAGCCCCGGCAAGGTGAAGCTCGGCCTCAGCAGCACCAAGGCCGTGGATGTCGTCGTCGGAGAGGCCGCGCTCAAAGAAATCACTCCCGAACTTCTGCTCGACCTGCCAGCCGGCACCCACCCCGTCACCTTCGTCATCGGGCGTGACGCGGGCGAACTCGCCAGCTTCAGCGTCGAGATCCTCGAAGGCGCCGCCCAGGCGGCCTACTGAGCCGCGGCCATGCCGCTCGCCTCCAGGTTTTGTGAGCCATGATTGTGTCGTAGACACAGAAATCCGCCATCCTTGCCTGCGAGGCCTTCCGGCTGTGACCTCGCTCCTGAAACTGAGAAAACACTGGAGAAAAACAGCCCTGGGCTGGTAGGATGATTGGTTCCTTCCACAAGTCATAATACTGCCATCTTTCGCACACAGCCTCATCCTTTCGATCCTCGCATCCTGCTCGACTCACCCGCCGGAAAAGCGCCGCAAGTATCCGGGCAGGATAGGAATTTGGTTCTGGATTTCACCAAGCGCTACAATCTGGAATACCGCGATGGAAATGAGACGCGCAGTCTGCCGGGCTCCGGGATCAGCTATCTGGATGAGAGCCGGAGGTGAGCCGCCGGAAGGCTGGAATGCCGGTTTTGCATCCCACCAGCTCATTCAACAGATAACCTCCCTGTTACCACATTCTCGAATCGTTCACAGAAACGAACGGCAGGAAACGCCTGCTTTATGGCGTGATCGGTCTCGCCATCAAATCTGGCGCTCTTGTTTTTCGGCGGCATCATCTGGTTCTGGAAATGGGCGGTCACTGACGTGCTGCTGCTTTCTGCTGGGAGGTCCGAAACGCATCGCGCTGGTGGAGGCCGATCTGGCGCGCATTGGACTCCTTCGCCCGCCTGCTCAGTCGGGCTGCGCTCAACGCTCCGCGTAGTCTTTCACACTGAGCCTGCTTGCTGAGTTCGGTTCTAGAAGCGCGCGGCGGTGTCTTGAAAAAGCTGTTCAGCGCGGCAAAGTTGTGCTTCTTCGACTCCGACCATGGCCACACCCTACCACATCGTTCCCACCGCCGCCCACAATGACCTCGTTCGCGCCGCGTATCTGCACCGCGGCTACACTGCCGCGGAGGCGGAGGATGCGGCGCGCTTCTGCGAGATGGCGTCGGCGCACGGCATCCGCACGCACAACGCGATCAAGGCGCTGCATTTGGATCATCTGTTCGGCAGCGCCACCGGGGGCTGCAAGCCGGGGGCGGAGATCCGGGTGGTGGAGAAGAAATTTGCGGCGAGCGAGGTGTGGGACGCGCGGTTGAAGCTGGGCCAGAGCGTGGCCTTCCGGGCGATGGAGCGCTGCATGGAGCTGGCGGACCAGTACGGGATCGGCCAGGTGAGCGTGGACAACGCGTTTCATTACCTGTGGGGCGGGGGTTATGTGATGGACGCGGCGAAGAAGGGGTACATCGCCTACACGAACTGCACCTCGACGCTGGCGGAGGTGGTGCCATTTGGCGGCAAGTTTCCGGTGCTGGGGACGAACCCGCATTCGTGGGGCCTGCCGACGCAGGATGCCTGCGGCTTTCCAGTGGTGATTGACTGGGCGACGAGCACGGTGGCGATGGGGCGGGTGCAGCAACTCAAGCGCGAGGGCAAGCCGCTGCCTTCAGGAGCGGCGGTGGACGCGGAGGGGAACCCGACGACGGACGCGAACGCGGCGGCGTGGCTGCTGCCCTTCGGCGCGCACAAGGGCTACGGCCTCTCCCTGCTCATCGAGCTGATGGGGGGGATGATCGGCGGCAGCCTGCCCACGCTGCGCGGCGGCGGCGCGCACCCCGAGGTGAAGGCGGCGGGTTTTCCCGCCGGGGAAAAGCGCACGAGCAGTTTTTATTTCCAGGTGATCCACCCGGACGCCATCAGCAGCGGCATGTTTGCCCGGGGGCGCGGCTTTGCGGAGAATCTGAAGGCGGTGCTCGATGACATCCTGGGCCACGGCAACGAGGGCTGCATGCTGCCCGGCCAGCCGGAGGCGCAAAACGCGGCGCACACGGCGAAGGCGGGCGGGTTGCTTTTTTCCGCCGCCGAGGTGGATGCGCTCAATGAGATCGCCGTCGAGTGCGGGAGCGCTGCCTTTGAAGCGGCCGCCTTGCCGGTTTACGAAGTGTGAGGCATGGAATGTCTCCCTTGAAGCTGAATCCAATGGCCGCGACCGCCCCCGCCAAAGACATCAAGATCGTCCCGCGCCATGTGGCCATCATCATGGATGGCAATGGCCGCTGGGCGAAGGAGCGCGGACTGCCGCGCACGGAGGGGCACCGGCAGGGTGCGGAGACGGTGCGGCGGGTGACGGAGGCGTGCGGGGACATCGGGGTGGAATACCTGACGCTTTACGCCTTTTCCTCGGAGAACTGGAAGCGGCCGAAGCGGGAGGTGGACGCGCTGATGCGGCTGCTGGAGCAGTTTCTGCGCAAAAAGACGCCCGAGATGAGGGAGCAAAACATCCGGCTGCAGGCCATCGGGCGGCTGCATGACCTGCCGAAGACATGCCAGGAGCAACTGCACCGCTCGATCGAGTCCACGTCACAGAACAGCGGTCTGACCTTGATCCTGGCGCTGAGCTACGGCGGGCGGGAGGAGATACTCGACGGCGTGAAAAGCCTCATCGAGAGCATCGAGCGCGGCCATCTCGACAAGGGGATGGTGGACACGGATGTGTTCAGCAAGCACCTGTACACCCGCTACTATCCGGACCCCGATCTGCTCATCCGCACCAGCGGGGAGCTGAGGCTCTCGAATTTCCTGCTCTGGCAGGTGAGCTACGCGGAGTTTTACATCACGCCCAAGCTGTGGCCTGACTTTGACAAGGAGGATTTTTTCGAGGCTGTGCGCGAATACGGGAGGCGGCAGAGGCGCTTCGGCGGCGTGTAGGTCAGACGTGCCGGCTTGTCACGAGCACAAAGGGCCACCCCGCCTGTTTTCCGCCAGGATGCTGGAGCGCGCGGTATCAAACGGATGAGTGCAACCGGGACGGCTGCCCCGGCATCTCACCTGGCCACATAGTCCACCACGCAGACCTTGTCGAGCAGGGGCTTGAGCTTGCCGACGAACTCCTCGTGCGCGGGGTGCGGGAGATACACTTCGAGTCCCGCCTTGTTTGCGAAGGTGACCAGAAAGCAATGCGTGAAGCCATCGTTGAGGCCCTCGGGGCTGACATTGGTGCCCCATTCGAAGGCCTCCACCGTTTCGATCTTCTTCGCCAGTTCGGCGAAGTCGCGCTCGATGCCGGCCACTTGCTCCGGGGTGGCGCTGTCCTTGAATTTAAAAAACACCACATGGCGGTAGGGGGTGTTGGCGAGGGCGGCGGTGGCGGTCATGAGGAGGGTGAGGAGGACGAGGAGTTTCATGGCGCTGGATGGAAGACGCGATGCGGGGTGCGGACAATGGGAAAGTGGAGATCGAAGATCGGATTTCGATTTTTCAACACTCACCCCAGGGTGCGGCACACCGGCAGTCCCTCACGGATGTCCGCCCACGGTGCCTGGTCCGAGACATCCTGGGGATCTGGCACGGCGGCGAGGTCGTCCGGCAGCTTCGCGGGCGAGAGGATGGCGAGGAAGACGAGCGGCTCGTCATGCGGGTTGTAGGTGGCGTGGACGACACCTGGAGGGATGTGAGCCATCTCGCCGGCGCGCAGGATGCGTTTTTCAGAGCCAACCCACTGCTCCGCGCGGCCATAGACCACATAGATGATCTCCTCACGGTGGGGATGGAAATGAAAGGGGTGGCAATGGCCGGGGTCCATGTTCGCGCGCACGAGGAGCAGCTTCTCCGCCTCCACCAGGTCCGGGCGGCAAAGCCATTCGTTATGTGTCCAGGGGTTGGTCTCGCGGACAGCGTTCTCGATCTGGACAAAGCGGGCGGATGTGTCGGGCATGGCGGCATTTTGGCGGGCTGATTTGAATTTGGCAAACGCCTGTTGCCAGCCTGCGCCCACCTGCGGCTATTCGTTCCACACTCGATCTTTTGCATTCGCGCGCATTCCGCGTAGTTGAGGCATGAAAATACTCGCAGCCATGTCGGGAGGAGTGGACAGCAGCGTCGCGGCGGCGCTGCTCGCGCGCGAGGGGCATGATGTCACGGGCGCCTACATGAAGAACTGGATCAACGAGGAGAACGTCGCCGGTCATTGCCCGTGGCAGCAGGACATCGAGGACGCGCGCGCGGTCGCGGAGAGGATCGGCATTGAGTTCCAGGTGGTGAACCTGATGAGGGAGTACCGGCAGCGCGTGGTGAGGTACCTGCTGGAGGGCTACCAGGAGGGCGTCACCCCGAACCCGGATGTGATGTGCAACCGTGAGATGAAGTTTGGGGTGCTCTGGGACTGGGCGCGGGAGCGGGGCTTCGATGCCATAGCCACCGGTCATTACGCGCGCAAAACGCCCGATGGTCCTGGCATCCTGCGCGGAGCGGACCCGAACAAGGACCAGTCGTATTTTCTGGCCATGATGCGCCCGGAGCAGGCGCGCATCGCCCGATTCCCCATCGGTCATCTTTTGAAGCCGGAACTGCGCGCGCGGGCGCGTGAGATGGGCCTTCAGACGGCGGAAAAAAAGGACAGCCAGGGCATCTGTTTCATCGGGGAGGTGCGGATGGAGGACTTTCTGCGCGCCTTTGTGCCCGACCAGCCCGGACCGATCGTGGATTTGCAGGGGCGGGTGCTCGGCGGGCACAAGGGGCTGCATTTATACACTCTCGGCCAGCGCAAGGGCATCGGCGTGGCCAGCCCGGTTCACAAACAGGCGTATGTGGTGGTGGCCAAGCGGCCTGCGGCGAATGAGCTGGTCATCGCGATTGAAAACGAGGACACGCCGCTGCTCTGGGCGCGCCGCTGCCGGGTGTCGGGTCTGAGCCACATCACCGAGCCATTGGAGACTCCGCGCGTTCTCCAGGCGCAGCCGCGTTACCGGTGCCCGGCGGGCGCGGCGGATTTCACCCCGCTCGGCGGCGGGCGCGCGGAGATCGTCTTCCACCAGCCGCAGCGCGCGCTGACTCCGGGACAAATCTGCGCGCTTTATGACGGGGAGCGTTTGCTGGGCGGCGCGGTGTTTGAGAGCGTGGAACACGGTGAGTGACGCGCCGGCCTCGCGGCTCACGGATTCATGCCGTCCGCCGCGCCCCAGGGTTCGAGCAGGCGGAGGCTGCGGTCGCGCAGGGCGGCGTGGCAGTCGGGCAGGTCGAAATGCGCCAGGATGTTCGGCGGGAGCATGGAGTAGGGCCATTTGTAGTCCTCGGTGCGTGCCACTTCGAGGTAGGAGGAGAGGCCGTTTTTGAGCGTCACCTGCCGGGCGCGCGGTTCCAGGACGGCGGCAAAGACGGCGGCCAGCGCGCCCCAGCCGCGGCCGGCGAGGTGGATTTCCTCATGACCCTGGTCGGCGAGCCATTCGATGACGCGCAGGGCGTCAAAGACCCGCTGGCCGAGGTAGGGGCGGTCGAGCATGAGGGAGTGGGCGCTGATGAAGTAGTCGCTGCCGTAAGGGCGGAGCATTTGATTGATGCCGCAGATGTCGGGCTGGCTGTCGCCGATGCCGCGCAGGTCGCAGGCATAGAAGGCGGCGCCTTTTTCCTCCGTGAGGAGCTGCTGGATGAGAGGTTCGCCGCGCAGTTCCTCATCGGCGGAGCGGTGGGAGAGGTAAAGCACGGCGCGCTTCTGGCCGAGGGGCGGGCGGGAGGTGAGGGTGTCATCATGCAGGCGGGTGACGAGCGCGTGGATGCCCGGCTCGGTCTCCACGGCGTAGGCGCAGTAGCCTTTGGCGGGATACTGGCGCGCCCCCGTGGCGCGCAGGATGCGGTAATCGGGCGCGCCGCCAGGTGCTTCGGGGATATTCAGCACGGAGCGGATGGCGTCCTGAAGGGCCGCGCCCTCCACGGGGCCGCGCTCCTGAGCGAGCCGGGCGGCTTTTTCCTCGGTGAAGGAGAAAAGGGTGCGCGAGGCTTTGCCCGCCTGGCCTTCGGGGAAGCACCAGAGGGTTTCATCCTTTTCGTAGATGAGTCCGGGTTCGGCCTGCGCGTCGGAGACGCCGGTGGCGAGATTGAAAAAGCGGTACATGCCCTCGCGGTTGACCTGGGAGTAGCCGTGGTAGTCGCCGCCGATGTGCAGGCGTGTGTTGTCGGGCTGGCCGAGCAGGGTGTAGAGGGTTTTGAGGCGCTGGTGGGCCTCGGTGGCGCCGCGCGCGTCGAAGTAATCTTTCTCCTGCGCCAGGATGAGGGTCGGCTTTGGCGCCTGGGCGGCGAGGAAGTCGCTGTGGTCGAGTTCGAGCGCCAGCACGCGCGGCGGGCACTGCTCGGTGTCGGCGGGCAGCTCGTTCTCGGCATTGCGGCGGAAGGTGGTCACGAAGCAGGCGGGCGCGGCCATCGTCCAGCGCGGCTCCACACCGCAGAGCCAGGTGGTCTGGGTGCCACCGCCGGAGTTGCCAGTGACGCCGACATGGGCGGGGTCCACCTCAGGCCGGGTGAGCAGGTAGTCGAGCGCGCGGATGCCGTCCCAGGCGAACCAGGAGCCGAGGAACTCGCCCACGAGGGTCTGCTGGTTGCCGGCCTGGATGTGCTCACCGGTGCCGGGATTGAAGCGGGACTTGAAGCCGTTGAGGTATTGAAAGCGCTCGCCCTGGCCGGGCGGGTCTATGATGAGGCAGACGTAACCCATGCGCGCCAGGCCCTGTGAGAACGCCTGGTAAGCCTCCGCCGCCTTGCCGTTGGTGGAGTGTCCGCACACGCCGATGACGCCCGGCATTTTGCCTGGGCGGCCTTTGGGCACATAGAGGTTCCCGGTGACGAGAAAGCCGGGGCGGCTCTCGAAGACGACCATTTCTATGTTGTAGGCGTCGCGCTCCACCACGCGGGTGACGCGCGCATTGAGCGGCGTGCGCTCCGGCTCCGGGCCGAAGCACTCGCGGATGCGCTCCCGCACGGACTGGACGTAAGCCTCGGCGTCCCCCCGGGTCTTGAGTGCCGCGCGGCGGGCATTGCCGCGCTCCTCGGCGGCGCGCACCTGGCCGACCATCCACTCCTGCACCATGCGCGGGAAGCGGTTCAGCGGCAGCAGGGGCGCAGGGTCGGATTTCGGCTTCTGAGCCAGGCTGGCGGTGGCGAGCACGAGGCAGAAGGCGGCTGTGAATATACGGGGCAGAATCATGGGTTGGAAGGGATGACTTGTCAGCATACCCCGATGAGTGCGGAGTTCTTTCCCACTCATCCGCCGCCTCGGAGAGGGGAGCATTTGCATTTCGGCAGTGAGGCGGCAGGGAAGTCTTGTTTTTGTAAATACAGAGTATGGATTGAATATAATTTATCATAATTATTTGATTTTCTAAACAAAGTGGCGAAAATGCGGCGAATATTTTTGAAAATATGAAAAATGCATCCCCTCTCCCGAATGCTGGCACCCATTTTTCTGGCTTTGCCCTGGTCAGTTTTGGTGAACTCAACGTGCCGGGCGGCCCCATGGAGTTCGGTTTTCAACTCGATTTCGTACCCGATGAAATTCAAGCGCGGCAACTGATTTTTGGACTCCTATGCCACTCGGAGAACTCGCCCGATGGCGAGCACGGGTTCGCGGTGCGGGTGGATTTGACGACCGGGGAAATTTGGGACGCCCTTAACGACAACGGCATTGTCGGCTGGGTGGAAAACCCGGACAAACTGGAGCGTTTCAGCACCGAGGAGCCGCTGCTGATGAGCTGGAGAGTCGAGCATCTCGGCGGAGCCTTGATTCCCAAGCTGCACATCGCCGGGGAAGATCATCTGTATCCCTCGCTGCGGTACGAACCGGGCATGGTCATGACCACCGTGGCCGGTACGGATGGTGGTTTGCAGAGCGCTTTAAACGGCTTCATGCACCCCGCCGTCTGGCAGGAGTTGATGTGAGTGGCGGGTGAGTCCGCAGCCCGGATGGACTGCGGTCATGCGACGATGGCCGTCATTTTCACGGCTTTGCCGCCTTCGGGCGGTTGAGCACGTCAGCACGGGTGCTTTCGGCGATGGCCAGCACTTGGTCTATGAGGGCCTTGTCCACTTTCAGGTCTTCCAGGGTGGATTTCAGATGGCCGGCGATGGCGTTGAAGTGCTCGTCGTTGAGACCGGGAAGGTCTTTGTGCGCTGCGCGCATGTCCTTGCCGGTCCAGGGTGCCGGGCCTCCAAAGGCTGCGGAGAGAAATTCCTTCTGCTTGCGGTGCTGCTTCACCATGCTCACGTCCTCGAAGAAGTGGTTCACCCGCTTGTCGGCGAGCACTTTCACATAAAAGGCGTCCACGGCGGCGTCTATCGCGGCCTTGCCGCCGAGCTTGTGATAGAGGCTGCTTTCGCGCGCTTCGATGAATTTTTTCCGGCATGCCTCGACGGCGAAGGCATAGGTCACGCCTTCGTATTCCCAGGTGATGGACGGGTCCACGGGCTTGCCGCTGATGGGACAGACGGTGTTGGCGGCTTTTCCGGGTTCGGCAGCGGTGAGCGGAAGACAAAGAGCGAGGGCGAGAAGGACGATGATTTTTTTCATGGCGGGTGGAGTGTGAATTGAGGTTGAACCCTTAATGGGTAAATAAAATACCTGTTTTGCAAGCGCGTCTTTCAGTGCGATTAAAAAAACAACCCCTCATCTCCCGCCGCCGTGCAACTGACCTACCACACCGACTACGCGCTGCGCGTGCTCATCTACCTCATGAGCAGACCGGAGCGGAAGGTGACGACGCGCGAGATGGCCGAATTCTACGGTGTGTCGCTCAACCACCTGACCAAGGTGGCCAAGGCGCTCACCCGCGCGGGTTGGCTGGTCTCCACCCGGGGCGCTGGCGGCGGCCTGATGCTGGCGCCGCACACTCCGGACACAAGGCTGGGGGAGATCGTCCGGTTCACTGAAAGCGGTGACATCGTCGAGTGCTTCACCCCGGCCACAAACACCTGCCCAATCATCAAATCCTGCGCCTTGAAGCCCGTGCTTTACCAGGCCCGCCGCGCTTTTTTTGAGGTTCTTGACGCGCATACTGTGCGGGACCTGGCCCGTCTGGAAATGTAGCTTTTGCATGCAACTAAACCCGCGCCCGGTGAATGACAACAGGTGCGTGGCGAGGAGGCTGTCCGGGTGCTTTTGTCCGCTCATGGACAACCATCCTCACTCCCGCAGCCGGTGGTTGCGCGGCATCAGCCTTGGTGCATGCGCGGCCGTGTCTCTCACCACCCTCCACCTCCAGGCCGGCGCTCCCGCGCCCGCCTCTAAAAACCCCGTCGTGCCCGTCGAGGCGGTGGATTGGAAGGCGCGCACGATCTCCCCGGTGACGAACCCCATCTTCTTTGAAGACGCCGTCATCCGCTCGGAGATACGCCCCATTTTCGCCTACCACAACATTCACGACGACTTTCTTGGCGGCGGGGACGCCCAGCTCTACGCGCTGCAAATTCGCTACGCGCTGACCGACCGCTTGGCCTTCATCGCCACACAGGACGGCTACTTTGACATCAACAACGACGCCATCGCCAATCCCGAAGGCTGGATGGACATCGCTCTTGGCTTCAAATACGCGCTCATTGATGACATCGAAAACGAGTTCATCCTCACCCCTGGTTTCACCTTCCACATTCCCACGGGAGAGCGCGATGTCTTCCAGGGCCGCGGAGGCGGCGAGTGGAATCTCTTTGTCTCCACCCAGAAAGGCTACGGCGACCTGCATCTGAGCGGCAACCTCGGCGTGCGCCTGCCCAACAACGGCAGCGAACAGAGCACCATGCTGCATTACTCCGCGATGGTGGACTATCACACCTGCCGCTGGTTCATTCCGTTCATCACCTTCAACGCCTTCACGGTCCTTGATGAGGGCGGCAACATCCCGCTCAACACTGAGGGTTACGATGTGATCAACTTCGGCTCGTCGAACACGCGCAACCGCACGCAGGGCGCGCTCGGCGCCGGGTTCCGTTCCCGCATTCTTGACAATGTGGACCTCGGCTTTGCCTATGAGAAGGCCGTCATCAAGCCCGAGGGCCTGTTCGACGACCGCTTCACCTTGGACATCTGCATCCGGTTTTAACGGCCTGAAAGGCCGTGGGCGTCAGGTGTGACGCCTGTTTGGTCGAGTGGTGACCGGGCGCATGGAGGCAGCTCCATGCGCCCTTTGCTTTTGGCGCGCGCGCCGCTATGGATGCGGACTCATGAGATGGTCCTTCAAAATCGCCACCGTCGCCGGAACCGAGGTGCGCATTCACATCACCTTTTTCATCCTGCTTGCCTTTGTGGCCCTTCACGGCATGGGGCGCGGGGAGGGGCTGCCGGGAGCGCTGGACGCGGTGCTTTTCATCAGCGCCATGTTTTTTTGCGTGCTGCTGCACGAGTTCGGCCATGTCTTCGCCGCGCGCGGTTACGGCATCCGCACGCCGGACATCACCCTGCTGCCCATCGGCGGTGTGGCCCGCCTGGAGCGCATGCCGCGCCGTCCCGCGCATGAGCTTGTCGTCGCTGTCTGCGGGCCGCTGGTCAATGTCGGCATCGCCTTGCTCATTTATCTGGCGCTGGGTTTGAGACTGGATGCCGACCCTGCCGCCTTCCGTTTTGAGCAGTCCGGGCATTTTTGGGAAAAGCTCATGCTGTGGAATCTGCTGATGGTCGTCTTCAACATGATCCCGGCTTTTCCCATGGACGGGGGCCGTGTGCTGCGGGCGCTGATGGCGATGGTTTTTGATTACGGCAAAGCCACCCGCTGGGCCGCCGCCATCGGCCAGGGGATCGCGCTGACGGTGGTGCTCTGGATGCTGCTGGCAGGCGTCTTCCAGCCCATCCTGCTGCTCATCGCCTTCTTCATCTTCATGGCCGCCGGCCAGGAGGCCGCCGCCGTCTCCGAGAGCGAGGCCACGCGCGGCCTGCGCGTGCGGGATGCCATGCTCACCGACTTCCACACCCTGCCTCCGGACGCCGTGCTGGCGGATGCGGTGGATCTGCTCATCTCCGGCTCGCAGCACGACTTTCCCCTGCTGGAGCGGGATGGCAGCCTGCTCGGCGTGCTCAGCCGCCAGCGGCTCATCGAGGGCCTTTCCAAGCACGGCACGCTGCACCTTGCGGCGGATTGCGCGGATGAATGCGCGGAGTCAGTCACACCCGTCACCAGCCTAGGCGAGGCGGTGGAGCGGCTGCGCTCCATCCGCTGCCCCATGCTGCCCGTGCTGGATCCGGTTTCGGGCCGCCTTGTTGGCCTGCTCACCGCTGAAAATGTGGCCGAGGCGCTCATGATCCGGGCCGCCCTGCGGCGTTGATGCTGGCAGGGCGGGCGCTCGCGGTTCAGACTCCGCGTCGCTGGCGCGGCGCGGTCTGGCGCTCGTGACCAGCCGCCCCGCTCTTCTTTTGAACCGTCCACTTCACGCTTCTGTCTCCCTTCCTGCCTTGCGCTTTGCGGCCCGTCCGGTATCATCGTTTTCCCCAAACCGCCCTCCATCTCAGCCTCATTCATGAAAACCGCCGATGAACTCATGCTCGTGCCCCGCAAGGAGGGCTTTCAGGCATGGCGTTCGCGCAACGGGTCCGGCACCCATCCCGAGCCTGAGAACCGCTCGCGCAAGGGCGCGGACTGGATCGCCCTGCCGGCCCGCTGTCTTGTCTCGGTGCCCATGCACTTCCAGGGTGTGGATGCCGCCCGCCGCGAGGCGGCCGCGCAGCTCGAACTGGAGGCCGCCGGTTTCGCAGGTGAGACGGCGGAGGCGCATGACTTCGAATTGTTTCCTCTCGGCAATGACTCCCGTGATCTTCCCGCGGCGGCTTTTGTGCAGGTGGCCCCGCTGCCCGAGACAGTGCTGGATGAGGGGCGGGACGCCCGCTTTGCCCCGTCGGTGGCTTTTCACAAGCTCAATCCCGGCGAGCTGCTGATCTGGCGGGAGGACGGCCAGCTTGTGCTGGCCGTGCCGCATGAGTCCGGGCAGCCCCTCCACTGCCAGGCGCTCGCCGCGCGGCATCTGGACGACGATGCCGCTGCGGAAATACGCTGCGTGCTCGCCTCGCTCGATCTCGCCGCGCTCATGCCGCCGGTGCAGAGTGTGGCTGTCGTCCTGTCCGATGGCGAGACCGACGAGTCACTGGCGGCCTTCGAGGCGGAGTTGGACCTTCCGGTTGTGGCGCGCAGAGAGACCGCTCCCGTGCTGCCTGGGCAAACCTCGCGCCTTATTCCAAGCCAGATCGTGAGGGAACGCGCGGAGCGTCAGCATCGGCGCCTCGTCGCCATGGGCGCCCTGGCATTTGTTTTTGTGCTTGTCGCCGCTCTCGGAGCCTTTGCCGTGCGCGTGGGCCTGCGCGACCGCGCGCTTGCCGCCGAGACTGCCCGTCTTGATGGATTGGAGCCGGAGCTGGCCGCCATCCGCGACGCGCGCGAGGCCTGGGAGGACATGCGCACCGCCGTCAACCCCGAGCATTATCCCGTGGAGGCGCTTTACCAGCTCGTGTCCCTGCTGCCGCCGGAGGGCATCCGCCTGACCCGCTTCGAGGTGAGGGAAGACGGCATGGTTCTCGACGGCGAGGCCTCAAGCCTGGGGCATGGCATCGAGTTTCGTGACAAACTAGTGGGAGCAGATGCCTTCAAGCACTGGCGCTGGGACTTTCCCCAGCCCACCAACCTGCCCGACGGGCGCGCCACCTTCCGCGCCGAGGCGCGCGTGCCTGATGAGAGTGAAACCGACGGAGGAGAATCGTCATGACCGCCAGCGAACAACGCCTCGCCCTCGGACTCGGCGCCGTGCTCGTCATCGGCGGCGCGTTCATCGGACTGACCCGGCTGAAAAGCTGGAAGCAGCGAGTGGACGCTCGCGCCATCGAGGTGCAGTCGCGCAAACTTGAGGCTGACGATCTGCTGTCCCAGCAGGATTTTTGGAACACAAGGCTGCAATGGCTGGAGCAAAAGCAGCCGCTTTACACGCGCCGCAGCGAGGCCGACCTCAGCCTGCTGGATTTGATCCAAAAATCCGCCGGCTCGCATGGCATCACCCTCACCCAGAACCAGCCCGTGGCCCCCAGCGAGCGTCCCGGGCTGACCTCCTCGAACATGAATGTCGAAGCGCGCGCGGGATGGGAGGCCATGAACCGCTGGCTGCATGATCTGCAGCGGCCCGAGTCCTTCATCAGCATCCCCGCTCTGACCATGACTCCAAATGAGGAGGACACCTCGGAGGTCATTGTGAACATGAACATCCAGAAATGGTTCCGCCTGCCGCCGTCATGAAGACCTCCGCCATTCTGTTTCTATTTTGGGCTGCCGCAACCGCGGTGGCGCAGGACCAGCCTGCGGCGGATGACCCGCCCGCTGTGGCGATGCCGCAGGCCGGCGTTTCAGGGACGCCTCCCGTCCCTGTCGAAACACCAGCGGAAGTGGATTCGCCGCCAGTTGAAATGTCAGCCCTCGCGCGCGAGGGGCAGCCGGCCACTCCCGGCGCTGATGATCCGCCGGAGGAGATCGCCGGTGAAAACATCCCCAAGGCCCACCCTGACTCCCGCTACCAGGCTGCGTGGTCAAAGAATCCCTTCATGCTCAAAACGGTGGCTGTGGCACAGGCCACCGTCTCCTTTGCCCAGGACTGGGCGCTGGCAGGCATGTACAAAAGCACGACGGGCAAGATCACCGTCACTCTTCAGAACAAGCAGACGCAGGAATACCAGCGCGTGACCAACGAGGACACCGAGGGAGAGTTCCGTCTGGTCGAAGCCAAGTTCAACCGCAACCGCAACGAGGCGTCTGTCATCATAGCCAAGGGCAGCCAGTCTGCGGAAATCAAATATGACGACTCCCTGATCTCCAAGCCCGTCACCATCAACAACACGCTTCGCCCGCCCGCGAACGCGGCCGGCCAGCCGGGCGCGCAGCAGCCAGGGATGCCGGGCGCTCCAGGTGTGCCTGTCAGCGCCACTGGAGGCGTGGGCGGCGTTCCCCGCCCCGGCGTCACCGTGCCAGGCACAACGCGCACTCTAGTTCCCGGAGCCGTTGGCGCGCCGGGAGCCGCGTCTGCTGTCACTCCGCCCTCCATTTCACGCCGGCGTCAATTGATCCCTCCTCCCACCGTCGCCCCGCCTCCGCAACCCTGAAAAGCAGCCCATGAAATACTTTTCCAGAACCTCCCAAATCATCAGCCTTGTCGGGATGATCTGTCTTTTTTCCAGTTACTCAGGAGGATCAACTTGTTCGGCGCTCCCCGAGGCGATTCCGTCGGCGCGCTTTCAAAATGTCTGGTGCGCGGAAAAAAATCCATTTCTCCGCCAAGCCCCGCCGCCCGGTCCGGTGCCCGCAGAATCCTGGGCGCGTGACTGGTCATTGGCAGGCATCTACAAAAGCACGGACGGAGTGGTCAGTGTCTTTTTGAAAAGCAAAACGACAGGCATGCACAGGCAAATTCAAAATAACGACGCCAATGACCGCTTCCAGATCGTCGAGGCGCGGCTTCACCGCAACCGTGACTCGGCGCAAGTGACCCTGAGCCTGGATGGTGTCACTGCGGACTTTGGATTTGAATTCACCCCCGCCATGCCCGCACCGCCGTCAGCGGTTGCACCGCCCTCCATTTCAAAGCGCCGCGCATTGATCACGCCTCCGCAGCCCTGAGCCTGAACCTCCATGAACCGCAGCCATCTTTTTCTCCTTCTTCTGTTCGGTCTTTGCCCTGCATCCGCGCTGGCCCAGATACCGCCGCAGGGGCAGCGCCCGGCCAGTCCGAACGCCCAGCGTCCGCAGTTGCCCGCCCCTGGCCGCGCCATCCCCGGCCAGCCGCCGCGCCCCGGCGTGCCCGCTTCAGCGAGCGCCGACCCCGCCGAGCGCGAGGCCATCCGGCCCGAGGACGCCATCAAACCCGGCGGCGGCGTGGAACTGCAGTTTCCGAACACACCGCTTTCGCAGATCCTGCTCGTTTACGAGGATCTCACGGGGCTGAAGATCATCCGGGATGCCAATGCCGAGCAGGCCACCGTCTCCATCGAGACCACTGGCGAGCTGCCGAAGGACAAGGCCATCATGTTCATCGAGAAGAGCCTGCTTTTGAATGGATACTCCTTTGTGCCCGCCGGCGAAGGCATGGTGAAGCTGCTCTCCGAGGCCAAAAAACCCCAGACCGAGGGCGCGCCCTTCATCGAGTCCGCCTTCGATCTTCCGGAGACCGACCAAGTGGTCAATCACGTCGTCATTCTCAAACACCTCAACACCGAGGACGCGCAGAAGGCCATTGACCAGGTCATCCCCCGCCACAGCTACGGTCTTGTGCATCCTGTGCCGAACGCCAAGGCGCTGGTCATCACCGAAAACAGCAACACCATCCGCTCCATCCTGGCGCTGCTGGAGCGCATAGACAACAAACCCGCGCCCACCATCTCCAGGACCATCCAGCTCACACGCTCGGATGCGGAGGATGTGAAAAAGGCGCTGGAGGAAATCCTCGGACTGTCCGAGAGCGGCTCCAATTCCAGTGGCGGCAGCCGCGGCTCAGGCGCCCGCCCCGCCGTTCCGAATCCTGGGGCGGCGCAAATGGGCATCGTGCCGCAGGGCGAGACTCCGCAGGCCGCGTCAGCCTCAGCGGCAGGCGGCGGCACGGCTTCGTCCACCGAGGAGACTCCGCCCAAGATCCACGCCATCGTCCGGCGCAACTGCCTGCTCGTCATGGCCAGCCCGGAGACGATGGAGACCATTCAAACGCTCGTGGACGAGCTCGACGCGGCTTCCGACCTCAGGAATTTTGTCTCGCGCACGCTCAAATATCTGGGCGTCGAAGCAGCGCTCGGCATCATCAGCGACGCCATCTCCCGCACCGAGGGCGGGGAAAACGGCGGCGCCGGAGGCGGCGGCGTGAACAGCCTGGGGCAGAGTGGCGCCGGCGCCACCAACACACAGACAAACTCCGGCGGCTTGTTCGGCAACAACAACAGCAACACCGGCGGCGGCGGCCTTTTTGGCAACAATAACAACAGCGGAGGTTTTGGCAGTGGATTGGGCGGCGGACTCGGCGGAGGCGGTTTTGGCGGTGGAGGCAGTGGCTTTGGTGGAGGCGGCGGCAATCTTCAGCCGCTGCGCCCCAACAACGGCCCGCGCTCGCTCGTCATCGGCAAAACGCTGCTCATCAGCGATCCTGTGGCGAACTCCGTCTTCGCCTCCGGGCCGCCCGAGCACCTGCGCATTCTGAATGAAATTCTCGACGAATTGGACCGCCGTCCGCAGCAGATTCTCATTTCAGCGGTCATTGGAGATGCGCAGTATGGCAAGGATGGCTCCATAGGGATTGAATACCTCATCCGCGCTCGCGAGCGCCAGGGTTCGGGCTTCACCCGGGGCCTGGCAGGTCAGCTCGGCCAGGCAGCCGTGCTCCCTTTGGACCCGCGCACTGCTGTGCCGCTTGCGGATCTAGCGCTGCGCTCCGGCCTGACTTTTTACGGAGGAGTGCGCGAAGGCCTCGACTTGATCGTCCACACGCTGCAGACAAGCTCCGATTTCAAGGTCATCTCGCGGCCCTCCGTCTTCACCATGAACAACACGGCGGCCAACATCAGCAGCGGCTCCTCGTTTCCCATCGCCACATCCACCCAGGGTCTCATCGGCGGCGGCACCACAGGCACCGGACTGCTTTCCAACGTCCAGTATCAGGATGTCGTGCTCAGCCTGAACATCGTGCCCCTCATCAACTCCGACGACGAGTTGACCCTGCAAATCTCCCAGGAGAACAGCGAGGTGGCCGGCAGCACGGTCATCGCCGAGAACACCTACCCCATTCTGACCAAGCAGCAGCTCAACACAGTCGTCATGTGCAAAAACAACTCCACCGTGCTCCTTGGCGGCTTGATCCGCGAGAATGACGAGAACGAAAAAACCAATGTGCCCATCCTTGGCAGCATTCCGTTCATCAAACATCTTATTGGCACCACTCGAAAAGAGGACAACCGGCGTGAGTTGCTCATCATGCTTCAGCCAAGCATCATCGAAGGCATGCATGACATCCCACCTGGTGTGCGCCACGCGCCTGGCAGCAGTCCGTTCGGTGAGGAGACCACGCGTTTCATCTCGCAGGAGAAAAGCCCGGTTTACGAGCAGGTGCCTGTCGAACGCCGCAACCGAGTCATGGAACTCGCGCGCAAACTTTTCAAGCGCCCCCAGAACGCTCAAACCGAGGCGGCCATCGTGCGCCGTCCGGGGGCCAGATAATAATGTGGCCAGGTGAACATTGTCCGCGGGAAGGCGCGCAGGAAAATCTCACGGCTGCGGGATTCCGCTGATTTTGCAGCCTTGCGCCTCGTGCTGAGGCTCAGGCACGGGCCTCCCTGCAAAGACAGCCTCCAGCGCGTCTCGCAAATCCCGCGTGGTGGCCGCGCGCTGGCGCTTGGTGGGGCCGAGGTATAGATCATTGACTCGGCCGCGATAGAGCACCGCCCCCTGCGGCGAGAAGACCACCGTCTCGGGTGTGACGCGCGCGCCGGCATGACGGGCCAGCTTTTGCTCCGTGTCGAGCAGCACCGTCATTCTCACGCCCGACATCTCCGCGTGCTGGAACGCCACTTCGGGCGTGACGGCGGGGTCTGAGTGGATGAGGAAAAAACGCGCCTTCTCCGCATGGTCGCCGGAGATTTGGTTGATCTCGGCCATGAAGGATTTCGTCGTCGGGCAGAAGGGTGAGACGAAAAACAGCACCACGGCCGCCTTGCCGCCGGCATCCAGCGGCGCGTGCGGTTTGGAGTCGCAGTCGGGCAGCGTCAGTTCCTGCGCGTGAGCCGGTGTGGAGGGCAGGGAGCAAAGCAGAAAGAAGATGATGGCGGGCAGTTTCATGCGGAGGCGCGCACGGGAGCGCGAGGATGCCGTTTGCGCAAACTCTTCAATCCTCGCGACGCAGCGCGGCTTCGAGGCTGAAGCGGATGAACATGGAGAATGTGTCGCCGGATTTCTCGGCCTCGCGCGCCGCATCAAGGGCGCTCTTCATCGCCTCGCGCGCGGGAATGGCGACAGCACCGGCGAGTTCAAGTGCGCGGGCCGCGTGAAGCCTTGTTTCCACGGATTCGGAGCGCAGAGCGGCGGTGAGAACCGGCAATGCCTCCCCGGTCTCGCCTTGCCGCGCCAGGGCGGACGCGGCTTCGACACGGATGATGGTGGATGAGTCCTGCAAAACCTCGCGTAACGCCTGGATGTCCGCCTTTGTCAAAGTCTCGCGGGCGAAAAGGTCGGTCACGGCCCAGTAGCGCACGGCGTCATGAGGGTCGCGCAACCACTGGCGCTGGCGCTCCTGGGCATCCTTGCGCCCGACGGCATCCGCGGCTTCGAGCAGGAGGCCGAGAGGATACCGCGAGTCATCACGCGCGATTTGCCAGGGCGTTTCATCCCCGGCAAGGCGCTGCCACATTTGCGGTTCGGTGAGGAAACCCGCGTCCCGCGTCTCCATCTGCCAGCGGCGCAGCTCGGCGCGCATCCGCGCCAGTGTCGTCTCATGCTCCGGCGCGTGGGCGAGGTTGCGGAGCTGGTGTGGATCAGCCCGCGTGTCATAGAGCTCCTCCAGAGATCGGGTCGGCGCGGCATAGAATCCCGCACCGCCCTCCAGCCTGCCCTGCGCGGCGAGGTGTTTCAGCTCCTGGCGGAAGGTGGACGCGTCGGAGTAACCCTCGGGCTGCATCCACGACAGGTGCGGCATGAAGTTGCGAATGTAGAGCCAGCGCCCGTCGCGCGCGCTGCGGGAAAGATCGAAGGCCTCATCCACGCGGTCGCGCGCGCCATGCACGAACTCGCGCGGCGGCGCGGCATCCGCGCCGAGGAAGGCGCGGCCCTGGAAATGCGCGGGCGCTTTGACTCCGCACAGGCTGAGCACCGTGGGTGCGAAGTCCACGAAGCTCACCAGACGCTCCGTCGCCGAGCCGGGCGCGCCCGGCGCCAACTGCGCCCACTTTTTCGGAAAACGGACGAGCAGCGGCACGCGCAGGCCGGAGTCGTGAAGGCAGCGCTTCCCGCGCGGCATGCCCATGCCGTGGTCGGCGAAGAAAAACACGATCGTGTCCTCCGCGAGTCCGTCGGCTTCGATCTGGTCGAGAATCTCCCCCGCCTGCGTGTCCATGCGCGTGACGCAGTCGTGGTAGCGGGCCCAGGCGCGGCGGGACTCCGCCGTGTCCGGGTAAAACGGCGGCAGCGTGACATGCGCGGCATCATGCCGCTCCCCGAGCGAGAGTTTGGAGCCGACCTCACGCTCGAACTCCTCGTGCGACCACACGCTGGTGCGGGACTGGTGCGTGGTCATGAAGTTGAAGACGGCAAAGAAAGGCTGCCCTTCGCGCCGCGAGCGCCAGTGCGCCGTGGGCGAGCTTTCCTCCCAGGCGCGGCGGATGAAGGCGGGCTCATCGCGCAAATTGTAATCGGTCTTCACGTTGTTCACGCAATGCCAGCCCGCATCGCGCAGTCGCTCGGTGAAGGGGCCGAACTCCGCGGGAATCGGAAAAGCCGAGCGCAGCCGCTGCGTGCCGAGGCTGGTGGCAAACATGCCGGTGATCAGGCAGGAGCGCGCGGGCGAGCACACCGGCGCGGTGGCGAAGGCGCGGTCGTAACGCACGGCCTCTTTGGCGAAAGCGTCGAGGCGCGGTGTGATGGCGTCCGCATCACCGTAGCAGCCGAGATTCGGGCTCATGTCCTCGGCGGTGAGCCAGAGGATGTTCGGACGCGGCGGCTCCGCGTGAGCCGGCATCGCGGCTGCCAGCAGCACGGCATGAAGTCGGGTCAAAAAACGCATCGCTTGGTAACGGCGTTACTTTTGCTTCTTCTTGCGTTTCGGTCCGGCTGAAGGCGGCGCATACGCCTGCAATTGTCCGCGGAATTTCTTGACCACCGCGCTCACGCCCGCCTGCCCGGCGAGGTTGGTGAACTGGCCGGGGTCCTGCTCCATGTCATACAGCTCCTCGGAGCCGTCCGTGTAGTGCATGTAGGCCCAGCGCTCGGAGCGCAAAGCGTGGTGGCCTTTGTCATACGAGAAGGCGGCCTCGTGGACGCGCGCCGTCGTGTCATGCAGCACCGGCACGAGGCTTTTCCCCTGCACACCCTCCGGCACGGGCGCGCCGGTCAGCTCGCAGAGCGTGGGGAAAATGTCCACCAACTGCGCGAGGGAGCGGCTCCTGCCCGGCCGCACGCCCGGCGCGGCGATGATGAGCGGCACGCGCGTGACCTGCTCGTGCAGGTTGGCCTTTTGCCAGAAGGTGTGGTCGCCCAGGTGGTAGCCGTGGTCGCTGGTGAAGACGATGGCCGTGCTCTCCGCCAGGCCGAGGCGGTCCACCTCGTCGAGGATGCGCCCGAGCTGCGCGTCCATGAAAGTCACCGCCGCATAATAGCCGGACCACATGCGGCGCTGGTTGTCCGAATATTTGGCCAGGCCGTTTTTCTCCGAGTTCGAGCTGGAGATGCCGGACGGCGGGATGTCGTCGAGATCCTTCTCCGGCACATGAGGCAGCTCGATTTTCGCGTGCGGGTAGCGGTCGAAATACGGACGCGGCGCCACCATGGGGTAATGCGGGCGCACGAAACCCGTGGCGAGCAGGAAGGGCTTCTTCTCCGCGCTGAACTTGCGCAGCAGCTCCACGGACTTCGCCGCCGCCTTTGCATCCGGCTGGTCGGAGCCGTCCCCCTCATAGCTGACGGTGACGAAGGGCCGGTGCGGATCACCCGTGGACTGGCGGCCTTCGAGTTCGGTGGTGAAGATGTTCAAGTTCAGGCAGGCGTAGTCACCCGGCGTGTGCGCCTCCATGCCTTGGGCATTGTGCCGCTCCGACCAGCACGCGGGCACATCCTCGCCATCCGTGCCGGCGATGATGTCACCCGGCACGCGCATGTGGAAGATCTTACCCACCCGCGCCGTCGTCCGCCCCTGGGCGATGAAATGCTCCCCCAGCGTGACACCCGGCCCGCCATAGTAACGCCCGCGCATGAAGGAAGCGCGCGAGGGCCCGCACACCGTGCCCTGGCAGTAGGCGCGCTCAAAGACCACGCCGCGCGCCGCCAGGCGGTCCATGGTCGGCGTCGCGCACACGGCGTCGCCGTAGCAGCCGGCCACGCTGGCGCGCAGGTCGTCGGAGACGATGAAGAGCACGTTTTCGACCGGTGTGGCGGAGCAGGGCAGGGGAAGCAGGAAAAGAAGCGCGGCGAACCTGGGGGACATGGCGACTGGAACGCTCGCGCGGCGTGCTTCTTCCAAGGCTGCGTGGAGGCCGGCTTTTTGCCGGAAAAATGGTGCGCGCTGCAGGGTTCGAACCTGCGACACCTGCCGTGTGAAGGCAGTGCTCTACCACTGAGCTAAGCGCGCCCTTGGAGAGGGGCCGAGAATACATGCCGCCCCTTGCCCTGCCAGTTGTTTTTTGCGGAAAGTGCCGGGCTTTCCTGGTTGCCGGACGCTTGCCGTCCGCGGTCGCGCAGGGTGAGAACGCGCCGTGAATATGCCCAAAAACCGCTTGCCGTCGGGGGGATCGCCTGCATTGTCCCCGCCCCTATGTCCAAAAACTCAGGTTTGTCTAAAACGAGAAAAGCTGTCTCCAAACGGTTCAAAGTAACCGCGACGGGCAAGGTGCTGCGCCGCAAACAAGGCAAGCGCCACATCCTGCAAAACAAGAGCCGCAAACGGAAACGCAATCTCGGCAAAGTCGCCCTCGTGGCGGAAGTGGACAAAGCAAACGTCCTCGCGAGCATGCCTTACTCGCGCTGACCTGCTCCACGGCCCCCGCCGGGGGCCACGATGCTCCGGTCTGGCCCCGCCCCGCGGGGTCTATGAACAGGTGAGGCCGGTCATCGAATCTCCAACAACAGCCTGCTCGCAGAAACACACACATGCCCAGAGCCACCAACGCACCCGCCAGCCGCAAGCGGCGCAAGCGCACACTCGCCAAAGCCAAGGGATTCCGCGGCTTCCGTTCCACCCACTTCCGTTACGCCAAGGACGCCGTCCGCAAGGCGATGACGTATGCCTACCGTGACCGCAAGGTCCGCAAGCGCACCTTCCGCAACCTGTGGATTCAGCGCATCAACGCCGCGGCCCGCGCCGCCGGCATCACCTACAGCCGCATGATGGAGGGCCTCAAGCACGCCGGCATCGAGATTGACCGCAAGGTTCTCGCCGACATTGCCGTGACTGACGAGTCCGCCTTCGCCGCCCTGGCCGCCCAGGCCAAGGCCGCGCTGGAGAAAAAGGCCGCCTCCTGATTCATCCCCCCTGGCTTCCTGGATCAACCGCCGCCCGCAAGGGCGGCGTTTTTTTTGCCTTCGCAACCCGTTTGTTTGACGAGCGCCCGCGCTCGAGTCACCACGACGCGGGAGCGGCGGTCTCGGCGCGCTTCGTCTTGTCAAAGCGCACATCCTCCGCTTTCTCGATGAAAATGGTGTCCTCGCAGATGTTTTTGCAGTGGTCGCCGATGCGCTCCAGAAAGCGCGCGATGAAGATGAGGTGCAGGTAACCCTCGATCGGCGAATGGCGCGCCTCCATGACCTGGATGAGCGCGCGATCCAGGTTCTTTTCCGCCGCGTCCAGCTCCTTGTCCTTCTGGCGGATGAGAGCCGCGGACTCGACATCCCCGTCAATGAACGCCTGGAGGCCGGCCTCCAGATTGCGCGCGCAGAGGTGATACACGGGCTGGATGAGACTGATCTCGGGCATTTCCGGCAGCAGGTTGATGGCGCGCGCGCGCTTGGCGATGCTGCCCGCCTGGTCCGAGATGCGCTCCAGGTTGTTGGCGATGCGGATGGTGCCCATGACCTGGCGCAGGTCTTGCGCGGTGGGCTGGAATTTCAGCAGGATCTGCATGCCCAGGCGGTCAATGCTCTTCTCCAGCTCGTTGACATCCTGGTCGGCGGCGATGGCCGCGTTGCACAGGTCGGTGTCGCGCTCCATCAGGCCGCGCATGGCGCAGGCCAGGTTTTTGCGCGCGCTGCTGGCCATGATGAGCACCTGCTCGCGCAGGCTTCCAAGGTCTTGGTCAAAACTGGACAGGATGTGGTCTTGCATGGGGGTCACATGGGTGGCGGGGCTTTGCCGTCCGCCTGGCCGGCGACGACGGCCACGTCGGCGCCGCCTTTCGGCTCGCGGCTGGTGCGCTCGCAGAACTGGTCGTAGGTGATGACTTCGAACTCGCCGCTGTCATGCTCGATGATGGCGGTGAGCGACTCCACCCAGTCGCCGGAATTCAGATAATGGGTGTCGCCGATGATCTTGTTCGCGGGGCTGTGGATGTGGCCGCAGATGATGCCTTTGCAGCCTTTGGCCCTGGCCAGCTCCTGGAGCTGCTCCTCATAGCGGCCGACGAAGCTCACCGCCGACTTCACCTTCAGCTTCACCCAGCGGCTGAGGGAAAAGCTCTCCTTGCCGCGCACCCGCCGCCACCAGTTGAACAGCCTGTTGACGCGCAGGAGGATGTTGTAGCCGATGCCGCCCAGCTTCGCGATCCAGGGGTGGTTCGTGGTCACATGGTCGAAGCCGTCGCCGTGGACCACGAGATAGTCGCCGCCGGAAGTTTTGTGGATGTGCTCGTCGGTGATGAGGAAGTTGTCGAGCGAGATGGGGATGAAGCGGTCCAGGAGGTCGTCGTGGTTGCCGCGCAGGTAGATGATCTGCGTGTTCTCCTTCTCCATCTTGCGCAGGACGGTGCGGATGAAGTGCGTGTGGCTTTTGTTCCACCCGCCGAGCCGGCGCAGGTGCCACACATCAATGATGTCGCCGTTGAGCACCAGCTTGTCGCAGCGAGTGTTGCGGATGAAATGCGAGACCTGCGCCGCTTTGCAGTCGGGCATGCCAAGATGCACGTCCGAGATGAAGACCGTGCGCGCGCGCAGCTTGGTTTTCTTCGTGTCCGGCCCGTGGCCGTTTTCGTCTTCGAGTTCTTCGGACATGATGGCGGTCAAAGGGTGGTGAAAATCATGCGCGTCAAGCACTGGCAGCCGGTCCGGCGGGGGGCGCGCTCAGCAGTTCCTGCTCAAACTGCTCAATGACACGCTGCCAGCCCAGCTCCAGCGCCGCGGCGCGCGCGGCCTCATGCATCGGCGCGGCATTCCACGCGCGGGCCGCGGCGCGGGTCTGGTTCAAAAAAGCCTCATCATCAGCGAAGGGTGCCAGCCAGCCATTCACTCCAGGCTTCACCAGTTGGCGCGGCCCCGCATAGTCAAACGCCACCGGCGGCACCCCGGAGGCCAGCGCCTCCAGCACCACATTGCCAAACGTCTCCGTCGTGCTGGGGAAGATAAACACATCCGCGCTGGCGTAGTGCCGTGCCAGGTCCTCCCCCGTGCGCGTTCCCGCATAGAGGATGCCTGGATGCGCCGACTGCATCCACTTCAGCTTCGGCCCGTCCCCCACCACCACGCATGGCGCGCCGGGTTGCTCCTCGCGGAAGGCGGCGAAGGCGCGGATGAGCAGATCCAGATTCTTTTCCGCCGCCACCCGCCCCACATGCACCGCCACCGGCGCATCCTCCCCCGCTCCCCACTCGCGGCGCAGGTCCGCGCTGCGTCGCGCGGGGTGGAAAAGCTCCGTGTCCACGCCGCGCCCCAGCACGCCCACGTTTTTCACGCCCCACTTCTCCAGCATCTCCGCCGTGTCCGCGCTTGGCGTCAGCGTGCGCGCCGTCTGGTTGTGCAGCGCGCGCAGCAGGCCCTGAGCCACGCTTTCCAGCCCCGGCAGCGCGTAGTCCTCGAGGTAGGTCTGGAAGTTCGTGTGGAAGCCTGACACCACCGGGATGCCCAGCTTCCTCGCCGCGCGGATGCTGGCGATGCCCAGCGGCGTCTCCGTGGCCACATACAGCGCGTCCGGCATGAAGCTGGCAAAAAGCGCCTGCATCTGCCATGTCGTCGCGAAGCCGATGCGCAGCCCCGGATAACCCGGCAGCGGCATGGACGCCATCACATGCCGGCCGGGAGACCCGGACGCCGCGCCAGGCTCCTCCGCCAGCGTCGTCACCACCTCCACCACATGCCCGCGCGCCGCGAGCCCGCGCGCCAGGGTGGAGAGAGTGCGCGCCACCCCGTTGATGTCTGGCGGGTAGGTGTCGGTGATGAGCAGGAGCCTCATGGCGGGCGCGGAATGAGTTACAGAGAGCAGAAACACGCCCCGACAAAGCTCCGCATTGTGACGAATGTGTCACGACACGCTTTCCCGGCGCTGGTTTCAGGGTAGCATGTGTCGGAGTCGTCACCAATTTATGTTTGTTGACAGCCCCGCCGCCAGTGTACTCGGAGCGTCCTTATGAGCAAAATCCTGGTCGTAGATGACGAACCCGACATTTCGGAGCTGATCACCCTTCACCTCATGCGCGAAGGCCATGAGTGCGTCTGCATCACCAACGGCCTTCAGGTCCTCAACGCCGTCATCGAGCACGAGCCCGACCTCGTCGTGCTCGACCTCATGCTCCCCGGCCAGGACGGCATGTCCGTCTTCAAGCGCCTCCGAGCCGACAGCCGCACCCGCGGCGTGCCCGTCATCATGCTCACCGCCCGGGCCCAGGTCACCGACAAAATCAACGGCCTCGAACTCGGCGCCGACGACTATCTCACCAAGCCCTTCTCCCCGCGCGAGCTCGCCCTGCGCATCACCGCCATCCTGCGCCGCACCAAAAAAGTCACCCACAGCTCCGAGGTCCGCACCGGCCCCTTCCTGCTCGACCGCAAGAACATGAAGTGCTTCCACAACGACCAGCCCGTGGACCTCACCACCACCGAGTTCAAGCTCCTGGCCGTGCTCATGGAAAACGACACCGCCGTCCACACCCGCGCCGAGCTTTTGCGCGAGGTCTGGGGCTACTCCGACGATGTGGCCACCCGCACGCTCGACACCCACATCAAGCGCCTGCGCGAAAAACTCGGCGACGCCGGCCGCCACATCATCACCGTCCGCGGCACCGGTTACCAGTTCCTGGCTGATCCGTCCGCACAGGAGGCGGCCAACGTCCGTGCATGAAGGTGAAAAAACGCGCCGCCGCGCGGATCATCCCGCCTTGAAAAAAGCGCCGGCGGCCAGACTTTCCACGGCCAGCACCGCCCATGCCAGAACCCGCCACCCTGCTCCTCCTCGCGCTCCTCGGTGCGGTCCTCTGGGCATGGTGGCGTGAAAAAAGCTGGAGGCGCAGCGTCATGGAAGTCACCCGCGCAGCCGGGCTGGAAACTTTTGAGGCCGGCAGGCTCGCCGCACGCTTCACCGGCCTTATCGAGGCCGAGTCCGCCCTGGCCAGAGAGGAGTACCTCCGCCGCCTCTTCGAGTCCCTGCTCAATGAAATCCGCCAGGGCGTCGCCATCGTGGACGACCACCAGCGCGTGAAATTCTGCAACCGCAGCCTCGGCCACCTCATGCACAAAAGCTCCATCCGCCGCGGCCGCACCCTGCTTGAGGAGCTGGGCGACCACCAGATCAGCGCCCTCGTCGGCGAGGCCCTGGCCGGGGAAAAACGCCGCGTCAAAGAGATCGAGCACCAGAGCATCTCCAGCGTCGGTGCCGTCAGCGTCCGCCACTACCTCGTCGAGGCCGCTCCCCTGCCCGCCAAGGCCGAGCGCGGCGCCTGGCTCATGATCTACGATATCACCGAGCAGACGATGACCGAGCAGATACGCAAGGACTTCGTCGCCAACGCCTCCCACGAGCTGCGCACCCCCCTCACCCTCATCAACGGCTACATCGAGTCCATGCAGAGCGGTGTCGTCAAGGACGAGGCCGGACGCGCCCGCTGCCTTTCCGTCATGGAAAGGCACGGCAAGCGCATTCTGCGCATCATCGAGGACATGCTCACCATCTCCCGCCTGGAAAACGGCCCCGCCGCCCTCAACATCGAGCCATTCAACGTCCGCGCCTGCGTCCAGGACGCCCTCGACCATCTCGCCCCCATGATCGAAGGCCGCGGCGGCACGCGCATCGAGCTCGACTTCCCCCCTGACGGCGGCACCCTTCATGGCGACCGCTTTTACTGGGACCAGGTCTTCACCAACCTCCTTGAAAACTCCCTCAAAGAGAATCCCAACCCCGGCCTTCACATCCGAGTCCAGGGCAAATGGAGCGACGGTCACTGCACGCTCAAAGTCACCGACAACGGCATCGGCATCCCCGCGCACGACCTGCCCTTCGTTTTCAAGCGCTTCTACCGCGGCCACAAGCATCACTCCCCGGAGATCAAGGGCACCGGCCTTGGCCTCAGCATCGTCCGCCGCACCGTAGAGGCGCATGGCGGCATCATCGAGTTGGAGAGCACTCCAGGCATCGAGACCGCCTTCACCATGAAAGTGCCGCTCCACGCCGCCGCCGCATGATTCCTCCGCCGCCTGGCCAGATTGGGAAAAAAAGGAAGTTCTGCTCAAGGCCGCCAGCCGGGGCCGCGCAGCAGGTGGCCGATGCGCCGGCGCCAGGGCAGGGGGCTGGTTTTCAGATCGCGCCAGATGTCCCGCCACTCGTGGAAGACAATATTCACAGGGCCGCGGTTTTCGAGCCTTTTGGTCAGGCCGTAGAGCGGCTTTTCCTGAGGCAGCTCCTCCTGGAATGTGCCAAAGATCTTGTCCCAGAGGATGAGGCACATGCCCATGTTTTTGTCGAGATAAGGGCCGTTGCGGGCGTGGTGGACGCGGTGGTGGCTGGGCGTCACCAGCACATGCTCCAGCCAGCCCAGTCTGCCGATCCTTTCGGTGTGGATCAGGCTTCCGTAAATCTGCGTGGCGGCATACATGAGCAGGATGTCCAGCGGCTGGAAGCCGAGAAGCGCCAGCGGCGCGAAGTAAAGCGTGCGATAGACCGGCTGGAAGACCGAGGAACGGAAGCCGGTGCTGAGATTAAACTCCTCTGAGGAGTGGTGCGTGACATGCACCGCCCAAAAAAGCCGGCAGTGGTGGTCCGCGTAGTGCAGCGCGTAATAGGCCAGGTCCTCCAGTACGAACAAAGCCAGCCAGTATATCCAGCCGCGCTGCCACTCAAAAGCGCTTTGACTGTGGCACCAAGCCAGCACGGGCAGCACGAGCACTCCGCGCAGCAGCAGGTCCAGCCCGCCGTTGAGGGATGCCAGATAGACATTGGTCAGCGTCTCGCGCCAGGTGTAGGCGCGCAGGCCGCGGAAGTGGGTGACGAAAATCTCCAGCAGAATGGCGGCGAGGATCAGCGGTGTGCTGATCAGCAGGAGAGTCTGTTCGCGGAAAAGTTCCATCTGGCAGGGGGGCGGTCGGATGAGGGCATCAGGTGTGCCACAAATGAGGGCGATGTCCAGAAAAGCACCGGTTTCCCCGTCTCACATGCCCCATGAGCGGCAGGCTCAAAGCCCGCCTTGCCTTCATTCCCCGGCGACAGCCGGAGCCGCAATTGAATGATCCCAATAGCGTTCTGGCTGACCCCGTTTGCATTCCGACTGACTCAGCGTTGCATTCCGCACTCCCCCGTTTTGACAAGCCCGCCCTCCACGCGCATGGACTGAGCGCCTCATGCCCGACCTGCTGCCCATTTTTGAAATCCGTGACGCCGTCGTCTCCGCGCTGGGGGATGCGGCCACGCCGCATCGCATCGCATCGCGGTGCGGATGCTGGCGCAGCGGGTGGCGCGGGAGCACGGCGCATGTATAGATGGCACTTTATTCTTTATTTAGCGGAGGGGATATTCATCCGCTTGGCGTCGCCGCGCTTGAGCGTCTCGACCGTTTTGGTGGGGGGCTTTGGCCATCAATTGCGTTTCTTTTTGTATTTCTTCCCGCGCTTTGGTTTCCGTTGCTTCACCTTAAGTGGACGAGGTGCCTCAGTACTGGTCATATCGGGGACGAACTGGCGCTGAACTGTCTGTCTGATCGCGCAACCAAAGTCAACAAATGCAGTAAAAGCTTCGTGGTTCACATGATTTTCAAGGGCAGTCGGGCTGTCGGCAAAGATTTCGACATCCAATGGAGTGCCATTTGCGTGGGGTATGATGACGCACCGGCAGCCGTTGATTGTGCGTTTCGCCGAGAATCGCTGCGCCCTAACGCGGCCATGAATGAGGCCGAAGTTGTATTGGAGGATGTATTTAGCGTCCCGCATCAGGCCGTCATCTTCGTGGATCTCTGGACGGGCCGACAGCCGCCGTATCTGATCCAGCAATAGGATTCGTTCGATGATGCGCCCGCCTTTCGGTGGGCGGGGCAATTTGCTGTATTCGATGATGCAGCGATCCAGAGCCTGATGATAACGAGAGGGAGTGACGGCGACGGCAGTCGTTGGAGGCGGACGCAGGTCTCCGCCCAGCGCGGTCATCGGTGTATCCGGTGTGATCATACCGGTGCCAAAACAGCGCACGCAGGTTGGGTTCGCTCGGCAACTGCAAACTCTGGTGGCCGGAACGAGATTCCGCCAGTAGTCGGGGTAAATCTCGTTGAAGGTCTGGAGCTGATGGGGGAGCCGAACGGCCTCCAGATTGGGCCAGTAGTAAGACAGGCCGTAGGCGATGGCTAACCGTCCGAAGTTCACGCCTTCCGGCAGCCGAAACTTGTCGTTGGGAACTGGCAGACGAGTGACGTGATGAATGCCGACACGCAGTGACTGAAGAGCCGTGAGGAGCGTGGCTTCATAGGGCTGATACTCCGCTCCGCCACCCCAGATGTAGGCAATGATGTTATGAGTCCAGGGGGAGCCGCCGTTACCATCGATTCGGTTGGGCTGGAAGCGGAAGGCTTCCCCCATCAGGTTCTCAATGGCTTGCCGGAGTTGGTCGAAGAGTTCTGCCGCTTTTAGGGGGGTAACCGTGACTTCGTGCGTGTGGCTGGCGTGGTGACCGGCGCTTAGATCAAGCCGCGCAAATCCCAGTGGGCGAACTTCACAAGCCCAGTAATCGAGGCCGGGGTTCCGAGCTTCAGCGTCGGCGGTGCCGACGCTGCGACGGAGAAAGGCGTTCAAGTCAACGGTGCCCGCGCCAACATCCAGGGTGATGTATTTACCGTCCCTGCTGTTGGGCGAGCGGAGTACGGTCTGGACGCCCGCCGCGACCTCTGGGTATGTGATGCAGAGCTGATCAAGCGTCTCTCTGGAGTCCGGGTCAATCTTTTCGATCTCCTGCAGAGCCAAAAGAAGGTCTTCCACGGAGGTGACGGATGCCGCCGAGGGGGATTTAGCCCGCAAGTGGGTGGCTGCGGCCAACGCGCTCTGCATCATCTTATCGATGGTGCCGCCGGAAGCACTAAGGCCGGTAGGCACCGCGAGCTGCACGACCAGGAGGTCTGTGGCCGGAGCGAAGGTGGCCCAGTCGGGGTCGTTCCGGATGAACTCGTGGATCGCGTTGAGCACGCTGAGGAAGTAGCGGGTGAGGGCCAACGAGGCGACCTGCTCCAGGGTGGTGGTGCCCAGGAGCTTATGGATGTGGTCGAGCCGGTCACCATAAAGAGAGGAGAACTCCTGCCGTCCGGAGGCAGCGTCAGCGGCGATCAGTTTGGGATAGGACAGGACCAAGTCCCCTTTGCCCGACTCCGGACCGGCGAGCGTATGCTTTGAAATGCGAACAAATGAGGGGAAGAGACCCTCGCCAGCGTCACCAAAAGTCACTGCCTTCGCGACACCCTGACGTTGTTCGCGGAGGACCACTTTGGAGTGGCTGGTGCCGAAATCGAAACCTGCGACGAAGAAGTAGCTCATGAGGGGTGATGGGTGATGATGATCCCGCAGGCGATCCACTTGGAGTCGGGCCTGACCAGCACGGAGGCGTCCAGCTTCATGCGTTCATCAGCCAGTCTTTGTTGAAGGTGGTTGATCTGGCTTTGCGTGACGCGGATGCCCTGTTTCCGCTGATCTGGCCACTGAAGCATGGAAGCGAGACGGCTGCGCGCCGCCTCGATGCGACGTTCAAAATGGCTCTCGACCTGAGCGCGCTTGGAATTGATGCGGAGTTCAAGCTCCTCGTTGAAGGACTCATGAATTTCTGTGCAATCGCGGGTCAGACTGGCCTGCACAGACTCAAGAGCCGCAGAGTAATCCGGATGAGTTCCATGGGCCACCCAGGAGTCGCCGTGATCAATGGCGTGATTTAGCAATCCTTCGGATTGGCTGATGTCAAGCACCTGCCCCGATGCGACCTCCAAGGCCCGGAAGATGAGTTCGTTTCTGGACAAGGCGGGGTGCTCCAATGAGTAGCGTTGGACCGCATAGAAGTAGATGCCCTCGGGCACGTCGTTGGTGGTGACGCGGATCGCGGAAGCCGGATGCCAAACCTTTCGACGGTGCTCATACGAGGCGATCATCCAGTTCACAAACGGATGAAGATGGTTGGTCAAGACCAGGGTCCTGTGCTGTCGCTTGAGCTGTTCATGAAGGGCGGGATCAAACGTCAGCGTTACGGACCGGGTGCCCCGGTTGAATCCCTTGGGCCACTCATGGCCTTGCCGGCGGAGGTAGTCCTCCAAGTCGGACATCGCTCGGTAGCTCAGGGTCAAGAGCAAGCAACCTTCGGCAGGCGTGTCCCAGTTCAACTGGCAGGAGTCTGCACCCGCATACGCATCCTGAAAGTATTCGACGGCGAACAACCGGAGTTCTGCGGGTTTGATGTAACGGCCCAACGAACGGCCCTGCCGCACATTGTTCTGCAAATAGGAACGGAGGCCAAGGAGGGTCTCGGACTCCTCGTCGATCTCCGCCACCACCGCGCGCTCCCTCGCAATCGCTTCGGCCACCAGCCGGATCTTCTCGACGGCCTGCTCTTGGCTGAGTTCGTTGGCGAGCAGTTCCATGGTCAACCGATTGACGTGGCTGCCAAGGATGCCTTCCAAGTCCCCGATCGTGTCGTTGAAGATACCAATGTTCTTGTAGAGGTGGTGGTAGATGCTGCCATCAATCGTGCCACGAACGTGGAAGTTGATAATAACAATCGAGTTGGCCTGCTGACCTATGCGGTCAATGCGGCCGATGCGCTGCTCCACGCGCATGGGGTTCCACGGGAGGTCGTAGTTCACCATGACGCGACAGAATTGAAGATCGACACCCTCGGCAGCGACTTCTGAGCAGAGAAGAATCTGATGCTCAGGGCTGCTAAATTCCCTGAGCCGTCGGTCACGTTCATCGCGGTCACGAACATCACCGGTGACGAGCAAGCAGGCGAAGCGGTCCTGCTCCAAGCGCCGTTTCAAGTAGGCGAGTGTGTCCTTGAAGAAGGCGAAGATGATTACCTTCTCGTCGGTGCTGCGGGCGAGCAATTCCTGCCGCAGTTTTTGATACTTGGTGTCCTCCGCCTCGAAGTCATGATCGGGAATCCAATCACGGTCACCAAGCACCGACATCTGATCTTCACCGACAAATTCGGAATCGTTGTCTTCCTCAATGTAGGCATCATCCAGATCTACAAGGTCTTCCATATCCCCCCATCGTGTCGCCCCGGAGCGAATCTTTTCGGCCATCACCGGCAGACAACTGGTCATCGACAACGCGGGGCCAATGAGATGAAAAAGCGAAAGCATGTCACCACGCTCCGCCACTCGCTGACGGATGAGTCTGAGCACGGAATTGTAGAAGACGAGTTCTGCCTCTGTCGGATCGACATCAAGAGTGACGGCATCACGGGTGGCCTTGTGTTCCGTGATTTCCACCTTGCGAGTGCGCGTCAAGAACGTGCCGAGTTCATTGAGCCGATTGGCCTTGCCCAGCAGTTCGATCTTCTCTTCTTCGACCAGTTGACCGGCATCAGAAACGGCTTGGAGGCGGGTCAGCAAATTTACCTGGGCTGCTGACTCCGGGATCTGTTGAAGCAGTTCAAGGCAGCGTCCGATATTGTTGGATGCCTTAGACAACTCACTGGCGAGGTGAACTGCGGGGCGATTGCGCCGGCAAAGTGCAGTGAAGGTGGCCTCGTCCCTGAACATATCAGGATCGACAAGCTTGAGCAGCGCATAGAGGTCACGGCTTTTGGTCGTCAACGGCGTCGCCGAAAGCGCCAGAACCGACTGGGCAGCAGTAGCGAACACGTCGCCCACTAGGTGGTTGGCGGTAGCCGTATTCTTCATCAAGTGCGCCTCATCGAAGACGGCCAATTCGATGAAGGGCTGCCCCTCCCACTCAAGCATTTCACGATATAGAGCAGGGCGGGGCTTCCATTTTTCCAGCGCCTCGGTGCCTTCATTGCTCGCGGCAGTGCCATTAGTCGTGAGCCATGGTTGCAACTGCTTTCTCTCCGCCCGCCTGGGCCGAAGGGCTTGATAGGTAGAGACCAAGGCGAAAGACTGTGTGTGCGCAGGTGTCTGCTTCTTGAACTGGTCAAACTTGGCGTGGATGATTTTGGCATCGACATACTCCGCATCAATGGCGAAACGCTCTTGTAGTTCTCGTATCCACTTGGGAACAAGGCTCGGGGGACAGATCACCAAGAGCCTACGCGCTTGAAAACGAGCGCGGCATTCTGTCCAAATGAGGCCTGCTTCAATGGTTTTACCCAAGCCAACCTCATCTGCGATGAGCAGGCGGTTGAGGGGGGAGTTGACGAATTTAATGACGGGGACAAATTGATGAGCAAAGAACTGAATCTCGGCGGTGCGCATGGAATACATGACGTTGCTTAACGCCCCGTTGAGTTTTTCAAAGGTCATCAGAGATCGAAGGGACTCGATCCGCTCATAGCGCCCCTTTCTGACAATGCTTTCGAAGCTGGAGTCTTCCGACACATCGAAAAGTTCTAACGCCTCTACCGACTCGAGCTGCCTTTGGTTTGCCCACTGCACCTCTGCCATCCACACCAGCGTCTTCATTTTTTTCCCTGTCAGAAAACCCACCCTGGCCGGCTGGTATGTGTGCCGCACCTTAATCCATTGTCTGATGTCGGATTCGCTGATCGGCATGGCGGCACTGATAGAAAATTGCTTTTATTGTAGGAATTGGTGGGATTGAAGCGAGTAGTTTGCGATCTCCGAGCGCGAGTTGCAAACATTCTTCTACACTGTGTCTTCTACACCGCGATGTATCCCTCGCCTGACTTCACTTTGCCGACTGTCCGCAACCAGCCAAACCAACCGATCATCTGCCAGGAAACTGCTTGGGGGATGACGGTGGCGCGGGGTGTGTGACGGTCTGGGGGAGAAAGAGGTGAGAAAACGATGCATTTTGAATGAATTAGGATGAATGGAGGCGACCGGAAATAATTTCCCGCTTGATTTGGGGCGGCGTTGAAGCGTCGAGGCGGGTTTCATCGCGGTTTTTGAACGTGCGTGATCAGAGTTTTCCTGCCCGCTGTGCCAATATTTTTTCGGCAGCGGCTTTGCGTTGCAAGATGTTGTTTGTTTCAACTCATCAAACCTGCTGATCAAGGCACCGACGGGGTTGGCAAGTCCACGCAGGTACCGCAGTTTGTGCTGGACTCCGGCATGCTGCGGAAGGGGCAGTGCTGCAAGCCGAGCGCAAAAGACGCAGCCTCAGACATCATGAATTTTCCGGCACGATGTTTTCCGGGCAAAGAAGAGCCGACGCTCGTGTGAAACATTCAGCGGATGCTCCATTTTGACAAGCCCGCCCTCCACGCGCATGGACTGAGCGCCTCATGCCCGACCTGCTACCCATTTTTGAAATCCGTGACGCCGTCGTCTCCGCGCTGGGGGATGCGGCCACGCCGAACCTGCTGATCAAGGCGCCGACTGGCTCGGGCAAGTCCACCCAGGTGCCGCAGTTCGTGCTGGACTCCGGACTGCTGCGGGATGGGCGGCGCTGTGTGGTGCTGCAGCCGCGGCGCATCGCGGCGCGGATGCTGGCGCAACGTGTGGTGCGGGAGCGAGGTGCGCGGCTGGGCGGGGAGGTGGGTTACCAGGTGCGCTTTGACAATGTCACGAGCCGGGAGACGCGCCTGGTCTATGTGACCGAGGGCGTGATGCTGCGTCTGCTGATGGAGGACGCGGACCTGCGCGGGGTGGGCTGCATTGTGATTGATGAATTCCACGAGCGGCATCTGGACGGGGATTTGGTGCTGGCCTTTGCACGCGCGCTCCAGCGGACGCGGCGGCCGGATTTGAAGATCATCGTCATGTCCGCCACTCTGGTGCCGGGGCCGCTGGCGGAGTTCATGCAGCCCTGCCGTCTGCTGGAGTCGGCAGGGCGGACCTTCCCAGTCGAGGTGCGTTATCAAGCGCCAGTGAAGCTCAAAACCGGGCAGACCGAGGCGGTGTGGGACCAGGCGGCGCGCGCGTGCGAGGCACTGGCACAGACGCCGGGCTTCGAGGGGGACATGCTCGTCTTCATGCCGGGCGCCTACGAGATCCGCAAAACCATGACGGCGCTGGCCGGGCGCTCTTTTGCCAAGGGCCGGCGCATCCTGGCGCTGCACGGGGAGCTTTCCCCACAGGATCAGGACGAGGCGGTGGCCCCTGGCGGCACGCCGAAAATCCTGGTCAGCACGAATGTGGCGGAGACCTCGCTAACTATCGAGGGCATCCGCGCCGTGGTGGATGGCGGTCTGGCGCGCGTGGCCAGTTATGACGCGCGCCGGGGCATCAACACGCTGACGGTGCAGAAAATCAGCCGCGCCTCCGCCGACCAGCGCGCGGGCCGCGCCGGGCGTCTGGGGCCGGGCATCGCGGTGCGGCTGTGGCCGGAGCGGGAGCATCTTCATCGTGCGGAAAGCGAGACGCCGGAGATTCACCGGCTGGACCTGAGCGAGGCTTTGCTGGCGCTGCATGTGCTTGGCCTGGGGGAAGGTTTCGCCTGGTTCGAGCCGCCCGCAGCCGCCGCCCTGGAGCGTGCGAGCGGTTTGCTGCAGGACCTGGGAGCCATCACTGCGGAGGGCATCACGGAGACAGGGCGACAAATGAGCCGCTTCCCTTTGCACCCGCGTTTTGCCCGCATGTTGCTCGCCGCCGCCGAGAACCACTGCGTGCGCGAGGCGGCGCTGTGCGCGGCGATTGCCCAGGGGCGGGAGATTTTGATGGCGGGCAAAAACGACTCCACGCACAAAAACGATGATCTCTGGGAGCCGGGGGATGTGAGCGAGTTCCAGGCGATGCTGCGCGCCTTTACACGAGCGGAGGCGATGAACTTCGACCCGAACGCCTGCGCGCCGCTGCGCATCCATGCGATGGCGGCGCGGGAGGCGGCGCGGAGCTGCGAGCAATTTCTCCGCATCGCCAAGCGCGCGGGTTTGCCCGTGAATGACGAGGTGGCCTCCCCCGAGGCACTGGCGCGCACGCTGCTGGCGGCCTTCAGCGACCATCTCGGCATCGAGACCAGCGGTGGCAGCCGCATTTACCGCCTGGCCGGCGGCTACACCGGGCATCTGGACAAGGACGCGCACATCAAGGCCCCGCGCCTGCTGGTGGCGGCGGAGATCACCGAGGTGCAGGGCCGCGCGCTCACCGTGCGGCTGAACCACGTCACCCGCGTGGAGGAGGAGTGGCTGCGCGAGCTTTTCTCCGCCGACCTCACCACCGGGCACCGCGCCGTGTATGACAGCACGAACCGCCGCGTGATGAACCTGGAGGAGGTGCGCTTCCGCTCCCTCGTGCTCAGCAGCCGGGAAAAAGGCGAGCCCGACGAGGCCACCGCCGCCACGCTGCTGGCGGATGAGGTGGTGGCGGGGCGGCTAACTTTGGTGAACTGGAATGACAAGGTCGAGCAGTGGATCACGCGCGTGAACTGCCTCTCGAAATGGATGCCCGAGCTGGAAATTCCAGCCATTGGCGAGGATGACCGGCGCATTCTCATCGAGCAGGTGTGCCACGGCTGCATCGCCTACCGCCAACTCAAGGACCGCGACATTTTTCCCGTGCTGCATCAATGGCTCAGCCACGCGCAGCGGGACCTGCTGGAGCGTTACGCGCCCGAGCGCCTGCCGCTGAAAAACGGCCGCAGCGCGCGCATCGTGTATGATGAGAAGCAGCCACCCAGCGTCAGTGTGGTGCTCCAGCACATGTATGATGTGAATGAGAACCCGAAGGTGGCGGGCGGGCGCGTCACCGTCACCATCCACCTGCTCTCCCCCGCGCAGCGCCCGATCCAGACCACGGGAGACATCGGCCGCTTCTGGAAGGAGGGCTACCCTGCGGTGAAAACCCAGCTGCGCGGGCGCTATCCGAAGCATGAGTGGCGGTGACTTAAAGATTGCCAGCATTCAAGCGTTGTTCTTCCCACCCTCCTTCCGCCATGACACATCCATCATTCCCCGACCGCCGCCATTTCCTCACCACCCTCCTTGGAGCCGGGGCGGCCGGTTTCGCCTCGGCTCAAGGCGCGGCCTTGAACTACAAGGGCGAGAACATTCAATTCGGCCTCGTCACTTACATGTGGGGCGCAGATTGGGATCTGCCCACCCTCATCGCGAATTGCCAGCAGGTGGAGGTGTTGGGCGTGGAGCTGCGCATCGAGCACGCGCACAAGGTGGAGCCAAACCTGACCGCCGCGCAGCGCGAGGACGTGCGCCAGCGCTTTGAGGACTCGCCTGTCGAGGTGCTCGGCATGGGCACCAACTGCGAGTTTCACAGCGGCGACCCGGACGAGGTGAAAAAGCAGATCGCGCTCGCCAGGGACTACATCAAGCTCAGCCACGACATCGGCGGCAGCGGGGTCAAGGTGAAACCGAACAACCTGCCCAAGGATGTGCCTGTGGAGAAGACCCTGGAGCAGATCGGCAAGTCCCTTGCTGAACTCGGCGACCACGCACTCGGGTTCGGCCAGGAAATCCGCCTGGAAGTCCACGGCGGTGTGAGCGACCTCGGTCACATCCGCACAGTGATGCAAGCGGCGGACAGGCCGAATGTGCGCGTCTGCTGGAACTCGAACGATCAAGACCTGGCCGGCGAGGGCATTGAAGCGAACTTTGCCAAAGTCCAGGACTACCTCGGCCGCACGACCCACATCCGCGAGGTCAACGAGGGTGCCTACCCTTACGACAAGCTGGCGAAACTGCTCGTCGGCGTGGATTACGATGGCTGGGTTCTCCTGGAGGCCCGCACCAAGCCGGCGGACCGCGTGGCGGCCCTGGCCGAGCAAAAGAAGCTTTTCATGGAACTGGTGACTCAGGCGCGCAAGGCCGCGTGAGACGGGCGCTTGTGTCACGTGTCCCGGCCTTGTTTCCGAGACTGGATGCCGACCGGCGGGAAGGTTGCAGCCGCGCGCATGATGGTTATCCGCCGCGCTCAAGCCCGCCCCGGCGCCTTGATCAAGCTCGCCTCCACCGGTTTCGAAATGCGGTTGAGCGCCTTATACGAGGATATGAAGGTTGTGAATTGAGGCAGGCTGGACGACGCGGCGCGCCTTGTGCCAGGTCTGACTCAATTCGCAGTGAAGGAGAAAAAGCTGACACAAAAGAATCCCCGGCCTGAAATGGCATGCGGATCTCGTGAACCTCAATGACACTTCAAGGCCGGGGAGAACGGGCGGAGTTGGATTACTTGACGTGCGCGGAAACCAGTTTGGTCATCTCGAACATGGTCACCTGGCTCTTGCCGCCGAAGACCGCCTTCAATGCCGCGTCGGCGTTGATGTTGGTCTTTTTAGTCTTGTCCTGGAGGCCGTGTTTCTTGATGTAGTCCCACACTTTTTTGGTCAACTCCCCGCGGGTAAGGGGAGCGGAGCCGACCACCACCGCGAGAACGGCGTCCGGTTGGACGGGTTTGGCGAGGGCGGGATTGAGTTTGCGCGCTGTCTTTGGTTTGGATTTGTCTGGCATAGGACTTCCAGGCTGGCGGCTTTCTGGCCGCTGGTCAACCCTGGGGATGCCCCGGATTTTGTGGGGGCTGGATATTTTTAGGATGGACTGAAAGCGGGGTTTGCTTTCTTCCAGTCGTCAAAAAATGAAAAAATCAACATGCGCTAGAACCCGGATTTGGAGGGAAGGCGCCTCATTTTGTGACGCTAATGTCACACAAGACTTCTCGCTGGACCGTCATTCGGTTCTCAATGTGACTCCGACGACACAATTCATGCGCATCAATCCCACTATTTGTCCAAACCGTCACTTTCGACTCCCGTTTCTGCCTTTGATCACCTTGGCAAGTCTTTTCCTCATGGCTTCCGTGCGGGGGAAGGATTCCAAAGTGGATGACCTTATCTCCAGCGCTCTCAGCTCGCATTTTCTCGGAGACAGGCTGGAGAACCTGGGGCTGCTGCACCGCGATCCGGACCACGCATGGCTGCAGGAACTGTGGCTGCTGGGGCGCTATCACGGGCAGTATCACTGGTCGGAGGGCAGCGCGGGGGATGATGTCGGCTTTGAGACACGGCGACTGCGCATGGGCGGACAGGCGAGGCTTTTCAAAAAACTGACGCTGCACGCGCAAATGGTCAGCGGAAGTGACATTGACCCGTTTTACAACGGCTTCACGGAGATGTGGGTGCAGTGGGCGTTCATGCCGGAGATGGCGCTGACCCTTGGACAGCAGAAGCACCGCTTCACGCACGACCGGAATGTCTCCAGCCGCTACATCAACTACCTTGAGCGCTCAATGCTGACCAACATGTTTGGCCTTGACTACACTCCGGCGGTGACGCTGCAGGGAGTCATCGGGCCGGTGACTTATTACACGGGAGTTTTCTCCAACGCCACGGGCTGGGACATGGGCCGCGCGTTCACGGAGTTCAACTCAGGCTGGTCTTGCCTGGCGGCGGTGTATTACGATTTGGGCAAGGCTCTGCCGACGGACACGGCGCACCTGCATTTCACTTATCTGCACAGCGAGGCCGACGAGCAGGCGACGAATCTGGATCACTTCATGGACGGCTTTTCCACGGCATTGATCCTGACTCAGAACAGCGGGTCTCTGGTGGTGGAAAGCACCGTTGGCACGGGCAATGACCAGGGGGATGCCTTTGCTCTGAACATCCAGCCAGGGTGGTACCTGACGGACAATCTGCAACTTGTGCTGCGTTACCAGGTGGCGGCTTCCAATCGCGCGCAGGGTCTCATACCGCAAAAACGCTATGAGCAGTCCGCCGGCATGCAGGATGGGCGGGTCTATCAGTCGGGCTATTTCGGTCTGAATTTCTACCTGGCCAAGCACCGCCTGAAGCTTATGACCGGCATCGAATACGCGAACATGGGCGGCAAGGATGTGTGGACGGCCAGCACGATGCTGCGCTTCTTCTTTGGTCCGCACTCAGGCGGCCCCTTCCCGATGAACCAGATGCTGCACGGCTTTTTGGATCACGACTGAGCCTCCCCAAGCGCGGGCGCCGGGCATTGCTCAGGCGTTTCATGCTGCTGCCGGCAGGAATCATGCCCAGCCGGGGATCGCAGAACATGGGCCCTCTCTTGCGCAGGCTGGCTGCCGCTCAAAACATCCCCGAACATGAGCCGGTGCGGCTGTCACCTCACGCCTGATTTTCATAAGCCAGCGCCACATTCTCCTTGGTGAACGCGGTGGCGAGCGGACCGAAAGCGATTTGGCGGCGCTTGATGAGCAGCACGTCGTCGAAGATGCCGGCCACGGTTTGCAGATCGTGATGGCTGGCAATGAGCAGGCGGCCCTCGGCGGTCAGCTCCCGGAAGAGGCGGGAGAGGTTTTCCTGCGCGGGCTTGTCGAGGCCGGTGAAAGGCTCGTCGAGCAGGAGCACATGCGCCTCCTGGGCCAGGGCGCGGGCGATGAAGGCGCGCTGCTGCTGGCCGCCGGAGAGGGCGCTGATCTGGCGGTCCTGGAGGTCGAGCAGCTCCATCGCCGTCAGGGCGCGCTGGACGATGTCGGCGTCATGCCTGGAATACTGCCGCCACCAGCCGAGGTTCGGGTAGCGGCCCATCTCCACGAGGCCGCGCACGGTGATGGGGAAGCTCCAGTCCACCTCGCCGCGCTGCGGCAGGTAGGCGATCTCATGGCTGCTGCGCGTGAGCGGCTGGCCGCGCCAGAGAATGCTGCCGCCGTCCGCGGGCATGAGGCCGGCCAGGGTTTTGAGCAGGGTGCTTTTCCCCGCTCCGTTCGGGCCGATGAGCGCGATGCTGCGCCCGCACTCGGTGGCGAAGCTGATGCCCTCCAACGCCAGCACCCGGTGATAACTGACGCCCAGCTCCGACACCTCCAGCTGGTGGTGATGCGGATGCGCCTGGCCGGCGCCCCAGCAGACGTGGTCTTTGCATTCGTGGGCGGGCTTCACCATTGGAAGAGGAGGAGTTCGCTGAGGGTGGAGCCGGTGGACCAGCGTGTCTGCTCGCGGGTCTCGCGCCCGTCGGGTTCGATCTCGATGGTGAGCGCCGTGTCAGGCGTGCCTTCGGGCCATTCGGCGTCGAGCTGGAGTTCATCACCGTCCGGGGAGATGCGGATGCCGGCCTCGGTCTCGGCGGGGGATGCGGACAAATCCACACCGGCCAGCAAATCGCGCCCACTCTGCATGAGGCGCACGCTTTGAGGCGGGTGGGCGAAACGCACCCTTACATAAGCGGGTGTCTCAGCCGCGGCCGCGCTCTCCAGATTGGCGCTCATCACCACCTCTCCGCCGCCGGTGAGCCGGGCCAATGGAAAAGCCAGCACGCCGAAGGCGAGCGCGATGAGGAAGATCTGAATGGGTGGAAAGCCGCGCATGGCCGCTTGCTGGGATGGTGGATCCTCAATGCCCGCGAAGCCGGGGACAATCAAGAGCCGTGATTGCGGCTTACTTTTTCACTCCGAGGGCCTCGACAATGGCGCGCACATTGTGCGCGAGCATGGTCTCGAAGGTGTGCGCGTAGGTTGCGGTGCCGTCGGCCACGAGAGGTTTGCCGGTCTTCGCGCCGGTGCTGCGGACGATCTCGGCGAGCACTTTGGGGTTGGCCTGGTCCTCCGGGAAGACGGCGCGGATTTTGTTGTCGCGGATCAACTGGATGGCCTGGGCGATGTACTGGGAGGAAACGTCATCGCTGCGGCCGATGCCGAGCACGGGGATGCTTTTGAAGCCGAACTCCTTGCAGAAGTAGCCGAAGGCGGCGTGGGCGGTGACGAGCTTGCGGTCGCCGCGCGGGATGGTGGCGATCTGCTGCTGCGCCCATTTTTTCAGCTCCATGAAGCGGTTGCCCGCGGCTTTGGCGCCCGCTTCGTAGGCTTTTTCATTCGCCGGGTCCGCCTCGGCGAGTTCATCGGCGATGACACGCGCCGCGCGGCGCATGTTTTCGGCGCTGTGCCACCAGTGCGGGTCAATGGCGCTGTGGGCGTGGTGCGGGCAGCAGACGAAGACATCCTGCCCCGGCTCCATTTTCAAAGAGGGGATGGGGCGGCCGACCTCGACGACCTTCACAGAGGGGCCGACGCTGTCGCGCAGCTTGCCGAGGTAGCTTTCCAGGTTCTTGCCGCTGGCGAAGATGATTCCGGCCCCGCGCATGGCGGCGATGTCCCGCGCTCCGGGCTCGAAGTGATGCACGTCGGCGCCGGCTTTCAAGACCTCGACGACCTCCACTTTGTCACCGCCGACGGTGCGCACCACATCGGCGATGAGCGGGTGCAGGGTGGCCACTTTCAGCGCGGCCTGGGCGCTGAGGCTGGAGGCGGCGAGCAGGGCGAGGGCGAGGAGTTTTTTCATTGGGTCGGAGGGTTCAGGGATTCAAACGAAGCGCGCGGCGTGATCTTCATGCGCGGTCAGCGCACCTCGGGGCCGCCCCAGGCGATGCTGCACTGCGCCCAGATGGCGTGGTCTGTGCCGCGCATGTTGGAGTGGTCGTAGTTGTATTGCAGGCGCAGCCGCAGGGTGCGGGCGGCATTGGCATACCAGGTGACGCCCGGACTGGCGCGGAAGCGGGCGTCCTGCTCGGTCTCGTGGTTGCCGGCCACATATTCGGTGCGCAGGCCGAGTTCGAGATTGTTCGGCATTCCGTAGAGGAAGCTCAAATAAGCGCCGAAGTCCTTCTGCGGCGCGGGATTGTCCCGGATGCCGAACTCGTCCTCGACGCGGAAGCGGTTGAACATGGCCTCGGAGCGCACGCGGAAATAACGTCCCCCCGGCTCGAAGCCGTTCTGCCGCCACTGGTATTCAAAATGCGCGCCATAGACGCTGGTGCGGAAGCCGGAGTGGTTGTCACCCCATGCGCCGGAGAAGCCGCCGCGGAACTGGTGGAAGTCGTTGTAGTTCCAGATGTTCGTCCAGTTGGCGACGACGAGTGTCTGGTCCTCGCCGAAGTGGGATTCGTCCGGATTGTAGCGTCCGGCGAAGCCGCCGTGGTCGTGCTCCTCATGCTCCGGGGCCACACCGATGGCGACATCAAACTGCGAGGTCCAGGGCAGGGGGGCGATCCATGTGATCTCCGCGCCGATGGTGGTCAGCGAGTCATCGCCGAGCATGCGCGTGTTGACAAGGTACTGGTCCACCCAGTCGAACCCATGCGGGTGGTAAGTGTTCTGGATGCCGAAGCGGTTGTAAACGCGACCGCCGCGCAGCTCGAAGCCGCCGGGCAGGTTTTTGAGCTTCCAGAACCACTCCTCCCAGATGCCGTCGTATTTGTCCCCCTCGCCGAAGGGGCCGGCATAGGTGACGAAAAACTCGTTGTAGTCGTTGAGCCGGCCGGAGAGGGAGAACTCCAGGTTTTGAATGGTGAACTTGTCGCGGCGGATGGGATCGTGATGCCCGGCGGCGAGTTCCTCCTGGTCCATGGAGGCTGTGCCATACGCGGTGTCCATGTGGAAGTGCGGGAAGATCATGTCGGCCAGGCTGACATCCAGCCCGGTGACCCAGTCGGCGCTTTTGCCGTCCATGGGCAGCACGACGGGCGAGGACATGGCGGTGAAGGGAGTGTAGGCGTAGCGGCCCTGCTGCTGGGCGCGGAACTGGTCAGGGCTTTGGGCATGGACTCCGAGGGCCAGCGCCGTGAGCAGGAGGGTTGGGAATATGCGGATCATGGGAGTTGGTAATGACAACTCAATTGCACTTTCTGCAAGCAGCTTTTGGCAAGTGATTTGCAGGTGAAGGGGTGTCCCGCCGCTTGCACTTTTCGCAGCGCGTCACGCCTGCCACTCCGCCAGCACGCCCGGCAGCAGCTTGTGCTCGGCCTCCTTGATGCGGGCATGGAGCGTCTCCGCGGTGTCTCCCGGCAGCACCGGCACGCGCGCTTGCGCCAGGGTGCGGCCGCTGTCCACCTCGGCGTTGACGAGATGCACGGTGCAGCCGCTTTCGGCATCCCCCGCGTCGAGCGCCTGTTGCGGGGCGTCGGCGCCTTTGTGGCGCGGCAGCAGGGAGGGGTGGACATTGATGACGCGGTCCGAGAAGGCGTCGAGCACCGGGGCGCGGAGGATTTTCATGAAGCCCGCCAGCACGACGAGGTCCACGCCCGCGCGCTGCAAGTGCTCGGCGATCTCCTTCTGCGCCGCGTCGCTGAGGCGGCGAGGATTCGCGCCGGGATTCACGAACTGCGCATGGATGCCGGCGGCGCGCGCGGTCTCCAGAAAAGGCGAGTCCGCCTGGTCGGAGATGGCGATGGCGACCTCGGCGTCGAGTGTGCCGTTTTGGATGGCTTTGAGGATGGCTTGGAAATTCGAGCCGACACCGGAGCCGAGCACGCCGAGGCACAGGCGCGCGCTTTTTTCCGGCGTTGCGGCGCGTTTCAAAGTGGCTGTGGTGGAGCGTCCGGGCACGAGAGGCAGGATGTGGATGGAGGCTCCGGCGGCATCCAAGGCGGCGCGCTCCTCCGCGTTGAGCGAGTCCACGGTGTAGTCGCCGCCCTTGGCATAAATGTGCGGGCGGATTGCACTGATGAGGCGCGTGGCGCGCTCGTCATCGAAGACGACCACCGCATCCACGGCGCGCAGCGCGGCGAGGACCTCGGCGCGGTCGTTTTCGTTGTTCACCGGGCGCGCGGGGCCTTTGAGCGCGCGCACGGAGGCGTCCGAGTTCACGGCCACCACCATCGCATCTCCCAGAGCGCGGGCTTGATTGAGATAACGCACATGGCCCGCGTGCAGCAGATCGAAGCAGCCGTTGGTGAACACCAGCTTCCTGCCCGCCGCATCCAGCCTGTCGCGCAGGCGGCGGACATCTTCGGCGGTCATGGGCAGGAACTCGGGGCTGGACATGCGGTTTTATGAAGCCTTTTCACCTTCCCGGCAAGCATGGCCCCGCGCCCGCCGCGGCCTGGTCTCGTGCCCACCTGCGCGGAGGGCGGCGTGTTGGGCGTGCTGACCGGCCTGGTCGGCACACTCCAGGCCCTGGAGGTCATCAAGCTTGTCACCGGCATCGGCGCACCGCTCATCGGGAAGCTGCTGCACATGGACACCCCCGGCGTGCGCTTCCGCACCTTCAACCTGCGGCGCGACCCCGCCTGCCCCGTCTGCGGCGAAAATCCCTCCATCACCGAACCCATAGACTATACCGGCTTCTGCGGCATGACACCTCCACCCGACGTCCCCACCCTCACCGTCCACGATCTTCACAGCCTCCGCCAGCAGGGGGAGCCCCACTTCCTGCTCGACGTGCGCGAGCCCGACGAGCACGCCACCGCCCGCATCGCCGGTTCCACCCTCATCCCTCTCGGCGAGGTCACAGCCCGCGCCGGGGAAATCCCGCGCGATGTGCAAGTGCTCGTTCATTGCAAGCTCGGCGGCCGCAGCGCCCGCGCCGTCGCCGCCCTGCGCAACCTGGGGTGCGACAACGTCTGGGACATCGCCGGCGGCATCACCGCCTGGTCCAGGAAGATAGACACCACCGTGCCGCAGTATTGAGCCGGTAAAAATCCCCGCTGGGCAAAGGGTGGCGGCGTTTTGCAAAAACGCAGCGCTGTGCGTGGCAAAGTGGCAACCCTGCATTCAGGGACACTGGCGTGCGATAAGGGGAGGCTTTGCATTTTGTTGTTTGACTAATGGGATAATGTCGCAAGAATGGCGCTCCTGAGATTCAGTCGCACTTAAACTAGGCGCGGCCAATCTATGCATGCGCATGAAACTTCCCTCATTTTCCTCCCTGTGCTTTGGGTTCACTGGCTTTGCTTTGGCTGCTGCGATGCAGGCGGAGACAGTTCGTTTTGAGAATGCCGGCGACATTGCCAGCTACTCGGTACTGGCCTCGGACGGCACGGTCACGCTGACTCACGCGGCGGACCTGGGCGCGGGCAGCCCGGCAACAGGAGGGCTGGTGCATCACTCCACCACCGCTTCGGATAAAAGCACGGTGCTGCTGAAAAAAGTCACCGCCACCGCGCCGCTCGCCAGCCTGTGGGAGCAGTCGGTGCTCATCTCGCCGCGCGAGGTGGACGACGCGCTGAGCGGAACGGAGAAGAAGATCGAGACGCGCTTGGGATTCACCGCGACGACAACATCGGGCGGCAATTTGAAGGAGTTTTTGCACAAGACGAACCCCTCCTTCGGCGTGCTTGTGAAAGCCGAGCACAAGCCTTCGGACGCGAACAAACTTCGCAAGCTGGAAGTCTTTGGTTTCCACAACGCGGCGGGATCGGAGACCAAGTTCGGCACGCTGGCCTTCAATGAATCGGACTTCGTGGACCACTGGCTGCGCGCCACCATCACGGCGCGGCGCGTGGCCGGGGATGTTTTCGATTTGAGCTTCAAGGTGGAGTCCCTGGGCGTGGACGGCACCTCGGCGCCGGTGCCTGTTCACAGCGGCTCAGCCGCTGGCGTGGCAAACGCGGCCTTGCTCGCCGCCTCCAATCTTTACGCGGCGGTCGTCACCAACACGGACAAGAGCACGGACAGCCGTTCCTATCTCGACGACCACACGGTCCGCCTGGTGATGCCTTTTGAGCAGGCGGGCGACTTTGCCTCCTACACCACAGCCACGACAGACGGTACGGTGACGCTGGTGGAGGAAGCCGGGGCTGGCGCGGGAAATCCCGCCACGACGGGGCTGACGTTCACTTCCACAACCACTTCCGACCGCACCGCCGTCGTGCGTAAAACAGTGACGGGCAGCGGCGGAGCGGTCACGCTTTGGCGGCAGTCCATGCTTTTTAATGTGCGCGAAGTGGATGACTCCGGCGTGGGTGAACCGAAGGTGGAGACACGCATGGGCTTCAGCGTGCCAATGACGCTGACGGGCAACTACAAGGAACTGCTGCACAAGGTGGCGGCGAACAAGAACATCCACGTCAAGCTCAAGGCCGAGCACAAGGCCGGCGACGTGAACAAGCACCGCAACATTGAGGTGGAGCTGACCAACTACATCACGTCGGAGTCCAAGTCCGGCAAGGTCACGCTGAACAACACAGGCTACTTCGACGACTGGCTGCGCCTCACCTTGACGCTGGTGCGAGCCTCGGCCACCACCTTCGATGTGACTTACACCCTGGAGGCGCTCGGTCTTGACGGCACGGCGGAGCCTTTTCTGCTGGCCCAGCACACGCAGAACGGTGTCACGAATGCCGACTTCGGCGGCGCCGCCAGCGCCGAGGCGGTCTTTCTCGTCAACAGCGACAAAGCCGCCAACGCCGCCTGGGTGGACGACCACAGTCTCATTCTCGACGCCGTGCCGCCCGCCGCGCCGGTGGCGCTGGAGGCCGTGAATGTCACCACCAACGCGCTCACCGCGAACTGGCAGGCGGCGGCCGGAGCGGGGGGTTATGTGCTGGAACTGACCACGCAGGCTGCAAACTTCGGGGCGGGCACCTTTTTGGCCGCGGACGGCACGCCGGGCCAGGCGCAGGGCATCAGCATCGCAGGCGGCGGCACTCTCAGCCAGGCTGTTACCGGACTCTCGCCAAGCACTCCGTATGTCTATCGGGTCAAGGCGGTGAACGGCGCGGGTGAAAGCGCGCCATCGAACGTCATCCTGGCCGCGACTTTGAGCGATGGAGCGAATGTGCCGCCGACGCTGGACCCCATCGCGGACTATCCGTTGCTCACGCCGGGCGCGCCGGAGCAAAGCATCGCGCTCACGGGCATCAGCGCGGGTTTTGGTGAAAGCCAGCCGCTGGTCGTCACGGTCACCTCCTCGCATCCGGCCATCATCCCGCATCCCGTGCTGCTTTACACCAGCCCGCAGAGCACAGGCACGCTGCTTTTCAAACCGGCGGGCGCCGAGGGCACGTCCACTATCACGGTGACGGTGGACGACGGCCAGCCGGAGGACAATCTCATCACGCGCACCTTTGACATCAGCGTGCGCCAGCCGCCGCTGCTCGTGGACTTCAACGAGGCGGAGGACATGGACGAATACGCCATCACCAACCTGCGCGGCAGCCTGGTCCAGGCGGCGGGAGCGGGCGCGGGTGATCCAGCCACTGGCGGCGCGGTGTTTCAGGGACAAGGCACCGGCTCCGACCACGGCACGCTGGCCCTGCGCTCGCAGCCTTATCCCGGCCCGGCTCCCACGCTGATGCGCCAGACCGTCTGGGTGAATTTCCGCGAGATCAACGACAGCCTGGACATCAAAAACAAGGGCGAGATCCGCTTCGGCTTCGCCAGCCATGACGTGGTGCCCGGCGAGCTGAAAAAATACTTCGAGGAAGGCTCCGGCAAATACGCGGTGCATTGCAAAGTGACGGCGGAGAACGATCCAGGCGACACGAGCAAGGACCACGTCATCAAGGCGCGCGTGACGAACTGGAACGGCAGCACAAAGACCGAGGGACCCGAGCTGGTGGTCAGCGACGAGAGCATCTTCGACCACTGGTTCAAATGCACCTTCGAGGCGCTGGCCGTGGGCACCGTGCAGTTCCAGCTCCGCTTCAAAGTGGAGGACTACGGGCCGGACGGCACGCAACTGCTGGGCACGGTGCTGGAGTCCGAGCCGGTGAACTTTCTCAACAGCGGCCTGATTGACGCGCCGTGGATTTACGCCGGGCTATACGCGGACTCGGAGAAGAGCACAACGTCGCGCGTGTTCATTGACGACCATCTCGTGGAGGTCATGAACGTGCCGCCGGAAACGCCGGTGGCGATTGAGGCGTATCAAATCACCGCGCACTCCTTCACCGCGCGCTGGGAAGTGCCGGCCGGGCCGTATCCGAACCGCTTCGTCGTCGAGACCGTGCCGCTGGCTGCGGACTTCACGGCGGGCAATTTCATCAACGCCCTCGGCCAGGGCGGGCAGGCGGCGGGCGTGACGGTGAACTTCGCCGAGCAGCGCGCGCTGCGGTTCTTCAACCTGCCCTCCAGCACCTCGTACAAATACCGCGTGCGCTCTCTGAATGTGGCCGGAGCCAGCGGCAATTCCAACGCAGTCTCCGTCACCACCCTGCTCGAAGGCTCGAACGCCGCGCCCACGCTCGATGTCATCGCCGACTTGGGGGACATCGCCGCGGACAGCGGCGAGATCACCGTGCCGCTCACGGGCGTCAGCGACGGCGGCGAGTTCAACCAGTTCGTGGACATCACCGCCAGTTCCGACAATCCCGCGCTGCTGCCGCTGCTGGAGGTGGACTATTTTGACCCCGAAGACTCCGGCCTGCTGCGCTTCACTCCCGCGCCCGGCCAGACCGGCACGGCCATCATCACCGTCACCGCCGACGACGGCCAGGCCGTCAACGCCATCAACACGCGCAGCTTCGTCGTGCGTGTGGTGACACCCGTCTCGGCCACCGCTTTTGACTCCGCCGGCGACGCGGAGGATTACCTCATTTTCGCCGAGCAGGCGTCCCTGGTCTTCGCGGGTGGCGAGGGCGCGGGGACGCCGCCCGGCGGAGCCATGAAATTCGAGCGCAGCGCGCTGCCCGCCGAGCATGTGGCCCTGGCGCTGCGCAGGCTGCGCTTCGACGCCACTGTCGTCCCGCACGCGAGCACGAGCCTCATGTTCAACTTGCGCAACGTGCCGGAGATCGCCACGGGCAAGGATAAGGCGGAGATCAGCCTCGGCTTCATCAGCGAGCCCGCGCCGGGCGCCAAGATGAAGGACACCTTCAACAAAACGCACCCGTCCTTGTTTGTGAAGTTCAAGCTGGAGCATGACACGGCGGACCTCTCCAAGGACCGCAAGCTCGAGGTCGAGACGGCCAGCTTCGACGGCTTCAACGAGATCAAAAACTCCAAGAACACCCTCAACGCCTTTTTGCAGGCCGCAAACTGGCTGCGCCTCAGTTTCAAATTCATCCGCACCGGCTTCGACACCTACCTCTGCTCCTACGAGGTGCATGACTGCGGCCCGGACGGCACTTCGGAGCCTGCGCTGCTCATGTCCGGCGCACCGGCATCGTTCACGAACATGCCGTTTTTCAATGACAGCAGCATTTACGCCGGCTTCGTCGTCAACGGTGAGAAGCAGGGCAACACGCCCTTCTGGCTCGACAACCATGTCATTGACGTGAACACCACCGCCGCCGACGCGCCCGTGAATCAGGCCGCCAACGACTTCGTCCGCACCGGCTTCACGTTAAACTGGGTCGGAGGCATCCTGGGGCGCGAGCCGACCGGCTACCGTGTGGAGTTGTGCAAAGCGGAGGACGGCTTCGCCCCCGGCACCCTCATTCATGCCTCCGGCGCGGGCGGGCATGACCAGGGTTTTGCAATCGCCGACCCCTGGGCCACCGATTTCCTCATTCGTGGACTCCAGCCCGGCCAGTCCTACCGCTACCGCGTGCGCGCCATGCGCGGCGCCGAAGCCAGCGAGGTGCAGGACTCCATCCTCGCCACCCTGCCGTCTGAACCCGCCGCGCCCACCTTCGAGGAATGGCGCGAGCTGCACTTCGCGGGTGATTTGGAAAATCCGCTGACGCTTGCCCACGCCGACTTCGGCGGTCACGGATTCCCAAACCTGCTGCTTTACGCGCTCGGTCTTGATCCGCGCACGCCGCCGCCTTCCGCGCTGCTGCCGCGCGTGCTGCCGCAGGACGGCTACCTCACGCTCACTTATCAACGCCGGGCCAACCTGCCGGAAATCCAGGTCATTCCGGTCGGCTGCGGCGACCCCTCATCCTGGTCCAGCGCCGGTTTGACCACCCTTTCCGTCTCCGAGCCGGATGAAAACGGCCTGGAAACTGTCGTCGTCCGCGATGCCTTCCCCATCGCCTCCAAAAACCGCCGCTTCATGCGCCTGCACCTCGCCGAGTGATCATGTTTGCCGACGCCCATCCCGCCATCCATGCCTGGCTGACACAGCGCGATCAAAGCGCCGCCGCCTGGCTTGTGGACACCCACCGTCCGCACATCCTGCGCGCCGCCCGCGCCTGGGGCGCGCCCGCCGAGATGGAGGAGGATGCCGTGCAGGAGGTCCTGCTCCGCGTCTTCCGCGCGCTGCCGCGCTACGAACCTCGCGAGCCCTTTGCGCATTGGCTTGGCGTCATCACCCGCAACACCTGCGCCAAGCTTCGCCGCCGCTGGTGCCACCGCCACAAGCTCAGCGCCTGCTTTGAAAACGCGGCCGCCGATGTCGCGGACATCGAGCTGCCGCACACCCGCGCGCCGGACCGGCAGATGATGCTCGCCGAACGCCTTGATCAACTCGGGGCCGCTCTCGGACAACTCTCCCCGCGCGAGCGCGAAATCCTCGAACGCCAGACGCTGGACCATGAACCCGCCGAGACCACCGCCGCCTCCCTGGGCATGAAAGCCGGCGCCGTGCGCACCAGCCTCTGCCGCCTGCGCAAGCAACTGCGCGCCGCGCTGGAGGAGTGATTTCAGCTTTGAAAAAGCATCAGCCTTTGAAACGAAAATGACAATATATGCTCATGAGAATCGTTTGCAGAAATGTTGAGAATCGTTATAAACAAGCCGCGTCAAGCCATCTGCCCCTCCCCTTTTCATCATGAACCCGCCCCAAAAACCCGCCTCCAAATCCCCCGCTCCCCAGCCCACTTGGTGGTCGCCCAAGGCCGCGCTTGGCCTTGCTTTCGGCTTCGCCGCTGTCGCAGGCTTTCCCTACCTCGCCTCCACCACTCGCCTGCTTGCCGAGGGCAAACCCGTCACCATCGCCGCCGTGAAGGATGAGACCAAAAAGGACATGATGAAAAAAGAGAAGGAGCATCATGAGCATGACGCCAAGAAGCAGCGCGAGATCAAAAGCATGACTGTTGCCGCCGATGGCACGCTCTACGCGGGCGGCCACGCCGGAGTGCTGCGCTGGAAGGATGGCGCCTGGGAAAAGCTGCCCGGCTTTGAGGATGAAGAAGCCAAATCCATCGTCTCCGCGCCGGACGGCTCGCTGCTCGTCGCAGGCAAGCACGCCGCCTGGAAACACAAGGATGGAGCCTGGAGCAAAGTCTATGACGGCGACACCCACAGCATCTCCCAGGCCGCCGATGGCACGCTTTTTGTCGCCGGCCCCAAAGTCGGCCTGAAGAAAAAGGCCCCCGGCGGCGAATGGGAAATGGTGAGCGAAGGCTTTGAGGGGAAGTAAGCCATGGCCAGCAACTGGAAACTCACCAACCGCGTCTGGCACGCCAACCTGGGCATGCTCTCGGCCATCACGCTGGGGCTGGTCGCCCTTTCGTGCCCGGTCATCGCGCACAAGTGGGAGGCCGGGAAGTTTCTGGAAGACATCCATTACGGCAAGTTCTTGCCGCCGCAGACGCGCTGGATCTGGATTGACGGGCAGGGTTTTCTGCTCGCCTTCCTCATCGTCTCCGGGCTGCTCATGCACCGCAAATCGGTGAAAAAAGCCGCCAGCACCGCCGCGGATGATCCGGCTGTGGCGGGCTCGTCCGTCACGGTTTTCGGCCTTGGCGCCGACGCGCCGGTCATCGCGCTCACCGAGGCGGCGGAAAAGGCCGGCCTGCGCGCTTTTCGCGCCGCGCCGGACGCGCTCGCCAGCCTGGATCTCTCGCAGGAGCGCTGGCTCATTCTGCCTCACGCGGGCGAAGCCGACGCAGTCCGCCTGAGCGCCCTCACGGAATGTGTGGCCGGGATGAAAAAAGGTTCGCTCAAGCGCCTGGAGTTCGCCCTGGAGCCCGGCCTCGCGGAAAAGGCCGCAGGTCTCGTCAAGGCGCTCGCCGCTGCCGGTGCCAAGGCCATCCGCCTGCCGGACCCGGACGCGCCTTGGGCGCAGGCTCTCGTCACGCATCTCGTCGCGCAAAGCCCCACCCTGCGTGCCCGTCAGGCAAAGCCCGCGCCTCGCCCTGCCTCCGCCCCGGCTGTGACTGCCGCGCCCGCCTTCACCGTGTTGGAGGTGCTCATTTCCGTCGTCGTGCTGACATTCATCGTCAGCATCACCGCCAGCGGTTTTCAATCCCTCAAACGCCAGGATGGCGTGCATGAGGCGGCCATGGACTTCGCTCAAGTCCTGCGTGACGCGCGCCAGATGGCCCGCCGTCAAAACACCCACATCCGCGTGGCCCTCGTCAGTCCCGCCTTGAAGGACAAGCTGGCCGAATACGGTCTTGAGGAAACCGATCTCAAAGCCGGCTGCGGTGTCTATGCCTTTCGCGTGCCCGCGAACCAGCTCGAGCCGGTGGCCTTCACCCGCCCGACCGCCGCCCACGAGAGCGCCGCCCATTTGCGCGAGACCGCGCCGCTCATCCGCGTGCCTTTGCCGCGCAGTCTCATCGGAGGCTGGACCCTTGCCGCAGGCCAGCGTTCCTGGCAGAGATGGCGGGAGCACGTCTGGCTCGGAGGCCCGGTGCTGGACCGCTATTTGGAGTCTGACTTCGAAGCTTTTGCCAAAGACCTGCTGCACCAGCCGGACAGCGTCTGGAGCGAGGAGCGCGATCCCGATGAGACCCGCGCAAGTCCTTTCTCCATCTATCCGCCGCAGATGGACCGCACTCCTTACCGCGCGCTGCCGCGCCCAGTCACCGCCGCACTGCCGGAAAGCGAGCGCGTCCGCCTTGATGATGGCACGCAAATCCCCGCCCGTGAAATCTGGGGCGATTCCCCTGTGCTGCGATGGCCGCAAATTGACACTCTTGCGCTGCCGCTGCCAGCGCTGGATTTCACACCCGAGGGCTGTCTGGCCTGCGTGTCGCAGGAGCAGTTGGAGTTTCATTTCAGCCCCGGTCCCGGCCGCCAGCCGGTGTACCGGGTCATCATCCGCAGCCGTGACGGGGAGGTGCATATCGAATGAAAAACCTCGCGTCCAGAAAAACCGCGCGCGGCTTCAGCATCACTGAGATCCTCATGGCGCTCGCCCTGGTGGCGGGTTCGGCGCTGCCGGTGCTGGGACTGTTGAGTGTGGGCATCCTGGACGCCAAAGAGGCGGGTGACCACCGCCTCACCGCCAATCTCCGCAACACCGTGCAGCAGTTGCTTTCCGATCCCGCCTGGCCCGAGGAGGCAAAGCCTGCGGGTGAGTGGACTGCCGAGCGTGGCTTTGATCATGAGGGCAGGCTGCTGGAACCCGAGGAGAAAAACCAGGCCGTGCTGCTTCTGCGCCTGCGCTCCCTGCCCGCCATCGGTTTTGAAAGCGATCACCTGGAGACCGTCCAGGTCAGCTTTCACGCCCCTGACAGGCCGGATATGCTCAGCCGCTCGGTGGTGCAGCGCGTCAAGACGGCACCATGAAACGGGAGAGTCGAAATTCGAAGTTCGGAGTTCGAAGTTCGAAGTTCGAAGTTTGCCGGGCACTGCGGGCTGTCCCCGGCCCGCCGCGCGCGGAGACACCGGGTGCGAATGACGCTGAACATCCGCGCGGACTTGCCGCCCTCCACATTCGAATTTCGAGCTTCGAATTTCGAGCTTCCCCGTCCCATGCCGCCTTCACCCTCCCCGAGCTCCTCGTCTCCGTCACCCTCACCATCCTCGTCTGCGTGCTCGTCGCCGAGATGTCCACCTCCATGCTCACCTCGGTGAGCACCGCCAGCGGGCGCATGACCTCCACGCAAAAGCTCGACCGCATCCGCCACCTGCTCGGCGACGACCTCGCCCGCCTGCCTCGCCTCGATGACGGAGAAAAGCGCCTGCTGGCCGCAGGCGACGAGGAAGGCTGGCGCGTCACCCTGCACCTGCCCGCGCGCGGCGATGCGTTGCGCCGCGAGGGCCGCGCCTGGCAGGTCTGCCGCTATCATTGGATCAAAAGCAAGGCGCTGCTCATGCGCGAGTGGCTGGAGGATGGCGAGGTCAGCCAGTCCGAGGCCGTGCTCACTGGCGTCATCGCTTTGCATCCCGAATGGCTCACGCAGGGGCCGCTCCAGGAGCAGGCCGAACCAGCCTGGGACAGCACCGCCCTCCCCGGCCTGCTGCGCCTGCGCGTCACCCTTACCGATGTCTGGGAGGAAGGCCGCGCCGAGGACCAGACCGCGCAGCCGCATCGCGCGCGCGAGTTCCGCATGATCCTGCCCGTGGCAGGGGGAGGAGGTGGGGCATGAGGAAATCCGATCTCAAATTTCAAATTTCAAATCTCAAATTCAACGCCTCCGGCGCCGCCCTCGTCTGGGTGCTTCTGCTCACCGGTTTCATGGCCGTGGTCGCCATCGCCTTTCTCGGCAGCAGCAGCATTCAAAACACCAACGCCCGCCTGGATCAGGCCGAGACGCTCACCGACGAGCTGCTGCTCTCCGCCCGGCAGGAAGTGCTGGCAAAGCTGCGCGAGGCCTTCACCGTCGAGAAAACCGGCGCTTTCACCGGCCATGTCGCCGCCACGCCTGGTCTGCTGGAAGTCCGCCGCTATGACGTGCCGTGGAACCGCGGCGGTCATACTGGCGCCGCCGCCTTCACTGGCACAAAGGAGAATCCCGCGCCCTTTTCCCAGCCCTTCAGCGCCACCTATCAGGGTGAGCCCGCCAACCCGCGCCACATCCCGCTTTTCTCCTGGAAAGCCTTCGCCCCGCGCCTGAAGCACCTCACCGTCCAGGGCGGCACGCCTTCCCGCCCGAATCCGGATTACAACCCCGCCCTCTCCTTCAATCTCAACACCCCGCGCAATCCCTTCACTCCCGGCACCTGCCTGCTTTCCGGCGTGCCCGAGGACGCCGAGGCCCTCGTGCGCGAGCGCACAGGCACCCGCTGGAGTGACGACAGCTTCCGCATCGGCACCGGCCAGACCAGCGCCGAGCGCCCCGTCTGGGTGCAGTGGATTCCGGTCCACAAAAACCCCGCCGAACCGCCCGGCCCGGACAATCCCATCATCGGCCGCTACGCCTACTGGGTGGATGTGGAAAACACCAAGCTGCATGTGGACCAGCCTTTGCGCGACCTGCGCGAGCTGCCCCACTACGCACGCCTTATCGGCGAGCCTGACCGCGTCGAAGGCGGCGGCTCCTGGCATGAGCAGGGCGATGGCAGTTCCATGCGCCAGCTCCGTCTCGCCCTCGAGTCCAGCCTGCCCGCTTTGGAAAAAGGCCCCGACGGCCCGCGCAACCGTGGCGGCCAGGACGGCATCGGCTTCGCCTCCGGCGCGGCCGCGGAGGCGCGCCATGCCTGGCTCGGCTGGGTGGACGGCCAGCTCCCGCTCGCCGCCAATGCCGCCGTGGTGGACTGGTCTTTTTTCCAGGCACCCTGGCCGCGCGGTTTCGAGGATCTCGCCATCGGCCCCGATTTGCGCGAGAGCTTCCGCCAATGGCGCAACAGCCCGCTTGAAAAACCCGTCCACCCTTGGTTCCTGCGCCGCGCCCTGCCGCAAGATGCCACCGCCGAGGATCGCGCCCGCGCTGAGCAGCTCACTCAGGCAGCCGCCTCCGGCCTCACACTCTTCGGCCATGAAGAGGACCTCGACCCGCTGGGCAGGCCAAAGCTCAGCCTCACCGAATTCCAGCTCGCCGCCACCAGCGGACGCTCCGCGCCAGTCTCCGTCGCCACCATACAAAGCAGCCCGCTCTGGTCCCGCCTCACCGACTCCGCTTACTGCGCCGCCTATTTCCCCGGCCTCATTCCCACGCGTGGAGCCCCGCGCTCATTGGCCGACTCCTTCAACCGCTTCGCCGGCACCGGCAATGCAGGAGGCACCCAAAACGGTCGCGCCGCCCTCCTCCAGATGCTCGTCAATGTCGCCGAGTCCGCGCAGCCCGACATCGTCCCGCCCGTCATAGACCGCAGTCGCGGCATCGTCGGCGCGCGCTCCATGCCCTACGTCGCCGAGGTCACCACCCGCGCCCGCAGCGCCCTTTGGTTGCTGCCGGAGGATGTGCGCAATGACACTGCCCGCTTGCTGGAGACCGACAGCTCCGGGCGCTACGCTTTCAAGCATCCCTACCAGGGCGTGGACCGCCACCTGCGCTTCTACGCCACCAGCGTCGTCCTTGATCTCTGCATCGGCTTCTTGAATCCGAACCCCTTCGAGACCGGGGACTTCCAGGGCGAAATTGAAGTCGAAGTGGACTGGGGATCGCTCTCCAGCGGCGCCTTCGTTCAGCGCGGCTGGCTCAAAGCCCCCATCTCCGGCCGCTACACTCCCACGCCCGAGCCGGGCAAGGACCCCAAAAAAATGCACGCCCTCGGCCAGTGCGCCCGCATTGAGCTGGGCGTCGTGCCTGCCTCCTTCCTCAACGACGACAATCGCGCCAGCGTCCTTCGAATCAAAGGCTGGCGCATCCTGCGCGGCGGCCAGGTCTGGCATGAGGTCCCCGTGCCCGCGCCCGGCCAGAGCACCGCCCGCCCCTGGTGGGAGATGACCCGCAGCGGCAACAATCTCGGCAGCCCAGAGGACGGGCTTTCCCTCGAGGCCTACCGCGCCGGCGGCTACCGCGCCGCCGGCTGGTTTACCAAAGCCACCGTGGAAAGCCTCATTCCCGACACACTTTTTGTATCCCCCAGTTGGACCTCCGACACCGCCCCCGTCAGCGAGGAAGTGCGGAGCAGCGTCGAGTTCTGGGAGCGCCACACGCGCAAAGCCGCCGTCCTTGAGCGCCTCGCCAGCCTCGACCCCGTGCTCGGCCACCGCACCGGCTCAAACTCCCCCGCCGGTATCTTCGGGCGCGGCCACTTCTACGGCGCGCTCGGCCACACCTGGCGGCACCGGCCTTTCGGGGAGAATACCCCCGCCGTTCCGCCAGAGATGCCGGAAGGCCGGGAACCCGTGTTGGAGACCAAAAGCGTCACCGCCCGCCCCTGGCAGGCCGCTTTTGCAGGCGCCGGCAGCCAGAGTGTGCGCGTGCGCCAGCCCGTGGGCGGGAAGCTCGTCACCCGCAGCCAGAACGTGCCCGTTCCCCAATGGAGCACCAGCGCCACCGGCCCGCTCCTCGGCGGCGAATACCTCACTCAAAAATACCTCGAGCCCGACCCGAATGGCGGCGACGGCACCGAAGAGCCTCCTCCCGAGGACGAGCCCGACGAGCGGCATGATCCCGGCCTGCCCGGCTCCCTCACCGGCATCTACCTCTGCCCCGCCGTGGACACCCACGCCCCCCAGGGAATGACCGCTTTTATGGATTACACCAAAGTCAAATTCACCGTCACCAGTGGCACTCTGGCAGCCACCTTCAAGGACATGGACGTGGAGACCTCCGGAGCAGGCCAGATCCCCCTTGTGGACGAGCAGTTCACCAAGCGCACCGACGGCAAAAAAGGCCCTCGCTCCCTCCTGTGCAGCGCTCCCTCCAAGCGCCCCTGCGCCTCCGTTGGCGAGCTTGGCTTTATCCACTCCGGCTTCCCCCAGACACCCATCCTCACCGGCCCGGACGAGGGCCGCACCGAATTCCAGCTCAACAGCCCGCGCAACGGCCCGCCCATGCGCATGATGCTCGACATCCTAGCCCCGCCCCGCTACACCGACGCGCGCGGCGCCCCCGTCAGCGAGGGCGAGTGGCTCTCCGGCAGTGTCTCAGCCACCACCGTTCCGCGCCATGCCTGGGGCGTGAACACCCTCATCGCTCACGACGACTACATGGCCCTGCGCCAGGGCGGCGACACCCTTCGCGAGCTGAAAAAAGAGCAAAACCCCGCCGCCCAAGCCTTGCACGCCGTGTGGAGTCCGAACGCCCAGGGTTTCGCCCGCCGCGAGACCGGCGCCGATGGCTACCTCGGCAAGGACGCCGAAGACCTCGTCAAAAAAGACCCCGGCCACATCCAGGACCGCCATCTCCGCCCCTGCGTCACCCTCGCCCGCCCCTGGAGCATGTGGCTCGGCGTGCTCGCGGGTGACTTCTCACCCGCCCGCTCCGGCGACAGCCTCTCCTGGGGCACGGGCAACCCCGCCGGCCTCTTTTACGGCCCCGCCCTCATGACCTGGCGTCCCGGCAACGGCTCCGGTGCCAATGAGGAAGCCTGGGTGGACTTCCTGAGCCATCTGCCCGGCCACGGACGCCTGCTCGCCCTCGGTGAGGACGGGCGCAAGGACGACAAAGACGAAAACGCCGGCTGGCTCAAAGGCCGCCACGCCGCTGACCAAAATCTCGCCGCCCTTGATCCCGGCCTGCCCTTTTACGTCCCCGCCCACTTCGCCACCCGCATGAGCCTCGTGCCCATGCGCCACTTCGTCAGTGACCTCGCCGTGGACTTCCACCAGAACAATCACGAAAGCAGTTGGCTCCGCTTCAAAACCGCCCTCAACCCCGCCATCGGCGGCGCCACCCCGCCCGGCCCCGACGGCGACCAGTCCGCCGCCAAAAAGCTCTCCGGCGCCGGCTTCCCCGGCGGCTGGCATCAGACCGGCGTCTATTACCACGCCCCCATGGCCCTGCTCACCAACCAGGCCGGCGTCAGCGCCAACGCCTTCACCGCCTGCTTCGTCGTCCAGGCCGTGCGCGACAACGGCAAGCCCCGCGAAGGCATCGCAAACTCCGGTCCCGGCCACTGCGATCCCGATGACGAAATCCTCGCCGAGCGCTGGAGCCGCGCCATCCTCCAGAAACAGTCGGCCACTTCCGGCGCGCCCGCCTTCCACATCCTCTTCCAGGACACCGCCGGCCGCTGAGCCGCCGCACGCCGAGGCGCAGGCGCGCGCTTTTTTCCGGTGCGGCGGCTCGCTTCAGGGTGGCGGTGGTGGAGCGTCCGGGCACCAGGGGCAGGATTTGGATGGCGGCTCCGGCGGCATCCAAGGCGGCACGCTCCTACGCGTTGAGCGAGTCCACGGTGTAGTCGCCGCCTTTGGCGTAAATGTGCGGTCGGATGGCCTCGATGAGACGCGTGGCTCGTTCATCGTCGAAGATGACCACCGCATCCACGACACGCAGCGCGGCGAGCACTTCGGCGCGGTCGTTTTCGTTGTTCACCGGGCGCGCGGGGCCTTTGAGCGCGCGCACGGAGGCGTCCGAGTTCACGGCCACCACCATCGCATCTCCCAGAGCGCGGGCTTGATTGAGATAACGCACATGGCCCGCGTGCAGCAGATCGAAGCAGCCGTTGGTGAACACCAGCTTCCTGCCCGCCGCATCCAGCCTGTCGCGCAGGCGGCGGACTTCTTCGGCGGTCATGGGCTGGAACTCGGGGCTGGACATGCGGTTTTATGAAGCCTTTTCACCTTCCCGGCAAGCATGGCCGCGCGCGGGCAGCAGCCACGACAGCGCAAGCGAGCCGCCAATGAGCACGGCGATGATGCCCAGGGACCAGGCGATGGGAAACTGGCCTCCGAACTTCTGATTCAGCCACACCATTTTCAGGCCGACAAAAACCAGCACACCCGCCAGTCCGAACTTGAGATAGTGCATTTGCGGCATGATCTTCGCCACAAGCAGGAACAGCGCGCGCAGGCCGAGAATGGCGAAGATGTTCGAAGTGAAGACGATGAACGGCTCGCGCGTCAGCGCGAAGATGGCGGGCACCGAGTCCACTGCGAAGACGATGTCGGACACCTCGATGAAGCACAGCGCCACCAGGAGCGGCGTGGCGTGCAGCACACCGGACTGGCGCACAAAAAAGCGCTGTCCCTCCAGTCGCGGCCACACAGGCAGCACGCGGCGCAGCAGGCGGAAGACACGGTTCTGCTCCAGATCACGAGGCTCCTCGCGGGAGAAGACGAGTTTCACGCCTGTGAAAATGAGAAACACCCCGAACAGGATCACCACCGAGTGGAACTGCATCAGCGCAGCGCCGAGGGCGATGAAGATGGAGCGGAAGACGAGCGCGCCAATGATGCCCCAGAACAGGACCCGGTACTGGTAAACCGGCGGGATGGCGAAGTAGTTGAAGATGACGATGAAGACAAAAAGGTTGTCCACGGCCAGCGACTTCTCGACGAGAAAACCGGTGGCAAACTCCAGCGTCACCTGCCTGGCGGCGCTCTGTGGAGTCAGGTGCGGAAACGCGGCCAGCGCGCCTTCGCGCGCGAACCAGTCGAGACTGAAAAAGTACAGCCCAGCGCCAAAGACGACGGCCAGGCTGATCCAGAAGGCACTCCAAAACGCGGCCTCCCTGACGCCGACCTCGCGGGCGTGACGATGAAAAATGCCGAGGTCGAGGGCCAGCATGCCCAGGACAAAGGCGACAAACAGGGCGTAAACCCACCAAACTTCAGCGAAGGGAAACAACATGGCGGATGCGGTTGTGGAGATTCAGGAAGGGCTCCGGGCGGCGGAGTTCACCGCCCGGAGCCGCGTGCTCAGTGGGTGTCCTGGTTGAGGCTCTGCTTCCGGACTTCATCGGGATCGCGGCCCTGGCCGGTAAAGGCGCGGATCAGCAGCCAAAGAATCCAAAGCAGCCATAGGCCCAGGCCGATGCGCAGGGCGTTCATCAAAAGGTCGTTCATAAAATGTGTGTGTGTTTTGCAAAGCGGGGTTGCCCGCAGGGGCGGCGTTTCAGACGCGGCTGCCTGCGGGAGGTGGCGCGGCTGTGTCAGCCGGCCGGATGAGGATTTCCGCCATGGGCGGAGTGACGCCGTTCGTGCGGCGCCGTGATTTTTTCGCGCTCTTGAGCGGGCGCGCCTGGAGTTCAGGATTTCACACCGCCATGCCGGGAGGTCCCCGGTTCAGCACACGGCAGGGAAGGCATGAGCCTCGACGGGCGGGCAGGCTGGGGGCGTGAAAAAACTCAGCCGCCACCGCGCCCCTTGCCAGGTCCGGCAAGGCCTCGTCCAGGCAGTCCTTCGCTCCCTGCGGCAGCGTCAGATTGCCGGGATGATTTTCATCCGCGCGCTGCTCCAGCACCTTTTCGGCGAGGTCATTCGCCGCAGTGCCATCCTGGATGTCCGGCAGCGCCGACCACACGCGCAGACCCGCGAAACAAACCAGCAGCCACAGCGCGAAAACGGGGCGCTGAACAAGGGGAAACTGGCGAATGCGTGGCACTGCGGCGTGTGTCGCCGAAAAGCCGCAGTTGTCAAACGCGCGCCACGAGATTCTTCGCGATGTGAGAGCGGGTTTGAATTCAAGGATTGGAGTTCTAGGATTGGAGTTCAAGCTTTAGCTTGTTCTGGGAAAGCTCTCGCAGCGGAGTCCACTCCCGTGTCGCCTGAAGGCTTCACTCCAACGAATTCACTCCAACTCCCCGCACAGCTTCAGCAGCGCCTCGATATCGCCGTATTTGACGGCGCCGGGGACGAAGTGGATGTGCCAGGGGTTGTCGAGGGCGGCGAAGCGGAAGCCTTGGAGATCGGCCTTCACGTTCTTCAATCCCATGACCGCTCCTGCGGCGAGGGCGATGGGGCCCGCGCCTTCCAGGCCGCGCACTTCGAGGCTCTTGAGCGGGTATTTCTCCTGATTGCGCATGAGCGTGACCAGGGTCATGACATCATGCGCGCGGCGCGCGAGCAGGCTGGGATTGTAGCCAAAGGTGTAGCCGCTGAACTCGCGGAAGTCGTCCGGCTTGGCGCGCAGGTTGTCGCCGGACTTGGGCTGCTCGGTGGCGCCTTGCAGGTGGAGCGCGGGGCAGGCGATGGCTTTGCCCTCGTCGAGCAAGGCGCGCGCGGCGGGAGCGGGGCCGTTTTCGCCGAGGATGGAGGCGGGGCCTTCGAGGCTGAGCCAGAGCACGGCATGGCCGCTCCAGTTCTTCGGGTAAAGGAAGGTGGCGGGCACCTCCTCGCCGTGCGTGGCGAGGCGGGCCATGCCCTCCATGACGAGGTGGTCGCCACGGTCGGTTTTGGTGAGCAGTTCGTACTCCACCTCACCGGCGGCGGGTGGCTCGCGTCCGATGATGACCTTCCACGCGCCGCCGACGATCTCCCGCAGCTTCGCCTCATCCGCGCCCTTCACGAGAGGCTGGATCTGCTTTTCATCCTGGGCGGTCATCCAGGCGCAGACGCTCTTTTCATGGGCGGCTCCGGTTTGCTCTCCGGAAGGGGCGGGGTGCGCGCCGGTCCAGACGGTGAGCGCGGCTTTGTCCTCGACCTGGAACTCGCGCTCGCGGACGGGCTCCTGGATGCCTAACTGGAAGTGCTGGTTGTAGAAACGATACATCGCCAGCCGGGAGGGCAGGTTGTAATTGTGCGGGAAATGGGTGGCAATGTGGGCGGTGACATTGTCAGGCACGCCAAGGGTGGTGTAGAGCGCCTTGAGTTCGGGCAGGCCCTTGGTCTCCAGCTCCTTGGTCCAGTCATTGGCGGCGGTGAGGCCCAGGGGGCGCGGCGCGGTGAGGGCGGCGATGTCAATGTTGCCCTGGTTGACGCGCAGGTAATGGCTGTTCTCGCAGGTGCAGCCGCCCTGCATGGCGGTGGAGACCATCACGCACGGAAAGGCGGCTGCGACGCGCTGGTCGAGCCCGGCGATCATCATCGTCTGGGTGCCGCCGCCGCTGGCTCCGGTGCAGCCGATGCGCGCGGGGTCCACGCCTTCCAGTGTGAGCAGGAAGTCGAGCGCGCGGATGCCGTTCCAGGTTTGCAGGCCGAAGTAGGTTTGCAGTCGCAGGTCCGCCTGCGGGCTGAGGAAACCCTCCCCGCGCGCGCCGTGGCGGTGCTCGGTGAACTGGACGGAGTCCGCGTAGCCGAGCATGTCATAGAGGAAGGCCGCGCAGCCCATGCGCGCGAGCTGCACGCAGCGCGCCTGAAGCGGCGAGCGCGCGCCGCATTCCAGCTCCTCCGCGCCGGTCTCGATCTCCTTCTTCGTGGCCACCGTGCCCGCGCCCCGGTCCATGAAGCGCCCGTCCGGCCAGTGCCCGTGCGGGCAGAGGATGGCGGGCATTTTGGCCGGGCGCTGCTTCGGGAGATAAAGGCTGCCGGTGACGTAGTGGCCGGGCAGGCTCTCGAAGAAGACGCGGTCAATGGTGTAGTCGTCCCGCTCCACGCGGCCATGAACCACGGCATTCAGCGGCGTCTTTTCCGGCATGGGCCACAGACCTGAGGCCAGGGCCACGCGCTGCTCGATCTCCGCCCGCCGCGCCTGCCAGGCCTCCTTGGACGCGGGTGGCGTCATGGGGAAGTAGCCGTTGAGGTCGCGCGGCTCGCGCGCGGAGGACTGGGCGTGCAGATGACCGGCGAGGAGGGAAAGGAGGAGCAGCTTTTTCATGATGGCGATCATGAGGCAGTACGCGCTGGTGATGGAAGAACAATCTTGCCGCGCCCATCTCTTTGCCGGTAGCGGGCGCTCGGCCGGCGCGGCAGGGTTTGCATTGAACCCGCGCGCGCGCCGTTTTAGAGTCGCCCGATGAAACTCACCCACGCCGCCTGTTCCGCCGCCGCACTGCTGCTGGCCGCCTGCGCAAGCACCGCCCCCACGCCGCAGGAGCTTGACGCGCTGGAGCGCAAAGTGCGCGCCGAGCACCAGGCCGAGTTCGCCGCGCTTGAGGAGCGCAGGCGCGGCGGGCAGATCAGCGACTGGGAGCACGAGCATGAGCTGGGGCAGCTTGAAAAACGGGTGCGCAACAAGGTGGACACCCAGCTCTGGAGCCGCCACGCCCTGGCGCAGAGCGAGCTGAAGGCCAACGACATTCCCACCCCTGACCGACCCGTGTCCAATGTGCCGCCGATGGCGGGCGGCATCCAGAACAGCCTCTACAACAGCGCCCGGCAGACTGGCATGGGAAACCAGGTCATGGGCAACTTCATGGGCGACTTCGGCGGCAGCAACTTCAACTCACCCAACCGCGCAGGCACTCTTTACGACCCATGAGCCTGGGAGACGCGCATATCTCACGCCTCCTGCGCGTGGCCGAGGGAGTCATTGAGCGCGCCGCGCGCCGTCTGCCGGCCGAAATACGGGAGGCCGCGCGGGCCTGCGTCACCGAGGCCGAGATCATGGCCGACTGCATGGAGGCGGGCGAGGATGACCTCGATGAGGACTTGCTCGGCCTCTTTGAAGGCTGCTCCCTGGCCGATCCGGAGCCGGACATGCCCGGCCATCTGCCGCGCATCCGGCTTTTTGTGGACAATCTCTGGGACCATGCCGGACGCGACATGAGTGTCTTCCGTGAGGAGGTGCGCATCACCTGGCTGCACGAGCTTGGGCACTACCTCGGCCTCGACGAGGACCAGGTGGCCGAGCTCGGCCTGGCGTGAGCGGGCCTGTCAGATCAAATGCCGCGCCAGCGCCACCTCGAGGTTTGTCTCCACGATCGCGCCCATGCTGTCGCAGTTGTCAAAGCGGCTCGTGTGATGGTGCTCGCCCAGTTCCTTGGCGAGCTGGATAACCTTGTCCTGGGGCTCGCGCGGATTTTTTTTCATGCACTCAATGAGCGCCGACAGTCGCTGGTGCTCCGAAAGGTAACGGCGTGCGATCAGGCTGCGCTCCTCGTCCTGGTACTGCTGCATCGTCGGCAGGTTCAGCAGCTTCCCGCACAGCCACACCACCGCGTTGTTCTCCTTGAAAAACTGCGGCAGGTAAATGTTCCGCCGCCCCTCGTAGCTCTGCTGGTCGAAATCAATCGCCCGCACCCGGTATTGCACGTCCTCGAAGTCAGGCGTGATGTCTATCACATAGTTGTAGCTGCGCATGTCCCCCAGCAGGCGGATGAAGCACCGCTCGCTGAATTTGACGAACTCCTTCGCGATGCGCACCCGGTTCACCTCCGGGCGGTCGAGATGATCGCGGATGAAGGCGTCCCCCGGCACGCCGGCGATGTGCTCCTCCACCAGCGTGCCGCCGTGCGCCAGGTAATTGATCCGGTTCGGCGACAGCAGATGCTCCAGCTCCAGGCCGTACACGCGCGACGCGTCGGACACCTTGAGATAAAAGTGGTCGTAGTTGTCATTGTACTGGTTTACCACTCGCACCCGGAAGGGGCGCGAGTTCCCGAATTCGCAAAAATCCACCCGCTCCACAAACAAATGCGGCACCGCCTGCATGTCCCCCGTGCGCAGCAGCGAGTAGATGCTCGTCAGGCGCGGATAAAGATGCTCCCGGACTTCCTGCGGGTACAGCACGCTGGCCCAGTGCGTGGCATTCCCGTGCTTGTCATCCAGCGGGTAGCTCTCCGTGAAGCCGCGCAGGTCCGCGTAAGTCGCCGGCAGCGAGTAAAGCCGGTCGTATTGATCCAGGTAACTCTCCAGATCCTCCGTGACCGGGAGGAATGCCTTGCGTTTCGAAATCTTCACATCATCAGCCATGCCCGTCCATCATCAGCGCATGACGCGTGCCGTCCAGCGCCGGTTTCTTCGGGGCAGGGGAGTTGTGACGCGGACATCCTTTCCCACGCTGGTCCCGGGGCAGCCAGTCCAGTTCTCACTGACAGGAGTGTCTGTGTCACAGTTTTTGCGCCCGCGTCATTCCGGCGTAGCGTGGCACCCGCATCTCCGCATGAAAACCGCCCTGCTTCTGCTGCTCAGCCTCCTTTTCTCCTGCGCCGCCGCGCCGTGGCCGCCGGCCTCCGCGCCCGCAGTCGTCCGCCTCACGCCCGCCCAGTTGGAGAAAGCCGGCCGGCGCGTCTGGCAGAATGAATGCGGCGGCACCGTGGCCGGACTCACGAGCTGGAACAGCGGCGAGCAGTTCGCCTCCCTGGGCATCGGCCACTTCATCTGGTATCCCGCTGGGCGGCGCGGCCCCTTTGAGGAGAGTTTCCCGCCTCTCGCCGCCTTTCTCGAAGCGCGCGGCGCGGCCATGCCCGCCTGGACGCGCGGACCCTGCCCCTGGCCGGACAAGGCCGCCTTTGACGCCGCGCGCGAGGACCCGCGCCTGCGCGAGCTGCGCCGCATCCTTTCCTCCACCATCGCCCTCCAGACTGACTTCATACTCGCCCGCCTCTCTCGCGCGCTGCCGAAGATGCAGGCCCAGGCGCGCGCGCCCGCGCAAGTCGCCGCCATTTTTCACGGCCTGGCAGCCACGCCAGAGGGCGCCTTTTGCCTCATGGACTATGTGAACTTCAAAGGCGAGGGCACAGCCCCCGCCGAGCGCTACCAAGGCCGCGGCTGGGGCCTGCTGCAGGTGCTCGAAGGCATGACCGCGCCCACCCCGGCAGCCTTCGCCGCCTCCGCCAGACGCGTCCTCTCCGAGCGCGTCCGCAACTCGCCGCCCGCGCGCAACGAGCAGCGCTGGCTCGCAGGCTGGCACAACCGTTGCGATGGCTACCTGCGCCCTTTGTGATCACGCCAGCCGCCGCGCGCCCACGTCATGACCGAGTTCATCGAGCGCTTCATCCAGCACCTCGCCGTCGAGCGCGGCCTCTCCCTGAATTACCAGCTCCTGGTGCGCCGCGTGCTCGAGTCCATGGCATCCTGGTTCCAGCAGGAAAAAAACCTCGCCGATCCCGTCGGTGTCACCACCGCCCATCTCGCCGACCTCCTCGCCCGGCGCAAAAAGGACGGCCTCGCCGCCTCAAGCGCCCGCGTCGAACTCGTCGCCGTCAAAATCTTCTTCCGCTGGCTCGCCCAGCGCGGCCACCTCGCCCGCGACCCCGCCGAATCCATCCTGCCGCCGCGCCTGGAGAAGCACCTGCCAGGCACGCTCAATGAGGAGCACGCCCGCCGCCTCGTCGAGTCCATCACCGGCGCGGGCCCGCTCGACCGGCGCGACCGCGCCATGCTCGAGCTTTTCTACGCCAGCGGTCTGCGCCTCAGCGAGCTGCTCGAATCCCGCCTGGAAAATCTCAGCCTCGATGAAGGCTGGATCCGCGTCACCGGCAAAGGCGGCAAAACCCGCCTCGCACCCGTTGGACAAGCCGCGCGCGAGGCCCTGGCCGGCTGGCTCCAGCACGGTAGGCCCGCCCTGGTCGGACCGAAAACGGGCAGCCATGTCTTTTTAAACCGGCGCGGCGGCACGCTCACGCGCGCCCGCGTCTGGCAGATCGTCAAACAGCGCGCCGCTCATGCCGGGCTGGAGCAGCGCGTGCATCCGCACCTGCTGCGCCACAGTTTCGCCACCCACCTGCTCAACAACGGCGCCGACCTCCGCGTCATCCAGGAAATGCTCGGCCACGCCGACATCAGCACCACCCAGATTTACACGCATGTGGACCAGAAGCGACTCAAGCAGGTCCACCGCAAATTCCACCCGCGCGGTTGACGCGCCCCGCCCTTCCCGCGCGGCAAGGCCCGTCATAGGTTCGCTGCGGGTGACGGCGCGCGCGCCTACGCCGTGGTCTTGCGGTCCACGTTGAGTCCCATTTTGCGGTAGAGCGTGGCGATGCTGACTCCAAGCATCGAGGCCGTCTTCTCGCGGGAGCCGTTGTTGTACTTGAGCGTCTCCTGGATGAACAGGCGCTCCTGCCCGCGGATGAAGTCATCCAGTGTGGAGCCGATGGGGAGCTGGGTGACGCCGTTGCTGGCGTTGGTGGTCGGCACCTCGATCTGCTGGGTGACCTTCGCGGGCAGGTCGGCGGGCTTGACGCGGTAGTTTTCCGCGAAAGCGCAGGCGCGCTCGACGGCGTTGCGCAGTTCGGAGATGTTGCCGGGCCAGGAATACTTCTCCAGGAACTCAAAGGCGTAGCTGTCCATGGAGAATGGTCGCCCGTCCATGCGGTCGGAGAGCTCCTTGAGGAAGTGGTCCACCAGCGGTTTGATGTCCTCGCGGCGCTCGCGCAGCGGCGGGATCTTCAAAGGCACGACCGAGAGCTTGTAAAAAAGATCCTCGCGGAAGCGGCCCTCCTTGGCCTCCTCCTCCAGCGAGACGGTGGTGGAGCTGACAAGGCGGAAATGGCTGCCGCCGTTGTTCCAGGCGCTGCGGCGGGCTTGTGTCTCGTCCAGGAAAGTGTTCAACTGCGCCTGGATGCGCGCGGGCAGCACATGCACCTCGGCCAGATGCACGGTGCCACCGGTGGCGCGGCCGAAGATGCCCTGCGCGCCGTTGGCGTGGCCGAAGAGCTCGGCCTCCAGCGCGTCCTCCGGCATGGCGCTGCATTGCAGCTCCTTGAAGGGCGCCGACGCGCGCCGGCTCGAGTCATGCAGCGTGCGCGCCACCATGTGCTTGCCCACGCCAAACTCGCCCTCCAGCAGCACCGGGCTGTCATTGTCCGCCACCCGGCGCAGAATCTCGAAAATGCGCTGCACCGCTCCGCTGTGGCCGATCAGCTTCGAGGCGCCGGGGCTGCGCACACTGGTCGTGACCGGCATGGCCGCGGCCTGGGTGCCGGGATTGTTGCGGTTCAGCGCCTGGTTGACCGTCTTGATCAGATCCCCCAGATCGAAGGGCTTCGTCAGGTAGTCAAACGCGCCCAGCCGCATCGCTTCCACCGCCGTCTCCACGCTGCCGTGGCCTGTCACCATGATGACCGCCGTGTCGGGGAACTGTTCGTGGCACATGCTCACCAGATCGAGGCCGTTCACATCGCCAATGCGCAGATCCACAATGACAAGCTCGGGCTTCTGGGTGCGGATCGCATTGATGCCATCCAGACCCGTCGTGCAGCCAAACACGGTGTGGCCGGCTGCCCGGCAGAGCTTGCTCATGAGCTCCAGGATGGCGGTCTCGTCATCAATGATTACTAGTTTGGCCATAAGAAATTAGAATTTTTGGAATCAAAGCTGATTATCAAGAATGATAAATTAATTCTCACGCTCGTCAATCATGTTTCTTTTTTTCATTCATTCCTGCTGTCTGCCTTTTAGGTTTGCGTGTCCGCGCTCATGCCGCGTCTTATCTTCCGCAGGACTCTTCAGCGGAACATGAATGAGACTTTCATGCCGCTACGAGGATGCTCCGATGATTCCGCGCAAAATCTCCCACGCGCGCTGGTAGTCCTCAAGTTGCATGTGCATGGCCGCCATTTCACGCTGGAGAAAGTCGGGCGGATTCGGAAGCGTGGCGATTTTTTCCAGGTTCCGCAGCGCCGCCTTGTAATCACCAGACGCCCGTTGCGCGTAATAAAGCTCCACCGCCGGCCTGGCATCCTCCGGATTCAGCAGCACCACCCGCTCCAGGCGCGGGATGTCCGCCACCCCCAGGCTCGTGCTGCGCGCGGACGCGGGCAGATGCGCGGCGGCCAGGTCGCACGCCTCGCGGAAGCGCCCCTCGCGCGCCTCGGCGGCGGCCAGATGCCGCCAGCCGTACGTCTGCCATTCGGGGTGCTGGCGCAGGCCCGCCTCGAGCTTGGTGCTGTCGCCCTTCAGCGCCCAGGCGTCGAAGATCATCCTCAGCCCCGCCTTGTCCGTCATGCGCAGGCGCGGATTGGCCGCCAGCACCTTGTCCAGCCTGGCCTGCCACATCTCCCCGCCCGGAGCCGAGCGCAGGTAAAGAATCTGCAGCTCCACCTGGCTGGCGAGCTGCCACAGCGGCTCCGCCAGCTCGGGATGCTGGCCCATCGAGTTCAGCATCCGCTGGTAAAAGCCGTGAATGCCCTGCGCCGCCTCCGGATCACGGCGCAGGCACTCGCGCCATGGGATGATGGCAAAGAGCGGCCTGAAACCCAGCCAGTAAAGCCCTTCGTCAAAGCACATCCCCGCGTGGCCCGGCTCCAGAGCGCGCGCCCGGCTGAAATCCATCAGCGCCTGTTCCGCGGGCTGGCGCAGCTTTAGTTGGAGCTGCGCGCGCAGGAAGTACATGCGGAAATTCAAAGGCGCCAGCGCCACCGCCTTCTCCATGTCGGCCAGCGCCGCGCTGTGCCGCCCCGCTGCAGACTCCGCCACCGCCCTGTCATGCAAAACCCCCGCCGTCGTCCCCGAGGGCGGCAACCACACACCCAGATGCAGCCCCAGATACACCGCCCCCAGCGCCAGCACCGCCGTCCCTGCCGAGCGGAAAAAACACCGCCCCGCGCGCCCTGTCGCCGCCGTCAAGCGCTCCGGTTTCAGAGCCAGCGCCGCCGTCACCGCCGCCACCATGAAATAAGCCGGGCGGTGCAGCGGCACATCGAACAGCGCGTGCAGCAGCGCCAGCCCCGTCACGATCCCCGCCGCGCGCCGCAGGCGCAGGTCGGCCCGCGCCCCGCGCCGCCCTCCCTCGCCCTGGCGCGTCCACGGCCCCGACTCGAAAGCCCACCAGCCCGCCAGGATCACCACCGCCAGCAGCATCAGCACCCCGCATTCAAACACCAGCCACACCACGTCACTCTCCGGGTGCAGCACATGGTACACCGGATGGTGCAGCCGCGTCACCATCGCATACACCGCGCCGAAGTTCCCCGCGCCGAACCCCGTCAGCGGCGCCGCTCCCGCCGCCCGCAGGCTCTCCTCCGCCAGCGCCAGCCTCAGGCCCGGGGCCGAGCCCCCCTCCAGCGCCATCCCGCGCAGCCGCTCCCCCACGCCGCCCCGCGCCGCCAGCACCAGCGCGAACGCCAGGATCACCACCGCCGCGAGGATGCGCAGGATGCGGGTGTCGTCGGCGAAGCGATGCGTGAAGTAGTCTGGCAGGGTCAGCGCGTTGCGCGCGCGCTCGGTATACACGCGCAGCGGGCCGGCGACGTACTTCCAGTTGCACCATGCGCCAATCACCAGGCCAACGGCGATCCACGCCTCCGATGCGCCACCCAAGTACAGCGCACCGGGCAGGCCCATCATCAGCCAGCCGCTCATGTCCGACGCGCCCGCCGCCAGCGCGGTGACGTAACTGCCCAGCGAACGGCCGCCGAGGATGTAGTCGTCGAAGGTCCGGGTACGCCGCCAGGCGATGAAGCCGATGCCGACCATCAGCAACAGGTAGGCGGAGAACGTCACGAGCAGCGGCGTGCTGAGGGTCATGCGTGCGGCACCGTCGGAAGCCTGGGTGGCGCGGAGTGTGACCGAAAGCGGTGCAGCAAAGCCACGCTTTCCGGCGCGGCATGGCAGACCGGCGGCACAGGCGCATCGATCCCATCGCCGCAACGCCGCCCGCCCCGGCTTCCCCTGCCGTGCGGCATCATGGTCGCACGTCCCGCCCGGCGCAGCCGGTGAGACGCCGCGGGCTACACTGGCCGGCATGACGAACGACCTCCTCCCGATCCTCGCCGTGCTGCTGTCCGGCCTGGCCGTGGTGCTGCTGGCGGTGCTGCTGCTGCGCCGCCCGGACGCGCGGCTGGAGCAGGCGCTGCGCGAGGAACAGCGCGAGGGCCGCGGCGAACTGCGGCAGCAGCTCGACAGCCTGTCCGCCGCGCAGGCGCAGCGCATCGATGCCTTCGGCGCGCAGCTGCAGGCGGTGGCGGCGCGGCAGGACCAGCGCCTGGACGAGTTCACCCGCGCCACCGACCAGCGCCTGGACGTGCTGCGCGAGGCGCTCGGCGAGGACGCGCGCAAGGCGCGCGCCGAAGCCGCGGCAGGACAGCAGCGTTTCGAGGCCGCTCTGGGCCAGCGCCTTTCCGAACTGACCCAGCGCAACGAGCAGCGCATCGGCGAGATGCGCGCCACGCTGGAACAGCAGCTGCAGAAGCTGCAGGCCGACAACGCGCAGAAGCTGGAACAGATGCGCGCGACCGTCGACGAGAAGCTGCACGCCACCCTGGAGACGCGATTGACCGAGAGCTTCGGCAACGTGACCAGGATGCTGGCGCAGGTGCACCAGGGCCTGGGCGACATGAACAAGCTGGCGGCCGACGTGGGCGGCCTGCAGCGGGTGCTCACGAACGTCAAGACGCGCGGCGTGTTCGGCGAGGTGCAGCTCGCCGCGCTGCTCGAGCAGGTGTTCACGCCCGAGCAG